>JBAYSY010000013.1:0-57512 GCA_041675885.1 Gemmobacter sp. | reverse complement strand
GCGCCGCACCCTTGCCTTGTCCGGGCCGCAAACCTGTGTCAGCCTCCGGGCCTGGGGGAAACAAGCGGCCCTGCAACGGGCCTGAACACCAGGGCCGGATGAAGGAACCCAACCATGGCCGACGCGACCCCCCGGCGGCAGGGCGATACCCCTGCGACACCCGCCCCCGATCCGCAACAGCAGCGGGAACATCCGCAGGGCGGCACCCCCGCAACGCAGGAAGCCGGGCAGCAGAAACCCGCACCGCAAAAACCCGGCACCCGCTTTACCGACTGGGCCTCGATCTGAACCCGGGAGTCAGCGGGGGGGGATCAGCGGGTCAGGATCAGCCGGTCACGGGCGATCTCGACCCGGGCAAAGCGGCTGAGGTAATCCATCCCCAGAAGCGACACATCAAGCGGCCCGTCCCCCACCCATGCGGCAAGCCGCCCCTCGGGGTGGCCATCGAGCCGCACATCGTCAAGCCCGATCCGCGCGGTGCGGATCAGCCCGTTCGCGGTGCGCGCCTGCCCGGTGAACACCAGCGCCGAGCGGTCGATCCCCAGCCGGTCGGCGTCGCGGTCCGACAACACCACATTGGTGGCGCCGGTATCGACCATGAACCGGACCGGCGTGCCCTCGACCGTCAGCAGCAGATAGTAATGCCCGTCGGGGGCGCGCGGCACCTCGACGATGCCGCCCTCGGCCATGACCGTCTGGCGCGGCGCGATCTCGGTGCTGATATCGCTCCACAGCCCGTAAGCCGCAATCACCCCGAGGAAAATCAGCCCCCAGGCCACGGCGATACGCACCGCACCGCCCAGCCGGGCGCGGTTCTCCATCACGAACCAGCCGGTCAGCGCGGCCCCCAGCAGGACCAGATAGGCCAGCCGACCGAACGAATTGCCATCCATCGCACCACCTCCTGCGGGGATATGTAGGGCGGCCATGGCCGCTTGCCCATAGCGGGGCTTGCTGATGGAACGCGCCCGGGGCCGACGGCGGGCATTCCGGCAAGGCTCCGCCACCCCGACCCGAGACAGCCGTCCGGACAGCAATTCAGGGATCAGCCCGGCGTCAGGCGCATTTGGAGTGGCCGCAGTCGGCGCAGGTCATGCAGCCCTCGACCATGCGCATCGCATAGCTGCCGCAGGCCGGGCAGGCCGGGCCGCGCGGGCGCTCTCCCACCGCCAGCGCCTCGGCCTTGGGGTCGGCCTTGAGGCCGAGCCCCTCGCCCTCGATGAAGCCGATCTCGATCAGGTGGCGCTCGATCACGCCGCCGATCGCCGCGAGGATCGAGGGGATGTAACGCCCCTGCATCCATGCGCCGCCACGCGGATCGAAGACCGCCTTCAACTCCTCGACGACAAAGGAAATATCGCCGCCCCTGCGGAACACCGCCGAGATCATCCGCGTCAGCGCCACGGTCCAGGCGTAATGCTCCATGTTCTTCGAGTTGATGAACACCTCGAACGGCCGCCGGTGCCCGGCGATGACGATATCGTTGATGGTGATGTAGAGCGCGTGTTCGCTGTCGGGCCATTTGAGCTTGTAGGTCGCGCCCTCCAGCGCCGCGGGCCGGTCGAGCGGCTCGGACAGATAGACCACCTCGCCATCCTGCGCCACCGCCGCCGCCGTCTCGCCCGGCGCGGCCTCGGCGGTTTCCGAGACCGTCAGCACCGAACCCGTGACCTCGTTCGGCCGGTAGGTGGTGCAGCCCTTGCAGCCCATGTCCCAGGCCGCCATGTAGACTTCGCGGAAATCCTCGAAGGAAATGTCGGCCGGGACGTTGATGGTCTTCGAGATCGACGAATCCACCCATTCCTGCGCCGCCGCCTGCATCCGCACGTGATCCATCGGCGCAAGGGTCTGGGCGTTGACGAAATACTCCGGCAGGGGCACGTCGCCGAACTTTTCGCGCCACAGCGCGACGGCGTAATCGACCACCTCCTCCTCGCTGCGCGAGCCGTCCTTTTGCAGCACCTTGCGGGTGTAGCTGTAGGCGAACACCGGCTCGATCCCAGAGGACACGTTGCCCGCGTAGAGCGAGATCGTGCCGGTGGGCGCGACCGAGGTCAGCAGCGCGTTGCGGATGCCGTGCTCGCGCACCGCCGCGCGCACGTCCTTATCCATCGCCCGCATGTTGCCCGAGGCCAGATAGCCCTCGGCGTCGAACAGCGGGAAGGCCCCCTTCTCGCGCGCCAGATCGACCGAGGCGAGATAGGCCGAGCGCGCGATCGCCTTCATCCACTCCCCGGTCCGCGCCACCGCCGCGTCGGAGCCATAGCGCAGCCCCAGCATCAGGAGCGCGTCGGCCAGCCCGGTGACCCCGAGGCCGATCCGCCGCTTGGCCTGCGCCTCGTCCGCCTGTTGCGACAGCGGAAAACGCGAGGCATCCACCACGTTGTCCATCATCCGTACCGCGACCCGCACGAGATCGTCGAGCGCGGCCATGTCGAGCGCCGCGTCCGGCCCGAACGGGTCCGTCACCAGCCGGGCGAGGTTGATCGAGCCCAGCAGGCAGGCGCCATAGGGCGGCAGCGGCTGTTCGCCGCAGGGGTTGGTGGCGGCGATGGTCTCGCAGTAATGCAGGTTGTTGGCGGCGTTGATCCGGTCGATGAAGATCACCCCCGGCTCGGCGTAGTCGTAGGTCGCGCGCATGATCCGGTTCCACAGGTCGCGCGCCTCGACGGTGCGGTAAACCTTGCCGCCGAACTGCAACTCCCACGGACCGTCGGCCTTGACCGCCGCCATGAAATCGTCGGTCACCAGCACCGAGAGGTTGAACATCCGCAGCCGCGCCGGATCCTGTTTCGCGGCGACGAAATCCTCGATATCCGGGTGGTCGCAGCGCATGGTCGCCATCATCGCGCCGCGGCGCGAGCCCGCCGACATGATGGTGCGGCACATCGCATCCCAGACATCCATGAACGAAAGCGGCCCCGAGGCGTCGGCCGCCACCCCGGCGACCGGCGCGCCGCGCGGGCGGACGGTCGAGAAGTCGTAGCCGATGCCGCCCCCTTGCTGCATGGTCAGCGCGGCTTCCTTGAGCATGTCGAAGATGCCCGCCATGCTGTCGGGGATCGTGCCCATCACGAAACAGTTGAACAGGGTGACCGCCCGCCCGGTGCCCGCGCCCGCGGCGATCCGGCCGGCGGGCAGGAAACGGAAATCCTCCAGCGCGTGGTAGAAGCGGTCCTCCCAGGCGGACGGGTCGGGTTCGGCCGCGGCCAGCGCCCGGGCGACGCGGCGCCAGCTGTCCTCGACCGTGCGATCCACCGGCGTGCCGTCGGCCGCCTTCAGGCGGTATTTCATGTCCCAGATCTGTTCGGCAATCGGGGCGGAAAATCGGCTCATCGCGCGGCGTGTCCTTTGGCAGCAATCGGGCTGGAGTTGGCGGAAAGGGGCCTTCGATCATAGGCCCGCTGCACCGCCCGGTCAATCGAAAGGCGGGAACATATCGCGTCCGGCCACGGCGGGAACACGAGGGATTGCGGTGGGGGTCGCGGCTTTGCCCTTGCATCCGGGGCCGGGCGGGTTAGGTATCGGGAAAGCTTCCCAGCCGCCGCTGCCCATGTCCCGCCGCTCCGATCCTCCACCCGCCGCCGCAGCCGCCCCCGAAGGCCCCGGGGCGCTCAATATCGTCAAGCTCTGCGTCGGCACCGAGCGGGTCGAGGATCTGATCGCCTGGCAGGCCGCCCGGCGCGACCGCTACCCCGAGGGCACGCCCGAACACATCACCCGGATGTGGCCGAAGCGGGCGGCGGAACTGCTGGACGGCGGCTCGCTCTACTGGGTGTTCCGGGGCGAGATCCTGGCCCGCCAGCGCATCCTCGGCCTGGCCGAGCGGCGCGGCGCCGACGGCATCGCCCGCTGCGCCCTGCTGCTTGCGCCCGAGGTGATCCGCACCGTGCCCGCGCAGCGCCGCCCGTTCCAGGGCTGGCGCTACCTGCCCGGGCCCGAGGCCCCGCGCGACCTGCCCCCGGCCCGGGCCGAGGACAGCGCCCTGCCCGAAGACCTCGCCCGGGCACTGGCCGATCTCGGGTTGCACTGACTTCGTGAGAAGGCCATGTCTGCAAGCCGCCCCGGTCGGTTTTGCCGAACGGGGCCATGGCCCGCGCAACGAAAGGGCGGCGGCCTCCGGGCAGGCTGCGCTGAAATGCCCCGCAGCCCCGCCACGAAAAGCCGCCTTTGCCCGCCATCCGGGCGCGATTCCCGCTGCACAGGCGCGTGGCGGTCTGGTAACGGGTTATACGAGTCACAAGTGCGGTGGATCCCCAGGTGATCGGCGGCGAAAGGATCATTCCCGGAACGGCGCGGCGCTTCCTGCTTCTTCAGGGGCCGCACGGGCCGTTCTTCCACCAGCTGGGCCGCCTGCTGCGCGCCGCCGGGGCCGAGGTCTGGCGGGTCTCCTTCAACTTCGGCGACGAGGCGTTCTGGCCGCATCGCGCCAGCCTGATTCCGTACCGGGGAAGGCCCGAGGACTGGCCCGACACCTTCGCCGGGCTGGTGGCGGAACGCGGCATCACCGATATCGCGCTTTACGGCGACGTGCGGCCGATCCATGCCCGGGCGGTCGCCATCGCCCGTGAACTCGGCCTTTCGGTGCATGTGTTCGAGGAAGGCTATCTGCGCCCCCGGTGGGTGACCTACGAGCGCGGCGGCTCGAACGGCCATTCCCGGCTGATGGAGATGCCGCTGGCCGGGATGCAGGCGGCGCTTGCGGGCGCCGACATGGAGCTGCCCGACGCCCCCGCCCGCTGGGGCGACATGCGCCAGCATGTGTTCTGGGGCGCGCTTTATCACTGGTGCGTGCTGGCCTTGAACCGTGGCTATCCCGGCTTTCGCCCGCATCGCGCCATCGGCGTCGGGCGCGAGTTCCGGCTTTACCTGCGCCGCCTGCTGCTGATGCCATTCCACCGCTGGGAACGCATGGCGGCAAGCTGGCGCATCCGCAACGGCGGCTTTCCCTATCATCTGGTGCTGCTGCAACTGGAACACGACAGCAGTTTCCGGATGCATTCGCCCTTCTCGACCATGACCGAATTCATCGCGCTGGTGATCGAGGGCTTCGCCCGCGGCGCGCCCGCGCATCATCATCTGGTGTTCAAGGCCCACCCGCTGGAAGACGGCCGTGTGCCGGTCTGCCGCGCCATCCGCGCGCTGGCACGTGAACACGGCGTGGCGGGCCGGGTGCATTTCGTGCGCGGCGGCAAGCTTGCGGGGCTGCTGAACCACGCGCGCACGGCGGTCACGGTCAACTCTACCTCGGCCCAGCAGGCGCTGTGGCGCGGGCTGCCGGTCAGGGTGTTCGGCCGGGCGGTCTATGCCAAGCCCGAATTCGTCTCGGACCAGCCGCTGGCCGAGTTCTTCGCCCGCCCGGCCCGGCCCGACGCCCGCGCCTATCGCGACTTCCGCCACTACCTGCTGGAGACCAGCCAGATCGCCGGCGGGTTCTACTCGGCCCGGGGGCGGCGCGAACTGCTGCGGCAGGTGGTCGATATGATGCTGGCGGCCGAAGACCCCTATGACGCGCTGCGCTCGGGCAACGCGGCACCAAGGCAACAGTTGCGGCTGGTGAGATGAGCCCGGCACGGGAAACTGGCGTCGCGGCGGAATTTTCGCTAACTTCCGGGCAATAACAAGAATACCGAGGCAGTCCTTGCAAGGAACCCGAGCAGTGAAAATCATGGTATCCAGCGGGGCCAGAATACTGGCCCTCGTTGCCGTTGCGGCCACCGTTTCGGCCTGCGCCCTGCCCCGGTCGGGGCCGAACAAGCGCGAAATCCTTGCCGGATCGGTGATGAACGAAGGCGACGCCTTCGTCGTCGCAGTGAACGACCGGGTGTCGCGGGCCACCGCCGTCGTGCCTGCGCTCGGCTTCAGCGACGCGTTTCGCGGCGCCGGGGTGATGGGGTCGGACATGATCGCCCCGGGCGACCGGCTGTCCCTGCAAATCATCGAGAACGTGCGCGACGAACCCCTGCTTTCCGGCACCGGCGAACGGATCGCCATCCTCGAAGAAGTGCAGGTCGACGGGCAGGGCTATATCTTCGTCCCCTATGCCGGGCGGCTGCGCGCGGCGGGCAACAGCCCCGAGGCGCTGCGGCGGCTGATCACCTCGCGGCTCGACACCCAGACCCCCGATCCGCAGGTCTCGGTGACCCGGGTGGCGGGCGACGGGGCGACCGTCACCGTCTCGGGCATGGTGGGCGCGCAGGGCGTCTATCCGATCGAGCGGCCGACCCGCACGCTGACCGCCATGATCGCGCAGGCGGGCGGCATCTCGGCCGATATCGACGCGGGCGTGGCGCTGGTGCGGGTGACGCGCGGCGGCCAGACCGGCCAGATCTGGTTGCAGGATCTTCACGACAACCCCGCGCTGGATATCGCGCTGCGGCCGGGCGACCGGATCGTGGTCGAACAGGACCGCCGCGCCTTCGTGGCGCTGGGGGCCACCGGCGCGCAGACAAGGGTGCCGTTCGACAGCCAGACGCTTTCCGCGATCGAGGCCATTGCCACGGTGGGCGGGCTGAACACCAACCTCGCCGATCCGACCGGCATCTTCGTGTTCCGCAATGAACCGGCCGAGATCGCCAATCCGGTGCTGGGCCGCCACGACCTGATCGGCGACCAGCGGTTCGTCTATGTCCTTGACCTGACCCGGCCGACCGGCATGTTCGAGGCCCGCGACTTCGTGATCCGCGACGGCGATACGGTCTATGTCACCGAAGCGCCCTATGTGCAGTGGCACAAGTCGCTGTCGGCGCTGACCGGCACGGCGACGGCGGTGAACAGCCTGAACGGCGGCAACTAGGCGTGGCCACGCATGACAGCGAAGCCGGGGGGGCAACGGCGCCTGCCCGGCTTTACGTCCATGCCGCCGGGCTGATGCGCGGCCGGGTGCGGCGCATCCTGATGCTGGCCGGACTGCCCCCGGCGATCGGCCCGCTGGCGCGCCCCGGCGAGGGCGACCTGATCGGGGTCTGGGGCCGCAGCCCGCTGGCGGCGCGGGGCGAGCGGGCGGCGGCGCGTTCCGGCGTGCGGTTGGTGCGGATCGAGGACGCCTTCCTGCGCTCGGTCCGCCCCGGCCGGGCGGGCGAGCCGCCGCTGGGCCTCATGATCGACCGCACGGGGGGCGTGCATTTCGACCCGTCCCGGCCCTCGGCGCTGGAAGACATCCTCAACCGCCACCCGCTTGACGATACCGCGCTTCTGGACCGGGCGCGGGTCGGCATGGCGCGGCTGAAGGCTTCGGATCTGTCGAAATACAACGCCCACGACCCGGCCCTGCCCGCGCCCGATCCCGGCTATGTGCTGGTGATCGACCAGACCGCGGGCGATGCGGCGATCACCCATGGCGGCGCGACCTGGGCCACCTTCCGCGAGATGCTGTTCCAGGCGCAGGAGGATCACCCGAAAGCACGCATCGTGATCCGCACCCATCCCGAGACCGTGGCAGGACTGCGGCCCGGGCATTTCACCCCCGAGGACGCGGGCGGGCGGATCAGCCTGCTGGCCGATCCGGTCTCGCCCCATGCGCTTTTGGAAGGTGCCATCGCGGTCTATACCGTTTCGTCTCAACTGGGGTTCGAGGCGGTGCTGGCCGGGCACCGGCCGGTGCTGCTGGGCCGCCCGTTCTACGCCGGATGGGGGCTGACCGAGGACCGCGCCGACCCCCTGCCCCGCCGCACGCGCAAGCTGACCCGTGCGCAGATCTTCGCGGCGGCGATGATCCTTGCGCCCGTGTGGTACGACCCCTGCCGCGACCGGCTCTGTTCCTTCGAGGAGGCGCTCGACCAGCTGGAGGCGCAGACGCGCGCCTTCCGCGAGGATCGCGCGGGCCATGTCGCCGCCGGAATGCGGCTGTGGAAACGCGGGCATCTGCAACGGTTCTTCGGGCGCGAGCGGCGGCTGCGCTTCGTCCCGGACCCCGCGCGGGCGGCAAGGCTGGCGCAGGCCAGCGGTCGCGGCCTCATGGTCTGGGGCACGGAGGCGCCCGAGGGCGCACGGCGGGTCGAGGACGGTTTCCTGCGGTCGCGCGGGCTGGGGGCAGAGCTGGTGCCGCCCCTGTCGCTCGTCGTGGACGACCTCGGCATCTACCACGATCCGACCCGCGAGAGCCGCCTTGAACGGCTGATCGCCGCCCCCTGCCCGCCCGGCGGCGAGGCGCGGGCCGAACGGCTGGTGGCACGGCTGATCGCGGGCGGGGTGACGAAATACAACCTTGGCGGCGGCGTGGGCGACCTGCCCGGGGGCCGCCGCATCCTCGTGCCCGGCCAGGTCGAGGACGACGCCTCGGTCCGGCTGGGTGCCGGGGCGGAGCGGAGCAATCTGGCGGCTCTGGAACGGGTGCGGGCCGAGAACCCCGATGCGGTGGTGATCTACAAGCCGCACCCGGATGTCGAGGCCGGGCTGCGCCCCGGTCTGGTGGCCGGGGCCGATCTGGCGCGGCTCGCCGATGCGGTGTTGCGCGGCACCGATGCGGCGGCGGCCATCGCGGCGGCGGATGAGGTCTGGACCATCACCTCGGGCCTCGGCTTCGAGGCGCTGCTGCGCGGGGTGCCGGTGACCTGCCTCGGCGCCCCGTTCTATGCGGGCTGGGGACTCACCCGCGATCTCGGCCCGGTGCCCGCGCGACGGCGGGCGCGGCCTTCGCTCATGGCGCTGGCCCATGCGGTGCTGATCGCCTGCCCGCGCTACCTCGACCCCGCCACCGGCCTGCCCTGCCCGCCCGAGGTGGCGGTGGAGCGGCTGGCGACGGGCGATGCGGCCCGCCCCGGCCCGGCGCTGCGATTGCTGGCCAAGACCCAAGGCGTGCTGGCGGGGGTGCCGTTCTGGCGCTGAGGGAACCTTGCACAACAGAGGGCAAGGGGGCGGTGCGCTGAAGCGCACCCTACGGGGGCGCACCCCGGCCGGTCATGGCCTTGTCGTAGGGTGCGCTTCAGCGCACCCCCTACACCTACCGGAACAGGACCAGCGCGCCGGGGTTCCACGCCACCCGGGTCCGGGTGCCGATCTCCAGCACCGGGCGGCCGAACAGGTTGCGCATCGACAGCCGCACCGGGTGGCCGGTGCCGTCGAGCCGCACGTCGTAATAGGTCATGTCGCCGTAATAGACCACTTCCTCGACCGTGGCCGGGCTCTCGCGGTCCGCCGTGGTCTGGCCCTCGAACAAAAGCGTCAGCGCCTCGGGGCGGAAGCCCGCGCTTACCCCCGGCCCGGCCCCGGTCATGCCCGAGACCTGCCCTTGCGTCAGTTCCGCACGGCCCAGCCCCGCCACCTCGACCTCGATCCCGGCCCCGGTTTCGGAAATCACCTTGGCGGGCAGGAAATTCATCGTGCCGATGAACTCGGCCACCCGGCGGGCGTTCGGGCGGCGATAGAGCGTTTCCGGGTCGGCAAGCTGGGCGATCCCGCCCTCGAACATGACCGCGATGCGGTCCGACATCACCAGCGCCTCTTCCTGGTCGTGGGTGACGAGGATGAAGGTGATGCCCACCTGCCGCTGCAACCGGATCAGTTCCACCTGCATCTGCTCGCGCATCTTCTTGTCGAGCGCCGACAGGGGTTCATCGAGCAGCAGCACCCGGGGCTTCAGGATCAGCGCCCGCGCCAGCGCCACCCGCTGGCGCTGCCCGCCCGAAAGCGCATGGGCGGCGCGGTCGCCGTATCCGGCAAGGCCGACCATCTCCAGCGCCTCGGCCACCCGGCGGGCAAGCTCGGCCTTGTCGAGCCGCGCCCGGCGCAACCCGAACCCCACGTTCCCGGCCACCGTCAGATGCGGAAAGATCGCGTAGGACTGGAACACCATGTTCGTGGGCCGCCGGTTCGCGGGAACCCCGTCCATGTCGCGCCCGTCGATCCGCAGCACGCCCGAGGACGGCTCCTCGAACCCGGCGATGGTGCGCAACAGCGTGGTCTTGCCGCAGCCCGACGGCCCGAGCAGCGAGAAGAACTCGCCCTCGCGGATCGTGGCGGTGATGCCGCGCAGCGCGTGATAGTCGCCGAAGTGCTTTTCGATCCGCTCAAGCTCGATGATGGGTGCGCCGCTCACGTAAGTCCCCCGGACTGCGGGCCGCCGGTGCGCGCGATGCTCCGGCGGCGGAAATATTCGGCACAGGCCAGCAGCGTGACCGAAAGCGCGACGAGGATCGTCCCCAGCGCCATGATCACCGGCACCGCCTGCGGAAAGCGGAATTGCGAGAAGATGTAGACCGGCAGCGTCGCCTGCGTCCCGGCAAGGAAATAGGCGATGATGAACTCGTCGAGCGAGATGGTGAAGGAGATCAGCAGCGACGAGACGATCCCCGGCGCCACCAAAGGCAGCGTGACCAGCCGGAAGGTGGACCAGCGCGATTCGCCCAGATCGTAGGCGGCTTCCTCCAATGAGCGGTCGAGCGACTGGAACGCCGAATTGAGGATCGCGATGCAGAACGGCGTGCAGATCAGCACATGGCCCAGGATCACGGTGAGGATCGACAGGTTGACACCGACCCCCAGCAGCACGACCAGAAGCGAGACGGCGACGATGATCTCGGGCAGCACGATCGGCAGCATGATCAGCCCCATGATCCCCGCCTTGCCGGGAAAGCGGTAGCGGGTCGAGGCCCGCGCGGCGCAGACCGCAAGCGCGGTCGAGATCACCGCGCTGGAAACCGCGATGATCAGGCTGTTCTGCACCGCGTTGCGGATCGCGGGCGTGGCGATCACCGCCTCGAACCAGCGCGTCGTGAAACCCGTGAGCGGAAAGGCGATGATCGTCCCGTTGTTGAAGGCGAACATCGGCAACAGCACGATGGGCGCGTAGAGGAACACCAGATAGGCCAGCGCATAGACCCGCAGCAACCTCATGGCGCGGCCCTCAGGAAACGGCGGTTGAGGAACAGGAACACGAGGCTGACCACCGTGACGATGGCCATGGCCGAAAGCGCGATGGCCGAACCCAGCGGGAAATTGTCAAGCCGCAGGTATTGAAGCTGGATCAGATTCGCCACCATCCGCCCCTCGGGCCCGCCGACCAGCGCGGGCGTCACATAGTCGCCGATGGTCGGGATGAAGACGATCAGCACCGCCGCGACGACACCGGGCATGGCGAGGGGCAGCGTGACCCGCCAGAAGGTCATCGGCCCGCTCTCGCCCAGATCGCGCCCGGCCTCCAGCAGCGAGCGGTCGATCCGCTCCAGCGCGACGAAAATGGGCAGGATCGCGAAGGGCGCATAGGCATGCGCCAGCGTGATGACCACCGCGTTGACGTTGTAGAGGATGAAGGTCAGCGGCTCGTCGATCACCCCGAGGCCCAGCAGCCCCGAATTGATCACCCCGTTGTAGCCGAGGATCACCTTCCACAGGAACACCCGGATCAGGTAGGAGGTCCAGAACGGGATGGTGATCAGGAACAGCCACAGCCCCTTGCGCGACGGCCGGACGTGGAACGAGACGTAATAGGCGATCGGAAAGGCAAGGCAGACCGTCACCAGCGTCACCATGGCCGCGACCCGCAGAGAACGCAGCACGACCGAACGGTAGAGCGGATCGGTCCATGCCTCGCGGTAGTTGTCGAGGGTGAGGGTCCAGATGATTTCCAGATAGCCGTCGGTCAGGAAGGAATAGAGCAGCATGGTGCCCAGGGGCGCGGCCAGCAGCAGGATGGCATAGATCGCGGGCGGGCCGATCAGCACGAATCCCCGCGCCGCCTCCGACCGGCCCAGCCTGCGCGGCACCCCTGCCCCCATCACGCCCCCACCTGTCTTGCCCGCCCGCCTGTCTTGCCCGCCTGTCCCGGCTCATGGCATTCCACCACACGCGGCATTCCGTCACCGGCACCCGTTGCCCGGGCGTCCGTGCCGCTTTTGTGGCACAGGCCGCGGGACTTGGGAAGGCCCGGCGAAGGGGGAACGCAAGCCGGACAACGGACAAGGACCGCCTTCTCCCCATTCCGCCCCACCAACCCGCGCTACCCTGCAAGTTGGAAACTTCCGCCACCATGCCCAGCTGCCTCCCAGTCACAACAGGGGGCAGCGGTCGGCAGCTGCCCGGCGGTGCATGGCGCGCCTTGAGTCCGGGCAAGGGGGTGCCCGCGCCCGGCGGGGCGCACCCCCCTGCCCCCCACCCCGGCGCCCCATGCGGTTGACCGGCCCGGGCCGGGGGGGTATTGCTGCGCCCTGCCTGCCGCCCTTCAGCCGAGGATTTCCCGTGGCCATCCACCTGTATCGCGACGACCTGCCCGAAGGGCTCGACCTCGGCCCCGTGGTGGCGGTCGATACCGAGACCATGGGGCTCGACCCGCGCCGCGACCGGCTCTGCCTCGTGCAGCTTTCGGCGGGCGACGGCGACGCGCATCTGGTGCAGATCGGCCGGGACGGCGCGAATGCGCCGCGGCTTGCCGCGCTGATGGCCGACCCCGGGGTGCTCAAGCTGTTCCACTTCGCCCGTTTCGACATCGCCGCGCTGAAGGCGGCGCTTGGCGTGACCACGGCGCCGGTGTGGTGCACCAAGATCGCCTCCAAGCTGGTGCGCACCTATACCGACCGGCACGGGCTGAAATACCTGCTTGCCGAACTCGCGGGCGTCGATATCTCGAAGCAGCAGCAGACCTCGGACTGGGGCGCGGCCGAGTTGACCGAGGCGCAGATGGAATATGCCGCCTCGGACGTGCTTTACCTGCACCGGCTCAAGGCGGAGCTGGAGTCGCGGCTGGAGCGCGAGGGGCGGCTGGCGCTGGCGCAATCGTGCTTCGACTTCCTGCCGGTCCGGGCCGAACTGGACTTGATGGGCTGGGGCGACGAGGCGGATATCTTCCGCCACTAGGGCTGCGGAGGCGGCTATGGACTGGCGCGGCAATTTCCGATCGCGGCTGGTGGCGCTGCTGAAGGTCGCGCTGCCGCTGGCCGCGCTCGGGCTGCTGTCGACGCTGTTCCTGTTCTCGCGCGGGACCGAACCGGGCGACAGCCTGCCCTATGCCGATGTGGATATCGAGGCACTGGCCCGCGAACCGAGGATGAGCGCCCCGAACTACGCCACCGTCACCAGCGACGGCGCCGCGCTGACGATCACCGCCGAGACCGCGCGTTCCGACATCTCCGCCCCCGACACGGCCGAGGCCGGAGCGGTGCGGATGCGTCTGGTCACCCCCGACGGCATGTCGAGCGAGACCATCGCCGCCGAGGCGCGGCTCGATTCGCGGGAACGGCTGCTGCTGCTTTCCGGCGGGGTCGAAATCATCCATGGCTCGGGCTACACGTTGCACACCGGGGCGCTGAGCGCGGCCCTGTCGCGCACCCATGTCGAAAGCCTCGGCCCGGTCGAGGCCGAAGGCCCCGCCGGACGGATCGCCGCCGGGAAGATGCGGCTTGCCCTGCATGCCGACGGCGAGAACTATGTTCTGCTGTTCAAGGACGGGGTAAGGCTGGTATACGAGCCTGCGGCCCACCCGGACCCGGCCGCGAACGCCCCCGATTCCAGCCGACCCGATCCCGCCCGTCCCGATCCAGATTGACTGTTTGCCCCGAGTGCCATCCGCCATGTCCTTCCGCCCGCTCCTCCCCGCCCTCGCCCTCGCGCTTGCGTTCTGGACCGCCCCGGCCACGCTCATGGCACAGGGGATGCAGGTGGGGTTCGGCGGGCTGCGGCAGGATACTTCGGCCCCGGTCGAGGTGACCGCCGACAGCCTCAGCGTCGATCAGGCCGAGGGCCGCGCGGTCTTCACCGGCGAGGTGCTGGTGGTGCAGGGCGAAATGCGCCTCTCCGCCGCCGAGGTGCGGGTGGAATACGGCGAGGACGGCACCGGCATCCGCAGGCTCCATGCCACCGGCGGCGTGATCCTTGCCACCGGCGAGGATGCCGCCGAGGCGCGCGAGGCGGTCTATACCGTCGCCACCGGCGAACTGGTGATGTCGGGCGATGTGCTGCTGACCCAGGGCGCGGCGTCGATCTCGGGCCAGCGGCTGGTCGCCGACCTGCGCGCCGGGACCGGCACCATGGAAGGCCGGGTGCAGACCGTGTTCCGCCCCGGCGGCACCCCCGCGGACGCGGCCGACTGATGCCGGTCGGGGAATCGCCCGAACAGCCGCACAAGCGCCCGGAGCTGAAACTGGCGCAGGGCGATGCCGGGCTCAAGGTCATCGGCCTGCGCAAGAGCTACCGCCGCCGCCCGGTGATCCGGGACGTGAGCATGGAGCTCGGCCGGGGCGAGGTGGTGGCGCTCCTGGGTCCGAACGGTTCGGGCAAGACCACCTGTTTCTACGCCATCGCCGGGCTGATCGCGCCCGAGGGCGGGCAGGTGCTGCTGGACGGCCATGACGTGACCGGGCTGCCGATGTATCGCCGCGCCCGGCTGGGGATCGGCTACCTGCCGCAGGAGGTGTCGATCTTCCGCGGGCTGTCGGTTGAGGACAATATCCTTGCGGTGCTGGAAATCTCCGTGCGCGACCGCCACAAGCGCCGCGAACGGCTGGAGGAACTGCTGACCGAGTTCTCGATCACCCATCTGCGCCGCGCCCCCGCGCTGTCCTTGTCGGGCGGCGAGCGGCGGCGGGTGGAAATCGCCCGCTGTCTGGCGGCGAACCCGAAATACCTGCTGCTGGACGAGCCCTTCGCCGGGGTCGATCCGATCGCGGTCGGCGAAATCCGCTATCTGGTGCAGGATCTCAAGACCCGCGGCATCGGCGTGCTGATCACCGACCACAACGTGCGCGAGACGCTGGAGATCGTCGATCGCGCCTATATCCTGCATGACGGCAAGGTGCTGATGAGCGGCACCACCGAGGAAGTGGTGCGCGACGAGAACGTCCGCCGGGTCTATCTGGGCCAGAGCTTCCGCATCGGCTGAGGTCCGGGGCATTCGCCGCGTTTCCGGGCAAGGGGGACTGCATCCGCCGCCGCTTTCCGCATGACCTGTTGACCGATTCCGCCCACCGCCCCGGCTGATTCCCCGGCCCCACAGGGGGCAGCGGCCGCCCGTCCGGGCGGTCGGGCCGCCTGCTCCCGACAAAAACGCCGCCCCTGGACCGGGGGCGGCGCCAGGCCGGACAAGGCCCGAGAGCTCAGCGGCGGGTGGACAGCGCCGCCCAGACCCCCGACACCGCCAGCGTCGCGATCAGCGCCTTGAGCACCGCACCCAGCAGGAACGGGGTCACCCCGGCGGCCAGCGCACCCGACAGGCCAAGCGGCGTCACGGCCCAGAGCATCGCCAGACCGGGCACGAACAGCAGCATCCCCGGCACGATCGCCGCCGCGAACAGCCGCAGGAAGCCCTTGCCGAAACCGTTCTCGACCATCCAGCCGGTCAGCCAGGCCATGGCGACGAAGCCCCACAGGAAGCCCCCGGTCGGCCCGAACAGATGCGCCACCCCGGCGGCCCCGTTCGAGAACACCGGCAGGCCCATCGCGCCTTCCGCCAGATAGACCGCCACCGTCACGGCGGCGAGCCGCGAGCCGTAGGTCAACCCGATCAGGGTGATCGCCAGTGTCTGCAACGTCATCGGCACCGGGAACATCGGCACGGATGCCTGCGCGCCGAGGCCGATGAGCAGCGCACCGCCCAGCACCATCAGCGCATGGACCGGCAGGGACCGGGTGGGAACGAGAACCTTGGATAGCGTCATGGGGAGGCACCTTTCGCCAGACTGGATTTGCGGCGCAATGTCGGGGCAAGGGGGCAGGTTTGTCAATCATCCCCCTTGCGCGCCCGGCGAGGGGGTGCGAAACCGCCGCCATGACCGATCCATTGCCCACCCCCCGTCTCGCAATCGTCACCGGCGCCTCGCGCGGGCTTGGCGCCGCCATGGCCGAGGTGCTGGCCGCGCGCGGCTGGCATGTGCTGGCCGTCGCGCGCACCGTGGGCGGGCTTGAGGAACTCGACGACCGGATCCGCGCCGCCGGGGGGCAGGCCACGCTTGCGCCGCTCGACATCACCGACGAAGGCGCGATGCGCCACCTGTGCCGCTCGGTACACGACCGCTGGGGCGGTGCCGGGCTTTGGGTCCATGCGGCGATCCATGCCGCGCCGCTGTCACCCGCCGGGCATCTCGACCCCAAGGACTGGGAACGTTCGGTCGCCACCAATCTGCGCGCCACCGGCCTCATGATCCCGATGATGGAACCCCTGCTGCTGGCGGCCGACCCGCAGGGCACCGCGCTGTTCTTCGACGACCCGCGCGGCGGCGAACGCTATTTCTCGGGCTACGGCGCGACCAAGGCCGGGCAGATCGCGCTGGCGAAAAGCTGGCGGGCCGAAACCGCGCGCACCGGCCCGCGGGTGCTGATCGAGACCCCGGCGCCGATGGCCACCGCCACCCGCGCCCGGTTCTTCCCCGGCGAGGACCGCTCGGTTCTGGCCCGGCCCCGCGACGAGGCCGCCCGGATCGCCGCCGGGCTGTGATCCCCGGCCCGGACCACGCGGCCCTGGCCCGGCCCGGCGCCAAACCATCGTTTTCCGGGATTTGAGCCGAAAAAGTCCGGGCGCCGCTGCCTTGCGCATCGGTCGGTAAGGGCGGAGAGTCCGGAGCACTGTTCTTGCCCGGAATCAAGGCGCGGCACGCGCCGCTGCCCTCTGCGGCAATGGATCGGCCCCGGGCAGCCCTGTCGCGCCGACACGCAAGCCAGACACCGCAAGGTCTTGTCAACTTTCTCCGGAATCGCCTTATCCTGCCGCCCGCAAGCAGGGAGACCGCCATGAACAGCCAAGCCACCGAAAGCCTGACCGAACGCCGCGCGCGGCTGATGGGACCGAACGTGCCCACCTTCTACGCATCTCCGGTGCATATCGTCCGGGGCGAGGGCGTCTGGCTTTGGGATGCCGGGGGGCGGCGCTATCTCGACTGCTACAACAACGTGCCCCATGTCGGCCATTGCCACCCGAAGGTGGTCGAGGCCATCGCCCGGCAGGCCGCCACGCTCAACACCCATACCCGCTACCTGCACGGGCTGGTGCTGGATTATATCGAGCGGCTGACCGCCACGCTGGACCACGGCATTTCGCAGGCGATCATGGTCTGCACCGGGTCCGAGGCGAACGACATCGCCCTGCGCATGGCGCAGGCGGTGACCGGCAGGACCGGGCTGATCGCCACCGACAACACCTATCACGGCAACACGGCGGCGGTCTCGGCGCTTTCGACCCGGCGGCCGCCGATCGGCGGCTATCCCCCGCATGTCCGGCTGGTGCCCGCCCCCGACAGCCTGCGTCCGGTGGGGGGCAGCGCCGCGGGGCAGGCGGCCGCCTTCGCCGCCCATGTCGCCCGCGCCATCGACGAGCTGGAAGACGCGGGCCACGGCTTTGCGGGCATGATCCTGTGCCCGCTCTTCGCCAACGAGGGCCTGCCCGATCTGGCGCCGGGGTTCCTCGACCCCGCCATGCAGGCGATCCGCCGCGCCGGGGGCGTCGTGATCTCGGACGAGGTGCAGCCCGGTTTCGGCCGAACCGGCAGCCATTTCTGGGGCCATGACCGGCTCGGCTTCGTGCCCGACGTGGTGACGGTGGGCAAGCCGATGGCGAACGGCCACCCGGTGGCGGCGGTGCTGGCGCGGCCCGATGTCATGGCCGCCTTCCGCGAGGCGTTCGGCTATTTCAACACCTTCGGCGGCAACCCGGTCTCGGCCGCCGCCTGCATGGCGGTGATGGACGTGATCGAGGCGGAAGGGCTGGTCGAAAACGCAAGCGACACCGGCGCGTATCTGCTGGGCCGGATGCGGGCGCTGCGCCACCCCTGGCTGCGCCAGGTGCGCGGGGCCGGGCTGTTCTTCGGGCTGGAGTTTGTGGACGACAGTGGCAAACCCGCCACCGACCTCGCCGCCGAACTGGTGGAGCGGATGGTGGCGCGCGGCTTCCTCATCAACCGGATCGGCCGGGCGATGAACACGCTGAAGATCCGCCCGCCGATGCCCTTCGGCCGCGACCACGCCGACCTGCTGGCCGATGCGCTGGAGGAAGTGCTGGCCGAAACCCCGGTGCCCGCATGATTCCCCCCGAGATCCCGCCCGAGATCCCGGACGAGGCGCGGGAGGCGGCGGCGTTCTGGGCGGCGGATCAAGGGTCGCTGCGGCTGATCGGCGACCGCGAGAACATGGTGCTGGAGGCCCGCCTGCCCGCGGGCCGCGCCGCGCTGCGGCTGCACCGGCAGGGCTACCAGACCGAAGCGGCGATCCGCTCGGAACTCTGGTGGTGCGGGGCGCTGGCGGATGCGGGGGTGCCGGTGCCGCGCCCGATGCCCGCGCGCGGCGGCGGGTTGCTGGCGCCGCTGGCCTCGGGGCGGCTGGCCTCGGCGGTCGCGTGGCGCGGCGGCGCATCGCTCGGCAAGGCCGGGGTGCCGCTTGCGGGCAGCCGGGCGGAACAGACCGCGCTGCATCACCGCCTCGGCGCGCTGGTGGCCGGGCTGCATGCGGCGACCGATGCGCTGATGCTGCCCGAAGGGTTCGAGCGCCCGCGCTGGGACATCGACGGGCTGGTGGGCGACACCCCGTTCTGGGGCCGGTTCTGGGAACATCCGGCCCTGACCGCGGATGAGCGCGCGGCGCTGGCCGATACCCGCGACTGGCTGCAAGAGACGCTCACCCATCACGCCGCCACGGGCGACTTCGGCCTGATCCATGCCGATGTGCTGCGCGAGAACGTGCTGGTCGAGGGCCGGAACCTGTCGCTGATCGACTTCGACGACAGCGGCTTCGGCTTCCGGCTTTACGATCTTGGCACCGCCATGTCGCAAAACCTGTCGGAACCCAACCGCGACGCCATCGCCGAAGCCCTGCTGGACGGCTATGAAAGCACCCGCCCGCTTGGCGCCATGCGTGCGGCGCTGCCCGCCTTTACCCTGATGCGCTGCTGCGCCTCGGTCGGCTGGGCCGCGCCACGCCTGCCCGCCGACGACCCGACCCACCGGGGCTATATCGACCGCGCGCTGGCCTGCGCCCGCGCCACCCTGCCCGGCTGATCCGTCGCCCGGGCAGGGGACCGCATGGGGGAACGGCGCCGCGGCAGGGGTTCGGCTCTGGTGTTCCGCACCGGATCGGCATATCTGGCAGGACAGGGCCTTTCGTGTTCTGGCTGAACCGGAACACGGGTTCCAGGCCATTGATCTTTCGCGTTTCCGGACCGGAAAAGCGGTATCCGCTTTTCCTGGAAACGCTCCGGGTGACGCAGGAGACGGCAGGATGGATCTACTCGGCGAACTGGTGGCGGCGCTTGGCCCCGGGCATGTGCTGACCGGCGAGGATCGCGCCCGCTACGCAAGCGACTGGACCGGCAAATACCGGGGATCGCCGCTGGCGGTGGTCCGCCCCGCCGATACCGCCGAAGTGGCGCGGGTGCTGCAACTGGCGCAGGCGACCGGCACCAAGGTGGTGCCGGTCTCGGGCAATACCGGGCTTGTCGGCGGGACCATGACCGAGGGCGGCCTCATGCTGTCGCTGGAACGGATGAACCGGATTCGCTCGCTCAACCCCGCGGCGCGGGTGGCGGTGGTCGAGGCGGGGGTGGTGCTGCAAAAGCTGCACGATGCGGCCGAGGCCGAGGGGCTTTATTTTCCGTTGTGGTTCGGCGCGCGCGGTTCGGCCATGATCGGCGGCGCGCTTTCGACCAATGCCGGGGGCTCGAACGTGCTGCGCTACGGTTCGACCCGGGGGCTCTGCCTCGGGCTGGAGGTGGTGCTGGCCGACGGGCGGGTGCTCGACCTGATGGGGGCGCTGCACAAGGACAATTCCGGCTATGCGCTCAAGGATCTGTTCATCGGCGCCGAGGGCACGCTGGGGATCATCACCGCCGCCGTGATGCGGCTGGTGCCGTGCCCGCGCGCCCATGCCACCGCCATGGTGGCGCTGCCGGAACTGGGCGCGGCGCTCGACCTGCTCAACCGTTTGCAGGAAGCGACCGGCGGCACGGTCGAAGCCTTCGAATACATGGGGCGCAACTACCTTGAACGGCTGGCGGCGCGGCGGCCCGACCTGGGCCTGCCGTTCGCGACGATCCACGATGTGACGATCCTTGTCGAGGTCGGCGCCACCGCGCCGCGCGACGCGACCCCCGGCCCCGACGGCGCGTTGCCGGTGGTCGATGCGCTGGAAACCGCCATCGCCGCGCTGATGGAGGAAGGCCGGGTGCTCGACGCCGTGGTGGCGCGCTCCGAAGCGCAGCGCCGTGCCATGTGGGCCCGGCGCGAGGTCGCGGCCGAGGTCTCGTTCGACCGCAGCCCGCTGGTCGATACCGACGTGGCGCTGCCGCTCGACCTCGTGCCCGAGTTCCTGACCCGGATGACGGCGCGGCTGGCGGCGCTCGACCCCGGCGCGACCGAGCTTGCCATCGCCCATCTCGGCGACGGCAACGTGCATTACACCGCCTTTCCGTCGCACGGCGATCCCGCGCATCTCGACGCGATCCGCGCCGCGGTCGATGCCGAGGCGGTGGCGCTCGGCGGCAGTTTCTCGGCCGAACACGGGGTCGGGCTGTCCAAGCGGGGCTCGATGCGGCGGCACAAGAACCGGGTGGCGGTCGAGGCGATGCAGGCGGTGAAATCCGCCTTCGACCCCTCGGGGATCCTGAACCCCGGCAAGCTGCTGCCCTGAGCGGGCGCAACAGGGGGGAAGAACGGCGCATCCCGGCGGCGCTTGCACAGCTCGATTCCGGGCAAGCGGGAACGGGTGCCACGACTCAGCATCTTGTCCGGCAGGTGGGCAATTTGCCCCCCGGCTGACCCCCACTGTCATAACAGAGGGCAGCAGCCGCCCGTGCGGGCGGTCGGCCGCTGCCCGGGCTGCTGGCGCGGCTGTTCCGGGCTGGGCGCCCGGCAAAGGCCGCGCTCCAGCAAGGGGGCGGAGCGAAAGGTATCCGCCCGCCCCGTAGGGTGCGCTTCAGCGCACCACCCCGCCGTGCCCTACCCCTCGCCTTCCGGCACAAGCCCCAGCAGTTCCAGCACCTGCGGCCCGAGGCCCGCGGCGATCCGCGCCGCCCCCTCGGCCGAGGGGTGGAGCCCGTCGGGCTGCATGTAGCGCCGCAGCGCCGCCGGGTCGGAGGCATCCGCACCAAGCGGCGCGAAGAAGTCATCGGCCAGCGCCACGCCATGCGCCTCGGCCAGTTCCGGGTAGATCGCGTCGAAGGCCGCCTTGTAGTCGGGGCCGTAGTTCCCCGGCGCCGTCATGCCCACCAGCAGCACCGGCACGCCGTGTTCTCCCGCCTCGGTCAGGATCGCGTCGATGTTGGCGCGGCTCTCGGCCGGGTCGATCCCGCGCAGGAAGTCGTTGCCGCCCAGCGTGACGATCATCCCGTCCGCCCCGTCGGCCAGCGCCCAGCCAACCCGCGCGGCGCCGCCCGCCGTGGTATCGCCCGAAACGCCCGCATTGACCACCCGCACCGGCGCGCCCTGCGCCCGCAGCCAGGACTCAAGCTGCGGCACGAAGCCTTCCTCCTCGGGCAGGCCGTAGCCCTGCGTCAGACTGTCGCCCAGGGCGATCACCACGCGGGCCTCCTCCGCCTGCGCCATGGGCGCCAGCGCCAGCACGGCCGCGAGCGCCACAGGTAAAATCCCCGTGGCCCGGTTGCGCCCGGCGCGCGCGGGGCCATATGGTGGCGCAACCCAAGGCAGCGAGGCGCGCCTCTCCATGACAGATCCGGTCCTTTCGCTCACCGACGCGCGGCTCACGCTTGCGGGCAGCGCCGGGCCGGTGGAGATCCTGCGCGGCATCACGCTCGATGTCGCCGCGGGCGAAACACTGGGGCTGGTGGGGCCTTCGGGGTCGGGCAAGTCGTCGCTCCTCATGCTCATGGGCGGTCTCGAACGGGCCACCGGCGGCTCGGTGCGGGCGCTCGGGCAGGACCTGTCGGCCTTGGACGAGGACCGGCTCGCACGGTTCCGCAGGGGCAATATGGGCGTGGTGTTCCAGTCCTTCCACCTCATTCCGACGATGACGGCGCTGGAAAACGTCGCGGTGCCACTGGAACTGATGGGGGCGAAGGACGCCTTCGACCGGGCGGCGGCGGAGCTGGAAGCCATGGGACTCGGCCACCGGGCCGGGCATTACCCGGCGCAGCTTTCAGGCGGCGAGCAGCAGCGGGTGGCGCTGGCGCGCGCCGTGGTGACGCGCCCGGCGATCCTGCTCGCGGACGAGCCCACCGGCAACCTCGACGGCGCGACCGGGCGGGCCATCATGGACCTGCTGTTCGACCTCCACGACCGGCACGGGGCGACACTGGTTCTGGTGACCCACGCGCCCGAACTCGCCGCGCGCTGCGGCCGGGTGGTGCGGCTCGAAGACGGCCGGATCGCCGGCGAGGAACGCCACGAAATGCGCGGAGCGGCGGAATGATCCTTCATCTTGCTGGAAATACTCTCCCGGGGGTTCTCAGGGGGGATGGAAAATCCCCCCTGAGGCGGGGGGTGCGGGGGGCTGCCGCCCCCCGCCGCCTGCCCCGATGAGCCTCGCCCTCGCCGCCCGCCTCGCCCGGCGTGAACTCCGCGGCGGGCTGCGCTCGCTCCGGGTGTTCCTCGCCTGCCTCGCGCTCGGGGTCGCGGCGATCGCCGCGGTGGGGATCGTGCGGGCCGCGATCCAGACCGGGCTTTCGGAACAGGGCGCGGTGCTTCTGGGCGGCGACGCGCAGATGACCTTCACCTACCGCTTTGCCGACGCGGCCGAGCGCGCGCATATGGGCCGCATCGCCACACAGGTCTCCGAGGTGGTCGATTTCCGCTCGATGGCGGTGGCGGGCGAAGGCGATACGGCGGAGCGCGGGCTCACCCAGGTGCGGGCGGTCGATGACCTCTGGCCGCTGATCGGCACGCCGGTGCTCGACCCGCCGATGGAGGTGGCCGGGGCGCTGGCGGGCGCGGGGGGGCTGCCCGGCGCGATGATGGATCCGGTGCTGGCCGACCGGCTCGGCATCGCGCCCGGCGACAGCTTCCGGCTCGGGTTGCAGGAGTTCCGGCTGATGGCGCTGCTGATCCGCGAACCCGATGCCGCCGCCGGGGGCTTCGGCCTCGGCCCGCGCACCGTGGTCGCCACCGAAGCCCTGGCCGACTCCGGCCTGATCGCCCCCGGCACGCTTTACGAGACCCGCTACCGCATGGCACTCCCTGCCACCGCCGACCTCACCGCGCTGCGGGCCGAGGCCGAGGCCGGGTTCCGCGACGCCGGGATGCGCTGGCAGGACCGGCGCCGGGCCTCGCCGGGGGTGGAACGCTTTGTCGAGCGCACCGCGGCCTTCCTCGTGCTGGTGGGGCTGGCGGGCATGGCGGTGGGCGGCGTCGGCATCTCGGCGGCGGTGCGCAGCTATCTCGACGGCAAGATCGCCACCATCGCCACGCTGCGCTCGCTGGGGGCGGGGGGACGGACCATCCTCATGGTTTACCTGATGCAGATCGGCGCGCTGACCGCGGCCGGGGTGGCGCTCGGCCTGGTCATGGGGGCGGCGCTGCCGATGGCGCTGGCGCCGGTCCTGTCGGCCGGGCTGCCGGTGCCCGCGGTCTTCGCGCCCTATCCGGGGCCGCTCGCGGAGGCCGCCTTCTACGGTTTCACCACGGCGCTGCTGTTCACGCTCTGGCCGCTGGCGCGGGTGTCCTCGGTGCGGGCGGCGGCACTTTACCGCGAGACGGCGGGCCGGGCGCGGCGCTTCCCGCCCTTGGGCTGGGTGCTGGCGACGCTGGCGCTGGCGGCGGTGCTGGTCGGCGGCGCGGTCCGGTTCACCGGCGCGCCGGAACTGGCGCTGGGGGCGGCGGCGGGGATCGCCGGGGTGCTTCTCGTGCTCATGCTCGCGGGCGCGGGGCTGCGGCGGCTTGCCCGCGCGGGTGCGCGCAGCCCGCTGGCCCGCGGCCGCCCGGCGCTCAGGCTCGCGCTCGGCGCGGTGGGCGGGCCGGGGTCCGAGGTGCTGCCGGTGGTGCTGTCGCTCGGGCTCGGGCTTTCCGTGCTCGCGGCGGTCGGGCAGGTCGAGGCCAACCTGCGCGCGGCGATCGAGCGCGACGTGCCCGCCCGCGCCCCCGCCTTCTTCTTCATCGACATCCAGTCCGGCCAGCTTCCGGGCTTTCTCGCCCGCCTTGATGCGGCCGGGGGCGTGGAGGAGGTCGAGACCGCGCCGATGCTGCGCGGCATCCTGACCCGGATCAACGGCCAGCCCGCGCGCGAGGTCGCGGGCAACCACTGGGTGCTGCGCGGCGACCGGGGCGTGACCTATGCCGCCACCCCGCCCCCCGGCACCACGATCACCGAAGGCGCGTGGTGGCCCGAGGGCTACGACGGCCCGCCGCTGGTCAGCTTCGGCGCGCGCGAGGCGGCGGAACTGGGGATCGGCCTCGGCGACCGGATCACCGTCAACATCCTCGGCCGCGACATCGAGGCCGGGATCGCCAGCCTGCGCGAGGTCGATTTCACCACCGGCGGGATCGGCTTCATCATGGCGCTCAATCCCGGCGCGCTGGCGGGCGCGCCGCACACCCATATCGCCACGGTCCATTCCGAGGAACGGGCCGAGGCCGCGATCCTGCGCGACATCGCCGGGGCCTATCCCAACATCACCGCGATCCGCGTGCGCGACGCGATGGAGCGGGTGGCCGAGGCTTTGGGCGGCCTTGCGGCCGCGACCGCGCTGGCGGCGGGGGCCACCCTGCTGACCGGCTTCGTCGTGCTGATCGGCGCGGCGGCGGCGGGCGAACGGGCGCGGCTGTTCGAGGCGGCGGTGCTGAAGACGCTGGGCGCCACCCGGCGGCGCATCCTCGCCTCCTTCGCGCTGCGCTCGGCGCTTGCCGGGGCGGCGGCGGGGCTGGTCGCGGTCGGCGCCGGGGCGGCGGCGGGCTGGGCGGTGATGCGCTTCGTGATGGACGTGCCCTTCGCCTTCGCAACCGGCCCGGCGCTTGCGGTGGTCGCGGGCGGCATCATCGCGGTGCTGGCGGCGGGCGCGGCCTTCGCCGTGCGCCCGCTGGCGGCACGACCGGCACGGGTGCTGCGGGCGCAGGAATAGGGCCGCTCAGGCGAAACAGAGGGCAGCGGCCGACCGCGGGGGGCGCTGCCCGGCGGCGCTGGCGCATCTTGATCCCGGGCAAGGGGAGGGGAAAACTTCCGGGCAGAGAGAACGACTTTGTTCTGATCCCCCCCGCACGGGCCCGCTTGCACCCGCCCCACCCATCGCGTAGGAAGCGCGCGATTTGCTGGCTTTGTGCGAAGGATGCCCCATGCCGGTTCTGGTGATGAAGTTCGGCGGCACCTCGGTTGCCGACCTCGACCGTATCGCGAACGCCGCCGCCCGGGTGGCGCGCGAGGTCGAACGCGGCTATGACGTGATCGTCATCGTCTCGGCCATGTCCGGCAAGACCAACGAACTGGTGAAATGGGTCACCGACACCTCGCCCTTCTACGACGCACGCGAATATGACGCGGTGGTGGCCAGCGGCGAGAACGTCACCGCCGGGCTGATGTCCCTGCGATTGCAGGAAATGGGCGTCCCCGCGCGAAGCTGGCAGGGCTGGCAGGTGCCGATCCTGACCACCAGCCAGCACGGCGCGGCGCGGTTCGTCGATATCCCCCGTGCCAATATCGACCAGAAATTCGCCGAAGGCATGAAGGTCGCGGTGATCGCGGGCTTTCAGGGCCTCTCGCCCGAGGGCCGCATCACCACGCTGGGCCGGGGCGGTTCGGACACCACCGCCGTGGCCTTCGCCGCCGCCTTCGGCGCCGAACGCTGCGACATCTACACCGATGTCGATGGCATCTACACCACCGACCCGCGCATCAGCGGCAAGGCGCGCAAGCTCGACCGGATCGCCTTCGAGGAGATGCTGGAACTTTCCAGCCTCGGCGCCAAGGTGCTCCAGACCCGTTCGGTGGAACTGGCCATGCGCTTCAAGGTGCGGCTGCGGGTGCTGTCGAGTTTCGAGGACAGCGACGAGAATTCGGGAACCCTGGTCTGCGACGAGGATGAAATCATGGAATCCAAGGCCGTCTCCGGCATCGCCTATTCCCGCGACGAGGCGAAGATGACCCTCGTCACCATCGAGGACCGCCCCGGCATCGCCGCGGCGATCTTCGGCCCCCTGGCCGAGGCCGGGGTCAATGTCGACATGATCGTGCAGAACATATCCGAAGACGGGGGCGCGGCCCATCGCGGCGGCGTGACCGACATGACCTTCTCCTGCCCGGTCGATCAGATGGAACGGGCGGAAACCGCCATGATCGCGGCGCGCGATCGCGGCGAGATCGCCTTCGACCGGATGGAGGCCGACAGCGAGGTGGCCAAGATCTCGGTCGTCGGCATCGGGATGCGTTCACACGCGGGGGTTGCGGCGACCATGTTCCGGGCACTTGCGTCCGAAGGCATCAACATCAAGATCATCGCCACGTCGGAAATCAAGATATCCGTCCTGATCGACCGAAAGTATATGGAACTTGCCGTTCAGGCGCTCCATGATGCCTTCGGCCTCGACAGGGCCTGATCAACCGGCGGGGGGCAATGCCCGAACGCAGCGAAACCGAAAGCCGCAAACTTCTGCGGCGCCTGCGCGATACCCTCGCCTCTCCGGCCGAAGGGCAGGTGCGGCTTGACCGTATCGTCCGGCTGATCGCGGATTCGATGCGCTCCGAGGTCTGTTCGGTCTATCTGTTCCGCGACCCCGGCACACTGGAGCTTTGCGCGACCGAGGGGCTGAACCCCGAGGCCGTCCACAAGACCCGGCTGAAACTGGGCGAAGGGCTGGTGGGAAGGGTCGCGCGTTCCGCCGCGCCGTTCAACACCGGCAACGCACCCGCCGAACCCGGCTTCCGCTTCATGCCCGAGACCGGGGAAGAAATCTTCTCCTCGTTCCTCGGCGTGCCGATCCAGCGGGTGGGCGAGAAACTGGGCGTGCTGGTGGTGCAGTCGCGCGAGGCGCGGCAGTTCTCGGAAGATGAGGTCTACGGCCTTGAGGTCGTGGCGATGGTGCTGGCCGAGATGACCGAGCTTGGCGCCTTCAGCGGCGACGGCGACGGGGTGGCGCAACTGCACACCCGGCCGGTGGTGATCCACGGCGCCACCGGGCAGGAGGGCGCGGCCGAAGGCCATGTCTGGCTGCACGAACCCCGGGTGGTCGTCACCAACCCGGTGGCCGACGACCCCAAGCGCGAGGTGGAGCGTATCCGCGCCGCCGTGGCCCAGCTGCGGGTATCGGTCGATGACCTGCTGTCGGCCGCCAGCCTCGACAAGGACCAGAAACAGGTTCTGGAAGCCTATCGCATGTTCGCCCATTCCCGGGGCTGGGCAAGACGGATGGAAGAGGACATCGCCCTTGGCCTTTCGGCCGAGGCGGCGGTGGAAAAGGAACAATCCACCGCAAGGGCCCGGCTGGAACAGGTGCCCGATGCCTATCTGCGCGAACGGCTGCATGACCTCGACGACCTGTCGAACCGGCTGTTGCGGATCCTGACCGGACAGGGCCGCGACACCGGCGCCGAAATGCCGCCCGACCCGGTGCTGGTGGCACGGAACATCGGCCCGGCGGAACTGCTGGAATACGGCCGCAAGCTCAAGGGTGTGGTGCTGGAGGAAGGCTCGGTCGGCAGCCATGCGGCGATCGTCGCCCGCGCGCTGGTGATCCCGCTGGTGATCCACGCCGACCGCATCACCACCGAGGCGCTGAACGGCGACCGCATCCTTGTCGATGGCGATCAGGGCTTCGTGCATCTGCGGCCCGAGGACACGGTGGCGGTGGCCTTCCGCGACAAGATCGCCATGCAGGCCAAGGCGCAGGAACGTTACGCCAGCCTGCGCGACCTGCCGGCGCAGGGGCTGTGCGGCACCACGGTGTCGCTACAGATGAACGCCGGGCTGATGGCGGACCTGCCTTCGCTTGAAAGTTCCGGGGCCGAGGGGGTCGGGCTGTTCCGCACCGAGTTGCAGTTCCTGATCCGCAGCAACGTGCCCCGGCGCGACGAGCTGGCCGCGATCTACGCGCGGGTGATGGAGGCCGCCCACGGGCGGCGGGTGGTGTTCCGCACGCTCGATATCGGCTCCGACAAGGTTCTGCCCTACATGAAGCCGCAGGACGAACCCAATCCGGCGATGGGCTGGCGGGCGATCCGGGTCGGGCTGGAAAAGCCCGGCGTGCTGCGGATGCAGCTTCAGGCGCTCATCCGCGCCGCGAACGGGCGGCCGCTCACGGTCATGTTCCCCTTCGTCGCGCAGATGGCCGAGTTCACCGCCGCGCGCGACCTGCTGCACCGCACGCTGGAGCACGAGGCGAAGATGGGCCGCATGCTGCCCGAAAGCCTTCAGGTCGGCGCGATGCTGGAGACGCCCTCGCTCGCCTACGCCCCGCAGGCCTTTTTCGAGCAGGTCGATTTCATCTCGATCGGCGGCAACGACCTCAAGCAGTTCTTCTTCGCGGCGGATCGCGAGAACGAGCGGGTGCGGCGGCGCTACGACACGCTGGACAGCGGCTACCTGACTTTCCTGCGGCAGATCCTGGCCCGCTGCGAAAACAGTGCCACGCAGCTGTCGTTCTGCGGCGAGGACGCGGGTCGGCCGATCGAGGCGCTGGCCCTGGCGGCGATCGGGATCAGGTCGCTGTCGATGCGCCCGGCCTCGATCGGGCCGGTGAAGCACCTGATCCGCCGGGTCGATCTGTCCGAGGCCCGCGCGGTGATCGACGCGGCCATCGCCTCGGATGCCCCCAGCGTGCGCCCGGCGCTGATGGACTGGCTGGCGGCGCCGGAACGGGGCTGAGGGGGTTAACCGCGCGTTAGCCTTTGCGCTGCAGAGCAGGGGCATGACCCTGCTCCGCATCAGCGACATCGGCCAGAGGATGAGCGACAAGGGCATCGCCCTGCGCTGCGAGGCCTGCGGCTCCGAACGCGGCTGGACCATCCCGCACCCGTCCGAGGACACGCCCGACATCGTGCAGCAGGTCGGCATGATCTCCGGCGGGGGCATCCCGGCGTCGGGATTGCAGACCTTCGACTTCGTGCCGCTGGTCTGCAACCACTGCGGCTTCACCCGGCTGTTCCTGACCGAGTTCCTGCTGCGGGAGGGGGCGGATGGTGACCGGGTCGAACCCGAGGATCATGACACGCGTCTCGCGGGACTCGAGGTGCGCGGCACATATCTGTCTGCCGATCTGGCCGAGGCGAAGGCCCAGATGATCACCCTGAAAAACCGCCTGCGCGAGAGCGAGACCGGCCTCGCCACCCTCACCGAACGGATCGGGCATCTGCCGTCCAAGGGGTTCATCGTCTCGATGGTGGCCGGGGGCCTCGCCCTGCTGGCGGCGATCATCGCCTTCGCCGATTCGATCCGGGCCTGGATCGGCGGCTGACCCCCTGCTCTTTCACGATTCCGGGCCTTTCACGATCCCCGGCGGTTCCGCCGCCGCACGGAAGGCGGCCATGACCGCCACCGGATCGTGCCGGGCGGCCAGCGTCAGCAGCCCGAAACGGACATGGGCCATCTCGCGGTAATAGCCGAGGAAGGCGGCGTTCAGCCCCGCCCCCGCCAGCGCCCCCAGCACCGGCACCGATTGCGCCGCCAGCTTCGGCCCCAGCGCCGCCGCCACCCTTGGGGCCGCAAGCGAGATCATCCGCTGGATCGCCGGGCCGGTCAGCGTCAGCCGCGCGCCCAGAAAGGCGCTGTCCACCCCGTCGTCAGACCGCAGCGGCCCGCCCGAACCGAAGATTCGCAGCACCTCGCGCCGGGTCGCCTCCCCGGCCGGATCGAAGCCATGCCCCCCGGCCACGTCCTGAATCCCGTGCAGGATCAGCGTCACCGTGAACGGCAGTTCCGCCAGCGCCGTCGCCAGCCCGCCCGCGCCCCCGGCCGCTCCGCTGGCGCAGGCCAGCGCCACATGCCCCCGCGCGGGCAGCGCCGGAGACCGGCGCGCGACGCCGTAGGCACCTTCCAGCGCGCCCCGCACCACCGAATCGAGCCGCGCCCGGACCGGCGCGGGCAGCGCCTGCATCCGCTCTTCAAGCCGCGTCCCGAAACCGTTGACCAGCCCCATCACCCCGCCCCCGGCGGCGCGGTAGCGCGCGGCGAGGCGGGCGATCTCGGCCCCGGCATCCCCGGCAGGCACGGGCAGGACGGCGGGCGCAGGAAGGGTGACGGCATTTTCCATCCCCATCAGGTAGGAAACCCCTGCCCCGGCTGCAATGGCTCAGGCTTTCGTCACCTCGCCCGCCACCCCCTCCCAGGCGCCGGGGACCAGTTCGAACCCCAGCACCCGGTCGGGGTTGGTGGGCGGCGGCATCGCCACGCCTTCGCGCCGGGTAAAGCCGAACCGGCCGTAATAGGGCGCGTCCCCCACCAGCAGCACCCGTTCCCACCCCGACCGCAGGGCGATGGCCAGCGATTCGCGGATCAGGAATGCCCCCAGCCCCTCGCCCTGCCGGGTGGGGTGCACGGCGACGGGACCAAGCAGCAAGGCCCGCCGTCCGCCCACCAGCACCGGCCAGTAGCGGATCGCCGCCGCCAGCACCCCCTCTCCGTCGCGCAGCACGAGGCACAGGGCCGCGACCGGCGCCACCCCGTCGCGCAGGCGATAGGACGAAAGCGCCTCGCGCCCCGGCGCGAAACACAGGTCGAGAAGCGCCTCGACCTCCCACCAGTCGCCGGGGGATTCTTCCGCCAGATGGAACATGCCTGCCGCCCGTGCCGTCTTGTCGTTTTACCGCTGGAATCGCCCCTATCATGCGGGCAGGATCGGGGCAAACCGGAAGGAGACCCCGATGTTCTACCGCCCCGAGGACGGCCACGGCCTGCCGCGCAACCCGTTCAACGCCATCGTCACCCCCCGGCCGATCGGCTGGATCTCGACCCGGGGCAAGGCGGGCGACAACCTCGCGCCCTATTCCTTCTTCAACGCCACCGCCTATGTGCCGCCGCAGGTCATGTTCGCCTCGACCGGGGCCAAGCCCGACCGGGCGCGCGGCAAGGATTCGCTGGCGCAGATCGAGGAGACCGGGGTGTTCTGCGTCAACATCGTCGAATACGCGGCGCGCGAGGCGATGAACGAGACCTCGGGGCCCTGGGCGGCGGGCGACGACGAATTCGCCCGCGCCGGGATAAAGCGGGCGGAATGCGAGACGATCCCCTGCCCGCGGGTGGCGGGGGCACCCGCCAACCTCGAATGCCGGCTGGTCGAGGTGGTCACCCTGCGCGGCCGGAACAACCTGATGGTGCTGGGCGAGGTCACCGGCGTGCATATCCGCGACGACTGCCTCGTGGACGGCTTCCTCGACGTGACCCGGTTCCGGCCGGTGTCGCGGCTGGGCTACATGGACTATTCCGCCGTGACCGAGGTCTTCGCGATGCAGCGGCCAGAGGGGTGAGGCCATGCGCATGATCGGCATGATCGGCGGGCTCAGCTGGGTCTCGACCGCCGCCTGTTACCGGCGGGTGAACGAACTGACGCAGGAACGGCTGGGCGGGGTGAGTTCGGCGCGGCTGCTCTTGGCCAGCGTCAACCGGCAGGATTACGTCGATGCGGTGATCGGCCGGGGCGACGAGGATGCGGCCTGCGGCATCGTGCTGGAAGCGGCGCGGGCGCTGGAGGCCGGGGGCGCCGGGTTCGTGGTGATCTGCTGCAACGACGTGCACCGCTTCGTGCCGCGGATCGCGCCCCTGCTGTCGATCCCCTTCCTGCATATCGCCGATGCCGCGGCGCAGGCGATCCGCGCGGCGGGACTGTCGCGGGTGGCGCTGATCGGGGTCAGGAAGACGATGGAGGAGAGGTTCTACCCCGACCGGCTGGCGCTCCATGGCATCGAGACGGTGCTGCCGGACGAGGGTGAGCGCGATTACATACATGCCTCGATCTACGACGAGTTGGTGAAGGACGTGTTCCGCGACGAGACCCGCGCCCGCTACGTCGCGCTGATCCGCGCGCTCTATGGCCGTGGCGCCGAGGGGGTGGTGCTGGGCTGCACCGAGATCCCGCTGCTGGTGCGGCAGGCGGATGTGGAGGTGCCGCTGTTCGACACCACCGAACTGCACTGCCGCGCCGCGGTGGCGGCGGCGAACGACCCGGACTGGCGTTTCTGACCCCGGCCCGCCCGTTCGCGGCGAGGGCCGATCCCCGTTCGGCGGGGAAAGGCGCCACTGGCGCCTTTCCTGATCCGCCTCACCATTTCCGGGACGCCGCCTCCGCAATCATTGATATTTTAATACAAACAATGGATTAAAGTGTTTTCTTGATATTCTTCATCTTGCCAGAAATACTCTTGGGGGTGAGCCATTGAAAACTGTCCAGTGGAGAGTTTTCAATGGCGAACGCCGCGCCCGGAAAACCTTCCAGTGGAGAGTTTTCAGCGGCGAACACTTGGCCGCAGGCCAGGAAGGGGCGAGCGGCCCCCCTTGCGCCCCCGGGGCCGGGCGGGCCGATCACCGATGCGCGAGCGGCGGGTTTCGTTGGTGACAGGGGCGGCACGGGCGTTACCCTTGGGGCGCAACGGAGGTGTCCCATGATCCGCGCCGTCCTCGCCAGCACCCTTGTCCTGACCCTCTCCGGTCCGGCCGCCGCGCAGGGCGCCGCCACGGGCGAGCGCATCCCCAGCCATTGCATCGCGCTGGCCGAGGCGCCCGCGATCTGGCTGCATCGCGCCTCGTTCGGGCAGCCGCTGGCCGAGGGGCGGGTGCGGATCTCCTTCCTGCATCACGCCATGTTCCTGATCGAGGCGCCGGGCGGGCTGTCGGCCGTCACCGACTACACCGGCTTTCTCGGCGCCACCGATCACGTCCCCGACGTGGTGACCATGAACAACGCCCACGGCACCCACTGGACCGACCGGCCCGACCCGCGCATCCCGCATGTGCTGCCGGGGTGGGAGGGCTTCGGCGGCACTGTCGAGCACGAGCTGGACCTGGGCGGGATGCTGGTGCGCAACGTCCAGACCGATGTGCGCGGCTGGCAGGGGGGCGTGCGGCCGAACGGCAACTCGATCTTCGTCTTCGAGACGGCAGGGCTGTGCATCGGCCATCTCGGCCACCTGCACCACGAACCCAGCCCCGAGCAATACGCCATGCTCGGACGGCTCGACGTGGTGATGGCGCCGGTCGATGGCGGCTATACGCTCGACCTGCCGACGATGATGCGGGTGGTGTCGCGGCTGCGGTCGTCGGTGGTCTTGCCGATGCACTGGTTCTCGGGCCGCTCGCTGGAGGTCTTCCTGGCCGGGATGGCGCAGGAGTTCGAGGTGGTCCGCCCCGGCGGCAATTTCATCGAACTGTCGCTGTACGGGCTGCCCGCCCGCCCGACCATCGTCGTGCTGGAGCCGCGGCTTCTGGACTGATCCGGGGCTTGGCCCCGGCGGCGCGGCGGCCTATGCAGGGGGCGCAGACCGAAGGATGCGCCGATGCTCAACCCCGCCGACCCCGCCTTTGCCGCGCATCTGGCCGGGCTGTTGCCGCCCGGCACCGTCCGTCCGCCCGAACCGCGCGACCTCGACGAGCCGCGCGGGCGCTGGCCGGGGCGGGCGGGCTGCGTGGTGCGGCCCGCGACACCCGAGGAGGTGGCGGTGGTGCTGCGCGCCTGCCTTGACGCCCGGGTCGGCGTGGTGCCGCGTGCGGGCGGCACCGGGCTGGTCGGCGGCCAGACCATGCCCGAGGGGCCGGAGCCGGTGCTGCTCTCGGTCGAACGGATGAATGCGATCCGCGCCGTCGATCCGGCGGGGGGCGTGATCGTGGCCGGGGCGGGGGCGGTGCTGGCCGATGTGCAGGCGGCGGCGGAGGCCCATGACCGGCTGTTTCCGCTGTCGCTCGCGGCCGAAGGCACCTGCCGGATCGGCGGCAACCTTGCCACCAACGCGGGCGGGCTGAACGTGCTGCGCCATGGCAATGCCCGCGACCTCTGCCTCGGGGTCGAGGCGGTGTTGCCGGACGGCAGCATCCTGCGCGGGCTGAAACATCTGCGCAAGGACAACACCGGCTACGACCTCAGGAACCTGCTGATCGGCTCGGAAGGCACGCTCGGCGTCATCACCGCCGCCGCGCTGCGGCTCTTGCCTCGGCCCGCCGCCACCGGCGCGGCGCTGATGGTGGTCGAAAGCCCGGCCGCCGCGCTCGACCTGCTGGCGCGGGCCGAGGCACGGACCGGGGGGCTGATCTCGGCCTTCGAACTGATCGGCGGCACCGGGCTGGACTTCCTCGCCGAGACCATGCCCAAGGTGCGCCAGCCCTTCGCTCCCCGTCCGCGCTGGCTGGTGCTGATCGAACTGGGCCTGCCCGCCGGGCTGGTGCCGCAGGAGATGCTGGAAGACCTGTTCACCGCCGGGCATGAGGCCGGGCTGGTCGCCGACGGGGTGATCGCCACATCCGAGGCACAGCGGCACGAGTTCTGGACCCTGCGCGAGACTATCCCCGCGGCCAACCGCAGGATCGGCGCCGTGGTCTCGCATGACATATCGCTGCCGCTTCCGGCGCTGCCCGGTTTCATCGACCGCGCGGGCGCGGCGCTGGCGCGGATCGGCGATTTCCGCATCAACTGCTTTGGCCATCTGGGCGACGGCAACCTGCATTACAACGTCTTCCCCGCCGCCGGGCGGGCGAAGGCCGATTACGCGGGGGTCGCGGGCGCGGCGCAGGACTGCGTGCATGACCTCGTGCATGCGGCCGGGGGGTCATTCAGCGCCGAACACGGCATCGGCCGGGCCAAGGTCGCCGATCTGGAACGCTACGGCGATCCGGCGAAACTGGCGGCGATGCGGGCGATCAAGGCAGCACTCGATCCCGCGGGGATCATGAACCCCGGCGCGGTGCTGCGGGGTTGACAGCGGGGCCGCGCGCGCCAACCTTGGCGGGAGGGGTCTTGACCCGAACCGGCCCCGGAACGGAAAAGACCCGGAACAGGAAAAGAATCGCCATGCCCGCACGACTTGCCGCCCTGTTCCTTGCCTGCGCCCTTGCCGCGGGCTGCGCCGCCGTCCCCACGGGCGGGGGTGTCGGCGCGGGCGGCGCCTCGGTCGGTGTCATCACCGGCAACGTGGTGCAGCTTGTCCCCACCAACCGGCAGATCGTGCGCGGCGGCGACTTCGTGCCCGAACTCATGGTCTGGCACCGGGGCGAGACCCGACACTACAATTCGGGGCTGGGCGAGATTCCGGCCCGGGTGGTGCGCGACGAGTTCTCCGCCATCGCCTGGGTGCGCGAGGAAATGGGCCTCGATCCCCGGCAGGTGGTGATCTACTGCCCCGGGGGAATTCCCGGCTATGTCTGCCGCGACCATGACGAGTTCGACGATTTCATCGACCTGCTCTGAGCCGCCCCTTCCCGGCGCCGCCCCGATACGGAAACCCTGCCATGACCGCCTTTCCCGACGCCCTGCCCGACCCGGGGTTCCAGCCCGAATTCTACACCGGCGTGCCCACCAAGCGGCTGCTGGCCTGGGTGGTCGATTCGCTGCTGATCGGCGCGCTGACCCTGCTGGCGCTGCCGCTGAGCGGGTTTCTCGGGGTCTTCGTGCTGCCGGGGCTGTTCCTGACCGTGGGCCTTGTCTATCGCAGCGTGACCATCGCGAAACATTCCGCCACGCCGGGGATGCGGCTGATGGCGATCGAGTTCCGCGACTCACGCGGGCGGCGGTTCGAGCCCGTCATGGCCTTTCTGCACAGCACCGGGTTCACGTTTTCCTGCGTGGCCTTTCCGGTGCAGATCCTGTCGGTCGGCCTCATGCTGACGGGGGCGCGGGCGCAGGGGCTGACCGACCACCTGCTGGGCACGGCGGCGATCAACCGCCCGGCGGAGGTCTGATACAGGGTCTGCCGGATTCGCCGAACCGGCGGATGTGCTGTCCGGGCCGCCGGCGCGGTTGTTCCGGGCAGGAAGCGAAAAAGGGGCGGGCGTTGCCGCCCGCCCCCCGGTCCGTCTGGATGATTGCTGGCTCAGTGGTTGCCGTGCCCGTCATCATGGTCGTGATCGTGGTCATGGTCGTGATCCATCATGGCCGCACCGCCGCCATGGCCGGCGGGCTGGCGTTCCAGATCGACGGGGATTTCCGCCGTCACCTCGCCCGCCTGTTCGAAGGTGAAGGTCACCGTCACCGTGTCGCCATGGGCGAGGCTGCGGTTGAGGCCCATGAACATCACGTGATCGCCGCCGCGCTCCAGCGCGTGGCTGCCCCCGGCCGGGATGGCGAAGCCTTCCTCGACCTCGAACATCCGCATCACGCCGTCGCTGTCCTCGGCATGGGTATGCAACTCGACCCGCTCGGCCACGTCCGAGGCGGCGCCGATCATCCGGTCGTCGTGATGGCCGTGGTTCTCGATCACCATGAAGGCGGCGCCGGAACGGGCGTCCGGGCCGCTCACCCGGGCGTAGGCATCGCTCAGATGCACATCGGCCAGGGCGGGAACGGCAAGAGTGGCGGCCGCCAGCGCGGCCAGAAGGGTTTTCGCGGATTTCATGTCATTTGCTCCGTTGGTCTGATCTGATGTTTCGGGATCAGACCGGGGCGGGCGGCCCCCTTGCCCGGACCGGGGCCGGGCAGCGTTCCGCGACCGGCCCCGCCGGGCCGGGCAGCACGGTGCGCGCCGCCGGGGCCAGCCGCAGCAGCGGTCCGGCGGCATCGGCCACGGCGGCAAGCGGTGTCAGGGTGCAGTCGGGGCAGACGCCCACCGGCTCGACCGGGTTGCCCTGTGCGTCGAGCATGATCCCGGCGGCGCCGTGGCCCGAGCACAGCTCGACCCATTCCACCGGGCGCGGCTGGCCCCGCGCCACCGCCATGGTGACGCTGGTCATCGTCAGCACCAGCACGAGCGCCAGCGCGACCAGGGGGGCGATCCGCTTCATATGGCTTCAGTAGCGCGGGCGGACATGCGAGGCAAAGGGGTAAATCGAAACACTCATGCGAAAGGCCCCGCCGGGGCGGGGCCGTCACGGGCTGCAACGCCGGGCCGGATCAGGCGGCGGCGGCCTGCGCCTTGGCGATGTCTTTCTTGATCTTCAGCGCCTTCGCGGACAGTTCCTCGTCCCGCGCCTTGGCGAGAAAGGCGTCCAGCCCGCCGCGATGATCGACCGAGCGCAGCGCATGGGCCGAAATCCGCAGCCGGAACGACTGGCCGAGCACGTCGGAGATCAGCGTCACCTCGTTGAGGTTCGGCAGAAAGCGCCGCCGCGACTTGTTGTTGGCGTGGCTTACGTTGTTGCCCGTCATCGGGCCCTTACCGCTCAGTTCGCAGACGCGCGACATGGTATCCGTATCCTTGCTTCGCGCCCCGGCTGGCGGGGCGGTGCGCCGTGGCCCCCGGGGACAGTCCCGAAAAGGCATGGGCGCGGGTTTGGCGTATATCCCACGGCCCGCCGCAGGCGGGGGCCGAATTCCATCCGCGCCGTTTAGGCGCAATCCCCCGGCGCGTCAAGCGATTCATCCGGGCCCCCGCCCCGGTTTTCACCGCCCGCGCCGCCGCCGATCAGCGCCAGGATCTCGGCCGCCGCCGCGGCGGGCGCGGCCGCCCCCGCCGCCACCTGCGCCCCCAGCGCCGCCATGTTGGCGCGCAATACCGGATCGCCGGTCAGCCGGGCAAGCAGGCCCTGCCGTACCTCCTCCTCGAACCAGCCGCGGGCCTGTTCGGCACGCCGCGCCTGCCAGTGCCCCTCGGCCTTGCGCCAGGCTGCGAGGGCCTGCATTTCCTCCCACGCCTTCGCCAGCCCCACCTCCTCCAGCGCCGAGACCGGCATGGCCTTGGGAAAGCCCCCCGGATCCTGCGGCCGCTTGCGCAACAGCCGCAGCGCGCCGGCGTAGTCGGCCACCGTGCGCAGCGCGGTTTCCCGCAGCGCGCCGTCGGCCTTGTTGACAAGGATCAGGTCGGCCATCTCCATGATGCCGCGCTTGACGCCCTGAAGCTCATCCCCGCCCGCGGGCGCAAGCAGCAGAATGAACAGGTCGGACATCTCGGCCACCACGGTCTCGGACTGGCCCACCCCCACGGTCTCGATCAGCACCACGTCGAAGCCCGCCGCCTCGCACAGCGCCACCGCCTCGCGCGTGCGGCGGGTGACACCGCCCAGATGCGCCCGGCTGGGCGAGGGGCGGATGAAGGCGCGCGGGTCGCGCGACAGCCGCTCCATCCGCGTCTTGTCGCCGAGGATCGAGCCTCCGGACCGGGCCGAGGACGGATCGACGGCCAGTACCGCCACCCGCAGCCCCTGCCCGGTCAGCATCAGGCCGAACGCCTCGATGAAGGTCGATTTTCCCACGCCCGGCGTGCCGGAAAGCCCGATCCGCAGCGCCTGCCGCCCGGCCTTGCCCAGTTCCGCCAGAAGCGCGGCGGCACGCGCCCGGTGATCGGCCCGGCTGCTTTCGACCAGCGTCACCGCCCGCGCCAGCGCCCGCCGGTCGCCCGCGGCGATTCGCGCCGCCAGTTCCCCGATGTCTCCTGCCCCCATCGCCCTGCTCCTTGCTGCCCGCCCGGCGGCTTCCGGCCGATCGCCCGCTTGCGGAATTGACGCGCCGGGGGTTTAGTGCCCCCATGACGGGGGGCATGTCCAGCCCCCCGCTTTGCGCGACCGCTTTGCGACCTGCCGACTTTGCGATTGACCCACTTTGCGACCTGCCGACTTCACGACCCAAGGCGATTTGTCCAGATGCCGATTACCCCGGGCCGCCCGGCCGCCCCATCCCTGTGCCGCATCGGCCTTGCACTTGCGCTGGCCGCCCCCCTCCCTGCGGCGGGCGGGGGGGCGGAGGAGACCGCGGGCGATACGCAGACGACGGCGGAATTCGAGCTGTCGATCCGTGGCATTCCCGCCGGGCGGTTGCAGCTGGGCAGCAACGAGAACGCCCGTTCCTATTCGGCGGCGGCGCGGATGTCGGCCACCGGGTTTGTCGGGCTCATCGTCGCGCTGCGCTACGACGCGCAGGTGCAGGGGCTGAAATCCGGCGACGACACCGGCCTTGCCCCCAGCCGTTACGAGGCCGATATCGACAGCGGCCGACGCAAGACCCGGACGCTGATCGACTACCCGGACGGCACGCCCGAGGTGCGGGTGATGCGCTCCGACCCGCCGCGCGAGCCCTCGGACACCCCGGTCGATCCGGCCAGCCAGACCGATGCGCTCGACCCGCTGACGGCGATGTGGCTGGTGATGCGGCCGGTGCCCCGGGCCGATGCCTGCGCGCTCGACCTTGCGGTGTTCGACGGCCAGCGCCGCAGCGCCCTGCGCCACACCGGGGCCGAACGGACCGGCGCGGGGCTGGTCTGCACCGCCGGGCTGCGCCGCGTCGCCGGTTACTCGCGCGAAGACATGGCCGAACGCGAGGTCTTCGCCCTGCGCATGGTCTATGCCCCGGTCGCGGCACCGGACGGGGAGGACGCCGGGGATCTCGTCCATCTGGTCGAGGCCGAAGTTGACAGCCGCTACGGTATCGCCCGGCTGAAACGGCGCTGATCGCCCCCCGGTGCAATGCGCGCGGGTGGGGGAAGGGTGACGGGGGAAGCTGCGTTGAAGCGCACCCTGCGGGGCGGGGCGGGTGCACGCCCGGGGGGCACCGAAGCCCCCTGCCCCGCTTTACGCCCGTGCCCGGCTGGGCTAATCAGGGGGCGCAAGGCAAGGGGCGGAAACCATGCGCATTCTCATCACCAACGACGACGGAATCAATGCACCCGGCCTTGAGGTGCTGACGGCCATCGCCGAGGACATCGCCGGGCCCGGGGGCGAGGTCTGGACCGTCGCCCCGGCGTTCGAGCAATCGGGCGTCGCCCATTGCATCAGCTACACAAGGCCGATGATGGTCGCCAAACTGGCCGAACGCCGCTATGCCGCCGAAGGCAGCCCGGCCGACTGCGTGCTGGCCGCGATCCATGACGTGCTGGAGGGCGCGCAGCCCGATCTGGTGCTTTCGGGGGTCAACCGCGGCAACAACTCGGGCGAGAACGCGCTTTATTCCGGCACGCTGGGCGGCGCGATGGAGGCCGCGCTTCAGGGCCTTCCGGCCATCGCGCTGTCGCAGTTCCTCGGCCCGGCGACCATGGACCTGGCCGATGCGTTCGAGACCGCCCGCGCCCATGGCAGCCATGTGGTGCGGGCGCTCCTGGACCGGGGCCGCTGGGACGGCGACGACTACCGGCTGTTCTACAACGTCAACTTCCCGCCGGTGCCCGCCGCGCAGGTCAAGGGCGTGAAGGTCGCGCCGCAGGGCTACCGGCAGGGCACCGGGTTCGGCGTGGTGCCGCACAGTTCGCCCACCGGGCGCAGGTTCCTTTGGGTCACGGGCGGCGCACAGCACCGGCGCACCGCCCCCGGCACCGATGTCGATGTCAACCTGGACGGCTATGTCTCGGTCACGCCGATGCGTGCCGACCTGACCGCCCATGACGTGCTGGATGACCTGGAGGCGCGGCTGGCATGAGCGGCGCCTCCTCCGACGCCGGAACCGCCGAACGCAAGATGCGCTTTCTGTTCGCGCTGCGCTCGCGCGGGGTGACGGATGCGCGGGTGCTGACGGCGATGGAAAAGATCGACCGCGGCGCCTTCGTGCGCGGGCTGTTCGCCGACCGCGCCTATGACGACATGCCGCTGCCGATCGCCTGCGGCCAGACCATCAGCCAGCCTTCCATCGTCGGGCTGATGACCCAGGCGCTGGAGGTGCGGCCGCGCGACAAGGTGCTGGAGGTCGGCACCGGCTCGGGCTACCAGGCGGCGGTGCTGTCGCTGCTCGCCCGCCGGGTCTATACGGTCGAGCGCCACCGCAGGCTGGTGCGCGAGGCCGAGGAGGTCTTTGCCGCGCTCGGGCTTTCCAACATCACCGTGCGGGCGGTCGATGGCAGTTTCGGCCTGCCGGAACAGGCGCCCTTCGACCGCATCATCGTGACCGCCGCCGCCGAGGATCCGCCCGGCCCCCTGTTGGCACAGCTCAAGATCGGCGGTATCATGGTGCTTCCGGTCGGGCAGTCGGACGCGGTGCAGACCCTGATCCGGGTGCGGCGGACGGAAACGGGCTACGAGTACGAGGAACTCTGCGCCGTGCGCTTCGTTCCTCTGGTCGAGGGGCTGGGGCAGGACTGAGCGGCGGATGACAGGGCACCGGGGCCAACCCGGGCCCGCGAAGGATGCGAGGCAGAGCGATGACGATCACCGGACCTTTGCGCGGAATGCTGCTTGCGGGGACGCTGGGCACGCTGGCGGCCTGCGGACCCGATGCCGGGTTCGACTGGGATCTGCGCAACCAGCACACCGGACTGAACACCGCCGCCGCCGCGCGCCAGCCGGTGGCCGACCGGCCGCAGCCCGACGCGCGCGGCGTGATCTCCTACCCCGGTTATCAGGTGGCGGTGGCCCGGCGCGGCGACAGCGCGCGCTCGGTGGCGGGGCGGCTGGGGATCGGCGCCGAGCAACTGGCCAGCTTCAACGCCATCGACCCCGACGTGACCCTGCGCGCGGGCGAGGTGCTGGCCCTGCCGGGCCGGGTGGCGGCGGATGCGGCGCCGCTCCACGGCCCCGCGACCGGACAGGTGATCGGCGCCGCGCCGATCGACGTGACCACCATCGCCTCGGGCGCGATCGACCGGGCCGAAAGCACGGGAACCGGGACGACCCCCGCCCCTGCCGCCACCGCCCCGGGACCGGAGCCGGTCCGCCACCGCGTCGTGCGGGGCGAGACCGCCTGGTCCATCGCCCGGCTCTACAACGTCTCGACCCGCTCGCTGGCGGAATGGAACGGGCTCGGCACCGACCTTGCGCTGCGCGAGGGGCAGTTCCTGCTGATCCCCGCCGCCGCGGGCAGCCCGCCGCCGCGCGGCACCGAGTTGGCCAGCGCGCCCGGTCAGGGCTCGCCCACGCCCGAACCGCCCTCGGCCGCCCAGCCGCTTCCGGCCGAAACCCCGCCCGCCGCCGCCCGGCCGCAGCCGGTGCCCGAGGCCCCGGCCATGGGCAGCCAGCGCACCGCCGCCTCGGCCGCGCAATTCGCCATGCCCGCCGAGGGCAGCATCGTCCGGCCCTATGCCAAGGGCCGCAACGACGGGATCGGCATCGGCGCGGCGGCGGGCAGCCCGGTGCGCGCCGCCGCCGACGGCACGGTGGCGGCGATCACCCGCGACACCGATCAGGTGCCGATCGTGGTGATCCGGCACGCCGACGACCTGCTGACGGTCTATGCCAATGTCGATGGCATCCGCGTGGCGCGCGACGCAAGGGTGACCCGGGGCCAGACCATCGGCACCGTGCGCGCGGGCGACCCCGCCTTCGTCCATTTCGAGGTCCGCAAGGGTTTCGAAAGCGTCGATCCGATGCCCTATCTGCAATAGCCGGGGGGCCCATCCTCCCGCCGACCGGCACCATCCAGACCCCTGCCCGGATCCTGAGGTGACCGGATTGATGGCCTGCCCCACGGCATTCGCCGTTCGAGGGTTGCGCCTGGCCGAGGCGATGGCCTCGGCCAGGGAGAGGGAAGAGGAACGTTTTCCCGGGTTACGGGGGGGCGCACCCGGGATGCCGGAGCCTTTCGGCCGCCTGCTGAAGCTATCCGTCAGGTCCGCAGCACCCGGTAGATCGCCGGGATCACCAGCACCGTGAGCAGGGTCGAGGACATCAGCCCGAACAGGAGCGAGATCGCCAGCCCCTGGAAGATCGGATCGGCCAGGATCACCGCCGCGCCGATCATCGCGGCGAGCGCAGTGAGCAGGATCGGCTTGAACCGGATCGAACCGGCGGAGATCAGCACCTCGGTCAGCGGGCGGCCGGTGGTGTCGTGGCGGATGAAATCCACCAGCAGGATCGAGTTCCTGACGATGATCCCCGCCAGCGCGATGAAACCGATCATCGAGGTGGCCGAGAACGGCGCGGAAAACAGCCAGTGCCCGCCGAGGATGCCGATGAAGGTGAGCGGCACCGGGGTCAGGATCACCAGCGGCAGCCGGAACGAGCCGAACTGGGCCACGACAAGGATGTAGATGCCCAGAAGCGCCACCCCGAAGGCCATGCCCATGTCGCGGAAGGTGACCCATGTGACCTCCCACTCGCCTTCCCACAGCAGGACCGGGGTGCTTTCGTCCTCGGGCTGGCCGTAGAGCGAGATTTCAGGCTTTGGCAGATCGGTCCAGTCCTGCGCGTCCAGCGCCTCATGCACCGCCATCATCCCGTAAAGCGGTGCCTCGAAATCACCCGCCAGATCGGCGGTGACCATCTCGGCGGCGCGGCCGTTGCGGCGGAACACGGGCAGCGAGGCGCGTTCTTCGGCAACCCGGATCACATCGCCCAGCTCCACCACGCCGCGGTCGCCGGGCAGCACGTTGGCCGGGATCGGCGTGGTCAGGAAACGTTCGTTCATCTGCCGCTCCGCCCTGGGGCGTTCGATGCGGATCGGGATCGGATGGCGCCCCTCGCCCCGGTGCGAATAGCCCACGGTCATGCCGCCGTTCAGGATCGCCAGCGTGTCGAACACATCGCTTTCCTCGACCCGGAAGAACTCCAGATCGTCGGTCGAGACGGTGGCGCGCAACCGGCGCGGGGCCTCGCCGTAGGAGTTGTCCACATCGACGATGAAGGGGACCGAGCGGAAGGCGTCCTCAACCCGGGCCGCGACCTGCCTGCGGGTCTCGGGGTCGGGGCCGTAGATCTCGGCCAGAAGGGTGGCCATGACCGGCGGGCCGGGGGGCGGTTCCACCACCTTGAAGGTGACACCCTCAGGCAGGTCGGCGGCCATGATCCGGTCGCGCAGGTCCAGCGCGATGGCGTGGCTTTCCCGGCTGCGGTCGTGCTTGGGCAGCAGGTTGATGGCGACCTCGCCCAGATGCGGGTCGGTGCGGTAGAAATAATGCCGCACCAGCCCGTTGAAGTTGAAGGGCGCGGCCGCCCCGGCGTGGGTCTGGACCGATTTCACCTCGTCCAGCGCCAGCACGATCCGCGCCACGTCCTGCGCCACCGCGTCGGTGGCCTCGACCGAGGCGCCCTCGGGCATGTCGATCATCACCGACAGTTCCGACTTGTTGTCGAACGGCAGCAGCTTCACCGTCACGTCGCGGGTGTAGAACAGCGCCAGCGACCCCATGGTCAGCACGATCACCGCGGCAAGAAAGGTCCAGCTTGTGAGTTTGGACGACAGCAGCGGCCGGGCGACGGCGGCATAGATCTGCCCCAGCCGCCCGCCCTCGGCCTGGCCGGCATGGGACGGCAGCGGCGAGTTTCCCGCCGCCTTCAGCATCAGCCAGGGCGTGACCATGACCGCGACGAAGAAGGAAAAGATCATCGCCGCCGAGGCATTGGCCGGAATGGGCGACATGTAAGGCCCCATCATCCCCGAGACGAACAGCATCGGCAGCAGCGCCGCGACCACGGTCAGGGTGGCGACGATGGTGGGGTTGCCCACCTCGGCCACCGCCTCGATCGCGGCCCGGCGCCGGTCGCGGCCGTCGTTCATGCCCCAGTGCCGGGCGATGTTCTCGATCACCACGATGGCGTCATCGACAAGGATGCCGATCGAGAAGATCAGCGCGAACAGCGACACGCGGTTGAGCGTGTAGCCCATGATCCACGAGGCGAAGAGCGTGAGCAGGATCGTCACCGGGATCACCAGCGCGACCACCAGCGCCTCGTGCCGACCGATGGCCAGCCAGACCAGAAGGATGATCGACACGGTGGCGAGGCCGAGGTGGAACAGCAGTTCGTTGGCCTTTTCGTTCGCGGTCTCGCCGTAGTCGCGGGTGATCTCGACCTCGATCCCTTCGGGGATCAGCGTGCCTTGCAGCGCCTCGACCCGCTCAAGGATCGCCTCGGCCACGGTGACGGCATTCGCGCCCGCGCGCTTGGCGACGGCGAGCGTGACGGCGGGCACCCGTTCCGGCCCGTCCGCGCCCAGCGTCACGGTGGACACCAGCGATTCGGCGGTGTCGGTGGCGAAACCGACCGTCGCCACGTCGCGCAGATAGACCGGGCGGCCGTCGCGGGTGGTCAGCAGCAGGTTGCCGATCTGGGCGGGGGTGGCCAGCGTCTCGCCGGCCGAAAGCATGATCTGTTCGCCGCCGTCGCGCAGGTGGCCGGCGGGAAATGAACGGTTCGCGCCCTGCACCTTGCCCGCGAGCTGTTGCAGCGTCATGCCGTAAAGCGCGAGACGGGCCGGATCGGGGTCGATGCGGATGATCTCGTCCTGGGCGCCGACCATGTAGGACAGGCCCACATCCGGGATCTTGGCGATCTCGGAGCGCAACTCGCGCGCGATCCGGGTCAGATCGTTCGGGGTGGTCCGTCCGGCGATCCCGGGCGCGGGGGTCAGCGTCAGCGCGACGATGGCCACGTCGTCGATGCCGCGCCCGATGATCTGCGGCTCGGGGATGCCCAGCGGAATGCGGTCCATGTTGGCGCGCAGCTTGTCATGCACCCGCAGCACCGCCGCATCGGCCGAGGTGCCGACGAAAAACCGCGCCGTGACCAGCGCCCCGTCGTCCCGGGTGCTGGAATAGACGTGTTCCACCCCGTCGATGCCCTTGACGATGATCTCCAGCGGTTCGGTGACCAGCTTGACGGCATCCTCGGCCCGCAGCCCGTCGGCGCGCAGCAGGATATCGACCATCGGCACCGAGATCTGCGGCTCCTCCTCGCGCGGGAGCGCCATGAGCGCGATCAGGCCGAAGACGAAGGCCGCGATCAGCATCAAGGGCGTGAGCGGCGAGACGATGAAGGCACGGGTCAGCGCGCCCGCAAGGCCGAGGCGGGGAGTATCGGACATCAGGGCACGGCGACGGTTTCACCGGCCTGAAGGCCGGTCAGGATTTCGACATGGGCGGTGCCGTCCCGAAGGATGGTATCGCCCGGCACCACGGCACGCTCGATGCTGCCCCCCCCGACGATCACCCGCACGAAGTCCAGCCCGGACCGGGTGACCAGCGCGGCGCGCGGCACCAGCAGGGCCTCGCGCCTGCCCACCGGCACCTCGACCAGCACGCGGGCATCGACGAAGGCGTCGGCGAGGTCTTCGACCTCGACATCGGCGACAACCCGGCCGTTCTCGATCCGGGGGTAGAGTTTGACCAGCGTGCCGGTGGTCTCGGCCCCGGCGGCGGTGATGCGGATCTCCGCGCCCTCGGCCAGATCGGCGGCGTGGCGCTCGGGGATCGCGAGGCGCAGGAACAGCCCGCCGCCCGCGATGGTCGCCACCGGCTCGCCCGGCATCACCACCGCGTCGCGGGTCGTGGGCACGGTCAGCACCCGGCCCGCGGCGGGGGAAAGAACCTCGCCCTCCTCCTCCTGCCGGATCACGGCGGCGCGCTGCGCCTCGGTCGCGGCGATCTGGTTCAGGGTCACGTCAACGTCGGTGGTCAGCTGTTCCAGCCGCTGCGCGGTGGTCACGCCGCGTTCGATCAGCGAGCGGCCGCGCTCCAGCTCGGTGCGGGCGCGGATCAGCTGCGCCTCCAGCGCGCGAAGCTGGGCGTCGAGCGCGGCGATCTCGAAGGCCAGCTTGTCGTCGCGAACCACCGCGATCCGCGCCCCGGCCGCGACCTCATCGCCTTCGGTGACCAGCAGTTCGGCCAGCGTGCCGCCGATCCGCGCCCGGGCGGGCACCAGATCGCGGGCCTCGACCCGGCCGTAGACCGGCTTCCACTCCACCACCGGCTCCGGGGTCAGCAGGACCGTATCGGCAAGGGCCGGGGTGGCCGCCGCGAGTGCGGCGGCGAGGATCGCGATTCGCATGGGAAAGTTTCCTTCGTTCAGAAGGCGTTGCCGGGTTTGAAGCCGAGCCGCTTGAACAGCATGGCCGCCGGGCAGAACCCGGTGAAGGCCGATTGCAGCATGTTGGCGCCGATGAAGACGGTGAACCAGACGAACAGCGGCGAGACCACGGCGGTCAGCACCACCGAGACAAGCACCATGATACCGGCAAAGGCGAGAACGGCGCGGTCGAGGGTCATTGGCGGAACTCCTGCATGACATATTATATTGCGTATATACGCATATTCGTATGTTGCTTGCAAGATGTTCGTTGCGGATTTTCACGCTGCGGCCGGCGGTGGCTGCGGGCCGGATTGATCGGCAAGAGGCAGGGCGTCCGAAGCGCAACTTCCGTCCCCTCCCCCCCCCCTTGCCCAGCGGCACGTGGTCAGCCGTCCGTATCGGCGGGGGCGGTATCGGCGGGCACGGTTTCCGAAGGCGCGGTGCAGAAGTTGGAATAAAGCACCTCCATCACCTGCCGTGCCACATGGCTTTCGATCCGATACCAGATGGTCTGACCCTCGCGCCGCCCGACGATGATCCGGTCGCGCCGCAACAGCGCCAGATGCTGCGACGCGGTGGAATCGCGGATACCGAGGTATTCGGCCAGTTGCCCCACCGATTTCTCGCCGTCGATCAGGCAGCACAGGATCAGGAGCCGGTGCTGGTTCGACAGCGCTTTCAGAAGGCCGCTCGCCTCATCGGCAGCAATACGCATCATGTCAGGGTCGATCGCGGTGTTTGTGTTCATTCTTGCGTATCTACATTTATTCGCATATAACGTCAAGGCTGGTCGCCCCGCGACGGGGGGAGGCGGCGGGGAAAAGGAGTATCTGCGATATGGCCGACAAACACCAGATCGTCCGTCCGGCCCGCGCCGCGCGGTTCGGCGGCAGCGATGAGCGCGCGATCCGCGCGCCGGACATTGCCGCCCGGATGCGGCAGCAACTGGCGCAAGCGGCCTGAACACCCACATAAGAAACGGTCGGCCGACCAAACGGCCCGCCTGAAGAAACAGGAGGAAGCCTTTATGAACAGACGGGAAATACTGGCCGGGGGTGCGGCGCTCGCACTGCTTGGCGCGACGGCGGGCGGCGCGCCGGCCCAGACCTCGCCATCGCGGGCGCGGATCGTCATTGCCGGGGCCGGGGCGGCGGGGCTTTCGCTTGCCTCGCGGCTGCGCCGGGCGATGCCCTCGGCCACGATCATCGTGATCGACCCCAAGCGCGACCACCACTTTCAGCCGGGTTTCGTGCTGATCGGCGCCGGGCTCTGGTCGCCCGGGCAGGTCACCGACAGCAACGCCGACTACATGCCGAAGGGCGTCGAGTGGATCACCGAGGCGGTGGCAGAATTCGACCCCGATGCGAACGCGCTTTCCACCAGTTCGGGGCGGCGGGTGGAATACGATTTCCTGCTGGTCGCGACCGGGCTCATGCTCGACTATACCGCGATCGAGGGGATGGAGACCGGGCTGATCGGCCGCGAGGGAATCGCCTCGGTCTATGCCGGGCCGGACGCGGCGCTGGCCTCGGCCGCGGCCATCGACCGTTTCATCGAGACCGGAGGGGTGGGCCTGTTCGGCCGCCCGGCGGGCGAGATGAAATGTGCGGGCGCGCCGCTGAAGATGACCTTCATCACCGAGGACAAGGCCCGCCGCCAGGGCCGCCGCGGCGCGGTGGAACTGATCTACAACGCCCACAACCCGGCGCTGTTCGCGGTGCCGCCGGTGCATGAAAAACTTGTGGGCATGTTCGCCGACCGTGGCATCGCCGCGAATTACGGCCATGTGCTGAAGGCGCTGGACCCGGGCGCCAGACAGGCGACCTATGCGACCGAAACCGGCGATGTGACGCTCGACTACGACTTCATCCATGTGATCCCGCCGATGCGCGCGCCCGACGCGGTGCTGAACAGCCCGCTGCCCTGGCAGGACGGCCCGCTGGCCCCCGACGGCTGGGTCGAGGCGGACCGCGCCACCCTGCGCCATCCGCGCTATCCGAATGTCTTCGCGGTGGGCGACATCGCCGGGGTGCCGCGCGGCAAGACCGCGGCCAGCGTCAAATGGCAGGTGCCGGTGGTGGTCGATCACATCGTCGCCGAAACCGCCGGACGCGAAAGCAGCGCGCTTTACAACGGCTATACCTCCTGCCCGATGGTGACGCGCTATGGCCGGGCGATGCTGATCGAATTCGACTACGACGGCACGCTGATCCCCTCGTTCCCCTTCATCGATCCGCTGAAGGAATTGTGGGTGTCGTGGCTGATCGAGGAAAAGGGCCTTCTGGGGGCCTATCGCGCCATGCTGCGCGGCCGTGCATAGGGAGGACAGGATATGAGCGATTTCAGCCCCGGCATCGTCTGGTTCATCATGGCCGAGACCCTCGGGATATGGTTCTGGCCGGTTCTCGCACTGGCGGCAGTGCTGCTTCTGCTGGTCATCGCCGGTTTCACGCGGCTGCGCCGGGCCCGCAGGTCCGCAGGGCGGCCGCTGGTCGCGGCGCTGCTTGCCACGCTGGCGGTGGCGCTGGTCGCGGCCTGGTTCGTGCCCGCATGGACAAGGGCCGGGGCCGGATCTCTGGCCGCGCCGGTCGATTACGTCTTCACCTTCCTGGTCGCGCTGATTCCGGGCGGAATCGTCGGCGCGCTGGTGTTCTTCACCGCCGCCAGCCACTGCGCCAGGCGGGGCCGCACGGCCTGACCCCGAAGGCCCCGCCCTGACCGGCGGGGCTTTCCGAAATCCGGCCGGAATGCGGGGCGGGAGGGGATCGGGCCGACCTGTCTGCAAGCAGAGAAACGGATTGTCCCGGAGCTGGTGCCGGCAGAGGGATTTGAACCCCCGACCCCCTGCTTACAAGGCAGACGCTCTACCACTGAGCTATACCGGCGCGCGCCCACTTAGCGGCGCTTGCCCCCCGGGGTCAAGCAGCACGCGCAGGGGAAGCGGCCTTGTCGCGACAGGGGCGGCAACCGGCCGGGCGCCCGTTTCACGGCGCGACCCGGGGGTGCGCTTCAAAGCGCCGCCCCCGGCCTGGTCCCCTGCCGCCGCAGCGGCCGCCGTCCGGGCCGGAGATGCCCGCATCCGGCGTTCCGCCCGGAAAGGCCGGTCACCCGCCAGTGACCGCCCTGCCCGCCGCGGCCCTTTCCCTCGCGTCGCGGATACCCCATATTCCCCCCATGCTGCGCCTTACGCCGATCATCCTCGCGCTGGCCTATGCCTGGGTCGCCTACCGTTTCTCGGTCTGGCGCACCGGGCGCGAGCTTGACGCCAACTCCACCCTGCTGGCCGACCCGGTGCTGAAACGGCTGACCGACCGGATGGCCGCCGCACTCGACCTGCCGCAGATCCGGGTGCATATCTACGAGGTCGAGCCGGTGAACGGCCTTGCCGCGCCGGACGGGCGGATCTTCCTGACCCGGGGGTTCTACAACCGCTACCGCGCCGGCGAGGTCACGGCGCCGGAGCTTGCCTCGGTGATCGCCCATGAGCTGGGCCATGTGGCGCTCGGCCACACGCGGCGGCGGATGATCGACTTTTCCGGCCAGAACGCGGTGTTCATCTCGCTCGTCGCGCTGTTCGCCCGGGCGATCCCGCTGGTCGGGCCGATGTTCGGTCCGCTGATCGCCCGGCTGATCACCACGGCGCTGGCCGCAAGGCTGTCGCGCGGCGACGAATACGAGGCCGACGCCTATGCCGCCGCGCTGCTCACCAAGGCGGGGATCGGCACCGGGCCGCAGAAATCGCTGTTCCGCAAGCTGGAAAGCCTGACCGGCATGCGCCCCGGCGCCGCCCCCGCCTGGCTGATGAGCCATCCCGACAGCGCAAGACGGATCAAGGCGATCGAAGCGCACGAGGCGCAATGGACCGGCGGCCTTCCGCGCCGCTGAACCCGGTTCCGCCCCCCGGTTCCACCCCGGCCTGATCCGGCCTATAACCGGCCCGTCGCGTCACGAGGGGGTCATGGGGTCCGGACCGTTCGATATCGTCATCGTCGCCCAGGCCGGGCGGCTGGAATACGAGGCCGTGCTGTTCGCGGCCTCGCTGCGCGAGACCGACCCCGGCTTCCGGGGGCGGCTGTTCATCGCCCAGCCGGGCGGGCCGCTCTGGCCTTCAAGCCCCGGTATCGGCGCCGCCAGCCGCGCGATGCTGGAATCGCTGGGGGCCGAGATCCTGCCCTTCGAGAACCGGCACTTCGGCGCCGCCTACCCCTACGGCAACAAGATCGAGGCGCTGGCCGCCCTGCCCGAAGACCGGCCCTTCGTGTTCTTCGACACCGATACGCTGATCTGCGGGCCGCTGGAGTCGGTGGGGTTCGACTTTGCCCGGCCCTCGGCCTCGATGCGGCGCGAGGGGACATGGCCCGTCCCCGATCTCTACGGGCCGGGTTACGGCGATATCTGGCGGTCGCTTTACGAGCGGTTCGGGCTCGATTACCCGTCCTCGCTCGATATGGACCAGCCCGACGAATACTGGGGCCGCCATCTTTATTTCAACGCGGGCTGGTTCCATTACCGCTGCCCGCGCGCGTTCGGGAAACGGTTCCTCGACTACGCGCTGGCGATCCGCGACGACCCGCCGGACGAACTCGACGGGCAGTCGCTCGACCCGTGGCTCGATCAGGTGGCGCTGCCCCTGGTGATCCATTCCTTCGGCGGCGGCAGGCCGGGGCCGGAGCTTGCGGGGCTCGACGGCGCGGTGAGTTGCCATTACCGCAACCTGCCGCTGCTTTATGCAAGGGAAAGCGACGCGGTGGTGGCACTGCTGGAAAAGCTGGCCACCGACAAGCCGCTGCGCCGGGTGCTGCGGGAATATGAGCCCGTGCGCAGGATGATCTACCAGAACAGGGGCGCGAAGGTGCGGGCGCTGTTCGACCGCGCCGCCCTGCCCCGGCGCGAACAGACGATCCGCAACACGATCCGCCGCGCCGGGCTGTGGATACGGTAAGGGGCTTGAAACGTTCCGGCTTTCGCGGGAACGGCGGGAACGCTTCGGGCAATTGATTTTCCGCGGTTTCCACAGGCGGCATCGATCGGCATGGCTTCCTGTGGCCGATGAATTGCGCAACATGGGGCAGCGGCCGACCGGGCGAAGGTTGCGTTCCTGGCGGCCCGCTTTCCCTTATCGCCCGGGTCGGCCTGTGCTATAAGCGTGGCCGTGCCGCAGTGGCACCAGAGTGCACGGCCATGGACCAGCAATCCCTCGACGGCGATTACCCGGTCGGGCACATCGCCTCGGAACGGGGTTATCGGATCACCTTTCACGGCTTCGGCCGCGGCACCGGCGATGTGCTGATGGTCTGTTTCGGCGGCAGCCCCGACGGGTTGGCCGACTTCGGCTTCGGTGCCCATTGGGCGCGCAAGCAGGGCTATGACTACGTCTGTGTCGCCCAGCGGCGGCACTCGCAGTATCAGGATCTGTCGCTTGAGGTGTTCCGCGACCACCTGCTTCCGCTGTGCAAGGGGCGGCGGGTGTTCACTTACGGAATCAGCCTCGGCGGTTATGCCGCGCTTTACTATGGCGGCGCGATCGGGGCACGGATCATCGCGGTCTCGCCCCGGAACTCGATCGACCCGGCATTGCTGGCGCTCGGCACGGAGTGGCGCGACCAGATGGACTACGACCAGCGGTGGAAGCACCGGCCGATGGCCGAGGTGCCGTGTTCACCGCACCGGCCGCTGGTGATCTTCGATCCGATGGTCGATGACGACCGTATCTACCTGCAACGGGTACTCCGCCCGCCCTACGGGCCGCGGATGCGGCTGTTGGCGCTGCCCTTCGCGGGACATGGACTGACCAGGACGCTGAACGAACAGGGCAAGCTGTCACAACTGCTCAAGGTGCATGTCGAGCGGGACCGGATCATCGACGTGATCTCCGGCACCCGTTTTTCGCACCCCGAAGAACCCGGCGCAGAGCGGCAGGCCGGGAAACCGGACGACGGGGCGGAGAAAGAGAAAGCGAAGGGCATTTCCCGTCTGCGCCCCCGCCCGCGCCGGGCGGTGCGGCGGCTGCGTCATGCCCTGCGCCGCTTGTGGGACAGTATTGCGCCGGTGCCCGGGCAGCCCGAACGGATGCCGCCGCCCGCCACCGCCTCGGGGTTCGCCGCCGGGGCGGAACCGGCCGGGGACAGGCCGGGCCGCAAGGAGGGCGGCAAGCCCCACGCCGGGCCACCCGGCCCCCGGAAGTAGCAACGCCCCCTGCGCGCGCCCGCCACCATTCAGGGCGTCCGGGCGGTCACATCGTGGCCATAGATCCAGTCGAACCGGCCCAGCATCGCCGCCGGCGCCAGCCGCCCGGCCAGCCGCAGCCCGAGGTGCGCCATGTCGCGCAGCGGGCCGCGCAGGTGGTAGGCGCGGGCGTTGCCCGCCGCCGCCGCCACGATCCGGGCGCAGCGGTCGGCCCGCGCCGCCTGATAACCCGCCAGCGCCGCCGCCAGATCGTCATGCCGGTCCAGCATCGCCGCCAGAACCCAGGCGTCCTCCAGCGCCATGTTGGCCCCCTGCGCGAGGAACGGAAGCGTCGGATGCGCGGCATCGCCCAAGAGCGCCGCGCCGCGCCCCCCTTCGGCCCAGTACCAGTGCCGCGCGACCGGGTGGACGAACAGCCCCCAGAGCCAGCATTCCTCCGCCTGCTCCAGCCAGCCGCGCACCCGGGGCGAGAAGCCCTCGAAGGCGAATCGCATCTCCAGCGCGTCGTCCTTCAGCGACCAGCTTTCCTCGACCCAGCGGTGACGCTCCTCGACCGCGACGATGTTGCGCAACCGCCCGCCGCGCAGCGGATAGCTGACCAGATGGCGGCGCGGGCCCATATGGACCTCGGCCACCGGGGGGGCGCCGGGCTGGCAGGGAATCACCGCCCGCCACGCGGTCTGCATGGTGAACTGCGGCGCGATCACCCCGTGCAGCGCCCGGTGCAGCACCGAATGCAGCCCGTCGGCGCCGATCACCAGCCCGGGCCGCAACTCGGCCCCCTGGGCGCTGTGCAGCACCGGCCCGCCCGGGACCAGTTCGACCCGCTCCACCTTCTGCAACAACCGCAGGTTCACGCCCGCGTCCCGCGCACCCTCGGCCAGCAGCGCGATCAGGTCGGCCCGATGCAGGAAACGATAGTCCTGCCCCGGCCGCAGCCGCGCAAGATCGAGCCGCGTCACCAGCCTGTCATCGCGGCCGTCGCGCAGTTCGACCGCCTCGGCCGCAAGACCCGCCGCCGTGAAGGCCGCATCAAGCCCCAGCCCCCGCAGCACCGCCGCCCCGTTCGGGCTGATCTGAAGCCCCGCGCCGATATCGTCCAGTTCGGCCGCCTGTTCCAGCACCGTCACCTCGGCCCCGCGCAGCGCCAGCGCCCGCGACACCGCAAGCCCGGCCACGCCCGCGCCCAGCACGGTGATCTTCCTGCCCGCAAGGCCCATGCCGTCTTCCTTTCCTTCCCGCCCGCGCCGCCGTGCAAAAAGCAAGACGCCGGGGCACCGCCCCGGCGTCCGCCATATCCCGTTCCGGCCGGGCCGGGGCCCGGTCGGCCGCCGCGCCGTCAGTCGTCGCGATGCACCTTTTCGCGGCGCTCATGCCGCTCCTGCGCCTCCAGCGTCATCGTCGCGATCGGCCGCGCGTCCAGCCGCCGCAGGCTGATCGGCTCGCCGGTCCGCTCGCAATAACCATAGTCGCCGCTTTCGATCCGCCGCAACGCGGCATCGATCTTGGCCACCAGCTTGCGCTGACGGTCGCGGGTGCGGAGTTCCAGCGCCCGGTCGGTCTCCTCGCTGGCGCGGTCGGCGATGTCGGGCACGTTGCGGGCCGAACCCTGCAACCCCTCGATTGTCTCGGCGCTCTGCTCCAGGAGCTCCTGTTTCCAGATCAGCAGCTTGCGGCGGAAATATTCGAGCTGGCGTTCGTTCATGAACGGCTCATCCTCGGCCGGTCGATAGTCTTCGGGCAGAAAGACTTCGGCTTTCATCTGTGCTCCCTTTTTCGCGCCGGATCTGTCATCCGCGTGGTGAACCTCAGCGTCGTGACCCTGCATCCGGCACCCCCTATGCGCGGCCTCTTACTCCAAGCCCCGGGCATTGTCACTAGCCGAAGGGCCGGGTTGCGGCGAATTGACGGCGTGGTAATGTCCGCCCGGACCGGCAAACGGCCGGAATGTGGAAGTGACGGGCATTGATATGAAATTCTCCTCGACCAACAGTTACGTGGCGACCGAAGACCTGACCGTGGCGGTGAATGCGGCGGTCGCGCTCGAACGCCCGCTGCTGGTGAAGGGCGAGCCGGGAACCGGCAAGACCGAACTCGCGCGGCAGGTGGCGGCGGCACTCGGGATGCCGATCATCGAATGGCATGTGAAATCCACCACCCGCGCCCAGCAGGGGCTTTACGAATACGACGCGGTGTCGCGGCTGCGCGACAGCCAGCTTGGCGACGAGCGCGTGGCCGATGTGCGCAACTACATCCGCAAGGGCAAGCTGTGGGAGGCGTTCGAGGCCGACGGCCGCGTCGTGCTCCTCATCGACGAGATCGACAAGGCCGATATCGAGTTCCCGAACGACCTCTTGCAGGAACTCGACCGGATGGAATTCTTCGTCTACGAGACCGGCGAGACCGTGCGGGCGCGGCATCGCCCGGTGGTCATCATCACCTCGAACAACGAAAAGGAACTGCCCGACGCCTTCCTGCGCCGCTGTTTCTTCCACTACATCCGCTTTCCCGACGCCGAGGTGATGCAGAAGATCGTCGCGGTGCATTTCCCCGAGATCAAGAATGCGCTGCTGACCGCCGCGCTGACGCAGTTCTATGAGCTGCGCGAGACGCCGGGGCTGAAGAAAAAGCCCTCGACCTCCGAGGTGCTCGACTGGCTCAAGCTGCTGCTGGCCGAGGATCTCGCGCCCGAAGACCTGCGCGGCGAGGCCGGATCGGCGCTGCCGAAGCTGCACGGGGCGCTGCTGAAGAACGAACAGGACGTGCATCTGTTCGAGCGCCTTGCCTTCATGGCCCGTGCCGGGCGCCGGTAGGTTTCGCATGACCCCCGCCGCGCGGATCGCCGCCGCCATCACGGTGCTCGACCGGGTGCTCGCGGGCGATGCGGCGGAGCGCGCGCTGACCAACTGGGCGCGGGCCTCGCGCTTCGCCGGTTCGGGCGACCGCGCGGCGGTGCGCGACCACGTGTTCGATGCGCTGCGCTGCAAGCGGTCCTTCGCGGCGCTCGGGGGGGCGGAGACGGGGCGCGGGCTGATGCTGGGGATGCTCCGCGCCGCCGAGCGCGACCCGGCCACGATTTTCACCGGAGAGGGCCATGCCCCCGCCCCGCTCACCCCCGATGAGACGGCCGGGGGGAGCACGCCCGAAGGGCTCGCCGCCCTCGACTGCCCCGACTGGCTCGCCCCCGAATTGCAACGCTCGCTGGGGGAGGATTTCGCCCCGGTGATGGGCGCCCTGCGCCACCGCGCCCCGGTGTTCCTGCGGGTGAATATCGCGCGCACCAGCCGGGCCGGGGCCATCGCGGCGCTGGCCGCCGAGGGGGTCGCGGCCCGGCCGCATCCGCTGGCGGAGACCGCGCTTGAAATCACGGAAAACTTCCGCAAGATCAATAGCTCTCAACCGTTTCTTCAGGGATTGATTGAACTTCAGGACGCCGCCTCGCAAGCCGTGGTGGCGGCACTGCCGCTGGCGCCCGGGGCGCATGTGCTCGACTATTGCGCCGGTGGCGGCGGCAAGGCGCTGGCGCTTGCCGCCCGTGGCGCGCGGGTGACCGCTCATGACGCCGACCCGCGACGGATGCGCGACCTGCCCGCCCGCGCCGCCCGGGCCGGGGCGCAGGTCGCGCTTGCCGCCAGTGCCGACCTCGCGCCCGGCCATGACCTGGTGCTGGCCGACGCGCCCTGCTCCGGCTCGGGAAGCTGGCGCCGCGCGCCCGAGGCGAAATGGCGGCTGACGCCCGCCCGGCTTGCGGAGCTGACCGCGATCCAGGACGAAATCCTCGACGCCTGCGCCCGGCTGGTCGCGCCCGGCGGCACGCTTGCCTATGCCACCTGCTCGCTCCTGCGCACCGAGAACGGGGACCGCGCCGCCGCTTTCGCCGCCCGCACCGGCTGGCGGATGGTGCAGGAACGCCGCCTGACCCCGCTTGATGGTGGCGACGGCTTCTACCTCGCCTGCTTCGCGCGAAACGCGGATCGATAACACTTTACACAACCCGGGGATGTGGCAAGCTTCCGCTTAATCTGCGGTTAACGATTGTGCCGCCAGTGTGGAGCGAGATGCGAATCACCGTGGAGGGGCATGTGTCGTTCAGCGCACCCAGCGCCGCAACCCTGTGGCGCAACGCCGCCGGGCTGTCGGGGCGGCTTCTACCGCTGCTCGCGCTGGCGCTGGCCGCCGGGGCGGCGGGGCTGCTGCTGGCCGAAGGGGCGGCGCGGCTCATGCTGCTGTCGTTCGGCGCGACCTTCGCCGTGCTGGTGGTGCTGATCCGGCTTGCCGAACACCGGGGCCGGCGGCGGCGCGACCGGGCGCTTCAGCAGTTGCAATCGCTGGTGGCCGAGGATGCGGCCCCCTGCTTCACCACCTCCGACGACGGGGAAATCCTGTTCCGCAACCGCGCGGCCGAGACCCGGTTCGGCCGGGGCGGCGGCCAGTCGCTGGCGGTGGCGCTCGGCGACGTGTTTGCCCACCCCTCGGCGGTGCTCTACCGGCTGCAAAGCCGCGCCGCCGGGCTCGGTGCCGCGCGCGAAGACGTGGTGACAAGGCGCGGACATATCCGGCTGTCGGTCCATCGCGCGGGCGACGGCGGCTTCCTGTGGCGGCTTGAGGAAATGCTCGACCGTTCCGGCCCGGCCCGCGGGGCCGAGGGGATCAGCCTGCCGATGCTGGTCGCGGGCCGCTCGGGCGCCATCCTGTTCATGAACGAGGCCATGCGCCGCCTCGCCGGCGGCCGGCCGCGCACGCTGGGGCGGCTGTTCACCGACACCGCGCTGCGCAACGG
>JBAYSY010000012.1:0-59411 GCA_041675885.1 Gemmobacter sp. | reverse complement strand
CTGGTCGAGACCGTCTCGGGCAGCCTGCTGGGCGGTGTGCGCGAGCCGGTGCTGACCCGCGCCATCGACTACTGGAAAAGCATCGACCCCGGCGTCGGCGCCCGGATCGAGGAAAAGATCCGCAAGGACAGCACCGGCTGACACGCCGAGGGCAGCATGGCCCGTAACCGGCCCCCGAACGGCCTGCCCCGAAAAGGGCAGGCCGGAACCGCCGCGCCGTCGAGGATGGAACCGGACCGTGTTTCATGCGCATGGTCGATCCACGGGCGATGCAACAGCAAGGAAACCCCATGACAACCATTCTCGGCATTTCGGGCAGCCTTCGGAAGGCGTCCTACAACACCGCGCTCCTGCGTGCGGCGGCCGGTCTCATGCCGGACGGGGCCACGCTCGATGCGAACGGCATCGACGGCATCCCGCTTTACAACGGCGACGACGAGGACGCGCAGGGCATCCCGCCCGCCGTCGCGGCGTTGAAGCGCAAGCTGCTTGCGGCCGACGGGCTTTTGCTGGTGACGCCGGAATACAACAATTCGATCCCCGGCGCCTTCAAGAATGCCATCGACTGGATGACCCGCCCCGGCAACGAAATCGCCCGGCATTTCGGCGGCAAGCCCGTTGCGGTGATCGGGGCCTCGCCGGGCGGTTTCGGCACGATCCTGTCGCAGAACGCCTGGCTGCCGGTGCTGCGCACCCTGAAGGCGCGGCCCTGGTATGACGGGCGGCTGATGGTGTCGCGCGCGCATACCCTGATGGACGGGCACGACGAGTTGTCCGACCCCGCCACGCGTGAGCGTCTTGCAGAGTTTCTGGCCGGTTTCGTCCGGTTTTCCCGAAGCTGAAGCGTTTCCGCCGCTTCGATACCAAGCCGGAACACGTCCGGGCATGTTGCGGGCGGGCATGTTGCGGGCGGGCATGTTGCGGGAAAGGGTGGACCGCTTTTCCGCGCCCGCAACATGCGTCATCGCCATTGCCCGCGGATCGTCCGTGGTGCCGCTCCGTCTTCGCATATGGCCTGAACGGGCTGCCTGCGCCAGTCGTGCCTTTCAACCGGCAAGGTCCGTCCGCCCGGTCCCGTCGCCCGCCAGCCGCGCAAGTTCGCGGGCGTGAAACCCGTGGTCGGTCTCGCCCTCGCGCGGGCCGCGGGCCAGTTCGCGGGCGAGGTCGAAGAACCCCTTGCCCGGCAGGCCAGCGGCGCGGCTGATGGCGCGGGCCGCGATGAAGGGCCGCCCGGCCTGCCTGTCCTCATGCATCGTGACCTCCAGCGCGCGGGTCACCTTGCGCACCGAACCGGGGAGCCAGTAGCCGAGCGCCCGCGCCAATGCGCCATAGCTGACCGTGGGGGTGGCGGGTGGAAGCGCCTCAAGATGGCGGCGCACGCGCTCGGGCAACGGGGCGGGCAACGGGGCGGGCAACGGGGCGGCTTCGTCCCCGGTTCCGGAATCTCCGGCCAGTGGCGACGCCCCCGCACCCGCGCGGCGCCGGAAGAAGGGATTGGTTCCGGTGTCGTGATCGGTCACATCGACGATACCCTTCAGCTCCGGAAGTTCCGCGCGCAGGATCCGCTCGACCCCGCCGCGCAGGGTCAGTTGCGATGCGGCGCAGCCCTGGCAACCGCCCGACATGCGAATGTAAAGCGTGCCATCCGTCACGCCTTCGGCACCGATGCGGCCGCCATGTTTGGCAATCGACGGGTTGATGCGGCTGTCGAGCAGGCCGTTCACGGTCTCCAGCATCCGTTCGTCATCCCCGCCGCCGGTCTCCTGCGGGGCCTCGCCCAGCGGCTGGCCGGTGCTGTCGAGGGCGGCGCGGATCGCGGCGGCGATCGAGAACTTCATGTTGTCCCACCGCGCCCCGGCGGTCTTCCTCACGTCGATCGAGGCACCGTCCACCGCGACCCGGCGGACACCGGCAATGGCGAAGAGGTTGCGCGCCAGCGGCGCATCCCCGTCCGGTCCGTCGAAGGTCACGGCGCCCGCACCGGGCTGGACCGGATTGTCGAGCAGGAAGCGCAGCGTGTCGGGATCGTGCGCCGAGGGCTGGACCCGGATCCGCAGCGGCAAGGACTGGTCAGACATCTTCGAGTTCGCTCCCCTCCATCTGCCGCAGCGCGCGGAAGCTGTAGATCCCGCTGCCGTGGCCATCGCTGAAGGTTATACCAAGGGCGTAGTTGCCGACACTCCAGATCCGTGCCGGGGTCACGTTCAGCGGCACCGACGCCGGGTCCAGAAGGGGCTTGCCGGTCATCTCGTCCCGGCAGGCGGCGCAGGGGCAGGCAATCCGCAGGTCGCGCGCCGGGATCACCCGCCGGTCGCCGTCCGCCCAGAGCACATGCAGCCCCTCCGCGTCGAAATCCAGCGCCGAGGGCAGATCCTGCGTGCCGCCGCCGGGCGGGACCGGCGCGGGCCTGCCGGTGCCGGTCGCCACGTCCCAGTCGAAGGGCAACGCCACGCCGCCGGTGCCGCCCTGCCCCTCTGCCAGCGCCGCGGCGATCCGCGTATAGGCCAGCGCGGCGGGGCTGTCGGGATGCGAGATCACCAGCGGCACACCGTCATCGCCGGAATCGACCACCGCCGGATCGAGCGGCACCCTGCCGAGGAACGGCACCCCCAGATCGGCCGCGATCGCCTCGCCACCGCCCTGATGGAAGATATGGGTGACCTCGCCGCAGGAGGGGCAGGTGAAGCCGCTCATGTTCTCGACCACGCCGACGATCGGCACCTTGACCTGCTCCATCATCCGCAGGCCCCGCCGCGCGATCTTCAGGCTGACATCCTGCGGCGTGCTGACGACCACGGCGCCATCCAGCGGGAACGACTGCGCCAGCGTCAGCTGGATATCCCCCGTGCCCGGCGGCAGGTCCAGCAGCAGCATATCCAGATCGCCCCAGGCGACCTGTCCGACGAACATGCGCAGGTATTTCGCGACCATCGGGCCGCGCAGGATCGACGGCTGGTCGTCATCGGTCAACATCGCCATCGAGATGACCCTGACCCCATGCCCTTCGGCCGGAATCACCCGCCCGTCCGGCCCCATCGCCGGAGGCGCGTTGCCGGGAATGCCCAGCATGCCGGGAATGGACGGCCCGTAGATATCGGCATCGACGATGCCGACCCGCAACCCCGCGCGCGCCATGGCGACGCCGAGGTTGACGGTGACGGTGGACTTGCCCACACCGCCCTTGCCGCTGCTGACAGCGATCATGCGGCGCGGTCCGGTTGCATTGGTGCTCATAGCGACGCCCTTTCATTCCCTGCTGCGGCTGTCACAGCGAAATCCTGCGGCCGGAGGATCAGGTCGGCCAGCGTGTGTTGGTCCATGACCGCCATGAAGGCGCCAAGCGCCTTGTCGATGATACCCGGAAGCCGGCAGGCCGGGGTGATGGCACAGGCGTTGCCGGGGGCGAAACATTCCACCATGTCGAAATCCGGCTCGGTCAGGCGCAGGACATCGCCAAGGCGGATCCTCCCGGGCGGCATGCCAAGGGTGAACCCGCCCGTCCGGCCGCGCCGCGAACGCAGGAAACCCGCACCGGCAAGAGCGCCGACGATCTTCATCAGGTGGCCACGCGAGATCCCGTAAACCTCCTGCGTCTCGTCGATCGTCACCAGCCGGTCGGGATGCGCGGCGGCATAAAGCAGCACACGCAACGCATAATCCGACATCATCGTCAGCCGCATCTTCGTTCCCCGATCCGCGCCGAACCGTCCTGCCGGGCAACATAACCATCAAAAGAAATATTGACAATGTTTCTTTATGCGCGGAAGCTGCGCGTCATCCGGCTGAAAGGAAAGCCCCATGTCCGCCACCGCCCCCACCGACACCCCGGAGCCCGTCGTCGTCGATCTTCGCCCGATGATCCCGCCCCAGCGCCACGCGACCGTCTTTGCCGCGCTCGACGCGCTCGGGCCGGGCGCCACCTTCGTGCTGATCAACGATCACGCCCCGATCCCGCTTCTGCGGCGGATCGAGGAAAGCTGGCCAGCCCGGTTCACAGCCGAGTTCCTGCGCGACGGTCCCGACATCTGGCAGGTGGCGATCACCCGCGCGCCCGCCTGACGGTTACGGCTGGTCGGGTTCCGGCGCAGGGCGCGCCTTCATTCCGGCCAGCCTGGCGACCATGTAGAAGAAGATCGGCACGAAAAACACGCCAAGGACGGTTGCGGCGATCATGCCGCCAAGGACGCTGATGCCGATGGCGTTCTGGGCGCCCGACCCGGCACCGCTGGAGATCGCCAGCGGCAGAACCCCGAGGCTGAAGGCAAGCGATGTCATGATGATCGGGCGCAGGCGCAGGCGGGCGGCCTCCAGGATGGCGTCGGTCAGAGTCCGGCCGCGCTCATGCAGCGACCTTGCGAATTCCACGATCAGGATCGCGTTCTTGGCCGCCAGCCCCATCGTCGTCAGCATCGCCACCTTGAAGTAAACGTCGTTGTCCAGCCCGAACAGCCAGGCCGCAAGCACCGTCCCGAAAATGCCCACGGGGACCGCCAGGATGACCGAAAGCGGAACCGACCAGCTTTCGTAAAGCGCCGCGAGACACAGGAAGACGACAAGGATCGAGACCGCATAAAGCAGCACGGCCTGCGCCCCGGCAAGCCGTTCCTGATAGGACAGGCCCGTCCACGACACGGCATAGGCACCGGGCAGATCGGCGACCAGCTGTTCCATCCGGTCCATGACATCGCCCGAGCTGGCCCCCGCCGCCGTCGTTCCCTGCATGGACACGGCGGCGGTGCCGTTGAAACGGTTGAGCGAGGGCGAGCCCTGTTCCCATCTCGTGGTCGAAAAGGCCGAGAAGGGCACCATCTCGCCCTGTGAATTCCGCGCATACCAGCGGCCGATATCGTCGGGCTGCATCCGGTAGCGGGCATCGGCCTGCACATGGACCGGCCTGATTTCATCGTTCAGGATAAAGTCGTTGACATAGGTGCCCGCGAAGCCGGTTCTGAGCAGGGCATTCGCCGCTTGCAGGCTCACGCCAAGCGCGCCGGCCTTTTCCTGATCTATGACCACCCGCAATTCGCTTTCCAGCGTCCGGGTATTGCCGCGAAGATTGGCGATATCGGGGCTTTGCCCCGCCACACCGGCCAGCCGGTTGCTGGCTTCGGTCAGCGCGGTGCGGCCCTGATTGCCGCTGTCCTCCAGATACATGGAAAACCCGTCCGACTGGCCAAGCCCGCGAATGGTGGGCGGCGACAGCACGAAGATATCCGCATCCCTGATCTGGCGGAAATAGGCCCTTGCGCGTTCCGCCACCGCCGCCGCGCCGAGATGCGGATCGGTGCGTTCGGAAAAATCCTTCAGCCGCACGAAACCCGAGGCGGAATTTTCACCGCTGCTGCCGAAGGAGAAGCCGAGGTTCATGAAAACGCTTTGGACCGCATCGGCCTCGTGCGTCAGGTAATAATCCTCGACCAGATCGATGACGGCCTGCGTCCTGGCGGCATTCGCGCCCGCGGGCAGGGAGATCTGGGTTTGCAGCACGCCCTGATCCTCGGCCGGAAGGAAGGATTCCGCCAGTTGCGTATAAAGAAGATAGGCCGAGCCGACGAAGGCCGCGAAGAACACCAGCACGCGCACGGGCCGCAACAGAAAATGCCCGACCAGCCCGACATAGCCGCCAAGCATCCGGTCGAAACCGCGGTTGAACCAGCCGAACCAGCGCGATTCCCCTTTGTCATGCGCCGCGGGCCGCAGCATCGTGGCGCAGAGCGCCGGGGTCAGGATGATCGCGACCAGCACCGAAAGGATCATCGCCGTTGCGATGGTGATGGAAAACTGCCGGTAGATGACCCCGACCGACCCGGCAAAGAAGGCCATCGGAACAAAGACCGCCGAAAGCACCAGACCGATGCCGATCAGCGCGCCGGTGATCTCGCCCATGGATTTCTCGGTCGCCTCGCGCGCGGACAGGCCCTCGTCGGTCATGATCCGTTCGACGTTCTCGACAACGACGATGGCGTCATCGACCAGCAGGCCGATGGCAAGGACCATCGCGAACATCGTCAGCATGTTGATCGAATAACCCAGCAGCGCCAGCACGCCGAATGTGCCCAGCAGCACCACCGGCACGGCGATCATGGGAATCAGCGTCGCCCGGAAATTTTGCAGGAACAGGAAAAGGATGACAAAGACCAGAACCATGGCCTCGATCAGGGTGATCACCACATTCTCGATCGACAGGCGGACGAAGGGCGTCGTCTCGTAGGAATAGGCGATCTCGACGCCGGGGGGCAGCGTATTGGCCAGGCGGCCGAACTCGGCATGGACCGCATCGGCGGCTTCAAGGGCATTGGCGCCGCTGGCCAGTTGCACGCCGAAACCGGCGGCGGGGAGGCCGTTGAAGGTGGAACTGCGGCCATAGGTTTCCAGGCCCAGCTCGATCCGCGCGATGTCGCGCAGGCGCACGGTCGATCCGCTTTCGTCGAATTTCAGGATGATGGCGCCGAATTCCTCCTTGGTCTGCAACTGGCTCTGGGCGGTGATGTTTGCCCGCAACTGCTGACCCGGAACCATCGGCGATGCGCCGATCGAGCCCGCCGTCACCTGCACGTTCTGGACCTGAATGGCGGTGATCACATCGGCGGGCGTCAACTGGAACTGGGCCAGCGCCAGCGGGTCCAGCCAGACCCGCATCGCATAGCCCGAGCCGAAGACCTGAAGGCCCCCCACGCCCTCGACCCGCTCGATGTTTTCCTCGATACGGGTGGACATGATATCCGACAGCTCGAAAGTGCTGTAGCGCCCGTCGGTCGAGACGATATTGCCGATCATCATGATGTCCGAGGCCGAGCGCGACACCCGCACCCCCTCGCGCTGCACCGATTCGGGCAGCCGCGACACGATGGGCGAAACCTTGTTCTGCACATCCACCTGAACCAGGTCCGGGTCGGCGGCGTTGTCGAAGGTCAATGTGACGGTCGCGCGGCCGGTGCTTGACGATGCCTCCATGTAAAGCAGGTCATCGAGCCCGGTCATCGCCGCCTCGATCTCGCGCGTGACCGAGTTCTCGACCGCCTCGGCGGTTGCGCCGGGATAGCTGGCCGTGACCCGGATGGTTGTCGGCGCGATGTCGGGATACTGCGAGATCGGCAGGATCAGGATCGCCATGACACCGGCAAGCATGGTCGCGATGGCCAGAACGATGGCAAAGATCGGGCGGCCGATGAAGAAACTGGCAAGCGAGCGGCGCGGCGCGGTGACGGCGTTCATTCCGCGGCTCCGGTCCGCGGCGCCGCGATCTGCTGGCGGATCACGCCGTCGCTGTCGATCCGGACCTCGACCGGGCGGACCGGCGTTCCGTCCGAGATGGACTGCAACCCGTCGACGATCACCCGGTCGCCATCGGCCACGCCCGCCGTCACCAGCCAGTCGTTTCCGACGGCCCGCCCGGTCTCGAAAATCCGCAATTCGACCGTATCGGCATCGGTCAGGAAAAACGCCGTGGCCTCTCCGGCGGCGTTGCGGGTGACGGCGCGCTGCGGCACCAGAAACGCGTTCGGCGTATGGCCCGCATGAACCGTGGCGCGCACGAACATGCCGGGCCTGAGCACCCGCTCCGGATTGTCGAACCTTGCGCGCAGCGCGAAACTGCCGGTCGTCTCGCTGACGGCGATTTCGGCCAGGGATATGGTCCCGGGCAGGTCGTAATCCGAGCCGTCCTCCAGGATCAGCCGCACGACAGGGCGCTCTTCTCCCCGGCCGAACGTGCCGGCCTGGCTCTGGGCGCGCAGCCGCAGGCGGTTGGCGCTGCTTTGCACCAGATCGACATTGACCGGATCGATCTGCCGGATCGTCGCCAGGGCGGCCTGCTGGTTCGCCGTCACCAGCGAGCCGACGCTGACCGCGGACGTTCCGATCCGCCCCCGGATCGGGGCCCGGATCACGGTATTGTCAAGGTTGATCCGCGCCGCCTCCAGCGCCGCGGCGGTGGCGGCGACATTGGCCTGCGCCTGCAAAAGCCCGACCCGGGCATCGTCCAGGGCCTGCGCGCTGGCCGTAGCGGTCTGGGCCAGCCGTTGCGTCCGGTTGAAGCGCGCCTCGGCCCCCGCAAGCGCGGCTTCGGCGCCCTGAAGCGTGGCCGCAGCGGCGTCATGGGCGGCCTGAAAGGCATCGGCCTCAAGCCGGTAGAGGATGTCGCCCGCCCGCACCTCGGACCCTTCCCGGAACTCCTGCTGGCGCACGATGCCGTTGACCTGGGGCCGGATTTCCGCCGTCGCGGATGCCAGAACCCGTCCCGGCAGTTCCATCGCGAAGGGAACCGCCTGCGCCGACAGGGTGACAAAGCCCGCCTCGACCGGCGGCGGCGCGGTGTCGGCCGGGCCGGTCTCGTCCTTGCAGCCCGAAAGGGTGAATGCGAACAACGCCACAAGGCTGACAAGGGGGATGCGGTTCTTCATGGTCGCGCTTTCCTGGCAAACCCGGCTTTTTCCCTGCCTTGATAACAGGGCGCCCTGATTCTGCACTGCTTTTCGTTGCGTCGGCCATGCGGCGGTCTGAAGCGGCCGGGCGCGTTCCGGGGGGCGCCCGCCCGGGACGGCAGCGCCCCGCCCGGACGGTCGGCGTCAGAGCGCGCTGACCGCCTTGTCCAGCATCCCGCGCACCTCGGCAAGGACATCCTTCAACCCGGCATTGTCGATGGCCTGCATCGAGACCACCGGGTCGATGGCGCTGACCTCGACCCCGCCCGCGACCTCGCGCAGGATGACGTTGCAGGGCAGCATGGCGCCCACGCGCGGCTCCAGCCCGATGGCCCGATGCGCCATCTTCGGACTGCACGCGCCAAGGATACGGTAGCCCGGCATATCAACGTCGAGCTTGTTCTTCAGGGTCGCCCGGACGTCGATCTCGGTCAGCACGCCGAAGCCGTGGTCGGCAAGCACCTTGCGGGTGCGGGCATCCGCCTCGTCAAGGCTCAGTCCGGCAAGCCTGCGGTCGATGGTATAGGTCATGGTCATTCTCCGTTCGTTGCGCGGCCATTCTGTGCAGGTATCCGGCGGGCCGGCAATCCCCGGCCTCGGAAGGGAGCGGCAGGCCGGCCGCGCATCCCGGGCCGAAATGTGATATGATCCGGTGGCCCGCCCGATGGCGGTCGGGAAACAGGTCCGGAGGAGGTCGTTATGGCGGAAGGTGTCTACAAGATTGTCGAGGTCGTCGGCGTCAGCGAAACCTCGTGGGAGGATGCGGGCCGGAAGGCCGTGGAGGCGGCGTCCGGTTCGATCCGCGATCTTCGGGTGGCCGAGGTGGTGAAGCTGGACATGAAGATCGAGGATGGAAAGGTCGCCGCGTTCCGCGCGCGCGTGTCGCTTTCTTTCAAGCTCGAAGCCTGAATTCAAGCCCGCGGAACCGTGCCGGGGATGGCGCCGCCCCGCCCCGGCACCGATCACGGATCGCGACGGGCAGGCCGATCGGAAGGTGCCGCACCGGCGGTCGTCAGGCGCGGGGAAGGGGCGTGTGCCGCGAATACCCCGCGCGCCCTGCCCTTCCCGGCAATCGTCCGCTGGCCCGGCAATCGTCCGCCGGATTTCCGCATGCCCGGCCGGGTTGCGACGGCACCATGGATGAATGCCCCCGCACCGGGAAAACGCAAGCGGCGCCTGAATGCCGCCCTGTCTTCGGCTTGACGGCTTTGGAACGCCCGGCGCGGCCTTCGGCCCGTTGCGGCGGCGGCCGTGCCCGCCTATCGTGGCCGCCAGCCGAAGCCGAAAGGAAGCCAGCCCGATGCGTCACGTCCGAACCCTCGCCCCGGGGCGCGCACCCTTTCGCGCGGCGCGGCGCGGATGACCGCCGCCGCGCGGGATCGGGCCGCCGCCCGGCCGGGTCTGCCGGTATCGGGGCCGCTGCTGGTGCTGCTGGCCGCCGTGCTCTGGGGCACGGTCGGGGTGGCCTCGCACCTGCTCGGCGGGCTGGAGGCGCTGTCGCCGCTGGTCATCGGCTTCTTCCGGCTGGGGCTTGCCGTGCCGCTGCTCGCGCTCTGGTGCTGGTGGCGGCTGGGGGCCGGGATGTTCCGGTTTCCGGGCCGCGACCGGCCGCGCATCGCCGGGGTCGGTCTTGCCATGGCCGCCTATCAGGCTTGCTACTTTCAGGCGGTGGCCGATATCGGCGTGGCGCTGGCGACGCTCATCACCATCTGTTCGGCCCCGGTGATCGTCGGCGGGCTGGCCACGCTGACGCTGGGCGAGCGGGTGACGCGGCCGGTTCTGGTCGCGCTGGTGCTGGGGCTGGCGGGCGCGGCGCTGCTGATCGGCGCGCCGCTGCCCGAGGATGCGCGGCCCGCGGGCGTGGCCTGGGCCTGCGGCTCGGCCGCGTCCTACGCGGGCTTCGTGCTGCTGAGCCGCAGCCTCGCCGCACGGCACGATCCGGGCAAGATCATCGTCACCGGATTCGGCGCCGGGGCGGTGATCCTGCTGCCGCTGGCCCTGATGGCCGGGGCCGATCCGGCGGACTGGGGCGGACCGGTCTGGGCGGTGCTGCTCTATATCGGCCTCGTGCCCACGGGGCTGGCCTATCTGCTTTATTTCCGGGGCATGAAGACGACGGCGGCGACACCGGCAAGCCTGCTCACGCTGTCCGAGCCGCTGACCGCCGCCCTGCTGGCCTTTGCGCTGTTCGGCGAACGCCTCGGCCCCGCCGCGCTTGCGGGCACCGCCCTGCTGCTGGTCACGATGGTGATATTGATGCGCGCGCCCGGCCGGGGCTGAGCCCGAAACGAAACGGGGCGCGCGCCCTTTCGGTGCGCGCGCCCCGGAAACATGGTGGGTGATGAGGGATTTGAACCCCCGACATCTTCGATGTGAACGAAGCGCTCTACCACTGAGCTAATCACCCGCTGGCGGGGTATTACCGTCAGTCGGCGGGCGCCGCAAGGGGGTCTTGCGCGCTTTCCTCGCCGGTATTGCGGCGCAGCCGGATCACCATCATCCGGCCCCGCGCGCCGTCTTTCTGCCGGTTGATCCGTGCCTTGCCCAGGGGCGGCAGGTTCAGTTCCTCCCCCGCCGCGAGGGCGTCGCCCAGCACCGCCAGCGTGGCCTCGACCACCGCCTTCACGTCCTTCTTCTTCACGCCGGACAGTCCGGCGACCCGCTCGACCAACTCGCGCTTGCGCAGTTGCGGCACGGCGACGGCGACAAGCGGCGGGGTTCCGGCGGGTTCCGGAGTGGCTTCCGGTATGGCAGCGGGCGCGGTCGCCGGGGTGGTTTCAGGGACGGCTTCGGGTGCGGGTTTCTTCGCGCGTTGCGGCACGGGCTTCGCCGTGGCCACCTTGGCCGCTGGCGTTGCGGCTGCCGGTTTTCCCGCCGGTTTCGCGGTGGTCCGGCTGCGGCCCCCGGTGCTGCGCGGCTTGCGGGTGGCGGGGGTGGAGGCAGGCGACTTCGGCGTTCTGGCCATGCTGCTCGGTCCTTGTTACGCGATACGGAAACAATCTATCCGAGCCTTGGCCGAACGCAAGGAAAAGACCGTCTCGGCCTCTCCGCCCCGTAGTTCTGCTTCGCGTGGTTCTGCTCCCCGTGGTCCTGCCCGCCACCGCCAGGAGACCGCACCGGCACAGCCCCCTTGCAACGCGCCCGCCAAGACGGCACATCGGGGGCAGAGGACGCGCATGACCCGACTGACCACCATAGGCTTCGACGCCGACGACACGCTCTGGCACAACGAGACCTTCTTCCACCGGGCGAAGGCGCGGTTTGCCGAACTGATGCAGGACCGGGCCGACCCGGCCGAGCTTGACGCGCGGCTGATCGAGGCTGAGTGGCGCAACCTGCGGCTCTATGGCTACGGGGTCAAGGGATTCACCCTGTCGATGCTGGAAGCGGCGCTGGAGATCACCGGGGGCGATCTGCCGGGAACGGTCACGGCGGAAATCCTCGCCGCCGGGCGCGAGATGCTCGACCATCCGGTGGACCTGCTGCCCCATGCCCGCGAGGCGGTGGCCAAGGTCGCGGGCGCATTCCGGGTGGTGCTGATCACCAAGGGCGATCTGGCGCATCAGGAACGCAAGCTGGAACGTTCCGGCCTTGCCGACCTGTTCCACGGGGTCGAGATCGTCTCGGAAAAGACGCCCGAGATCTATGCCAGGGTCTTCGCCCGCCACGGTCACGGGCCGGAGCGGGCGCTGATGGTGGGCAACTCGCTGCGCTCGGACGTGCTGCCGGTGATCGAGGCCGGGGGCTGGGGCGTCCATGTGCCGCAGGGCGGCCCCGCCTGGGCGCTGGAAGCCGCCGATCCGCCGCACGGCCATGCGCGGTTCCGCGAACTGCCCGACCTGTCGGCGCTTCCGCGCCTGCTCGCCGGTCTGGCGGGCTGAGAGGCCCGGGCCCTGGCCCCCGGACCCCGGGGCCCCATAGCTTGAGGTCGGGCCCCGCCCTGGCCCCATATCTGCCACCCCTCCTGGCCGCCACAATCCTGCCGCAATCCTTCCGGCACGCCCCCGGCAAAGTCATTGACTCATTTGGGCTTTTCCCATGGCCCCGCTCGTGTTAGCCTGTGTGCAAAGGCACCCGCGCGGCAAAGACCGCAACCAATACCGGGGCCACGAGGCAGAGCAAGGGACAGAGCACGTGACGGACCGTCCGGGGCAGTGGCTGCACAACAGCCGTTTGATGCAAACCATCGCGCTCGCGCTTCTTGTGCTGGCGCCCCTTGCCCTTGCCGCACCGGCGCAGGCCCAGCCCTATGCGGCGATCGTGGTCGATGCCCGCACCGGCGAGGTGCTGCATTCGCGCAATGCCGACACGCGGCTGCATCCGGCCTCTCTGACCAAGATGCTCACGCTTTACATCGCCTTCGACGCGATCCGGCGGGGCGAGATCTCGCTTGATACCATGGTCACGGTCTCGGCCAAGGCGGCGGCGGAACCGCCCTCGCGGCTGGGGCTGCGGGCCGGGCAGCGGATATCGTTGCAAAACCTGATCCGCGCCGCCGCGATCCGTTCGGCGAACGACGCCGCCACCGCCATCGGCGAGGCGATCTCGGGTTCCGAAGCCGCCTTTGCCGAGCGGATGAACCGCACCGCCCGCGCGCTGGGAATGACCAACTCGACCTTCCGCAACGCCCACGGGCTGACGCGCGAGGGGCATCTTTCCACCGCGCGCGACATGAACACGCTGGGGCGGCGGCTGTTCTACGATTTTCCGCAATATTACAACCTGTTCTCGCGGCTGTCCGCGGATGCCGGCGTGGCGCGGGTCAACCATACCAACCGCCGCTTTCTGGAAAGCTATCGCGGCGCCGACGGGATCAAGACCGGCTATACCCGCGCGGCGGGCTTCACCCTGACCGCCTCGGCCGAACGCGGCGGCAAGCGGATCATCGCCACCGTCTTCGGCGGCACCTCGACCGCGCAGCGCAACGCCAGGATGGCCGAGTTGATGGACATGGGCTTCAACCGCGCCCCGAACCGGGTGGCCGAGGTGCCGCCGCCCGCGGTCTCGCTCAATGCGGCGGCGACGCCCGCGGCGAGCGGCAGCCAGCCCGCGGCCAAGACGATCCGGCTGGTAACGGCGGTGGCGCGCTCGCCCCGGCCGCAGCCGCGCCCGATCCCGCAGCCCGCCGAAGAGATGCTGATCGCGCTGCAACAGGACATTTCCGGCGTGATCGCCGATGTGGCGGCGCAGGCCGGGGCCGAACCGATCCCCTTCGAGGTGGTCGAGGCCGCCCCGCCCCTTCCCGACACCCCGCCGATGCCGCGCCCCGAGGCGCAGGCCGGAACGGCGGAAACGACCGAAGCCCCGGTGATCGTGGCCGAAGCGGATGAGACGACCCCGGCCCCGATGCCGCGTCCCGAAACGCTGATGGCCGAAGCACCGGCAGAGACCGGCGAACAGGCTGGCGCGCTTGCCGAGGCGGGGCAGGAGCACCCGGCCGACCGCCCCGAAACCGTCGAGGTCGCACGGGCCGAGACCGGCGGGCTGCCGTTCCTCGCCCTGTCCGAACCGATCGCCCAGCCGCGGGCCCCGGCCGAGCCGCTTCCGTTCCGAGTCGTCGATGCGGCGGCGGTCGGGGCCGAGGTGGCGGAACTGGCGCAGGACATTGCCGGAGACACCGGCGAGGGGCGGCCCGAGAACATCGTCCAGACCGCTTCGATGGCCGCCCCGTCCCCGGCCCGGGTCCGGCCGCACGCCCGCCCCGGCGAAATCGTGATGACGGCGGCCACGCGCATTCCCACCCCCACCCCGGCCCGGGCCGAACCGGAACCCGAGGTGGTCACCCGGGTCTCGACCTCGGGCGGGCGGCACTGGGGGGTGAACCTCGGCCGCCATCCGACCCGCGATTCGGCCGAGCGGCTCCTGCTGCAAACCGCCCTGTCCGAGCCGGGCGCGCTCGACGGCGCCCTGCGCCGGGTGGTGCAGCGCCCGGGCGGCTGGGAGGCGAATCTCATGGGACTCTCGCAGGATCAGGCCGACCTCGCCTGCCGCCGCCTTCAGACCCGCTCCATCCAGTGCTTCACGCTGGGGCCGTGATCCGGGGGCGCGCCCTTCCGCGCAGGCCGGGCGATCCCGCCCCCTACACCGGCAGCATCGTCGTGGCCTTGATTTCCTCCATCGACAGCAGCGCCGTGACGTTGTGGATCTTCACCTCGGCGATCAGCGCCTGATAGAACTGGTCGTAGGCCCGCGCATTCGGCACCCGCACCTTGAGGATATAGTCGATATCGCCCGCCAGCCGGTGCGCCTCCAGCACCTCGGGCCGGGCCTGCACCGTGGCAAGGAACCGGCGCTGCCATTCGGCCTCATGCTCCGAGGTGCGCACCAGCACGAAGAAACACGCCTCCAGCCCCAGCGCCTCGGGGTCGAGCAGCGCGGTGGTGCGCAGGATCACCCCCGCCTCTCTCATCCGGCGGATCCGGTTCCACACCGGGGTCTTGGATGAACCCACCCGCTTCGCGATCTCGTCAAGCGACCGGCCCGCATCCTCCTGCAAGGCCGCAAGAATTTTCCTGTCGATCTCGTCGAGCCGGACCGTCATTCGTCATTCCCCCATTCGCAGGAACATCGGTTTTTGCATGGCACAGTATCGGGGTGAATTTCCTTATTCGCAAGCCCTACTCGCATAATTCAGGGAAATTATCCTATATTCGGGGGGCAAACCCCTGCCCGAGACCCAACCCCGAGTCCCCCGATGCAAGCGACCACCCCTTCCGCGCATGACCTCCCCACCCCCGGCGTCGTCACCTTCGTCGGCGCCGGGCCGGGCGATCCCGACCACCTGACGCTGCGCGCGGCGCGGATGATCGGCGCGGCCGAAGTGGTGATCCACGACCGGCTGATCGGCCCCGGCGTGCTCGACCTGATTCCCGCCACCGCGCAACGGATCGCCGCGGGCAAGGAGGGCTTCGGCCCCTCGACCCCTCAGGCCGACATCAACGCCGCCATGATCGGTGCCGCCCGCAGCGGCGCGCGGGTGGTGCGGCTGAAATCGGGCGACGCGGGCATCTTCGGCCGGCTGGAGGAAGAGACCGACGCGCTCGACGCCGCCGGCATCGAATGGCGGATCGTGCCCGGCCTTACCGCCGCCGCCGCCGCCGCCGCCGCGATCGGCCGCAGCCTGACCCGGCGCGGCCGCAACGGCGCGCTGACACTTCTGACCGGCCACGACGCCGAGGGCTTCGCCGAACAGGACTGGCGCGCACTGGCCCGCCCCGGCGCCGTCGCGGCGGTCTACATGGGCAAGCGCGCCGCGCGCTTCGTGCAGGGGCGGCTGATGATGCACGGCGCCGCGCCGGACATGGCCGTGACGCTGGTCGAGAACGCCTCGCGCGCCGACGAACGCATCCTCGCCACCACCCTTGCGCGGCTGCCCGCAGCCGCCGCCTGTCTCGACGGCCCCGCGATCATGCTTTGCGGCCTTGCGCCGCACGAAACCGCCGCCCGCCTTCCCGAACTGAGAAAGACCCTGCCATGAGCCGCCGTTTCACCCCCAAGGTCATCACCGCCAACGATCTGCGCGAAGGCGATACCGTCTGGCTGACCCCCGACGACCGCTGGAGCCGCGACCACCTTGACGCCGAACTGATCGAGGACGAGGCCCACGCCCAGATCCGCCTGCTCGATGCCTCGGTCCGGGGGCATGAGGTGGTCGGTGCCTATCTCGCCGAGGCCCGCCCCGGCCCGCGCGGCCCCGAACCCGTGCATTTCCGCGAGACATTCCGCACCCGCGGCCCCTCCAACTACAACCACGGCAAGCAGGCAGGCGCGGCCTGACCCTTCATCTTGCCATAAATACTCCCGCCGGAGGCTCCCGCACCCTCCGCCGACACCACGCCCGAGGTTCCCGCCATGTATCGCTACAACGACTTCGACGAAGCCTTCGTCCGCACCCGCGTCGCCCAGTTCTCGGGCCAGATCGCCCGCCGCCTCGACGGCTCGCTGACCGAGGACGAGTTCCGGCCGCTCAGGCTGATGAACGGGCTTTACCTGCAACTCCATGCCTACATGCTGCGGGTGGCGATCCCCTATGGCACGCTCGACAGCCGCAAGATGCGGCAACTGGCGTATATCGCCGAACGCTGGGACAAGGGCTACGGCCATTTCACCACCCGCCAGAACATCCAGTTCAACTGGCCGAAGCTGCCCGACGTGCCCGCGATCCTCTCGGCGCTGGCCGATGTCGGGATGCACGCGATCCAGACCTCGGGCAACACGGTCAGGAACGTCACCGCCGACCATTTCGCCGGGGCCGCCGCCGACGAGATCGCCGACCCGCGCCCGGTGGCGGAGCTGCTGCGGCAATGGTCCACCGACCACCCCGAGTTCCAGTTCCTGCCGCGCAAGTTCAAGATCGCCATCACCGGCAGCCCCAACGACCGCGCCGTGACCCGCGCCCATGACATCGGGCTGCGCATGGTGCGCGACGCCAGCGGAGCGCCCGGATTCGAGGTGATCGTCGGCGGCGGCCTCGGCCGCACCCCGATGATCGGCGCGGTGATCCGCGAGTTCCTGCCGCAATCCGATCTGCTGCCCTATATCGAGGCGATCCTGTCGGCCTACAACTCGGCCGGGCGGCGCGACAACAAGTTCAAGGCCCGCATCAAGATCACCGTGTTCGAGAACGGGCTGGAGAACTTCCGCGCCGAGGTGGAGCGCCGCTTCGCGGAAATCCGGCCGCAGTTCACCGGCGCCGACCAGGCGCTCCTGCGCGGGATCGAGGCCGCCTTCGCCCCGCCCGCCTTCCGCGAGGCGCCGACCGAGGCACATGAGATCGCGCTGGCGAACCCCGCCTATCGCCGCTGGGCGGAGACGAACCTGAGCGAACACCGTCAGCCGGATTACGCCATCGTCACCATCAGCCTCAAGGCGCATGGCGGGACGCCGGGGGATGCCAGCGCCGAACAGATGCGGGTCATGGCCGATCTGGCCGAACGCCACGGCCATGACGAGCTGCGCATCAGCCACGAGCAGAACGTGATCCTGCCGCATGTCCACAAGTCGGACCTGCCCGCGGTCTACGACGCGCTGGCGGGTGCCGGGCTTGCCACCGCCAATGTGGGGCTTTTGTCGGACATCATCGCCTGCCCCGGCATGGATTACTGCGCGCTGGCGACCGCGCGGTCGATCCCGGTCGCGCAGGAGATCGCCACCCATTTCAGGGCGCTGGGGCTGGAAGAGGAGATCGGCCGGCTCAAGATCAAGATCTCGGGCTGCATCAACGCCTGCGGCCATCACCATGTCGGCCATATCGGCATTCTCGGGCTCGACCGCGCCGGGGTGGAGAACTACCAGATCACCCTGGGCGGCGACCATACCGAGACCGCCGCCATCGGCGAACGCGCCGGACCGGGCTTTGCCTATGACCAGATCGTTCCGGCCATCGAACGGCTGCTGCGCGCCTATCTGGGTCTTCGCAACAGCCCGGCCGAGACCTTCATCGACGCCTTCCGCCGCCTCGGCCCCGCGCCGTTCAAGGCCGCGCTCTACCCGCCGCAGGAGGGGCAGCGCAATGCCGCGTGACGTGATCAGACTGTCGGGCGAGGGCCTCGCCCCCGTCGCCGACCGGGTGGCGGCGCTGAACGACCGCTACCGCCACCACGCGGCGGTCGCGGTGCTCAGCCATGTGCTGCGCGACCCCGATCTGGGGCGGGTGGCGCTGGTGTCGAGTTTCGGGGCGGAATCGGTGGTGCTCCTGCATCTGATTTCGGTCATGGCGCCCGCAACGCCGGTGCTGTTCATCGACACCGAGATGCTGTTTCCCGAAACCCTCGCCTATCAGGCCGATCTGGCCCGCCGCCTCGACCTGCGCGATCTGCGGGTGATCCGCGCCGATCCGGCCGGGGTGGCCGCGCGCGACCCCGGCGGCAATCTGCATCGCAGCGACCCCGACGCCTGCTGCACCCTGCGCAAGACCGAGCCGCTGGAACAGGCGCTTTCCGGCCATGACGCCTGGATCACCGGCCGCAAGCGGTTCCAGGGCGGCACGCGGCAGGCGCTGGATTTCTTCGAGGCCGAGGCGGGCACCGGCCGGATCAAGGTCAATCCGCTGGCGCATTGGGGGCCGCAGGACGTGCAGGACTACATGCTGAACAACCGGCTGCCGAAACACCCGCTGGTCGCGCAGGGCTATCCGTCGATCGGCTGCGCCCCCTGCACCTCTCCGGTGGCCGAGGGCGAGGATCCGCGCGCCGGACGCTGGCGCGGCAGCGACAAGACCGAATGCGGCATCCATTTCATCGACGGCCGCATCGTGCGCGGCCCGCTGCACAGGGAGAACGCGGCATGAGCGTGAATGTGATCGTCACCGACAGGGGCTTCGTGCCCGAGGATTTCACCGGCCGCTTCGCCGCCCCGGACAGCGCGGAACTGGCCACCGCCCGCGCCGCCGACCTGCCGCCCGACACCGACCCGACCGCGCTTGCCCCGCATCTCGGGCGGCTGGAGCTGATCCGGGTGGCCTTTCCGGCCTTCAGCGACGGGCGCGGCTTTACCGTCGCCCGGCGGCTGCGGCTGATGGGCTACAAGGGGCGGCTGCGCGCGGCGGGGCATGTGATCGCCGATCAATACACAATGCTGCGCCGCTCGGGCTTCGACGAGGCCGAGATTTCCGCCGATCTCGCCGCCCGCCAGCCGGAAGGGCAATGGCTGTTCCGCGCCGACTGGCGCGCGCATGACTATCAGTCGCGCCTGCGGGCGTGACGGGCGTGACCGTCCCGGCCCGCCCGCAACATTTCGTCGCGCCTGCGGGTGCGATTTGCGGCTTCCAACCTGCCGGGCCACAGCGTATTAGAAGGACCGAAGCGCAATGACAGATCAGAGTCCCGTGAACCAAGCCGTGACCCACGCCAAGGCAATCCCCGTCAAGACCCTGCCCGATGCGCAGACCGTGACCGCCGTCCGGCACTGGACCGAGCGGCTGTTCTCGTTCCGCGTGACCCGGCCCGCATCGCTGCGGTTCCGTTCGGGTGAATTCGTGATGATCGGGCTGATGGGCGACAACGGCAAACCCCTGCTGCGCGCCTATTCCATCGCCTCGCCGAGCTGGGACGAGGAGCTGGAGTTCTACTCCATCAATGTGCCGGACGGGCCGCTGACCTCGAAATTGCAGCATATCCAGCCGGGGGATGAAATCATCCTGCGGCCCAAGCCGGTGGGCACGCTGGTGCTTGACGCGCTGTTGCCGGGCAAGCGGCTGTGGTTCCTTGCCACCGGCACCGGGATCGCCCCGTTCGCCAGCCTGATGCGCGACCCGGAAACCTATGATCGTTACGATCAGGTGATCATGATGCACACCTGCCGCGATCAGGCGGAACTGGAATACGGCCGCGAACTGGTCGAAGGGCTGCGCGACGACCCGCTGATCGGCGAATTCGTGGGCGACAAGCTGCTTTACTACCCCACCACCACCCGCGAACCCTCGGCGCGCATGGGCCGGATCACCGACAACCTCGCCTCGGGCAAGGTGTTCGACGACCTCGGCCTGCCGCCCCTCGACCCGGCGGGCGACCGGGCCATGGTCTGCGGCTCGCTGGAGTTCAACATCGACGTCAAGGCGATCCTCGAAGCGGCCGGGCTGCGCGAGGGGGCCAATTCGGACCCGGCGGAATATGTGGTGGAGAAGGCTTTCGTGGGTGACGGGGTGTAGGTGCGGCCTCTGTGCTTGCGAAAACGCCGCGCCGGGAAACCGGCGCGGCGTTTCTGTTCGGGGGATGTCTGCGGGCCGTGTCGCTCGACTTTGCGGAACAGGGCCGATGCCCCGCTGCCCGGGCCGCTGAAGCGGCTGTCCGGGCTGGACCGGGCGCTTCGGGCCCCAGCCGTCCCTTTCCGACCGGCATGGCCTGCCTTTCCCCGGTAGCGCCCCCCGGCCTCATTGACCGGGAGGGCGTGGCCGGGATCAGAGCCCCAGCGCCTCGCGCACGGCGGTGATAGCCCCCTGCACCAGCGCAGGATTGTTGCCCGCCGCCTCGACGGCGCCGCGCAGCGTGGCCTTCTGGATCGGATCGAGCGAGGATTCATCAATCAGCGCGACGATACCGGCGACGTTGAAACCTTCCTCGGTCAGCACGTCCTCGGCGGCGGCTTCGTCCTCGACCGCATCGGTGGCGGTTTCCTCCGTGGCGTCCTCGGCAGGCGCTTCTTCGGTAGCTTCCTCGGCAGGCGCTTCTTCGGCAGCCTCCTCGGCAGGCGCTTCTTCGGTGGCTTCCTCGGCAGGCGCTTCTTCGGCAGCCTCCTCGGCAGGAGCTTCTTCGGCAGCCTCCTCGGCAGGCACTTCTTCGGGCGCTTCCTCGGTGGGCGCTTCCTCAGTCACCGGCTCTTCAGCCGCTTCTTCGGCAGCTTCGGCTTCCGCAGCGGCAGCCGCTTCAGCTTCGGCTTCCGCAGCGGCTTCGGCTTCGGCGGCGGCAGCTTCCGCTGCGGCGGCGGCTTCCGCGGCAGCGGCGGCCTCCGCGGCAGCGGCGGCCTCGGCGGCGATCCGGGCTTCTTCGGCGCGGGCGGCTTCTTCCGCGGCGCGCTGCGCCGGGAGGTAGCTGAACTGGTAGTAGCCCCCGGCGGCCACCAGGACGAGGATGATCCCGATAATCAGATTTCTGTTCATAGTGTTTCCCTCAGAAGACAAGGTGCGGTTCCTGACGCGGCCCTTTTGTCAGAACCACCCCGGCATGGAAAGCACAATCGCCGCACCCCGCCGGAGTCGGCAGCGCCCTGCCCGCCGCAAAGGCTTCGAAGGCATGATAGCGGCTTGAAACCGCAGGCGCATCCGACTATTTTGCGCGCCATCAGGCATGACGACATGCCTGACCCGACAACACCCGACCCGACAACAGCCCGAAAGGAGTGCCGCCATAGCCCGCAGACCTCACAACGCCCCGCCGCAACGCGAAACCGGCCCGCGCGTGAACGACCGTATCCGTGCGCCCGAGATTCGCCTGATCGGCGCCGAGGGCGAGAATGTCGGCGTCGTGACCCCCGCGCGCGCGATGGCCATGGCGCAGGACGTCGGTCTCGATCTGGTGGAAATCTCGCCGAACGCGGATCCCCCGGTCTGCAAGATCATGGACTTCGGCAAGTTCAAGTACGAACAGCAGAAGCGCGATTCCGATGCCCGCAAGAAGCAGAAGACCATCGAGATCAAGGAAATCAAGTTCCGCCCCGGAACCGATACCCACGATTACGATGTCAAGATGCGCAACGTGCTGAAATTCCTGGGCGAAGGCGACAAGGTGAAGATCACGCTGCGGTTCCGTGGCCGCGAGATGGCGCACCAGCAACTGGGGATGGAGCTTCTGCACCGCGTTGCCGCCGATGTGGCCGAGGTGGGCAAGGTCGAGAACATGCCCAAGCTTGAAGGTCGCCAGATGGTGATGATCATCGGACCGAAGTAAGGCGATTTCAGAAAAACCCGACAGGGTTTTCCGGTTCGAAACCGCGGAAACGCTTCAGGCGCGCCCCGCGCCTGTCTTGTCGGCCCTTTTTCCGGCAGGCCCCGCCCCGGCGGGGCCTTTTGCCCGCGTCCTGCCTGTTTGATGTATATCAAACATCTCTTGAACCTTCTGTGCCATGTTGCCAGCTGCCGCCGGCCGCGACAGGAGGAACCACATGCGCCTGACGACACGGACCAATCTGGCGATGCGGGTGCTGATGATCTGCGCGGTCAACCCGCAGCGGACCCTGCGCAAGCGCGACATCGCCGAACGCTGCAATGCGTCCGAGAACCATCTGGCACAGGTCATTCACCTGCTTGGGCAGGAAGGTTTCGTGCAAACCCTGCGCGGGCGCGGCGGCGGGCTGCGGCTGGCCCACCCGCCCTCCGAGATCGTCGTGGGCACGGTGTTCCGCACCTTCGAAGGCGGGCGGCCCTTCGTCGAATGTTTCCCCACGGGCGAGAACACCTGCCCGCTTGCCGGTGTCTGCAAGCTTGGCTGCCTGATGTCCGAGGCGCTCGAAGCATTCTACGCAAGGCTCGACCGGGTAAGCCTTGCGGACCTGACCGAGGGCAACACCGGGCTTGAGGCGCTGCTGCGCCTGCCGCGCATCGCCGCCTGAACGGGGTTGGCGCGGCGCCGCAATCATTTCGCCTTGATCCGAATATCCTCGGGGCAAGCCGCGCCCGGAAAAGCTGCCAGTGGCAGGTTTTCAGCGGCGAACGATTGGCCGAAGGCCGAGAGGCGGCGGAAAATCCCCTGCCCGGCCCGCCGCGGGCGATGCCGCCGCCCTTGCCAGCCGGGGTTTGCAAGCTATACCCTGCGCTTTGCAAACCCGGCCACGAGGCAGCCATGGCGACCCGGAAACTCTACGCAGGCGCGAAGCTGCGCGAGATGCGCACCCGGCTCGGGCTGACGCAGAAGCTGTTCGCGCAGAAGCTCGGCGTCTCGCTCCCTTACCTCAGCCAGATGGAGAACAACCACCGGCCGGTGCCCGCGGGCGTGGTGCTGCAACTGGCGCAGGAATTCGGCCTCGACGTGACCGAACTGACCACCGGCGACGCGGAGCGCGTGGTTTCGGACATGCGCGAGGCAATGGCGGACCCGGTGTTCGGCCCCGCCGCGCCGCCGCTTTCGGACCTGCGGCTGGTGGCGTCGAACGCGCCCGCGCTGGCCCGCGCCTTTCTCGACCTGCACCGGGCCTACCGGCAGACCCATGAGCGGCTTGCCTCGCTCGACGAGGCGCTGGGGCGCGAGGACACGGCGCTGCGCCCCTCGCCATGGGAGGAGGTGCGCGACTTCTTCCACTATTGCGACAACTACCTTGACGCCATCGACCGCGCGGCCGAACGTTTCGCGACCGGCGCGGGCGGCGACATCATGGCGGGCGTGCGCGCGGCGCTGGCCGCCGAGGGGATCGAACTGGCCACCGCCGACATGCCGCGGCTGCGCCATTACGACCCCGAAGCGCGGCGGCTGCTGGTCTCGTCGCGGGTGGAGGAACCCACCCGGCGCTTTCAGCTTCTGCACCAGATCGCCCTGCTGGCCCGGCGCGACCTGCTTGAGGCCACCCTCGACCTCGCCCGGTTCCAGAGCGGGGCGGCACGCGACATCGCCCGGATCGGGCTTGCCAACTATTTCGCCGGGGCGGCGCTGATGCCTTACCGCGCCTTTCTGGAGGCCGCGCACGAGACAAGGCACGATCTCGAACGGCTGGCCGACCGTTTCGGCGCCTCGATCGAGCAGGTGGCACACCGGCTTTCCACCATGCAGCGCCCCGGGCTCAAGGGGATCCCGTTCTTCTTCGTCCGGGTCGACCAGGCGGGCACCATCACCAAGCGCCATTCGGCGACGCGGCTCCAATTCGCCCGGTTCGGCGGCGCCTGCCCGTTGTGGAACATGCACCGTGCCTTCGAGACGCCGGGGCGGTTCCTGCGCCAGCTTGCCGAGACCCCGGACGGGGTGCGCTATCTCTGCGTCTCGCGCGAGGTCTCGAAAGGGGGCGGCAGCTTTACCGCCCCGGTGCGGCGCTATGCGATCTGCCTTGGCTGCGAGATCGCCCATGCACCCGGAATCGTCTATGCCGACGATCTCGACCTTGCGCGGAAGTTCGAGCCGATCGGCATCTCCTGCCGGATCTGCGAACGGCCCGACTGCCATCAGCGGTCGGTGCCGCCCCTGGAGCGCCGACTAAGGGTCGATCCGGACCGGCGCGGGGTGATCCCTTACGAGATCGCCGACTGATCGGCTGAAATCCGGTTAAGCCAGAATCCGGCCGATCTCGTCCTTCAGTTGCATCCGGCGGCGGCGCAGCTCGGTCTCGTGCTGGTCCGACACTACCTCGGCCCGGGTTTCGGCCCGGTGCACGGCGCGGTTCACCTCATGGTATTCATCGGCCAGCCGGGCGAAATGCGCGTCTTCCAGCCGCAATTCGCGGATACGCTCCGCCTCCTGCGGGAATTCGTCGGCAAGCTCATGCGGGGTGTTCGACACAGGCGCCTCCTTCTGTCCGGCCTGTTTCGGCCAGACTGTTTCCAGTCGATTCGAAGGAAGTCTAGGCCGGGCGCAAGCGGGCAACATTGACCCGGATCAAACCGTCGGGGCCGGTTGCACAGCCGCCGAAACCCGGGTCGGAACCGGCACGGGCAACTGCGGCGGCATCCCGCGACCAATCATGGTGTCAGACGAAACTCTTCAACCACATTCGGCCGGGAACTCCACCGTCGTCTCCCACTCCCGGCACAGCGCCATGACCGGCGCGGGCGGCGCGCGGTCGGTGAAGAACCGGTCGATCTCCGAGAGCGAGGCGATCCGCACCGGCGCCTTGCGGGCGAACTTGGAATGGTCGGCGGCAAGGAAGGTCTGCCGCGCCTGCCGCAGGATCGCCTGGTTGACCCGCGCCTCGCGGAAGTCGAAGTCGAGAAGGTCGCCCTCCTCGTCCAGCGCCGAGGTGCCCAGCACCGCGAAATCCACCTTGAAGTTGCGCAGAAGCTCCAGCGTCATGTCGCCCACCAGCCCGGCATCGGCCCGGCGCAGGAGCCCGCCCGAGACGATCACCTCGGCCCCCGGATTGGCGGCCATGATATTGGCGACATTCAGGTTGTTGGTCACCACCATCAGGTTCCTGCGCTCGACCAGCGCGCGGGCGACCGCCTCGGTCGTGGTGCCGATCCCGAGAAAGACCGAGGCTTCGTCCGGGATCGCCGCCGCCACCATCTGGCCGATCACATCCTTGCCGCCGGGGTTGAGGGTGCGGCGCTCCTCATAGCCGATGTTCGCCACGCCGGAAGGCAGGATCGCCCCGCCATAGACCCTTGTCAGCACGCCCTGTTCGCACAGTTCCGTCAGGTCGCGCCGGATGGTCTGGAGCGTGACGCCGAAATGGGCGGCGAGATCCTCGACCACCACCTTGCCCTGCTCGCGCGCGCGGCGCAGGATCTCGCCCTGCCGGAAGTTCTGTGCCATGCCGTCCCCTGCTTTCCGGGCCCTGCTTTCCGGGCCCTGTTTTCGCGCAGCATAGCGCCGCGGCCCGCCTCGCAAAAGCCCCCGGCAGGCAGGGCGGCTCTCGCATGCGTTCCGGCCCCGATGGCTCGGGCGAAACAGGGGGCAGCGCGTGCCGCGCCTTGTATCCGGGCGGGGCCCCTACCCCGGCGCGCCCATCAGGCCGATTCCCAGAATCCCGTCGATGATGAACTGCACCGACAGCGCGGCCAGCAGCATCCCGAGGAGCCGCGTCACCACCAGCGTGCCGGTCCGGCCGAGCAGGCGCTCCAGCGGGCCCGCCATCAGGAACAGCACGAAGCCCATGGCGACGACCGCCAGCATCACCGCATGGACCGCGACCACCCCGGCCCAGTTCCCGGCCTCGCCCACCAGCAGGATCATGGTGGCGATCGCCCCCGGCCCGGCGATCAGCGGGATCGCCAGCGGAAAGACCGAAGGATCGTCGGCGGTGTCGGCCTTGCCTTCGCGCCGCCGGGTGCGGCGCTCGAACAGCATGTCGAGCGCGGTCAGGAACAGCAGCACCCCGCCCGCGATGCGGAAGGCGGGCATGGAGATGCCGACGAAACCCAGCACCGCCTCGCCCGCCAGCCCGAACAGCGTCAGGATCGCCACGGCGATCACGCAGGCGCGCAAGCCCACGGCCCGGCGCTGCGCCGCCGTCATGCCACGCGTGAGCGGGATGAACAGCGGCACCAGCCCGATGGGGTCGATCACCACGAACAGGGTGACGAAGGCGGTGATCAGGAATGCGGTGTCGATCATGCGGCCCCCCTGCGCCGGTCCCGGTTCACGCTGCCGCTTCTTCCAGCTTTTCCTGTGCGGCCAGCCACAGGGCCTCGGCCCGGTCGATCCCGTCCATCACCTCGGCGTATTTCTTCTGGAACACCTCCATCTCGCCGATCCGCGCGGGTTCGTAGATCGCCGGATCGGCAAGCTTCGCCGCCAGCCGGTCGCGCATGTCGTTGAGTTTCTCCAGCCGTTCCTCGCAGCGGCGGACCTCGGAGCGCAGGGAGGAAAGCTCCTCGCGCCCGGCCCGCTTGCGCTCGGGTTTCGGCCGGGCGGGCCGGTCCTCTCCGGTCTCGCCCGACAGCAGCATCCGCCGGTAATCCTCAAGATCGCCGGTCCATGGGGCAACGCCCCCGTCCTGCACCAGCCAGAGCCGGTCGGCCACCAGCCCCAGAAGGTGCATGTCGTGCGACACGAGGACCACCGCGCCGGTATAGGCGGTCAGCGCCTCGACCAGCGCCTCGCGCGATTCGATGTCGAGGTGGTTGGTGGGCTCGTCGAGGATCAGCATATGCGGCGCGTCGAGCGTGGCGAGCAGGAGCGACAGCCGCGCCTTCTGCCCGCCGGAAAGCCTGCCGACCTCGGTCTCCGCCTGATCGGCCAGCAGCCCGAATCCCGCCAGCCGCGCCCGCAGCTTCGATTGCTGTTCGGTCGGACGCAGCCGCTGGATGTGCTGGAGGGGCGTTTCGTCCACGTGCAGTTCATCGACCTGATGCTGGGCGAAATAGCCGACCCGAAGTTTCCCGGCGCGGGTGATCTGCCCGCCCATCGGGGCCAGTTTCCCGGCCAGCAGCTTGGACAGCGTGGATTTTCCCTCGCCGTTGCGGCCCAGCAGTGCGATCCGGTCGTCCTGGTCGATGCGAAGGTCGAGCCGCCGCAGCACCGCGCGGCCGTCATAGCCCACCGCCACCCCCTCCATCGACACGATGGGCGGTGACAGTTCCTCGGGCGCGGGGAAGGTGAAGACCTGTTTCGCCGCCTCCTCGGGCGCGGTGATCGGGGTCATCTTCTCCAGCATCTTCAGCCGCGACTGCGCCTGCACCGCCTTCGACGCCTTGGCGCGGAACCGATCGACGAAACCTTGCAGATGCGCCCGGCGCAGCGCCTGTTTCTTGGCCTCGGCCGCCTGCACCGCACGCTGTTCGGCCCGGGCGCGGGCGAAGGCGTCGTAATTGCCGGACCAGTAGGTCAGCTTGCGGTTGTCGAGATGCAGGATGCCGCCCACGGCGCGATTGAGCAGCCCGCGGTCGTGGCTGATGATGATCACCGTATGCGGGTATCGCGCCAGATAGCTTTCCAGCCAGAGCGCGCCTTCAAGGTCGAGGTAGTTGGTCGGCTCATCCAGCAGCAGGTAGTCCGGCCGGGCGAACAGCACCCCGGCCAGCGCCACCCGCATCCGCCAGCCGCCCGAGAAATCCGAGCAGGGCCGGACCTGCGCCGCGGCGTCGAAGCCAAGCCCGCGCAGGATCGCGCTCGCCCGCGCCTCGGCCGACCAGGCGTCGATATCGGCAAGCCGGGTCTGGACCTCGGCGATGCGGGCGGGGTCGGTGGCGCTCGCGGCCTCGGCCATCAGCCCGGCGCGTTCGGTATCCGCCGCCAGCACGGTTTCCAGCAGCGTATCGGACGAGGACGGCACCTCCTGCGCCACCCCGCCGATCCGGGCACGGGCGGGCAGGTCGATGCGGCCGCCTTCCAGCGGCAACTCGCCCCGGATCAGCCGGAACAGCGTGGTCTTGCCGGTGCCGTTGCGGCCGACAAGGCCGACCTTGTGGCCCGCCGGGATGGTGGCCGAGGCGCCGCTGAACAGCGGGCGGCCCGCGATGGAGAAGGAGATATCGGAGATGCGCAGCATGGGCGGAGCGATGGACCACCGCGCCGCCCGTGTCAATCATCCGGCCTTCCGGGGCGGGCGCTATTCGAACAGCGCGCCGAGATCGAGGTCGTCGGCGTGCCAGGACGCATGGCCGACCAGCGGCACGTCGCCGTCGCGGCTGAAGGCGAAGACATGCACTTCGTCATGGCCGATGGTCAGTCGGCAGAAACGGTTCTCGCCCGCGAGTTCGGCCGGACAGGTCTCGAGGTCGAGATGCGGCACCGCGCCTTCGAAGATACCGTAGCCGAAGGGCATGGCTTCGTCGGCAAGCACCGGAAGGGCGGAAAGGGCCAGGGCGGCGGCGGCGAGGGTCGGGAGGACACGCATGGGTGGGTTCCTTTGTGGCTGCGGAGCGCGCGCCAGATATTTCTGAGTGTTTTTATCGGAAAATGCAATCCCCTGCGCGCGGGTGCCGCAGCGATGCGGGTGCCCCGGTTGCATCAGGCGATCAGCCGGGGGGCGGTGCGCTGAAGCGCACCCTACAGGGGTGCGCCTGTCCCCGGCCGTGGTGCCGCTTGCCGCAGGCGGCCCCCGAGGCGAAAGGAGGAACAACGTGAAAAAGGAGGAACAACGTAGGGTGCGCTTCAGCGCACCGCCCCCGGCGGATCAGGCCCGCTCCCAAAGCTGCATCACGTCGCCGCCCACGGGCTCCGCCCCCAGCAGCCGGAACCGGGGCGCGTCGGCCAGCCGGTCAAGCGCCAGCGGCCCCAGCGCCGGGCGGGATTCGGAACCGAGGCCGATCCCGGCCGTGAAGGTGATCAGTTCATCGACCAGCCCGGCGCGCATGAGGCTTGCCGCCAGCGCGCCGCCGCCCTCGCAGAACACCCGCGTCAGCCCGGCCGCGCCCAATGCCGCCAGCATCGCCTCGGGGTCAAGCCCCTGCCCGTCCGTAGCGGTCTCGATCAGCCGCGCGCCCCGCCCCTGCCAGTAGCCGCGCGACGCCTCCGGCGCCTCCGGCCCGTGCAAGAGCCACAAGGGCGCGCCCGCGACCGGCTCCGCCAGCCGCCCGCCCTCCGGCAGGTCGAGCCCGGCCGAGGCCACCACCCGCACCGGCTGCCAGCCGGTCCCGAGCCCGCGCACCGTCAGTTGCGGATCGTCGGCCCGCGCCGTGCCCCCGCCCACCAGCACCGCGTCATGGCGGGCGCGCAGCAGATGCACCCGCGCCCGCGCCGCTTCGCCGGTGATCCAGCGGCTTTCGCCCGCGGCGGTGGCGATGCGGCCATCGAGGCTGGCCGCAAGTTTCAACGTCACCATCGGCCGCCCTTCGGTCACCCGCAGCACGAAGCCGCGATGGGCGCGGGCGGCGGCCTCGGCCTCTACCCTTTCGGTGACCGCGCTCCCGGCCTTGCGCAGCATCGCGTGCCCCTGCCCCGCCGTGCGCTTGTCGGGATCTTCGAGCGCGGTCACCACCCGCGCCACCCCGGCCCTGATCAGCGCATCGGCACAGGGCGGGGTCTTGCCGTGATGGGCACAGGGTTCAAGGCTGACATAGGCGGTCGCCCCGCGCGCCAGCGGCCCCGCCTGCGCCAGCGCCACCACCTCGGCATGGGGCCTGCCGCCCGGCTGCGTCCAGCCGCGCCCCACGATGCGCCCGCCCACCCGGCCCCCGGCCACGATCACGCAACCCACCGCCGGATTGGGCCAGACCCGCCCGGACCCACGCGCGCCCAGCCCCAGCGCCAGCCGCATGAAGCGGCGGTCGGCGTCAGTCGTCACCATCGTCCCCGGGCTTGGGACGCAGTTCCGACACGAACTTGTCGAAATCGTCCGCCGCCTGGAAGTTCTTGTAAACGCTGGCAAACCGCACATAGGCCACGGTGTCGATCCGCGCGAGCGTCTCCATCACGATCTCGCCGATCACCTTCGAGGGGACATCGGTGTCGCCCAGGGATTCCAACCGCCGGACGATGCCGGAAATCATCTGGTCGATCCGTTCCGGCTCGATCGGGCGTTTCTGCATCGCGATGCGGATCGAGCGTTCCAGCTTGGTGCGGTCGAAATCCTCGCGCTTGCCCGAGGTCTTGATCACCACCAGATCGCGCAACTGAACCCGCTCATAGGTGGTGAAACGCCCGCCGCAGGCGGGACAGAAACGGCGGCGGCGGATGGCGACGTGATCCTCGGCAGGGCGTGAATCCTTCACCTGCGTGTCGATATTACCGCAAAACGGGCAGCGCATGGCCTTCCTCTCGGTCGTGAACCCCTGTTATCCGCAGCCACTATAGGGATACGCCCACCCAACGGGTAGGGCTTATTCCGCCCCACAAGATATTGGCCCCCCGGCTGTGGCCGGGCGGACTCATGCGGGCAGCGGCCGCCCCGGATGCCGCCCTCCGGACCGGGGCTTGCGGCCACCCGCCGGGCCGGGCAGAAAGGCCGCATGGCCAGAGCCCGCGCCTTCACCTGTTCCGCCTGCGGCGCGACCCATGCGAAATGGGCCGGGCGCTGCGACGGCTGCGGCGGCTGGAACACGCTGGCCGAGGCCGCCGCCACCGGCCCCGGCCCGCGTATCGCGGGCGGACGGGCCATCGCGCTTTCACCGCTGAGCGGCGACGAGCCGCCGCCGCCGCGCGCCGCCTGCGGCATCGCCGAGTTCGACCGGGTGCTGGGCGGCGGGCTGGTCGCGGGTTCGGCGGTGCTCTTGGGCGGCGACCCCGGCATCGGCAAATCCACGCTGCTGCTACAGGCGGCGGCGAGTTTCGCGCGCGCCGGCCTCGACTGTCTCTATATCTCGGGCGAGGAGGCCACGGCGCAGGTCCGGATGCGCGCCGCGCGGCTGGATCTTGTCGAGGCGCCGCTCCGGCTCGGGGCGGAAACCGCGCTTCGCGATATTATCGCGACGATGGAGGCCGAACGGCCCGACCTCGTGGTGATCGATTCGATCCAGACCATGTGGCTCGACACGGTGGAAAGCGCACCCGGTTCGGTCGCGCAGGTGCGCGCGGCGGCGCATGAACTGGTCAGTTTCGCCAAGCGGCGCGGGATCTCGGTGATCCTCGTCGGCCACGTCACCAAGGACGGCCAGATCGCCGGGCCGCGCGTGGTCGAGCACATGGTCGATTGCGTGCTTTATTTCGAGGGCGAGCGCGGGCATCAGTTCCGCATCCTGCGCGGGGTCAAGAACCGCTTCGGCGCGGCCGACGAGATCGGCGTGTTCGAGATGACCGGCCTGGGGCTGGCCGAGGTCGCCAACCCCTCGGCGCTGTTCCTGTCGGAACGGGGCCAGGCCGCGCCCGGATCGGCGGTCTTCGCCGGGATCGAGGGCACGCGCCCGGTGCTGACCGAGATCCAGGCGCTGGTCGCCCCCGCGCCCCCCGGCAGCCCGCGGCGCACGGTGGTCGGGCTCGATTCGGGCAGGCTCTCGACCATCCTCGCGGTGCTGGAGGCGCGCTGCGCCATCCCCTTCACCGGGCTCGACGTGTTCCTGAACGTCGCGGGCGGGATGCGGGTGTCGGAACCGGCGGCCGACCTTGCTGTGGCGGCGGCGCTCCTGTCGGCGCGCGAGGATGTGGCGATCCCGCCCGACATGGTGTTTTTCGGCGAAATCAGCCTCTCGGGCGCACTGCGGCCGGTGGCCCAGACCGAAAACAGGTTGAAAGAAGCGGCGAAACTTGGTTTTTCACAGGCAACCCTTCCGGCGCGGTCGCGCACGGGGGGCGTGCGGGGCGTGCGCCTCCATGAAATGGCCGATCTGGCATCGGTCGCGGGCGGGATGTTCGGCGCGGGCTAGGCGCGGATTTGGCGGGGCCGCGGACGGACCCGCAAGCAAGGAGCGGTTGGATGGAAGGCTTTACCCTGATCGACGCGGTTGTGGCGGTCATCATCATCCTGTCGGCGATCCTCGCCTATTCCCGCGGGGTGGTGCGCGAGGTGCTGGCGATCGCCGGATGGGTGGTGGCGGCGGTGCTCGCCTTCGTCTTCGCGGCACAGGCGGAGCCGCTGGTCCGCGAACTGCCGGTGATCGGCGACTTCCTCGGCGAATCCTGCGAACTGTCGCATATTGCCGCCTTCGCGGGGGTGTTCGCGCTGGGGCTGGTGGTGATGGCGCTGTTCACCTCGCTCTTCGCCTCGGTGGTGCAGCGTTCCGCGGTGGGCGGAATCGACCAGGCGCTCGGCTTCCTGTTCGGCGTGCTGCGCGGCGTGGTGCTGGTGGCGGTGGCCTTCCTGGTCTACGACCGGGCGGTGGCGGCGAACACCGTGCAGATGGTGGACGACTCGCGCTCGGCCAAGGTATTCGCGGCCTTCCAGACCGGCCTGGAGGAGGCGATCCCCGAAGACGCGCCGGGCTGGATCGTGCGGCAATACGAGACGCTGGTGGCAAGCTGCAACGCCGACTGAGGCCCCTGCGCCTGTGACCGGCCCCTTCCTTCGCTGCATATGCGACATGAGCGTGACAGCGGGGGCCGGAGAGCCTATGAGGGGGCCGAAGCGCGACAAGGATTCGGAGTGCGGCGCGATGCGACCCTTCCTCGGCCACCCATTCGACGACGACAAGCTGAAGGAGGAGTGCGGCGTCTTCGGCGTGATCGGCGTGGCGGATGCCGCCAATTTCGTCGCGCTGGGGATGCACGCGCTCCAGCATCGCGGGCAGGAGGCCGGGGGGATCATCACCCATGCCCCCGGGGCCGGTTTCAACGCCGCCCATCGCTTCGGCTATGTGCGCGACAATTTCACCAAGGCCAGCCTGATGGAGACGCTGCCCGGCAGTATCGGCATCGGCCATGTCCGCTATTCGACCACCGGCTCCAGGGGCGCCACCGCGATCCGCGAGGTTCAGCCCTTTTTCGGCGAATTCGCCATGGGCGGCTGCGCCATTGCCCATAACGGCAATATCACCAACGCCGCCGCGCTGCGGCGCGAGTTGATCGAGCGCGGCTCGATCTTCCAGTCCTCGTCGGACAGCGAGTGCATCATCCACCTGATGGCGCGTTCGATCCAGAGGAACATCCCCGAGCGGATGAAGGACGCGCTGCGCCGGATCGAGGGGGCTTTTTCCATCGTCGCCATGACCCGCACCAAGCTGATCGGCGTGCGCGATGCGCTGGGGGTGCGGCCCCTGGTGCTCGGCCGGTTGGGCGAGGGCTGGGCGCTGGCGTCCGAGACCTGCGCGCTGGACATCGTGGGCGCCGAATTCGTGCGCGAGGTCGAGCCGGGCGAGATGGTGGTGATCGGCGCCGGTGGCGTCGAGAGCTTCCGTCCCTTCGAGCGCCGCCGGCCGCGGTTCTGCATCTTCGAACATGTCTATTTCTCGCGCCCCGATTCGATCCTCGGCGGGCGTTCGGTCTATGAGACCCGCTGCCAGATCGGCGTCGAACTGGCGAAAGAGGCCCCGGTGGAGGCCGATCTGGTCTGCCCGGTGCCCGATTCGGGCACGCCCGCAGCGATCGGCTACAGCCAGCAATCGGGCATCCCCTATGCGATGGGGATCATCCGCAACCAGTATATGGGCCGCACCTTCATCGAACCGACCGAGCAGATCCGCAACATGGGGGTCCGGCTCAAGCTCAATGTCAACCGGGCGCTGGTGCGGGGCAAGCGGGTGGTGCTGGTCGATGATTCCGTCGTGCGCGGCACCACCTCGCGCAAGGTCAAGCAGATGATCCTCGACGCGGGCGCCGCCGAGGTGCATTTCCGCATCGCCTCCCCGCCGACCGCCTGGCCCTGTTTCTACGGGGTGGACACGCCGGAGCGCGCCAAGCTGCTGGCCGCGACCATGACCGAAGCCGAGATGCGCGACTGGATCGGCGTCGATTCCCTGCGCTTCATCTCGCTCGACGGGCTTTACCGCGCGGCGGGCGAGGCGGGCGGGCGCGACAGCACGCGGCCGCAATATTGCGACGCCTGTTTCTCGGGCGACTATCCGGTAGCGCCTTCGGACATGATCGACAAGGGTTTCGAGATGAAGGCCACCGGGTAACATCCCTGCGTTCATGGGAAATTTCGTTTCGGAAAACAGTCCGGGTCGGCCTTGCCGAACGGGGCGGACATGCTGCCCGGGCCGCTTGCGTGGCTTGATTCCGGGCAAGGGGCTGCCCGCCTCCGGCCGGGGCGCAGGCGAGAAAGGTGCCGCAGCACCCCCCCTGCCCGTTTCAGGTAGCGAACGCTTCGGGCCGGGCCTCGCGCGCCATGTGGTCGAGCACGGCGTTGACGAATTTCGCCTCCTTCCCTTCGGGGAAGAACGCCTTGGCCACATCGACGAATTCGGTGATGGCCACGCGTGGCGGTGTGCCCTCGTCCAGCAACTCGGCCCCGGCGGCGCGGAACAGCGCCCGCAGCACCGGGTCGATCCGGTCGATGGGCCATGTGGCGACCAGCGCCCGGTCGGTCATCTGGTCGATCCGCGCCTGATGGTTCACCGCCCCGTCGAGCAGCCGCCGGAAATGCCTTGCATCCGGCCCGGCCATCTCGTCCCCGTCATAGACCGCGCCGAAGCGATGCGCCTCGAACTCGGCCACCACCGCCTCGACGGTCTGGCCCGACGCCTCCATCTGAAAGAGCGCCTGAACCGCGACCAGCCGCGCCGTCGATTTCGCCTGTCGTTTGTTGCTCATGTCCGCTGCGGACCCTCATCCGCGATGCGGATCTCGCCGGGGCGGAAGCCGATCCCCTTGCGCTCGCCCGACCAGCGCCGCGCCAGCGCCAGCAGGTGCAGCGCCGCCGCCGCCGCCCCGCCGCCCTTGTCCTGCCCGCCCGGGTCGGCGCGGACCTCGGCCTGGGCGCGGGTCTCGACCGTAAGGATGCCGTTGCCGATACAGGCGCCTTCCAGCCCCAGCAGCGTCAGCGCGCGGGAGCTGTCGTTGCACACCGTCTCGTAATGCGTGGTCTCGCCCCGGATCACGCAGCCGAGCGCCACGTAACCGTCGTAGTTCGACAGCCGCCCGGCCAGCGCGATGGCGGAGGGGATTTCCAGCGCCCCCGGCACCTCGACCAGATCGACCGTGGCCCCGGCGCGTTCCGCCACCGCCCGCGCGCCCGCCACGAGGCTGTCGGCGATGTCGCGGTAATAGGGCGCGACCACGATCAGCAGTTTCACCGGCCGGTCGAACTCCGGCAGCGGCAGGGTGTAATGGGCTTCCTGTCCGGCCATCAGCGCTACTCCTTCGGGATCGGGCGGGTGCCCTCGATCGCCAGCCCGTAACCGTCGAGACCGATCACCCGGGGCAGCGTGGAATTGGTGACAAGCGTGATGCGCGACAGCCCCAGCGCCGCGAGGATCTGCGCCCCGAGCCCGTATTGCCGCAGCACATGCGGCGAGGCCGCGCCCTCGGCCGCAAGCTTCATGGTCATGTCGCGCAGCAGAACCACCGCGCCCCTGCCCTCGGCCGCGATGAGCCGCATCGCCGCCTGCAACTCTCCGGTATGGTCGGCGTCGAGCCCGAGCACGTCCTTGAGCGGGTCGAGCGCATGCATCCTGACCAGCACCGGCGCGTCGCCCGAAAGGTCGCCCTTGGTCAGCACCACGTGTTCCGCGCCCTTGGTCACATCGGTGAACACCCGCATCAGCCAGTCGCCGCCATGCACCGAGGTCACGGGGCGCACCGCGGTTTCGTTCACCAGATTGTCGTGGCGGCGGCGATAGGCGATCAGGTCCGATATGGTGCCGATCTTCAGCCCGTGGCGCTGTGCGAAACCGACCAGATCGGGCAGCCGCGCCATGGTGCCGTCCTCGTTCATGATCTCGCAGATCACGCCCGCGGCGTTGAGGCCCGCCAGCCGCGCCACATCGACCGCCGCTTCGGTATGGCCCGCCCGCACCAGCACGCCGCCGTCGCGGGCGCGCAGCGGAAAGACATGCCCCGGCGTGGCGATATCGGCCGCGCCCCTTGTCGGGTCGATCGCCACGGCGACGGTGCGCGCCCGGTCATGGGCCGAGATGCCGGTCGTCACCCCCTCGCGCGCCTCGATCGAGACGGTGAAGGCGGTCTCGTGGCGCGAGGAATTGACGGTGGACATCAGTTGCAGCCCCAGCGCGTCGATCCGGGTTCCGGGCAGGGCAAGGCAGATCAGCCCGCGGCCGTGGGTGGCCATGAAGTTGATCGCCTCGGGCGTGGCCATCTGGGCCGGGATCACCAGATCGCCCTCGTTCTCGCGGTCCTCGTGATCGACGAGGATGAACATGCGCCCGTTGCGGGCATCCTCGATGATCTCCTCGACGGGGGAGATGATGTCGGAATAGTCGGGGGTCTGGTCGGTCATGGCTGCCTCTGTCGCTCGGCTCGCGAATAGCGCAAGCGGGGCCGGAACGCCAGTGCTCGCGTCGGCAGGGGCCTGTGCGGAAAAGCACGCTTCGTGAAGCGGGGCTGCAAGCGGGGCGGCCGCTGCCCTGTGTTGCGCGGGCCATGTGCCTTGGTCCGGGGCGCGCTCACTGCCCCCATTCGCGCAGCCGGGCGACATAGCGGGCCAGCGTGTCGATCTCCAGGTTGACCGTATCACCCACGGCCACCCCGCCCCATGTCGTCACCTCGCGCGTATGCGGGATCAGGTTGACGCCGAAATCGGCGCCCTCCACCTCGTTCACCGTCAGCGAAGTGCCGTTGAGCGTGACCGACCCCTTGGGGGCGATGAACCCGGCAAGCTCCACCGGCGCGCGGAGGGTCAGCCGCAGGCTGTCGCCCTCGGGCACCGCGGCCAGCACTTCGGCCACGCCATCGACATGGCCCGAGACGATATGGCCGCCGAGTTCGTCGCCCACCTTCAACGCGCGTTCCAGATTGATCCGCCGCCCCGGCGCCCAGGCATGGCGGCCGATATTGGTCTTCGAGACGGTCTCGGCCGAGATATCGACATCGAACCACGGCTCGGGATCGGTGCCGGTGGCGACCACCGTGAGGCACACCCCGTCGCAGGCGATCGAGGCGCCAATCTCGATCCCCGCCACGTCATAGCCGGTGGCGATCCGCGCCCGCAGGTCGCCGCGCTGTTCCGCCGCCAGCACCCGGCCGATATCGGTGACGATCCCCGTGAACATGCGCGCGACCCTCCGTTTGCCCCACCCTCCGTTTGCCCCTGACCTAGCCCCGGCCGGTGCCGCTGGCAAGGCCGGAGCGGGGGGACGTTTTCCACGATCCCGCCACAAATCGCCAGCCCCCTGCCCTTTTGATGCCCATCTTCGCGGGCATGGACAGGGGGCTGGATACAACAGGGGCAGATCATGTTCGCAAGTCACACCACCGTTTCCGCCGTCGAAGGGCGCGGGCGCATCCTGCTGGCCGCCATTCGCGACAACGGCTGGCTGGTGGCGCTGGTGGCGGTGCATCTGGCGCTTGCCTTCACCTTTTCCCATGCATTCCAGCTTGATTTCAACAGTTTCGTGCTGCGCGCGGCGGGCGGGCGGATGGGAGAGCTGATGCCTGTCTTCATGCTGTCGCTGCTGCTGTGGCAGCGGTTCCGCATCCTGCAAGGCGGCGGCGACACCTCGCTCGGGCGGCTGGCGACCGAATTGCGCGAGACACTGACCGACTGGCCGCGGATGTTTCGCGGGCTGGTGGCGCTGGGGGCGATCTCGCTGTTCTGCGCCACGTTCAGCTTCTTCAAATCGGTGATCCAGCTTCTGCAACCCTTCTGGCTTGACGAGACCTTCGCCGAATGGGACCGGATCGTGCATTTCGGCCACGACCCCTATGCGCTGCTGATGCCGCTGATCGAAATGCCCTGGGCGGTGAGTTTCATCAACGGCGCCTATCACTTCTGGGCCGTGCTGCTGTTCTTCGTGGTCTTCATCGCCTGTTTCACCGGGGTCAACCCGCGCGCCCGCGCGGCGTTTCTGGTCGCTTTCGTGCTGGTCTGGGCGCTTGGCGGCAATATGCTGGCGACGGTCCTGTCATCCGCCGGGCCGGTCTATTACGAACGTCTGGGCTACGGCGATGCATTCGTGCCGCTGATGGCCACGCTCGAAGCCTCGCACGAGATCAGCCCGGTCTGGGCGCTCGGCGTGCAGGAACTGCTGTGGAGCGGATACAACCCCAACGCGGCGGGCTACGGCATTTCCGCCATGCCCTCCATGCATGTGGCAAGTTCCACCCTGCTGGCGCTCTATGCCTTTACCTGGGCGCGGCTGGCGGGCTGGCTGTTGACCGGCTTTGCCGCGCTGATCATGCTCGGCTCTGTGGTGCTGGGCTGGCATTACGCGATCGACGGCTATTTCGGCGCGCTGATCGCCTGGGGGTGCTGGCGGCTGGCGCTGCGGGTGACCGGACCGCGGCAGGCGGCAGGTTGAAGCCGCACGCCCGCCGACCGGTCACTTCGTCAGCAGCATCGCCTCGTGCCGCTTGAGCGTCTTGCGGGCCGCGCCGTAGTCGTTGCGGCCCGCGAGGGTCCGCAGTTCGGGGAACAGCTCGAAGATCTCGGTCCGCTGGGCGTTGCCCATGCCCTTCAGCGTATAGTCGCCCGGCTGGAAGCTTTCGGTCCAGCTTCCGTTCGACAGCACCACCTCGTGCCGGTCGAACAGGAGGTGCATATAGGCGGTGCCCGCGCTTTCGACCGGCATCACGCCCGCGGTGCCGACCAGATGCTTGGCCGCCACCAGAACCTCGCGATCGTCGAAGTAAAGCGCGGTGCGGTCGCTCGCGACCAGAACCCGGTGGTTGGGGCTGACCAGCGTATCGCGTTCGGGCAGGCCGTTGCCGAGGCTGCCCTGGCGGATCAGCACCGGCTTCAGGTGCTGGTTGGTCGCCAGCGTCTGCCAGTCGAGATCGCGCCGCCCGATCCAGCGGATTTCCTGGATACCGTTGTCGCGGGTGATCACCTTGTCGCCTTCGCGCAGATCCTCGATCAGGCGTTCGCCCTTCGGCGTGGCAATGCGCGTGCCGGGCGTGAAACAGGGGATCACATGCTCGATATTGGTGAAGCGCGCCGTGCCGGCCTCGTTACCCTTGCCATCGAAGAAGGTGACGATGCCGTTCTCGGGGTTGGAGTCGTCATAGGTCACCCGCAACGGGCCCGAACCGCGCAGGTCGAGCGTATCCCAGTCGTCGCCCCCCTCGCCGCCGTCGATGTAATCGCCGGGGTTGGCGCCGATGATCAGGTCGCGGCCGCCACCGCCGTAGATCAGGTTCGCGCCCGGCCCGCCGACCAGCGTGTCATTGCCCGAACCGCCGACCAGCGTGTCCTTGCCGGTGCCGCCCTCGATATGGTCGTCGCCCTCGCCACCATCGAGGTAGTCGTTGCCCGGCCCACCATGGAGATGGTCGTCGCCCTCGCCGCCCAGCAGCATGTCGTCACCCTTGCCGCCGTGGAGCGTATCGTTGCCGCCCTCGCCCCAAAGCGTGTCGCTGCCGGACTCGCCGTAAAGCAGGTCGTCGCCCGCGCCGCCGAACACCAGGTCGTCGCCCTTGCCCGCATGGACGGTATCATTGCCGGCCCCGGCATAGACCACATCATCGTTTGGCGCGTGGCCGGGCAGGATGGCGTCCTTGTTGTCGATCATGTCGCCGTCGGGATCGCCGGTGTAATTCCGGTCGATCAGGTCGTCGCCCCTGGTCCCGAAGATCTTGCCGTCGCGCTCGGGCTCCTCCGGTTTGCACGGCTTGTGGGGCTTGTGATCTTTCCCCGTGTGTTTCTTGAAGCCCTTGAACAGATTGAAGTGGTAATTCATTGTCATCTACCCCGCTCGGACCCCGATGATCTTCCGTTTCCGGCCACGGCGCCGGTGCCGGAGATCGCCTTCATCCCCATCCTTGTCGTCACGGCCCGGAAAACGGGCCGAACCAGTTACCAAACCCGCGGCCGGTCGCGGCCGCGCGAGACCGGCACGCTTCCGGCCCGGGCCGGAACACCGGGCAGGACCGGCGCTGTGCAGAGGTGAGACGGGCGGGAAAGGCTGCGAATACCCGGTGCGACCCGCCACGAAAGGCGGCATGTCGCGAAGCAGGCGGACAGGTCCGGAAAACGGCAGCGTTTCCATATCACACCGACGCCGCAACGGCGCCGCACCACACAACGACCGCCCCCACGGTCATTTGCCTTCCCAGCAAGGCCCCTTTGGTTTTACCCCCCGCCCGGGCCGACAGAAAGCAAAAAGTGGCGGCGATGTGGCGCGCAACGCCTTGAAACCGGGCAGGAAACCGCCGTCTTGTGTAAATGGGGCGGCGGGATTGTCCCTTTTCAGGCAACAAACCATCCGCCCGATTGCCGGTTTCCACCGGGAATCAAGGCACTCCATCGGGCTCACCTGCCGGGTGCACCAGAATTGTTTCGGCAAAAGCGACGAAGCCCGCCTCAACCCGCGCGCTAACCGGCCGCCAAAGAATCGCCCTTATTCTGCCGCAACCGGGCTGCGATTGTCCCTCGAAGGGCGCCACTCGCCCCGATCCGCGGCGATTGACGCCGGCCCGGAAACCCGCACCCCCTGCCGCGCCGAATCGGCGGGGTCGAATGTGGCAATTCCGGGGCGGTTTCCGGCCTCCGTCGGGGGCCGCTACGGGACCGGGGGGGGCTGGTGCGGGTGGCGAGACTCGAACTCGCACGCCTTGCGGCGGAGCATTTTGAGTGCTCTGCGTCTACCATTCCGCCACACCCGCGCCACGGCCGGTATACGCGCGCGGCGGGCACGCCTCAAGGCGGAAATCACCGACAAGCGCGGGGTTTCTGCCGCCATCAGCGGCAGGGCGGCGCCGCCCGGGCTTGACGCGCCGCGCCCGCCCGTGCAGCAAGCGCGGAACAGCAGGCGGCAGGCAGGACCACGGATGATCCGCGCACTCTACGACTGGACGATCGGGCTTGCCGGGCATCGTTACTCGCTGATCGCCCTGGCGGTGATCGCCTTTCTGGAGGCGTCGGTGTTTCCGATCCCGCCCGACCTGCTGATGATCCCGATGATCCTCGCCCGCCCCGCCCATGCGGTGCTGATCGCCGGGGTGACGACTGCGTTCTCGGTCGTGGGGGGGCTGTTCGGCTACTGGATCGGCGCGGTGCTCTACGACAGCGTCGGCCTGCCGGTGCTGGAATTCTACGGCAAGGACGCGGCCTTCGGAACCTTTCGCGAGACCTATAACGAATGGGGCGCCTGGGTGGTGCTGGTCGGCGGCAGCCTCACGCCGATTCCCTACAAGGTCATCACCATCCTGTCGGGCGCCACGGCGCTGTCGCTGCCGGTGTTCATCATCGCGTCGGTGGTGGCGCGGGGGTCGCGGTTTTTCCTGGTGGCCTGGCTGCTGCGGCGCTACGGCGCACCGATTCGTGTTTTCATCGAGCGGCGGCTGGTCTTGATGTTCACCCTCTTTATCGTATTGCTGGTCGGCGGTTTCGTAGCGGTGGGCTACCTGTGACGCGCAACACTCTCATCCTTCTGGCTGCCGGCGGGTCCGCCGTGGCGCTGGCGGCGGCGCTCCTGTCGCAATTCGCGGGCGGGCTGTTCCCCTGCGTGCTGTGCATCTGGCAGCGCTGGCCGCATGTCGCGGCGGTGCTGGTCGGCGGGCTGGCGCTGGCGCTGCCCGGGCGGGTCTGGCCGCTCTTGGGCGCGCTCGCGGCGCTGGCCACCGCCGGGATCGGCGGCTTTCACGCCGGGGTGGAATACGGCTGGTGGGAGGGGCTGGACACCTGCGCCGGGCCGGGGATCGGCGGGCTTTCGGTCGAGGCGCTCCTGAACCCGGAGGTCGAGGTCGCGCCGGTGGTGCGCTGCGACGAGGTGGCCTTCGCCGTCCTCGGGATCTCGATGGCCGGATGGAACATGCTTTATTCGCTGGGACTGGCCGGGCTGTGGCTGGCGGCGGCGCGGCGCTGACCGCCCTCAGCCGAGGTGCTGCGCTTTCACCGCCGCGTTCCACCCCAGCGTCAGCCCCGCGCCCGAGCGGATCACCGGCCGTTTCATCAATGTCGGATGCTGCGCAAGCAGGCCTGCCGGGTCGGCGGCGCGCGCGGCCTCGTCAAGCCCGCGCCAGGTGGTCGAGGCCCGGTTGATCAGTTTCTCGCCGAACTCCGCAAGAAACCCGGCGATCTCGGTGGCAGCCAGCGGTTCGGCGCGGATATCGCGGAAGGTGACGTTCGCCCCGCCTGCCTCCAGTTCCTTGCGAGCCTTGCGGCAGGTGTCGCAGGTGGGAATGCCGTAAAGGATCATCGCTTTCTCCGTTCAGTCGTCCGCCGGACGGGTCTGTGCCCGCAGCCAGTCGGCCAGATCGCCCTCATCCATACCGCCGCTTGCGACACGGATGATCAGATCCCCTTGCTGGGCTTCGGTCCCCTCGGGTTCGATAAAGCCGTAAAGATCGAGACAGACCTGCATGCACCGAAACGCGGTGCGCTTGTTGCCGTCGTGGAAACAATGACCACGGGCCACCGCCACCGCATAGGCGGCGGCAAGGTCGAACACGTCGCCGATAAGGCCGTAGGCCAGCCGGTGTTCGACACGCGCCAGCGCCGCCTCAAGCGGCCGGTCACGGGCGCTGCCGGACAGTTCACCGGGGTTCAGAACCTCGTCGTGGATCGCCTCGACCAGTTCGGCCGGCAGCAGAAAGAAGCTCATTTGTCGCGCAGATAGTCGAGCACCGGCTGGGCGCGCTCACGGGTGCGGCGCAGGCTCTCCATCACCTCCTCGCGCGTGGCGTAGCGATAGCTGATCGCCTCGACCGCCTCGGCAGGCACGAAATAGCCGACCAGGGCCGAGTTCCTCAGCACCGCCACCGGCTTGCCGCCGGAACGTTCGAGCACCTTATGCGGTTCGCGCATTTCGGTCATGCTGGCGATATGTCGGGTCAGGAGGCGGGTCATCGGCGTCTTCCGTCCATGGGACTGTGCAGGGAAATATATACCTGAATGCCCATTTCGGCAAGGCCGCCGGTTGGAAAAGACCACGGGGCCGGTGAATGCCACCGGCCCCGCGCATGGGTTCAGCCCGCCCCGCTCAACGCTCCGGCAGGATTTCCGTCGTCGGCCGCGGCGTCGTCGCGGTCTCGGCCGGCAGCAGCGGCAGGGTGATCGGCGGCACCGTGCCGGTCAGGCTGTCGAGGAAAGCCACGATCTGTTCGGCCTGCGCGTCGGGCAGTTCCTCGCCCAGTTGCGATTCGGCCATGATCTGCACCGCGACCTTCAGATCCCACACCCGGCCCGAGTGGAAATAGGGCGCGGTGACGGAGACGTTCCGCAGCGGCGAGGCGCGGAACACGTATTCGTCATCCACCGTGTCGGTCACGGCAAAGCGGCCCCGGTCGTCGGGCGGCAGGATGTCGGCGCCCGGACGTTCGATCAGACCGAAGGGATAGTAGCCGTGGCCGCCGACGTTGACGCCCGCATGGCAGGCCACGCAGCCCACGTCGATGAACAGTTCCAGCCCGACAAGCTGCTCTTCGGTCAGCGCATGGTCGTCGCCGTTGAGCCAGGCGTCGAAGGGCGCGGGCGTGAGCAGCGTCGCCTCGAACGCCTCGATGGCACGGGCCATGTTCTCGAAGGTGACGGCATCGTCTTCCCCGGGGAAGGCACCCTCGAACCAGGTCACGTATTGCGGCATCGAGCCGAGCGTGGCGATCACGTTCTCGGGGGTGTTCGCCATCTCGACGCCCGCCTGGATCGGGCCTTGCGCCTGTTCCATGAGGTCGGCGGCGCGGCCGTCCCAGAACTGGGCCTCGTTCAGCACGGCGTTGAACACGGTGGGCGAGTTGCGCGGCCCCTTCTGCCAGCCGTGGCCGACCGAGACTTCCATGTTGTCATCACCGCCGGTGGTCAGGTTGTGGCAGGAATAGCAGGAGAACACGCCCGATGCCGACAGGCGCGGGTCGAAGAACAGCGCCTTGCCGAGTTCGATCTTCTCGGGGGTGACGCGGTTGTCCTTGAGCGCGGGAATCGTCGAGGGAAGCGGCGCAAAGAAGAATTCGGCCGTTTCGCGCAAGGTTTCCGCGCCGGCCGCGCCGGCCAGTACCGTCGTCGCGCAGAACACGCCAGTAAGCAGTCGCATTTGTTGATCTCCGTTGAGAACCCATGGAATCGAACGAACAGGAACACCGCGAACCGTTGGGAAACTGTTAACGAGCACCTGCCCATGCATCTTAATGAGGTCGCCGGGGCGCACTTTGATCTGGATCAGTTCTAATTACAGATTGCGGCCTCAGGTGCCCGAAACCGGGATATCCGGCACCGTCCGCGCGGCCGGAACGGATTCTATCGCGGTCGGATGCAGACGTTCCGAACGGTCGCGCCCTACCACACGGGGGCGGCGCAGCAGAAAGATCTTGCCCCAGCTGCGCCAAGCGCCGGTCATCGGCGCTCCCGGGTCGCGGGGGAAGCGGTCGCGCCAGCCCCCGGGCAGCGGCAGGCCCTTGTCCTCGGCCTTTTCCAGCATCCAGACCAGCGGGATATTGGCCAGCGGCCGCGCCGCCTCGAACCCGCCCAGCTGGCCGCCGATATCGCCATGGGCGCCGCGGAACCAGACCTGTTCCACGCTGCCCTCCCAGCCGGGCGGACAGTCCCACAGCACCGGCTCGAACACCACCCGCGTCTCATGCAGCGCCAGCGCCTGGAAACCGTGCAGGATTGCCGGTCCCAGCCGGTGGTTGTGGAAAACGTGGTTGACCTCGGAAAACCGCCACAGCACGGGCAACCGCACCCCCAGCGCCTTCACCGTATCCCAGACCCCGATCATCTGGATCGTGACCCCGGGGTGGCAATGCGCGGCGACAAAGGCGCGGGCCGGGGCGCTGTCGGGCGCGCGCTGGTAGTGGCGGAAGACCTGGGCGATGTTGCGCTCGGTCGCCTGGTCGCGGCGCAACAGGCCAAGCCGGTCGATCATCCCCGCCAGCGAACGCACCGCATAGGCGCCGCGCGAATAGCCGAACAGATAGATCCGGTCGCCGGGCCGGTAGCGGGTGGCGATGAATCCATAGGCGCGCTGGATCTGTTCGTCGAGGCCGCGCCCCTGCATCACGTCCGGCACGTTGCGCCAGCCCAGCCATTGCAGCCCCGGCTCGTAATAAAGCGAGACCCGGGCCTGGCTGCGGGCCTCGTCAAGCAGCTTCCAGGTGATTCCGGCGTTGGTCTCGGCGCCGGGCTCCAGCGAGGACATGGTGCCGTCGAGGATCACCACATGATCGACCCGGCCACGTTCGGGGACCGGCTCCGAATGGGTGGTCTCGACCCGGCGGTGGCGGAACCAGCCGAGCAGGTCGCGCAGGCGGATCATGCCGTGGCCCCCGGCGCAAGGCTGTCGGAAAGGCGCGCCCTGTGCTTCGCCTTGAAGGAAATATCCCCGCCGGAGGCTCCCCCGCTTTCCACCTTCGCGACGGTTGCGGCGCAGGGTCCGGCGGTCGCCGGGATATGGGGATCAATCCGGGTCAGCGTGCTTCTCCGGTGCGCGGCCGGATATCCCCCCGCCGCCTGCCCTGAAACCTGCCGAACCGCATCGCGCCCCTATCTTGCCGCATCGCACGGGGGAAAGACTATCCCGCAGGCGGGCAATGTCCAGACCGGGGGCTGTGCCCCTGCCCTGCCCTGCCCGGCTGTCGGCTGTCGGCGGCCCGTTCAGGCCAGCGCGGCCGCGAAGGCGCCGCGCCAGATCGCGTCGAGTTCCGCAAGCGGCGCCTCGGCGCCGCCGATCCGCACCTTGTCGCCGCAGAACCGGCCCACCACCTGCACCGGCACGCCCGCGCGCCCGGCGGCGACCATCAGCGCCTCGGCCTGGTCGAAGCCGCAGGCGACCAGATAGCGGGCCTGATCCTCGCCGTAGAGTTCGCCGATATCGCCGCTGTCGAGCGTCACGCCCAGCCCGGCCCCTGCCGCCATCTCGAACGCCGCCAGTGCCAGCCCGCCGTCGGAAAGGTCCGTCGCGGCCTGCACCAGCGCCCGGTTTTCCCGCAGGAATTCGCCGTTGCGCCGCTCGGCCTCAAGATCCACCGGCGGCGCCTCGCCCTCTTCCCGGCCCCAGAGTTCCGCAAGCAGCGCCGACTGGCCCATATGGCCCGCGCCCGCGCCGATCAACAGCGCAAGGTCGGCCTCGCGCGGTTGGCCCGCGATCAGATCGTCCAGCGTCTCCAGCAGCCCGACCGCGCCGATGGTCGGCGTCGGCAGGATCGCCTTGCCGTCGGTCTCGTTGTAGAGGCTGACGTTGCCCGAAACGATCGGCATGTCGAGCGCGGCGCAAGCCTCGCCGATGCCCCGGATCGCGCCGACGAACTGGCCCATGATCTCGGGCTTCTCGGGGTTGCCGAAGTTGAGGTTGTCGGTAGCGGCCAGGGGCCGCGCCCCCACGGCGCAAAGGTTGCGATACGCCTCGGCCACCGCCTGTTTGCCGCCCTCGACCGGGTTCGCCCTGACATAGCGCGGCGTCACGTCCGAGGTGAAGGCGAGCGCCTTCGCGGTGCCATGCACCCGCACCACCCCGGCGCCGAGTCCGGGGGCGCGCACCGTGTCGCCCATCACCATATGGTCGTATTGTTCCCACACCCAGCCCTTGTGCGCGTAGTTCGGGGACGCGATCAGCACCTTCAGCGCCTCGACCGGATCGGCCCCGGGCACGGGCTCCAGCGCCGGGGGCGGCGGGGTCTCGACCCATGGGCGATCGTATTCCGGGGCGCTCGACGACAGTTTCGACAGCGGCAGGTCGGCCTTGACCGCATTGCCGTGCATGATCAGGAAACGGTCCTCGGCGATCGTCTCGCCGACCACGGCGAAGTCGAGATCCCATTTCTCGAAGATCGCCCGCGCCTCGGCCTCACGCTCGGGCCGCAGCACCATCAGCATCCGTTCCTGCGACTCGGACAGCATCATCTCGTAGGCGGTCATGCCCGTTTCGCGCACCGGCACCCGGTCGAGGTCGAGCCGGATGCCCAGCCCGCCCTTGTCGCCCATCTCGACCGCCGAACAGGTCAGCCCCGCCGCCCCCATGTCCTGAATGGAAATGACCGCGCCCGAACCCATCAGCTCAAGACATGCCTCCAGCAGGCGCTTTTCGGTGAACGGGTCGCCGACCTGCACGGTGGGGCGCTTTTCCTCGATCGTGTCGTCGAACTCGGCGCTGGCCATGGTGGCGCCGCCCACGCCGTCGCGGCCGGTCCTGGCGCCGAGATACACCACCGGCATCCCCACGCCCGAGGCGGCGGAATAGAAGATCGCATCGGCATCCGCCAGACCGGCGGCAAAGGCGTTGACCAGACAGTTGCCGTTATAGGCCGGGTGGAACCGCACCTCGCCGCCCACGGTGGGGACGCCGAAGGCGTTGCCGTAATGGCCGATCCCCTCGACCACGCCCTGCACCAGATGCGCGGTCCTGGGGTGCGCGGTCTCGCCGAACGACAGCGCGTTCATCGCCGCGATGGGCCGCGCGCCCATGGTGAAGACATCGCGCAGGATGCCGCCGACGCCGGTCGCGGCGCCCTGATGCGGCTCGATGTAGGACGGGTGGTTGTGGCTTTCCATCTTGAACACGACGGCCAGCTTCCGTCCATCGGGGCCGTCGCCGATATCCACCACGCCCGCGTTCTCGCCCGGGCCGCAGATCACCTGCGGGCCGGTGGTCGGCAGGGTGCGCAGCCATTTCTTCGACGACTTGTAGGAGCAATGCTCGTTCCACATCGCCGAGAAGATGCCCAGTTCTGTGAACGTGGGTTCGCGCCCGATGATCGTCAGGATGTTTGCGTATTCGTCGGGCGTGAGGCCGTGGGCCGCGATCAGTTCCCCGGTGATCCTGGGTTCGTCCATGACTGTCTCCCGCGATGGCGGCCGGTGGGGCCTCTGGCGCGCGTCATAGATCAAGCCCGCTGGCGGGGGAAGGCCCAAGTCGGGAATCGGGCCGGGCGGAATCGGCCCGGAAGCCCGCCGGAAGCCCGGACGGGCGGCTTCCTTTGCGCCCGCAGCATGGGCAGGCATGCCGCATCGCGGCAAAATACGCCGGGTTTCCGGGCATTCCGGCACCCGGCCAAAAAAAAGGCCGAGCTTGCGCTCGGCCGAAGTCCAACAGGGAGGTATGAAGGTGTGCAGGAACCCTGCGCCGCCTTCATGAGGTGATTTAGGCATGCGGGGCGTTGTATGCAAGCGCAATCATGTCGCAGGGCTGCAAGGCCGCTATGCGGAATGCGCATGACTTGCGAAGTGTTGCTCAACCGACACGTGCATGGCGCGGCGGGGCCGGGCGCGGCCGGACGGGCCATGGCCCGGCGCGCAAAAGCTGCAACGCAGCATGAACCCGCCCCCGCATGTGGCGCGCCATGGCCCGGCCGGGCCTCGGGCCACGCTGCGGCGCAGCGCGATCCGACCGGTCTCCCCCGTCACGACAGAGGGCAGCGGTCGGCCGCTGCCCGGGCCGCTGACGCGGCTGTTCCGGGCAAGGGAAAAGGGTATTGCGGCCCTGTATCTCCCCCCCTGCCCTACTCCCGCACCTGCCGTCGGTGGGTCACCACCTCTTCCATGACGAAATCGCGGAAGGCCGAGACCCGTTTCGACTGGCGCAGCTCCTCGGGGTAGGCGAGGAACACCGGCACCTCGCCCGACTGCACATCCGGGAGCACATGGACGATCTCGGGGAAATCCGCGGTCAGGTAATCGGGCAGAACCCCGATCCCCACCCCGTGCAGCACCGCCTGCAACACGCCGAAGTAGTTGTTCACCGTCAGGGTCGAGGCGACCTCCTGCGCCAGCAGCAGCCGCACCAGTTCCGCCCCCGCCGAGACCTGCGCCGCACCCGCCGACTGGCACACCAGCCGGTGGTGGCGCAGGTCGGCAAGCGTCTGCGGCGCCGGGCGTTCGGCAAGATAGGCCGGCCCCGCGTAAAGCCGCATCCGGATGTTCATCAGCCGGCGGCGGATCAGGTCGGCCTGCGACGGCTCCTTCATGCGGATCGCCACATCGGCCTCGCGCATCGGCAGGTCGAGCACCCGCTCCTCCAGCATCAGATCGACCCTCAGATCCGGATAGGCCCGGTAGAGCGAGGCCAGCCGCGGCGCCAGCCACAGCGTGCCGAAGCCGGTGGTGGTGGTCACCCGCAGGTCGCCGAACACCTCGTCGTCGGCATCGCGGATCCGCGCGGTGGCGGCGTCGAGCCGCTTGGTCATCGACTTGGTGGCGTCGAACAGCAACTCCCCCGGTTCGGTGAGAATCAGCCCCCGCGCATGGCGATGGAACAGCGTTGTGTCGAGACTTTCCTCCAGCGAGCGAATCTGCCGGGACACCGCCGATTGCGACAGGTGCAGCACATCGCCCGCATGGGTCAGACTGCCCGCATCGGCCACCGCGTGAAATATTCTGAGCTTGTCCCAATCCATCCCGTAACTCTCTTTCACCGGCCGCCCGGACCGGGTAATCATCATCTGCGCGTCGCCGCCGGTTATTTAGTCAGTGCATAGCCGCTTTGCAATTCACGCATGGCATAATTTCCACTTTGTAGGTCAGCTTTTTTGACCTACCATGAAAGAACCGACTTATACAGCAGGGGGGTGGCCCGATGAGCAGGCAGGATGTGCGGCTTTCCGACCGTTTCGATCTGGAAAAATCGCCGGTACTGTTGAACGGCACCCAGGCGCTGGTGCGGCTCATGCTGATGCAGAAGGCGCGCGACCGGGCGGCGGGGCTGAACACCGCGGGCTACTGCACGGGCTATCGCGGCTCGCCCCTGGGGGCGGTCGATCAGCAGATGACCCGGGCGCGCAGCCTGCTTGAACCCGCCGACATCCTGTTCCAGCCCGGCCTGAACGAAGACCTTGCCGCCACGGCGATCTGGGGCAGCCAGCAGGCGGAACTGCGCGGCGAAGGCAGGTTCGATGGCGTCTTCGCGCTCTGGTATGGCAAGGGCCCGGGGGTGGACCGCTCGGGTGACGTGATGCGGCATGCGAACATGGCGGGCACCTCGCCCCATGGCGGCGTGCTGATGGCGATGGGCGACGACCATACCGGCGAATCCTCGACCACGCTGCACCAGTCCGACTGGGCGCTGGTCGATTCCTACATGCCGGTGGTCTCGCCCGCCGGGGTGCAGGAGATCCTGGACTACGGCCTTTACGGCTGGGCGCTGAGCCGCTTCGCCGGGGTCTGGGTCGGGCTCAAGACCATGAAGGACACGATCGAGGCCACCGCCGTGGTCGATGGCCGCCCCGACCGGATGCGGTTCGTCACCCCCGATTTCGCCATGCCCGAGGGCGGGCTGAACATCCGGCTGGTCGATACGCCGGTGGACCAGGAAGCGCGGATGATCGACTTCAAGCGCTTCGCCGCCGAAGAGTTCAGTCGCGCCAACCGGATGGACCGGCGGGTCTGGGGCAAGCCCGGCGCGAAGATCGGCCTTGTCGCGGCGGGAAAGAACTGGCTTGACCTGACCCATGCGCTCAACCTTCTCGGGATCGACGCGGCCGAGGCTGAACGGCTGGGCATCACCACCTACAAGGTGGGACAGACCTTCCCGCTCGACATGCGCGGCTTCCACGACTTTGCCGAGGGGCTCGACCTGATCGTGGTGGTCGAGGAAAAGCGCAAGCTGCTGGAATTGCAGGTCAAGGAGACGATCTTCGACAACCGCCGCGGCCGCCGGGTCTATGGCTGGCACAAGGGCGACAACTGGGAAAACGGCCGCCGGGTCGAACTGTTCCCGACCCGCTTCGCGCTGGACCCGATCCTGATCGCCGAGCGGCTGGGCGGCATCCTGATCGAGGAAGGTCGCGGCACCGAGACGGTCAAGGCCGGGCTGTCCCGTCTGGCCGAGGCCCGCCGCGCCGACAACGCCAGGGAACTTGCGGCACGGCTGCCATATTTCTGCTCCGGCTGCCCGCACAACTCCTCGACCAGGGTGCCGGAAGGATCGCGCGCCTATGCCGGGATCGGCTGTCACTACATGGTGCAGTGGATGGATCGCGATACCCTCGGGTTCACCCAGATGGGCGGCGAGGGCGCGAACTGGATGGGCGAGGCGCCGTTCTCGAACCGCGACCACGTGTTCCAGAACCTCGGCGACGGCACCTATAACCATTCAGGGGTGATGGCGATCCGGGCGGCGGTCGCAGCGGGCAACAACATCACCTACAAGATCCTGTTCAACGACGCCGTGGCCATGACCGGCGGCCAGCCGAACGAGGGCGGGCTGAGCGCGGCGCAGATCGTGCGCGAGGTGCAGGCGATGGGCGTGAAGAACATCGCCGTCGTCCATGATGCAAAAGAGGAAATCGACTTTTCGCAGTTTCCTTCCGGCATCGAGAAGTTTGAGCGCGCCGACCTGATGGCGGTGCAGCGGAAATTCAGCACCATCAAGGGCGTGTCCGCGATAGTTTACATCCAGACCTGCGCCGCCGAAAAACGCCGCCGCAGGAAGCGCGGCCGGTTCCCCGACCCCGACAGGCGGGTGTTCATCAACACCGATGTCTGCGAGGGCTGCGGCGATTGCGGGGTGCAGTCGAACTGCGTCTCGGTGGTGCCGGTGGAAACCGAATTCGGCCGCAAGCGCGCCATCGACCAGTCGTCGTGCAACAAGGATTTCTCCTGCGTGAACGGGTTCTGCCCGTCCTTCGTCACGCTTGAGGGGGCGAAGGTGAAGAAGGCCGCCACCGCCAGCCTCGACCTGCCCGGAATGCCCGAGCCCGCCCTGCCCGCGATCGACGGCACCCATAATATCGTCGTGACCGGCGTCGGCGGCACCGGGGTGGTGACGGTGGGTGCGATCCTGGCCATGGCCGCGCATATCGACGGCAAGGGCGCGGGCATGATGGAGATGGCCGGCCTTGCCCAGAAGGGCGGCGCGGTGCATATCCACTGCCGGATCGCCAACCGCCCCGAGGACATCAGCGCGATCCGCGTCGCCGTGGGCGAGGCCGATGCGGTGATCGGCGGCGATCTGGTGGTGACGGCGGGCGCGAAGACGCTGGGCCTGATGACCAGCGGGCGGACCGCTGCGGTGGTCAACAGCCACGAGATCATCACCGGAGAGTTCACCCGCAATACCGAATTCCGCTTGCCGTCCGACGGGTTGCGGGTCTCGCTTCAGGCGCGGCTGCGCGACCGGCTCGACCTGTTCGACGCCTCGGAACTGGCGCGGGTGCTGCTGGGCGATTCGATCTTTTCCAACATGATGATCCTTGGCGCCGCATGGCAGCGCGGGCTGGTGCCGCTGTCGGGAGAGGCGATCCGCCAGGCGGTGACGATGAACGGCGCCGCGGTCGAAGGCAACCTGCGCGCCTTCGAGATCGGCCGCTGGGCGGTGCTGTTCCCCGAGGAAGCGGCGGCGATGCTGGCCCCCGCGCCCGCGGCCGCGGCGACGCCGGAAGAGGCGGTGACGCTGCGGGCCGAACACCTGACCGCGTATCAGGACGCGGCGCTCGCGGCGAAATACCGGGCGCTGGTCGGGCGGGCGGCGGACCCGGAGCTGAAGCTCGCCGTGGCAAAGGGCTATCACAAGCTGTTGGCCTGCAAGGACGAATACGAAGTCGCCCGGCTGCATCTGGAGACGATGGACAAGGCCCGGGCCGAGTTCGACGGCGATCTGCGCCCGACCTTCCACCTCGCGCCGCCGCTCCTTGCCCGCAAGGGAGCGGACGGGCGGCCGGTGAAACGCGCCTTCGGCCCCTGGGTGCTGCGGCTGTTCCGGCTGCTGGCCGGGATGAAGGGGCTGCGCGGCGGCGTCTTCGATCCGTTCGGCCGCACCGCCGAGCGCCGGATGGAACGCGCGCTGATCGCGCAATACGAATCCGACATGGCCGAGGTGCTGGCCAAGGTCACGCCCGAAACCCGCGACATCGCCGTGGCGCTGGCGGAACTGCCGCTTGCGATCCGCGGTTTCGGCCCGGTCAAGGAAGCGAACGAACGCAAGGCCGCGAAAACCCGCGAAGACCTGCTGGCATCCTTTCGCCAGGGCGGCAGCCCGCTGGCCCGGGCAGCGGAATAGGGCGGATATTCCGGCGCCCCCACCAGCAGAGCGCAACAGGGGGAAAGGGGACACCACCGCAGCCCCCTTCCCTCGTCTGCCCGCCCCGCCTATAACCCCGCCGAGCCAGCACGAGGGAGGCCGCGAATGCGCCGCGCCACGATCACCCGCAAGACGAACGAGACCGACATCACCGTGACCCTCGATCTCGACGGCAGCGGAAGCTGCGACGCCCGGACCGGGGTCGGGTTCTTCGACCACATGCTCGACCAGCTTGCCCGCCATTCGCTGATCGACATCACCCTGCGCGCCACCGGCGATCTGCATATCGACGATCACCACACGGTCGAGGATTGCGGCATCGCGCTGGGCCAGGCACTGGCGCGGGCGCTGGGCGACAAGCGCGGCATCCGCCGCTACGGCGCCTGCACGCTGCCGATGGACGACGCGCGGGTGGAGGCGGCGCTCGACCTCTCAGGGCGGCCTTACCTTGCCTGGGCGCTCGACATGCCGACCGCGAAGATCGGCACCTTCGACACCGAACTGGTGCGCGAGTTCTTCCAGGCACTCTCGACCCATGGCGGGATCACGCTGCATGTGACGCGCGAGGCCGGGATCAACAGCCACCATATCGCCGAGGCCGCTTTCAAGGCGGTGGCCCGCGCGCTGCGCAACGCGGTCGAGCCCGACCCGCGCAAGTCCGACGCCATCCCCTCGACCAAGGGCACGCTTTAGGATATTGTCTTTCCGCAATTTCGAACCGAAAAAGTCGGCAGCTTTTTCCGAAATCGCCTGACCCTTCATCTTGCCTGAAATACTCCCGCCGGAGGCTCCCGCACCCGCCGCCCTCGCACCGCCGGGATCCTGCCCCGACCGAAAGGCCCGCGCCCCATGCCGACCGTCATCGTCGATTACGACAGCGGCAACCTGCATTCCGCCGAAAAGGCGTTCCAGCGCATGGCGGCCGAGGCGGGCGGCGGCAGGGTCGTGGTCAGCGACCGGCCCGAGGAGGTGACGCGTGCCGCGCGGATCGTGCTGCCGGGCGACGGGGCGTTCCCCGCCTGCCGCGCGGCGCTGGATGCCCGGCCCGGGCTTTACGAGGCGATCGAGGAGGCGGTCACCCGCCGCGGCGTGCCGTTCCTCGGGATCTGCGTGGGGATGCAGATGCTGGCCAGCCGCGGCCTCGAATACCGCGAGACCCCGGGATTCGGCTGGATTCCGGGCGAGGTGGCGCGGATCGCGCCCGCCGACCCGGCGCTCAAGGTGCCGCATATGGGCTGGAACGATCTGGCGGTGGACCGCTCCCATCCGGTGCTGGACGGGATCGCCAGCGGAGATCACGCCTATTTCGTGCATTCCTGGCAGTTCCGCCTGGCCGACCCGGCGGATCGGCTGGCGCATGTCGATTACGGCGGCCCGGTCACCGCCATCGTCGGGCGCGACAATATCGTCGGCACCCAGTTCCACCCGGAAAAAAGCCAGACCACCGGACTGCGGCTCATCGCCAATTTCCTGCGCTGGCGGCCCTGAGCCGGGGCAAGTCATACCCCCGACAGCACAGGGCATGAAAAAGGGGCGCCCGTCGGCGCCCCTGAGTCTGTCTGCCTGATGATCGCCGCAACCGCGCGGATCAGCAGGAATAGTAAAGCTGATACTCGATCGGGTGGGGGGTGTGCTCGTAGGCATAGACCTCTTCCCACTTCAGCGCCATGTAGCCTTCCAACTGGTCCTTGGTGAACACGTCGCCCGCCAGCAGGAAGTCGTGGTCCTTCTCCAGTTCCTCCAGCGCCTCGCGCAGGCTGCCGCAGACGGTGGGGATTTCCGCCAGTTCCTCGGGCGGCAGGTCGTAGAGATCCTTGTCCGACGCGGGGCCCGGGTCGATCCGGTTGCGGATCCCGTCGAGACCGGCCATCAAGAGCGCGGCGAAGGCTAGGTAGGGGTTGGCCGAAGGGTCGGGGAAGCGGGCCTCGACCCGTTTCGCCTTCGGGCTTTCGGTCCACGGAATACGCACGCAGCCCGAGCGGTTGCGGGCCGAATAGGCACGCAGCACCGGCGCCTCGAAGCCGGGGATCAGCCGCTTGTAGCTGTTGGTGCCGGGGTTGGTCAGCGCGTTCAGCGCCTTGGCGTGTTTCAGGATACCGCCGATGAACCACAGCGCCTCCTGCGACAGGTCGGCGTATTTGTCGCCCGCGAACAGGGGCTTGCCGTCCTTCCAGATCGACATGTTGACATGCATTCCGGTGCCGTTGTCGCCCTTGATCGGCTTCGGCATGAAGGTCGCGCTGCGGCCATAGGCATGGGCCACGTTGTGGATCACGTATTTGTATTTCTGGATATTGTCGGCCTGTTCGGTCAGCCCGCCGAAGATCAGGCCCAACTCATGCTGGCACGACCCGACCTCGTGGTGGTGCTTGTCCACCCTCATGCCCATCCGCTTCATGGTGCTCAGCATCTCGCCGCGCATGTCCTGCGCCGCGTCGGTCGGGTTCACCGGGAAATAGCCGCCCTTGACGCCGGGCCGGTGGCCCATGTTGCCCATCTCGTATTCGGTATCGGTGTTCCAGGCGCCGTCGATGGCATCGACCTCGAACGAGACCTTGTTCATCGCCACCGAGAACCGCACGTCGTCGAAGATGAAGAACTCGGCCTCGGGTCCGAAGTAGGCGGTGTCGCCGATCCCCGACGAGCGCAGATAGGCTTCGGCCTTGAGCGCGGTGCCGCGCGGGTCGCGCGAATAGGGCTCGCCCGTGTCCGGCTCGACCACGTTGCAATGCAGGCACAGCGTCTTTTCGGCGTAGAACGGGTCGAGATAGGCGCTTTCGGTGTCCGGCATCAGCTTCATGTCGGACTGGTCGATCGACTTCCACCCGGCGATGCTTGATCCGTCGAACATGAAGCCTTCCTCAAGGAATTCCTCGTCCACCAGATCGACAACGATGGTGACATGCTGAAGCCTGCCGCGCGGGTCGGTGAAGCGGACATCGACATATTCGACGCCCTCGTCCTTGATCGTGGCCAGAACCTTGTCGGTGCTCATGTTTCTTCCCTGTGATGATGGATATGCGGGGGGGGGTCAGATCGCGTCCTCGCCGGTCTCGCCGGTGCGGATGCGGATGACCTGTTCGACGGGCGAGACGAAGATCTTGCCGTCGCCGATCTTGTCGGTGCGCGCGGCCGAGACGATGGCCTCGACCGCCGATTCCACCATGTCGTCGGCAAGCACGACCTCGATCTTCACCTTGGGCAGGAAATCGACGACATATTCGGCGCCGCGATAGAGTTCCGTGTGGCCCTTCTGGCGACCGAATCCCTTGACCTCGATCACCGAGAGTCCCTGAATCCCCACCTCCTGAAGCGCCTCCTTCACCTCGTCGAGCTTGAAGGGCTTGATGATCGCCTCGATCTTCTTCATCCGTGCGGCTCCTCCTGCCGGGTTCCTGCGGCCTCAACACCACTTTCGCGCGCCGCACTCAATCGGATAGGCTTGTCGCGGCGGGCGGTGCCGGGAAAAATCCGGGGATATGCCCGTTTTTTGTGCAAACCGGCCGTCAGGCGGGCGGAATGCGAACATCGGCGGCGGGAAAATGACCGAACTTCTGACATCTGCCCAGATGCGCGCCATCGAGAAGGCGGCGATCGACAGCGGCGCGGTGACCGGGCTGGAGCTGATGGAACGCGCCGGGCGGGGCGTGGTCGAGGCGATTCTGGCCGAGTGGCCGGAGCTGGCGCGGGGGGCAGGCGCCGGGGGGCCGTCTGCCCCCCGGACCCCCCGAGGACATTTGCATCAAGGCGAAGAAGGGATATTGCGGGCGGTCGTTTTGTGCGGGCCGGGCAACAACGGCGGCGACGGCTTCGTGGTGGCGCGTCTGTTGAAGGACCGGGGCTGGGAGGTCGAGGTGTTCCTCTACGGCGACCCGGACAAGCTGCCGCCGGATGCGAAGGCGAATTACGCGCGGTGGTGCGGGATGGGGGAGGTGCGGCCCTTCGCGCAGGCCCCGCGCTTTTCACACGAAGCCGATCTGTATGTTGACGCCCTGTTCGGCACGGGTCTGACGCGGCCGCTTGCAGGCGCAGTGTTTGACTGGGCGGCAGACAGAACCTGCGACCACGACCTGCAATCCAGGACGGTGGCGGTCGATATCCCGTCCGGTCTGTGCAGCGACAGCGGGCGGGAACTGGCGCGCGGCGCCGAGACGGTGCTGGCCGGTCTGACCGTGACGTTCCATTCACGCAAGCTTGGGCATGTACTGAAATGGGGGCCATACAAATGCGGCAAGGTCGTCGTCAAGGATATCGGTTTGCCACGGGAGCCGAAGGATGCGGCCCGTCTGGTCGAGGGGCCGTTCGGCTGCCGCTCTCTCGGCAAGGCGGATCTTGCCCATAAATACACCCACGGCCACGCCCTGATCCTTTCCGGCGCCCCCGGTCATGGCGGGGCGGCCCGCCTCGCCGCCCGTGGCGCGCTGCGGATCGGGGCCGGGCTGGTGACGGTGGGCTGCCCGCCCGAGGCGCTGGCCGAGAACGCCGCGCGGCTCGACGCGGTGATGCTGCGGCCGGTGCATGACGCCGAGGCGCTCGGGCATATCCTGAAGGATGCGCGTATGGGCGCGCTCGGCCTCGGCCCCGGGCTGGGCTTGGGCGAGCGCGAGGCCGGGCTGGTCGCGGCGGCGCTGGCGGCGGGGCGGGCCACGGTCCTCGACGCCGATGCGCTGACCCTGATCGCCCGCGAAAAGGCGCTGTTCGCGGCGCTGCACGAAGGCTGCGTCCTCACCCCGCACGGCGGCGAATTCGCCCGGCTGTTCCCCGATCTGGCGGAACGGCTCGAAGCCTCCGCCAGCGAAGGCCCGGCCTTTTCCAAGGTCGATGCGGCGCGCGAGGCGGCGGCGCGGGCGGGATGCGTGGTGCTGTTCAAGGGGCCGGATACGGTGATCGCCGCGCCGAACGGCCGTTGTGCCGTCAACGCCGCTGTCTACGAGCGCGCCGCGCCATGGCTGGCGACGGCGGGGGCGGGGGACGTGCTGGCGGGCTTCATCGTCGGGCTCATGGCGCGCGGCTTCTCACCCTTCGACGCCGCCGCGACCGCCGCATGGCTGCATGTCGAATGTGCCCGCGACTTCGGGCCGGGGCTGATCGCCGAAGACCTGCCCGAGGCCCTGCCCGGGGTGTTCCGCAACCTCGGCCTGTGACACGCAAGGCGGGGCGTGCAACAAAGGGCAGCGGCCGATTGCACCTTGCTTCCGGGTATGAGGGGAAAGGGTGTTGCAGGTCGGTTGCAATTCGGGCGCCCGCCGCGCGGGGAACGGCTGCCCCCTCCCCCGGCGGCAGCCACTCAGTCCGTTTCCGCCGCCGCGCAGGGCCATGCCGCCCCGGCGCCGAAGGCCGGGTGGCGCATCTCGGCGCCGGGGGCGATTCCCATGCGCGCGGCAAGCCCGCCGTTGATCTCCAGCACGGCAAGCACGCCCTCGCCGCCCTCTATCGGGGTTTCGTCATGCGGGATCGCCATCGGGTGGACATGCAGCACCCGCCCGGCCTCGTCGGCGAAGATCATGTCGAGCGGGATCAGCGTGTTGCGCATCCAGAAGGAGACCGGCCCCGGTTCGTCGAAGATGAACAGCATCCCGGCCGAACGCGGCATCGACTCGCGGAACATCAGGCCGCGGGCACGGGTGGTGGGGGTGTCGGCCAGTTCCACCGTGAACCGGGCCTGCCCGCCAGGCCCGCGCAACTCGACCACATCGGCGCGGCAGGCGGCAAGGGCCGCCCCGGCCGAAACCCCCGTGGCCAGACTCAACAGGACGGCGAACGCAATGCGGCTTCCCATGACAACACCTGAACGGCCATGCGGCCCCGCTTGCCCTCGACCACGCGCAGGCCCACCGCCTCGCCGGCCTGAAGGTCGGCAAGGCCCGACTGGCGCAACACCTCGATATGCACGAACACGTCCTCGGGCCGACCGAAGACATTGGCAAAGCCGAAACCCTTGCCCTTGTCGAACCACTTGACCCGGGCAGGCTCGATCGGAAGCTGCTCCATCGCCCGGAGATCCTCGTCCGAGACCCCCTCGCCCGGAATGAAATTTCCGCCCTCGGGGGGGCGGATTTCCAGCACTTCGACGGCCTGCGCACCGCGGGCGGTGAGTTGCACCATCACGTCGATACCCGCCCCGTCGGAGACCGAGCCCTGGCCGAAGTTGCGCAGGACATTGGCGTGCAGGAGGATATCGCCGCCGCCGATCTCGGCCACGACAAAACCGAACCCCTTGGCCGGATCAAACCATTTAACACGACCCCGGACATATTCGGGGTCCTTCTGGTCTCGGTCTTCCATCAGCGCGTTTCGCCCTAAGCAGTATGTTTCCCCATGAAGCTTTCCGCCTCCCTATGGAGGTGTGCGCCAAGACGAACGTAAGTTTCAAGTGAAAAGAATACAGCCCTATCCGAAAGGTTGAATTCGCGCTTCGTGAATTTCAGGGGCTCAACCGCCGGACAGCCCATGGTTGATCGGCGGATTCCCGCCGCCACCGGAAACGGTCATGCAGGCGGAAGGCGCCGTCGGCCCAGAATTCGATCTCGGACGGCACGATCGCGAAGCCGCCCCAGAACGGCGGCCGCGGCGGGTTCGGCCCTTTCGTTGCCGTGATCCGTGCCACT
>JBAYSY010000011.1:0-65689 GCA_041675885.1 Gemmobacter sp. | reverse complement strand
GGGCGGCGGCGGGTCGATCATCAACCTGTCGTCCCAGGCGGGCCACGTCGCCGCCAACGGGCGTTCGGTCTATACGATCTCGAAATTCGCCGTCGAGGGCATGACCAAGGCGCTGGCCGTCGAGCTTGCGCCGCATGGCATCCGGGTCAACAGCCTGTGCCCGACCTTCATCGATACCGAGATGACGCAATCCTCGCTGGCCGATCAGGCGTTTCGCGATGCGGTTCTGTCGCGCATCAGGGTCGGCCGTCTCGGCAAGGTCGAGGATCTGATGGGCGCGGTGGTCTTCCTTGCTTCGGATGCCTCGGCGCTGATGACCGGCGCGTCGTTGATGCTGGATGGCGGATGGACGGCATGACGACCGGCGATCCGCAATGGATGAAACAAGGCAGGAAATACGCAACATGTTCTACCACATCGTGATGATGACCTTCACGCCCGAGGCCGACGGGGCGTTCTTCGGGCGGGTCGAGCACTACGCCCGGCGCGTGCGTGCGGAATGTGCGGACGTGGCCACCTATGCGATGACAGGGAACGTCGCCTCGCGCGGGGACGGCCTGACCCATGCGCTGGTCGGTGTCTTCCGGTCGTCGCAGGCGCATGACGACTATCAGATATCGCCCGCGCATGTGGAGATGAAGGCTTTCATGTCGCCGTTCATCGACCGGATCGTGGTATTGGATGGAGAGGTGCCGGCATGACCATGCAGGACAACAGCAAGGCGCCGCTGGCGCGTTTCCTGGCGCAGCACGATATCGCCGACTACGAAGGGTTGGTGGAACGGGCGGACCGTGATCCCGAATGGTTCTGGCCCGCGGTGATGCAGTTCCACGACCTGCATTTCTTCAAGCCCTATGATCGGTTGCTGGACCTGTCGAAGGGGCCGGAATGGGCCGAATGGTGTGTCGGCGGCACCACCAATATCGCTTATAACTGCCTGGACCGCACCGTTGCGCGCGGTCATGCCGACAAGCCCGCGATCATCTGGGAAGGCGAGGACGGCACCCGGCGCGAGGTCGATTACGCCGGGTTGCGGGACACGGTGGCCAGGGCGGCCGGCGGGCTGCGGGCGCTGGGGATAGGGCAGGGCGACGTGATCGGGCTGTTCATGCCGTCGGTGCCGGAAACCATCGCCGCCTTCCTTGCCATCGTCAGTGTCGGGGCCATTGCGCTGCCGATGTTCTCGGGCTTCGGCGCGCAGGCGGTGGCCGGGCGTCTCGCCGATGCCGGGGCGGTGGCGGTGATCACCGTGGACCGGACCTTCCGGCGCGGCAAGCCGGTCGAGATGGCCGGGGTGATCGAGACCGTGCGCGCCGAGGTGTCGTCGCTGCGCCATGTCGTGGTTGTTCCGCGCGACCCGCTGAACCCCGACCCGCGCTGGCTGAACTGGGACGACTTCCTTGCCTCCGGCCCGCCGGTCGCGCCCGTCGAGCTTCCGGCCGAGACCCCGGCGATGCTGGTCTATACCTCGGGAACGACCGGCAAGGCGAAGGGGACCGTGCATTCGCATTGCGGCTTCATGACCAAGGTGGCGCTGGATTTCGGCCTGATCCTCGATCTGCGCCCGGATGACCGCCTGCTGTGGATGAGCGACATGGGCTGGCTGACCGGCCCAATCCTTGCCGTCGCCGTGCCGATGACGGGCGCGACCATGCTGCTTGCCGAAGGCGTGCCGGACTATCCCGAACCGGGCAGGCTGTGGCGGCTGGCGCAGGATCATGCGATCAGCTTTCTCGGGGTGGCCCCGACCATGGTGCGCGCCTTCATGCAGCAGCCCGGGGGCACGGTCGAGCAATACGACCTGTCGGCGCTGCGTGTCACCGCCGCGACGGGCGAGCCGTGGACGCCCGAAGCCTGGAACTGGTTCCGCGAAAAGGTGTGCCGCAACCGCGCGCCGATCCTGAACTATTCCGGCGGGACCGAGATCGGCGGCGGCATCCTTGCCGGTACGATCCTTCACCCCGACGTGAAACCCTGCGGTTTTGCCGGCCCCGTCCCCGGCATGAGGGCGATGGTGGTTGATGCGGACGGCAGGCTGCTGCCGCGCGGAGAGGTGGGCGAACTGGCGCTGGGGGGGCCGTCGATCGGCCTGACCCGGGGCCTGTGGCGCGATCCCGGCCGCTATATCGAAAGCTACTGGTCGAAGTTCCCCGGCCTGTGGCTGCATGGCGATTTCGCCTCGGCCGATGAGGACGGCGACTGGTTCATCCACGGCCGTTCCGACGACACGATCAAGATTGCGGGCAAGCGCACCGGTCCGGCCGAGGTCGAGACCCTTCTGCTTGCCACCGGCAAGGTGGCGGAGGCAGCCGCCATCGGTGTTCCCGATCCGGTCAAGGGCTCGGCCGTGGTCTGCGTCTGCGTGCCTGCGCGCGGGGTCGGGGAAACCCCGGCGCTGGTCGAGGAGCTGCGCCGTGCCGTGGCCGACGGGCTTGGTTCGTCGTTCCGACCGAAGGAGATTGCCTTCGTCAGCGATCTTCCCAAGACCCGCAGCATGAAGATCATGCGCCGCGTCGTCCGTTCGGTCTGGATCGGTGAGCCGCTGGGCGACCTGTCGGGCCTCGTCAACCCCGAGGCGGTGGACCAGCTTCGCGCCCATCCCCGCGCTGGCGGGGATCAGGCGTAACCATGACAGGCGCGCCGTGCCGGCGACAGTGCGCGGCGCGCTTGGCGGTTGACAAAGGAACGGTCGTTTGTTTCTGTAGGGGTGGAGGTTCCGATGATCAAACTCACCTACATCATTTATCCGCGTCCCGATCTCGACCGTGAGGAGGCGCGCAGGCTCTGGATGGAAGACCATGGCGCGCTGATGGAAAAACATTGCGCGACGTTGCGTGTCGCCCGCTATGTCCAGACGCCGCATGTGGTGGACCCGCTGGAAGAGGTCATGGCGTCGGCGCGGGGAATCGCGCCCCGCAGCCCGCTCGGGATGGCGGAGATCTACTGGACGAGTCGCGAGGATCTGGAATTCTCGTTCCAGGACCGCGATGCGCGCCGCGCCTACCGGGAACTGGTCGAGGACGAGAAACGTTTTGCGGAGGCATCGCTTTCGCCATGGCTCGGGTACGAGCGTGAAGTGATCGCGAAAGGGGACGATGCATGAGCGACAACCTGCTGTTCTCGCCTTTCACCCTGGCCGGGATGGAACTGGCAAACCGGGTGGTGATGGCCCCGATGACGCGCAGCCGCGCCACCCGGGATGGGGATGTCGGCCCATATGCGGCGCAATACTACGCACAGCGTGCCTCGGCCGGGCTGATCATCACCGAAGCCATCGGCATAAGCCCCCAGGCGCATGGCTACCCCTACACCCCCGGCCTGTGGTCGGCGAATCAGTCGGGGGAATGGGAACGCGTGACCCGGGCCGTGCACGGGCGCGGCGGCAGGATTGTGGCCCAGCTCTGGCATGTCGGGCGGGTGTTCTCGCGCGATAACAACCCGCTGGGTCTGGGCGCGGTCGGCCCCTCGGCCGTGGCGGCGCAGGGAAAGATCTACACCTCCTCCGGCTGGCAGGACTTGCCGGTTCCGCACGAACTGACCGCCGGAGAAGTGCGGGCAACCGTCGATGATTTCGCCGCCACCGCGGCGCGCGCGCTGGAGGCCGGTTTCGATGCGGTCGAACTGCACGGGGCCAACGGCTACCTGATCGAGCAGTTCCTTTCCGACGATGCCAACCGGCGCGGCGATGCCTATGGCGGCACGGATCGAAAGCGCCTCACCTTTCTTGCCGAGGTTCTGGATGCGGTCTCGGGGCGCTGCGGCGGGCTTGAGCGGATCGGCGTGCGCATTTCCCCCTATGGCGACTTCAACGGTATCCGTCACAGCGATCCGGGCCGGGTCATGCGTGACGTGGTTGCGCTGCTGGCGCAACGGGGCATCGGCTTTCTGCATGTCATCGAACCCGAGGTTTCCGGCGATGGCAGCCGCAGCACCGGCACGGCGGGCAGCGTACCCGATGTGCTGGCGGCTGTCCGCAGCGAATATCCCGGTGTGTTGATCGCGGCCGGCGGCTATGACCGCCATCGCGCCGGGGCCGCGCTTCGCGGCCGCCGGGCAGACCTGATCGCGTTCGGCAGGCCGTTCATCTCCAACCCGGATCTTGTCGCCCGCATGCGCAAGGATGCACCGCTGTCGGAATGGGACCGGCGGACATTCTATACCCGCGGACCGGCGGGTTACGTCGATTATCCCGATCTCGAAGGCGTGGTGGACCATGCCCATGCGCCACCACTTTCGGATGTAGCATCAAAGGAGCCTACAGCATGACACAACTGCGACCTGTCGTGACCCGCACCGGGGCAGAGGATTCCGGCACCGCGCAATCGGGGGATTGCGTGCGCGTGTCGGGCGTCAGCCCGCAGCATACGCCCGCAACCCGGATCTGGTTCGGAAAGGTCTCGAACGAGCCGGGGCACCGTTCCCCGCCGCACCACCATGCCGAGGCCGAGACCGGGGGTTATGTGCTCAAGGGCAAGGGCCGGATCTACTTTGGCGAGGGCTACAAGGAATATGTCGATATGGGGGCGGGCGACTTCGTTTTCGTCCCGCCTTTCATGCCGCATGTCGAAGTGAACATGTCAACGACGGATGAACTGGTCTGGCTTACGGCCCGCACCCCCGATAACCTTGTCGTCAACCTGCCCGATGTCGATGACAGCGAACTGGAAGGCTATCGCCGGGCGTAGCCCGCGGGCCAGCCTGTCTCCGGCAGGTCGCCGTCCCCCCGGTGCCTCGTGTTTGCGAGCGGGCCGGGGGGCACAGCGCGGGGTCGCGCCCGACGCATGGGGCCCGGTGGCCGGTCCGAAAAGACCGTCCGGACGATAGCAATATCTTGACGGGGAAAATAAACTTACGTACGTTTGTTTCATGCTTGTGATTCACGGAGGGGTGGATGCGCAGGCCCCGGTCTTTCGGGTGTGGCCACCTTGCTGGCCATGCCGAAGGTGCCATTCAACTTGGAGGAAAGTCCATGAGCTTGTTCAGAATCGGAACGACCGGGCTTGCGGTCGCCGCAGCCCTGCTGGCGAACATCGCCTATGCGCAGGATCCCGTCGATGTCCGGATATCTTTCAACCAGCCCGAGACCTCGCCGGCATGGCGCGAGGCCATCAAGCCGTTCGGCGACGAACTCGAAAGCGAGAGCAACGGGCAGTTCAGGGTGACGCATTACCCGGGTGAGGTTCTGCACACCGTTGCCGACGGGTTCCGCGCGGCGGCGACCCGCATTTCCGAAGTGACCTCGGCCTGGCCGGTCTATTCGGCCAACAGCTTCAAGCTGTTCCATGCCACCGAACTGCCGCTTGCCCTGCCGACCAGTGACGTTGCGGCCGTCCGGGTCGTAGACGAACTCTACCCGACCTACTTCAAGGACGAGTACGAGCGGATGGGCATCTATCTGGCGTTCAACGCCGTGACCCCCGTCTACGACATCCTGACAACGCGCCCCGTCAATTCGCTCGATGACCTGCAAGGCATGAAGATCCGGGCGGCGGGCGGCGGGATCACCGATATCGTCGAACGGCTCGGTGCGACGCCGGTCACCATGACGATCACCGATGCCTATACGGCGTTTCAGCAGGGTGTCGTCGATGGCATCATCCTCAACACCGCCGACATGGTGGCCTACCGCCTGCACGAGGTGGGCAAGTACAACTATCGCATCGGCGTTGTGCGCGTTGCCATCCCGCATGCGGTGAACAGGGCGTTCTATGACGGGCTTTCCGACGAGTTGAAGGAAGTCTTCGACACGGCAAGCCGCAATGCCGGGTACAACTATCAGCAGATGTATCAGCGTCTGACGGAACGGGCGCTTGAGACGATGGCGGCCGAAGGCGTCACGGTGGTCAATGCCAGCGAGGAAGACCTGGCCAGGGCCGACGAACTCCTGGCGCCGATGTGGGATGCCTTCGTCGAGCGGAACGCAGGCGGCTCGGGGCCATCGGCAGAGCAACTCGTGGCCGATCTGCGCGCCCTGACCGAAAAGTATTCGGCGATGTCGGATGAAGAAATCCTGGCGTTGAAGGATGTCGAACTGATCGAAGGGCTCCGCTAGGCCCGTTCGGGCGCGGGGCCCCTTCGGACCCCGCGCCCGCGATTCGAACCGGCCCGCGATCCGGCCCCGAAAGCGCATCACCGAGGTTTGCCCATGAAAGCCCTTCGCGCCATCGCCTCAATCATGTTCGCCCTGTCGGCCTATGTCTGCCTGCCGGTGATCCTCGTCTTGCTGACCGCCGATGTGAGCCTGCGATACCTGTTCAACGCGCCGCTCAGGTGGGGGCAGGAGCTTGCCTCGATCCTCCTGTTTCTGTCCGTCGTGCTTGCGCTGCCCCATTCCTGGATCAGCCGTATCCATATCAGCGCGGATTTCCTGAAAGCGTTGCTGTCGTTCAGGGTGCGCGAGGTCGTCGCCCGCCTGACATGGCTTCTTGTTCTCGTCATGGCCGTCATCATCGTCTGGCAATGCTGGCGTGATGCGCAGTTCATGCTGATGATCAACGAGAGCACACCAGAACTTTTCGTACCGCTTGTGTACATGCGCGGCGCGCTTGCGCTGGGCGCGGGAGTAAGCGGCGTCATCGCGCTGGCGAAGCTGCTCAGCCGCACGTCCCTTGTCGCCGAGGAGGAGGCATCCCTATGAGTATCCTTGGCTATCTCGGCTTCCTGGCGCTCCTTGTCCTGATCGCGCTTGGCGTTCCCATCGGCCTTACCCTTTTCATGGTCGGCCTGGCCGGGCTGTCGCTTGTCGGCAACTTCAGCACGGCGATGACGCAATCCACCATCGCGTTCTGGTCGGAGGGGTCGAAGTTCATCCTGGTTGCGCTGCCTTTCTATATCCTGATGGGCAACCTGATCTACCATATGGGCATCGCCCGCCGCCTGTTCACCGCGGCTTCCTACTGGCTGGGCTGGCTGCCGGGGGGGTTGGGGGTCGCCTCGGTCTTCGCCACGGCCGGTTTCAGCGCGATCAGCGGATCAAGCACCGCGTCGGCCCGCACGATGGGGGCCATCGTCATCCCCGAGATGCGCCGCCACAACTACAACATGCGGCTGGCCACGGGGCTGATGTCCTCGGCGGGAACGCTCGGCATGCTGATCCCGCCCAGCATCGTGCTCATCTTCTACGGGCTGATGACCGAAACCTCGATCGGCAAGCTGTTCATCGCCGGTATCATTCCCGGCATGCTGGTTGCCCTGATCTTCTCGACCTTCGTGGTCGGCATGGCGCTGCTCGACCCCCGGAAGGCCGGGCGCGGCATGGACGTTTCCGCCGTTCCGCTGAAAGAGCGCATCCTGTCGCTTCTTTCCGTGTTTCCGGTGCTGCTGATCTTCGGCGTGATCTTCGGCGGCCTGTATTTCGGCATCTTCACGCCGACAGAGGGCGCCATCATCGGTGTGGTGGCGGTGCTGGCCTATGCGGCGGCGACCCGCAGCCTGACCTTCAAGGCGATCAGGGAATCGCTGGCCGATGCCTCACTCATCACGGTGATGCTGTTCCTGATCATCGTCGGCGGAACGCTGTTCACCCGGTTTCTGGTTCAGACCGGCTTCATCGCGTCGATATCGAACTTCATCATCGCGCTTGAACTCAGCTATGTGCAGTTCATCATCATCATCACCATCCTGTATCTGGTCCTCGGTTGTCTGCTGGACACCTTCGGGATGATGATCCTGACGGTGCCGGTGCTGTTCCCCATCGCGCTTCAGCTTGGAATCGATCCGGTCTGGTTCGGCATCTATGTCGTGCTTGTCGCCGAGATCGGGCTGGTGACGCCGCCCGTGGGGGTCAACGTCTTTGTCATCAAGACCGTGGCAAGGGACGTTCCGCTGGGCGAGATCTTCCGCGGCAGCATTCCCTTCATCATCGCCATGCTGTTGTTCGTCGCGCTGATGACCGCCTTTCCCGAAATCGTGCTCTACCTCGTCAGGTAGCGCCAGCACATATCCAAACTACGGAGACCATCATGGCCTTTCTCGACCAGTGGACCCTTGCAAGGGGCAATGTCCGGCCCGCCACCAGCCTGCTTCTGGTGATCGCAGGCTCGCTGCTGCTGACGCTGTCGGCGAAATATCAGGTGCCGCTTGCGCCGGTTCCGATGTCGTTGCAGACGCTGGTCGTGATCGGCCTCGGCTTCGCGCTCGGGCCGGTGCTGGCCGGTGCGACGGTGCTGGCCTATCTCGCCCAGGGCGCCGCGGGGCTTCCGGTGTTCGCCGGGACGCCGCAGCTCGGGGCCGGTCTGCCCTATATGATGGGGCCGACCGGCGGCTTTCTGGTCGGCTTCCTGCTGGCGGCGGTGGCGGCCGGTGCGATGGTCCGGGCCGGATGGGCGCGCGGCCCGCTTGGGGCGACGGCGGTGGCATTCGCCGCGACGGTCGTGCTTTACCTGCCGGGGCTGGCGTGGCTGGGCGCCTATGTCGGCTTCGACGCAAGGTTGCTTCAGGTCGGCCTCTATCCCTTCCTTCTTGGCGATGCGATCAAGGTTCTGGTCGCCGGGATCGCCTTCTCGCAGGTCGGCCGGTTGCTCTCGCGTCGTGGCTGACGGCGGGGAAATCGGTCAACATCTTTACGGAAGGCGCGCATGAAACTGGCAAGCTATGTGAAACCGGACGGGCAGCCGGGCTATGGAATCGTCGCCGATGGTCCGGCACCGGCGGGGGTGATCGACCTTGGCGGGCGTCCGGACGCGGCCGCCAGCCTGCGCGGGCTGCTGGCCCGCGAGGACTGGCGTCAACAGGTCGAACCGTTCACCGGCAAGGCCCCCGACTTCGCGCTTGAGGATCTGACCTTCCTCCCGGTGATCCCGGACCCGGACAAGATCCTTTGCGTCGGCATCAACTATGCCAGCCATGTGATCGAGACCGGGCGGGAAATACCGTCGAAGCCGATGATCTTCACGCGTTTCGCAAACTCGCAGATCGGCCATGGCGGGGCGATGGTCCGTCCGGCGGTCTCCGAACGGTTCGATTTCGAGGGCGAACTGGCGGTCGTGATCGGCCGGACCGCCCGCTACGTCGCCCGCGACGAGGCCGCCGCCTGCATCGCCGGTTTCAGTTGCTACAACGACGGCAGCATTCGCGACTGGCAGCGCCATACCACCCAGTTCGCACCGGGCAAGAACTTTCCCGCGACCGGGGCGTTCGGACCGTGGCTGGTCACGCCGGACGAATTCGGCGAGGTGAAAAGCCGGCGGCTGGTGACGCGGCTCAACGGCCGGGTCATGCAATCGGCAGGTTTCGACGACCTGATCTTCGACGTGCCGACGCTGGTTTCCTACTGCTCGTATTTCACGCAGCTTGAACCGGGCGACGTGATCATCACCGGAACCACCGGAGGGGTCGGCGCGTTCCGGACCCCGCCGGTATGGATGGCCCCCGGTGACAAGGTCGAAGTCGAGATTTCCGGCATCGGCACCCTGCGCAACACGGTCGTCGATGAAAGCCCGGCCCGCGCCGCAAGCCCGGACTGGGACTGACCGGGGGCCGACAGGCGGAAGCGTATCCCGTCGCCGTCAGGCGGGATCGTCCGGCGTGTCGGCGCCGGGCTTGCGGTGGAACTGCGGGAAGTATTGCGCCACGACGGGGCTTTCGTGGGCCCAGGAATGGCAGCCGCCAAGGAAGAAAGGCTCCTTGCTGCGTTCGGTGTCCTTGCCACCGGCCTTGAACATCCGCTGATCGTACAGGGACGAGATGGTCTGGAAGGCCACCGTCCCCATGCCGAACACAAGCTCGCGCAGATGCGTGCAGCCGCCATGCGCGCCGAACGCCTCTGCCAGCGCCGCGCGCCATTTCCGCCCGATATTGGCACCGACAAGCCGCGAGGCGTCCACCGCGCCGATGCAATAGCGAAACGGTGTCGCCCGGAGTTCGTAGCGAAAGTCGATCACCGTCATGTCCGGGTCGATGGTCAGCGCGGCAAAGATGTCATGCACCGGGTCGCCCACCGGCAGCGTTCCGCGCTCCCGGTCGATATACTCGTATCCCTTGCTGTCCTTAAGGTGGCCCTCGATGTCGAAAAGACCGTCGGCGCGTTCGAAGCTCCGATAGGAGACTGCGCGTTCGTGGCTGATCTGGCGGCGTTCCGTTTCCATCGGATATCCTTTCAACGCCCGGAAAATGCAGGTTTTTTCGCGCTGGCGAAGCTTGCCGTGCCGATTGCGAAGTCTTCGGTCGTGGTCGCGGTCCGGAAGGCCGCGCGTTCGATTTCCAGCGCCTCGGCAAGCGCCATGCCATCGACCCGGTGCAGCACCGACAGGCTCAATGCGACGGCGGCGGGCGAATTTTCGACGATCTGCCGCGCAATGTCCGACACGGTTTCGCGAAGCGCGGGCAACGGCACGACCTCGGAAACCAGCCCGACCTCATAGGCGCGGCGGGCGGTGAGGGGGCGGCCGGTCAGGATCATGTCGCGCGCCACCGCCTCGGGGATCATGCGCGGCAGCCGGGTCACGCCGCCCGCACCGGCAATGGCGCCCAGCTTGACCTCGGGAAGGCCGAACGTCGCATGATCGGCCGCGATTCGCAGGTCGGCTGCCAGTGCAAGCTCCAGCCCGCCGCCCAGCGCGGCGCCGTTGATCGCGGCCACCAGCGGCTTCTTCAGCGGCCGGTGGGTAATGCCGCAGAAATCGCCCGGATCTTCGCCCATGGCGATGCTTTTCTTGAGATGGGGCAGGAATGTGCCGACGTCGGCACCTGCGCAGAAACTGTCCGATCCGGCGCCGGTCAGCACGATGACACGTATATCGTCATCGGCTTCAAGCCGTTGCCACAGCGCCTTCAGCCCGTCATGGACATCAAGATTGACGGCGTTGCGCTTTTCCGGCCGGTCGATCGTCACCCATGCGACCTGCTCTTGCGTCTCGACCCTTATGTTCATCGTGCGCTCCTCCCATTCGGCGCCTGCCGTACCAACGGTTCGAAATTTTGCCGAAATTTTTTGTTGAGCCAAGCTCTGAACTCGATTATAAAAACAAATGTTCGTAATTAAAAGCTCAATACGCACGCGGAGAGGCCATGATGTCGGATCTTCCGGGATATGTTCACATTCATGAAGAAGGTCCGCGCGAGGGCATCCAGATCGAGCCGGTACACCTGTCGGTCGCCGACAAGGTCGGCTTTGTGGATGCGCTTGCGCAGACCGGGGTCAAGCAGATCGACTGTGTGGCTTTCGTCAACCCCAAACGGGTTCCGACCATGGCGGACGCCGACGAGGTTGCCCGCACGATCAGGAAAAGGCCGGGTGTGCGCTACACCGGCCTGTGGCTGAACCAGCAGGGGCTGGAGCGCGCGCTTTCCCTGCCGCTCGATGTCGTCGGCTCGATCCGCATGACGGCGTCCGAGACGTTTTCGCTGCGCAACACCAATCGCACCATCGCCCAGACGGTGGAAGAGCAGCGAAGCTGGCTTTCCACCTACCGCGCGCATGGCATCCCGCTTGAGTGGGGCTATGTCATGACCGCGTTCGGTTGCAGCTTCGAAGGCGATGTGCCGGTGGCGAACGTGGTGGCGATGGTCGGGCAGATCGTCGATCTGGCGGCCGAGTTCGACTATCCCCTGAAGGGGGTCTATCTTGCCGATACGGTCGGTTTCGCCACGCCGCTCGATATCGAGCGCCGCATCGGCGCGGTGCGCGAGCGCTGGCCGGACATGAAGATCGGCCTCCACCTGCACGATACGCGCGGGACGGGCATGGCCAATGTCTATGCCGCCCTGAAGATGGGGGTCGATCAGTTCGACAGTTCGGTTGCCGGGCTGGGCGGCTGCCCCTTCGCCGAACACAAGGGCGCCGCCGGGAACGTCTGCACCGAAGACATGGTGTTCATGTGCCACGAGATGGGGATCGAGACCGGCATCGACCTTGAGGCACTGATCGAATGCGCGCGCATGGCGGAAAGACTGTTCGGGCACAGCCTGCCGGGCAAGGTCATGCATGCGGGCAGCCTGGCGCGTTTCGGGGGCAGGGGCTGAAACCCGGGGCGGGATGACTTGGGTCGTCCCGCCTTTCAGCGCCACCGACCGGCAGGGTCCGAAGACATTGCAACCCGATACGGGCAGCCGCCGCTATTCGGCGGCGAGCGTGTTCGGCTCCGCGCCGTCGGCGCGCAGCATGAGAAAGACGAGCGTGGTGTATTCTGCCGTCAGGGTCTCGATCTTGCGGCGACCCTCCGGCCGGTACCAGGTGGCGATGGCCGTCAGCATGGTGATGATCGCCAGCTTGACGATCGCCGGGTCGGTACAGCGGAACTGGCCCACCTCGCACCCGTCCCGGATGATGGCCCTGAGGATCCCCTCGTACTCGTCGCGCATCTGCCTGATGGCGTCGGCGTTCTCCGGCGTCAGGCTGCGCAGTTCCATGTTGCCGATGAAGACCTCTTCCTTGCGGCGGGTATGGAAGTCGATGTGCAGGCGGATGAAGACGCGCATGCGCTCGGACGGGTCGGTCAGCCCCTCAAGCGCCTGCGTCATCTCTTCCAGCAGGTCGCGGATGATCGACGCCAGCAGATCGAACAGGAACTGCTGCTTGTTGCTGATGTAGTTGTAAAGCGAGCCGGCCTGGATGCCCACCTCCTTGGCCAGCATCCGCAGGCTCACGGCCTCGTAGCCATGTTGCGCGATCAGCTGGACACCGGCCTTTCGCAGCGCCATTTCCGTGTTTTCACCCTTTGATCCGATCGTTCGCAACGGAATACACCCATAAGTTGTATGACGGCCTGGCAGCAGTCTAGACGCTCAGGTATCCACCATCAACAGCCAGCATGACCCCGGTGATATATGAAGCAAGGCCCGAGGCCAGAAAAACGGCCGGTCCGGCCAGTTCTTCGGGTTCGCCCGGCCGGGCCATCGGAACATGGCGCAAAAGCGCGGTGCGCGTTTCCTCGTTGCCGAGGCTGGCGACGGTCATCGGTGTGCGCATCACCCCCGGGGCGATCCCGTTCACGCGGATGCCGCGCGGCGCCATTTCCGCCGCAAGCGCCTTGGTCATTTGCAGCACCGCGCCCTTGCTGGCCGTGTAGGCGACCGAATTGGGGGTGGCGACGAAGGACTGGATCGAGCCGATATTGATGATGCTGCCCTTGCGCGCTTCCAGCTGCGGCAGGAAGGCATGGACCATGTTGTACGGGCCGCTGACATTGACCGCGAGGGTGCGGTCCCAGTACTCGGGCCCCTCCGGCAGGTCGAAGGCCCCGCGCAGCAGGATGCCGGCATTGTTGACAAGGCAATCGACCGGGGTTCCGGCCGCTTGCAGCCGGGTCGCCAGGTCCATGCATTGCCGACGATCGGAAATGTCCAGCCGATGGGCCTGTCCGTCGGTGCTTCCGGCAAGGGCGTGGGTCTCGGCGCAGCCGTCCTCGTTCAGGTCGGCCAGCACCAGCTGCGCGCCCGCCTGCGCCATGCCGACCGCGATTGCGCGGCCATTGCCCTGGCCGGCCCCGGTGATCAGGATCCGTTTGCCGCTGAGCAGTCCCTTCGGGATCATGACATCCTCCTTCCCTGTGGGTTTTCGATAGTGTTGACAAGCCGTTGGCGAAGGTCGCGCCGGGTGTTCCTGCCGCAGTCACCGACCGGCGCGGCGGTGCGGGCCGCCACCGAACGGATCGCTGATCCGATCAGCCGTCCCATCCGGCCCCCGGCATCGAACCGTTCGACATTCTCAGCGGCCCTTCCTCATCTTTAAACTAACAGTTGACCGTTTGTTTGCGCAAGTGTAACGTCCCTGCCGATCAGGAGCGAGGGTGCAGCCATCCGGTGCCGGATACCTGCCTCCACGCACCATAACCCCTACAGAACAAACGTTTGTTTGTAAAGCGGAGAATCGCCATGCCGGAACTGGGAACCTACACCACCATCGAGGCGCATGTGGACGACCGGGGGGTGGCCACGCTCACCCTGGCGCGGCCGGAAGTCCAGAACGCCATGAACGGTCAGATGTATGACGAGGCGCGCGAGGTGCTGCGTCTGTTCGCCGCGGACCCGGCCGTGCGCGTGCTTGTCCTTTCCAATCTCGGAAAGACCTTCTGCGCCGGAGGCGACTTCAAATACCAGCAGAGCCAGGCCGACAAGCCGCGCGGCGAACGCATCCGCGAGGCGCAGAAGCTGGCGCTGTGGCTGCGCGAACTCGACACCTTTCCCAAGCTGCTGATCGGCCGCATCAACGGTGCGGCCTATGCCGGGGGCATCGGCCTGGTCTCGACCTGCGACATCGCCTTCGGCCTGACCGACGCCAGCTTTGCCGTCACCGAAGCGCGAATCGGCATGATCCCGGGCATGATCTCGCCCTATGTCGTCAAGCGCATCGGCGAGGCCAACGCCCGGCGCCTGTTCCTCAACGCCCGGCCGTTCAAGGGTGACGAGGCCGTGGGCTACGGTCTCCTGACCCAGGCGTTCGCCCCCGACGAACTCGATGCCGCCGTCGAGCGCGAGGTCGATCTCGGCCTCCGCTGCGCCCCCGCCGCGGTCACGGAGATCAAGCGCCTGATCCGTTATGTCGATCGCCACGACTTCGACGACAACCTGATCTACACCGTGGACCGCGTCGCCGACATGTGGGGCTGGGACGATGCCGCGGAAGGCATGCGGAGTTTCTTCGAAAAACGCCTGCCGGGCTGGGACTGGCGCGCGGCGAAGGATGGCCGCAAAGCCTGATGGTCCGGGTTGGCCCGATCGGCCCGACAAGGACTTGATCGCCAGCCGTTTTCAGGCTATAAACAAACGACTGTTAGTTTGTAAACTTCAGGGTGCGGAAAACCAGCCGCAAGGAGGGCCCATGCTGCCACAACTGGCCAGACTGACCGAGGAGCAGGAGATGCTCCGTGAAATGCTGGAGCGGACCGTCGAGCGCGTCTCGCCGGTCTCGCGCGCCCAGAAGCTCGACAACGCCAAGCAGTTCGATTCCGAACTGCATGCCGCGCTGGCCGAGCTTGGGATCTTCGGCATCGGGGTGCCGGAAGAGCTTGGCGGCAGCGGCGGCGGCGCGGTCGAACAGGTCACTATTCTCGAGGTTCTCGGCCGCAAGGCGACCTCCATGGCGGTGTTCGTGGTGGTTCACTTCATGATCACGCGCCTGCTTGCGGAAAACGGCAGCGATCAGCAGAAGCGGGAATATCTTGCCCCCCTCCTCAACGGTGAAATCAAGGCGTCGTTCTGCCTGACCGAGGCGGGCGGCGGCACCGATATTCTCGCCGCCATGAAGACCAGGGCGGTGCGGACCGAAGACGGCTGGACGATCAGCGGCAACAAGATGTGGATCAGCGGCGCCAGCACCAGCGATATCATGGTCGTGCTGGCGCGGACCTCCGAACACCGCAGCCGCGGCATTTCGATGTTCCTCGTGCCGACCCGCGCCCCGGGCGTCACCGCCAGCGAAGTCTCGACAATGGCGATCAACGGCTATGATACGAACGCCCTCGCCTTCGACGACGTGCAGGTTCCCGAGGCTGCCCTGATGGGCACGCTCGACAACGGCTTCCCGCAGGTCATCGCCACCCTGAACGGCGAGCGCATGAACGCGGCGGCCGTCGCCGTCGGCATCGGCCGCGGCGCCCTTGAAGTCACCCGCGACTATGCGTTGGAACGCGCGGCCTTCGATCGGCCCATCGCCGGGTTCCAGGCCGTTCAGCACCAGCTTTCCGTCGCCGGAATCGCCATCGAGACGGCATGGCTCGCCACGCTGGAGGCCGCCCGGCGCGACGAGGCCGGCGAGGCGACCGATGTGCTCAGCTCAATGGCGAAATGGGCCTCGGCCCGCGCCGCCGTCCAGTGCACCGACACCGGGATGGAGATTTTCGCCGGGGCGGGGTTCGACACCGATCTTCCGATCCAGCGCTACTATCGCGACGCACGGCTCTATTCCTTCGCGCCGCTGAACCAGAACATGTCCCTGAACATGATCGCCGAACGCTGGTTCGGTTTCCCCCGTTCATTCTGAAACTTCCCCGAGGGCCCGCATGACCAAGAAGATCCTGGTTGCCAACCGCGGCGAGATCGCCTGCCGCGTCATCGAAAGCATCAAGAAGCTCGGGCACACCGCCGTCGCGGTCTATTCCGAAGCCGACGCAGGGGCGCGCCACGTCCGGCTTGCCGACGAAAGCGTGGCAATCGGCCCGGCCCGCGCGACCGAAAGCTATCTGGATGCGGCAAAGGTCATCGCGGCGGCGCAGTCCGTCGGCGCCAGCGCCATCCACCCCGGCTACGGGTTCCTGGCCGAGAACGCCGGATTCGCCCGGGCGTGCCGGAATACCGGCATCGCCTTCGTCGGGCCGTCGGACCGGACCATCCTTGCCATGGGCGACAAGCATCAGGCGCGCGAGGCCGCCATCGCAGCCGGCGTTCCCGTCCTGCCGGGCAGCGGAAAGCTCGACCCCGACGATGAGGCCGGGATCCTGCATGCCGGCGGGGCGATCGGCTATCCGGTTCTGGTCAAGGCGGCCGGCGGCGGCGGCGGCATCGGGCTTCGCCCCGTGGCCGATCCCGCAAAGCTGGTGGCCGCGGTGCAGGCAACCTCGTCGCAGGCCGCCCGCGCCTTTTCCGACCCGTCGGTCTATGTCGAAAAGCTGATCCGCCGCGCGCGGCATATCGAGGTCCAGCTGTTCGGCTTTGGCGAGGCCGGGGCGATCCATCTGTTCCAGCGCGAATGCTCGGCACAGCGGCGCTATCAGAAGATCCTTGAGGAAGCGCGCCCGCGCCGCCTCGACCCGGCTGCGGCAGAGGGGATGCTGGCCTCCGCCATCGACCTTGCCCGCTCGGTTGCCTACGAAGGCGCGGGCACCGTCGAATATCTCTACGACGACGAGACCGGCGCCTATTTCTTCATGGAGATGAACACCCGCCTCCAGGTCGAACATCCGGTGACCGAGATGATCACCGGCGTCGATCTGGTGTCCATGCAGGTGATGCAGGCGCTCGGAGAGGACGTCGCGGGCAGCGTCACGCAGGGGTCGCTCCTCGACAACGGCCACGCCATCGAAGTGCGCGTCTGCGCGGAACGGCCGGCCAAGCAGTTCCTCCCCAGCCCCGGCGCGATCGAAAGACTGGTGCTCCCCGCCGGGGAAGGCATCCGGGTCGATACCGGGTTCGAACAGGGCGACCGCATCACCCCGTTCTACGACAGCCTCATCATGAAGGTTGTGGCGCATGGCGCCGACCGGTCCCAGGCCATCGCGCGCCTCGGTGACGCGCTTCGGGGGACGGTCATCGAGGGTCTGGAAACCAATCTTGTATTCCTGCGGAACCTCGTGCGCCACCCCGATTTCCTTGAAGACAGGCTTCACACCAAATCCGTCGAGGAAAACCTGGCGGCCCTTGTCTGACCGCCGGATCGCAACGCCACCGGCTTCCACGGCTGGCCCGCCCCGCCCCGATCCTGCCAGCCGGGGCGGGCAACAGGGCAGCCCGGACCTGCGGTCCGGGCATGATCCCGATAGCGGTCCGGGCGATCTCAGGGCATCAGCACCGTGGCCCCGGTGGTGGCGCGGGCCTCCAGCGCCCGATGCGCATCGGCCACGTCTTCCAGCGCGAATCGCTGGCCGATGCGGATCTTCACCGCCCCCGAACTCACCTTGGCGAACAGCTGCCGCGCCATGTCCTGGCAGTCCTCGTGCCGGGCGATATGGGTGAACAGCGTCGGCCGGGTGAACTGAAGCGATCCCTTGGCGGCCAGCATCCCCGGATCGACCGGCGGCGCCTTGCCCGAGGCATTGCCGAACAGGATCATCATCCCCACCGGGCGCAGGCAGTCGAACGACCCTTCAAAGGTGGCCGCACCCACCGAATCCATCACCACATCGACGCCGCGCTGGTCGGTGATCTCACGCACCCGTTCGGCGAAATTCTCGGTGGTGTAGTTGATGACATGCGCCGCGCCGTGTTCCTTCGCCAGCGCGCATTTCTCGTCGGTTCCGGCGGTTCCGATCAGGGTGATTCCCTCCGAGGCCGCCCATTGGCAGGCGATCAGCCCGACGCCCCCGGCGGCGGCGTGGAACAGCACCGTGTCGCCCGCCTTCAGGGGCACCGTGCGGTGGAACAGATATTGTACGGTCAGGCCCTTGAGCATCATCGCTGCGCCTTCCTCGAAGGAAATCCCCCCGGGCAGCGGGCAGACCTGCGCGGCGGGCATCACCCGCGCCTCCGCATAGGCCCCCGGCGGCGCCGAGGCATAGGCCACCCGGTCGCCCTCGGCCAGATGGGTCACGCCTTCGCCCACCGCCTCGACCGTGCCCGCCGCCTCCATCCCCAGGGGCGTGGGCAGCGTCAGCGGATAAAGCCCGGTGCGCTGGTAGACGTCGATGAAGTTCAGCCCGCAGGCGGCATGGCGCACCCGTACCTCGCCCGGCCCCGGCTCGCCCACCTCGCGGCCCACCACCGTCAGCACCTCGGGCCCGCCGAAGGCCCCGATCACCACCGTCCGCGCCATAGTCATCCCGTCGCCCTCCCTGCGCCGCGGCCATTCCCGGCCCTTGATCTGTATACAGGATAAGACGCGAAATCCCGGCGCGGGGGAAGCCCGAAATTCATGCTTCACGGACAGTATTTGCGATTGATTATCAATTTCAACTCTGCCATGACTTGTCCGACGAAACAGATATCGGGAACCCGCCATGATCCGCCCCGCCATCCCTCTGCTGGCCGCCATGCTGGCCGCCGCTCCCTTCGCCGCCCCCGCCGAAACTCCGGTGCGGGTGCTGGCCACTATCGGCCAGATCGGCGATCTGGCGGCTGAAATCGCCGGCGACTGCGCCGAGGTCGAATGGATGATGGGCGAGGGCGTCGATCCGCACCTCTACCGCGCCACCCCCGCCGATGTGCGCGCGCTCGACCGGGCCGATCTGGTGCTCTACCTCGGGCTGGGGCTGGAGGGGCAACTGGCCGACGTGCTCGACCGTTTCGCCGACCGCAAGCCGGTGTCGGCGGTGGGCGGGGCCGCCTTCGACCCGGCGGAACTGATCCGCGAGGACGGCGCCATCGACCCGCACCTGTGGATGGCCCCGGCGCTGTGGGCGCGGATCGTTCCGCCGCTGGCCGACGCGCTGGCCGAAGCCGCGCCGGGCTGTGCCGGGATCGCGGCCAATGCGGCGACGCTTGCCGGACAACTCGCCGCGCTCGACCGATGGGCGGCGGACAGCATCGTGACCATCCCCGAGGAACGGCGCATCCTCGTCACCGCCCATGACGCCTTCGAATATTTCGGCCGGGCCTACGGGCTGGAACTGGTCGCGATCCAGGGACTCAGCACCGAAAGCGAGGCCAGCGTGGCCGATATCGCCGACACCGCCCGTCTCGTCGCCGAAGCCGGGGTGCCCGCGGTCTTCGTCGAATCCACCATCAACCCGCGCACGGTCGAGGCGATGATCGCCGCCGCCCGCGACCGGGGCCACGAGGTCGGGATCGGCGGCGAACTCTACTCCGACGCCATGGGCACCGCGGGCACGCCCGAAGGCACCTATATCGGCATGATCCGCGCCAACATCCTCACCATTACCGGGGCGCTGGGCGGCACCCCGCCACCCCTGCCCGAAGACCTCGCCCCATGGGCCGCGCGCCACGGCCTCGACTGAACCATGCCCCCTTTCCCCCACTTCATCTTGCCATAAATACTCCACGGGGGGTCCGGGGGGTGTGAAACCCCCCGGACCCCTCCACCCGCGCCAGCCGGAAGCCGCCATGCCCGAACCCCTGCACGAGCCGCAATTCGCCCTGCATGTCGAGGATCTCACGGTCAGCTACCGCGACCGCCCGGTACTGTGGGATATCGACATCGACATCCCGCCCGGCGTCATGGCCGCCATCGTCGGTCCGAACGGGGCGGGGAAATCGACGCTGATCAAGTCGGTTCTGGGACTGGTGCGGCCGGTGGCCGGGCATGTGCGGATCTTCGGCCGCCACTACCGCGACATCCGCCGCCGGGTGGCCTACGTGCCGCAGCGCAGCAGCGTCGACTGGGACTTTCCCGCGACCGCGCTCGACGTGGTGACGATGGGGCTTTACGGCCGCCTCGGCTGGTTCCGCCTGCCGGGCCGGGCCGAGCGCACCCGCGCCATGGCCGCGCTCGAACAGGTGGCGATGCAGGATTACGCCGCCCGCCAGATCAGCGAACTGTCGGGCGGCCAGCAGCAGCGCGTGTTCATCGCCCGCGCGCTGGTGCAGGAGGCCGATCTCTACTTCCTCGACGAGCCCATGGCCGGGGTCGATGCCGTCACCGAACAGGCGATCGTGGAACTCCTGCACGGGCTCAGGGACGCCGGAAAGACCGTGGTGATGGTGCATCACGACCTGCAAACGGTGCAGCGCTATTTCGACTGGCTGGTGATGCTCAACGTCCGGGTGATCGGGCAGGGGCCGGTGGCCGAGACCTATACGCCCGGGAACCTGCGCCGCACCTATGGCGGGCAGGTGGCGCTGCTCGGGGGGGCCGAATGATCCTCGCGCTGGCCGCCGACTACACGGTGCAGACCGTGGCGATGGGGGCGGCGCTCCTCGGCCTCGTCAGCGGCACGGTGGGGGCCTTCGCGGTGCTGCGCGGGCAAAGCCTTTTGGGCGCCGCGCTCTCCCATGCCACGCTGCCGGGGATCTGTGCCGGGTTCCTGATCGCGGGCGGGCGGCATCTGGAAAGCCTGTTCGCCGGGGCCTTCGTCTCCGGCCTGATCGCCGCCGGGGTGGCGGTCGCCATCGCCGGACGCAGCCGGATCAAGACGGATGCCGCGCTCGGCCTCGTGCTCGGGCTGTCCTTCGCGCTGGGGGTGGTGCTGCTCACCCATATCCAGGCGCGGGGCGGGGCGGCGCAGGCCGGGCTGGAAAGCTTCCTGTTCGGCCAGGCGGCGGCGATGCTGCGCGGCGACCTCGCGGTGATGGCCGTGCTTGCCGCCGTGGCGCTGGGGCTGGTGGCGGCGTTCTGGAAGGAACTCACCCTCGTCACCTTCGACCCCGGTTTCGCGCGGGTGCAGGGGCTGCCGGTCGCGGCGGTGGAGCTTGGTCTGACCGCGCTCATTGCGCTGGCCATCGTGCTCGGGCTTCAGATGGTTGGCGTCGTGCTGGTCACCGCGATGCTGATCGCCCCCGCCGCCGCCGCCCGGCAATGGGTGCGCAGGCTGGGGCCGATGGTCGCGCTCTCGGCGCTGTTCGGCGTGGCGGCGGGCGTGTTCGGCGCGGTGCTGAGTGCTGCCGCCCGCGGCCTTGCCACCGGCCCGCTGATCGTGCTGGCGGCCACCGCGATCTTCGCCGCCTCGATCCTGTTCGCGCCCGAACGCGGCCTCGCCGCACGCTGGCTGCGTCGGCGGGCCGAGCGCAGGCGCGTCGCCGGGCGCCGGGTGCTGCGCTCCATGCAGGCGCTGGCCAAGGAACACGGCGACCCCGCCTATCCCGCCGAACGCGGCATGATCGAGGCGCTGCACGGCCCCGGCACCCGTGCCGCGCTCGCGCGGCTGGAAGCGCAGGGACTGGTGCGTCCGGTGCCGCACCGCCCCGGATCGACCCCGCATTGGGCACTGACCGAGGCGGGCCGGGTGCAGGCGGAGGACCGCGCATGACCGCATTCTTCGGCAGCATCCCGGCGATGATCGTGCTCACCGGCGTGCTCGTGGGCCTCGCCTCGGTGCTGCCGGGAACCTTCCTCGTGCTGCGCGGCAATGCGATGCTCACCGACGCGATCAGCCATTCCATCGTGCTGGGGATCGTGCTGGTGTGGCTTGCGACCGGGGCCACCGCCGGGCCGGTGCAGATCGCGGGCGCGGCGCTGGCGGGCATCGCCACCGTGGTCGCGACCGAGGCGCTGGCCCGCACCCGGCTGGTCAAGCCCGATGCCGCCATCGGCCTCGTGTTCCCGGCGATGTTCGCGCTCGGGGTGCTGCTGATCAATGTCTTCGCCCGCAACGTCCACCTCGACGCCCATACCGTTCTGCTGGGCGAGATCGGTTTCGTCTGGCTCGACACCCTGCCGGTCATGGGCGCGCAGGTGCCGCGCGCGGTGGTCTGGCTCGCGATCATGCTGGCGATCAACGCGGGCTTCGTGCTCGCGTTCTACAAGGAACTCAAGCTCGCCACCTTCGACGCCGACCAGGCCGAGGCGCTGGGCCTGCGCCCGCGTCTGCTGTTCAACCTGCTGCTGGCGCTGACCTCCGCCACCGCGGTCGCGGCCTTCGATGCGGTGGGGGTGATCCTGTTCATCACCTTCGTGATCGTACCGCCCGCCACCGCGCTCTTGCTCACCGACCGGCTGTCGCGGATGATCGCGCTGGCGGGGCTGGTCGCGGCCGGGTCGGCGCTGTCGGGCTATCCGCTGGCGGTGATGTGGGACGTGTCGATCGGCGGCATGATGGCGCTGATGACCGGGGTGTTCTTCACCGCCGCCTTCCTGCTTGCGCCCCGGCACGGGCTGGTCGCAGGGTGGCTCCGCGCCCGTGGCCAGCGGCGCGACCACGACTGCCGGGCGCTGGTGGTGCATCTGCTGAACCACGCGGATACCCCCGAGGCCGCCGAGGAAAACACCGCCCGCGCCATGGCCGAACATCTGCACTGGGCCGCGCCGCGCGTGGTCCGGGTGATCGTCGACGGCCTCGACCGCGGGCTGATCCGCCGCGAGGGAGAGATGCTGACCCTCACCCCCAAGGGCAGGGCGATGGCCCGCGACATCCGCGACCCGCTGGCGGGGTGAGGGGCGGTGCGCTGAAGCGCACCCTACGGGGGCGGGACCGAGCCGGGGCACCATCTTACCCGCCCGGAACAGCCGCGCCAGCGGTCCCCCGCGGTCGGCCGCTGCCCTCTGTCGGGGGCGGGGCCTCAGCGCAGTGCCGCCAGCGCCTCGCGCAATTCACCATGCAGCGCCAGCCGCTCGCCCTCCGAAAGAAACGCCCCGATCTCGACCTCGCGGCCGTCGCCGCTCAGCGTGAGGTATTGCGGCACCGGCCCGCCCTTCGGATGCAGCATCAGCCGCACCCAATGCGGGTTGGCGGCCCATTCGCGCGGCGTCCGGCCGGGGTCCTGGCGGACCAGTTCCACCCGGTCGGGCCAGAGTTTCAGCACCTCGATCACCTCGCCGTCGCGGTAGCTGCGCGAGAGTGCCCACCACAGCCCCGCCACCGCCAGCACCAGGAACGGCAAGAGCCCCCAGAGCACCGGCGAGCCGAGCGAGACCAGCAGCGGCAGCGACAGTAGCGCCGCCGTCAGCCCGATGAACCCCGCGAACCCCCGCCGGGGCAGCGAACGGTAGGGCCACAGGTGCAGCTCGGCCAAGGGCGCATCGCCTGCCGCATGACGCAACAAGGCCCCGGACTGCTCCGGGGCCTTGCGCAGGGGTTTCACCCAGTCGCGGGGCATCCCGCCGACCTCGCCTTAATGGGCGTGGCTCCTGTCCCAGTCCTCGGGCTTCGGAAGCTGCTCGAACGTGTGTTCGGGCGGCGGCGAAGGCAGGGTCCACTCCAGCGTGTCGGCGTATTCGTTCCAGTAGTTGGGCCGCGTCTCGCGCGCGCCGGCGCGCAGCGTGTAGACCACGATGCCGATGAACAGCAGGAACGAGGCGAAGGAGATGAAGGCGCCGATCGACGAGACCCAGTTCCAGTAGGCGAAGGCTTCCGGATAGTCGATGTAGCGGCGCGGCATCCCCTGACGGCCGAGGAAGTGCTGCGGGAAGAAGGTCAGGTTCGCGCCGATGAACATCATCCAGAAGTGCAGCTTGCCCGCCCATTCCGGATATTGCCGTCCCGACATCTTGGCCATCCAGTAGTAGATCCCCGCGAAGATCGCGAAGATCGCACCCAGCGACATCACATAGTGGAAATGCGCCACGATGTAATAGGTGTCGTGATAGGCCCGGTCGATCCCGGCCTGGCTGATCACGATGCCGGTCACGCCGCCGATGGTGAACAGGAACAGGAAGCCGAACGCCCAGAGCATCGGCGTCTCGAACGTGACCGAGCCGCGCCACATGGTGGCGATCCAGGAGAACACCTTGATGCCGGTCGGCACCGCGATCACCATCGTCGCCAGCATGAAATAGGCCTGCTGGGTGACGGACATGCCCACCGTATACATGTGGTGCGCCCAGACGACGAAGCCCAGCACCCCGATCGCGACCATCGCATAGACCATCGGCAGGTAGCCGAAGATCGGCTTGCGCGCGAAGGTGGCGATCACGTGGCTGATGATGCCGAAGCCGGGGATGATGATGATGTAGACCTCGGGATGGCCGAAGAACCACAGGATATGCTGGTAGAGGATCGGGTCGCCACCGCCCGAGGCGTCGAAGAAGGTGGTGCCGAAGTTGCGGTCCGTCAGCAGCATGGTGATGGCACCGGCCAGCACCGGCAGCGCCAGCAGGATCATCCAGGCGGTGACGAAGATCGACCAGGCGAACAGCGGCACCTTGTGCAGCGTCATGCCCGGCGCGCGCATGTTCAGGAAGGTGGTGATCATGTTGATCGCACCAAGGATCGACGAGGCGCCCGAGACGTGGACGGCGAAGATCGCCAGATCCATCGAGAAGCCTTCCTCGTTGGTCGAAAGCGGCGGATAGAGCACCCAGCCGACACCCGATCCCAACTGCCCGTTGCCGCCGGGGGACAGCACCGAGGCGACGGCAAGCGTGGTTCCCGCGACATAGAGCCAGTAGCTCAGGTTGTTCATCCGCGGAAAGGCCATGTCCGGCGCACCGATGTGCAGCGGCATGAAATAGTTGCCGAACCCGCCGAACAGCGCGGGAATCACCACGAAGAACATCATCAGGATGCCGTGGGCGGTGACCAGAACGTTCCACAGATGGCCGTTCGGGGTACAGTCCTCAAGCGCGGCCGCGGTGAAACGTGCGCCCTCCGCGCACATGTATTGCACGCCGGGCTCCATCAGCTCCATGCGCATGTACACGGTGAAGACCACGGCGATCAGGCCGACGAAGCCCGCCGTGAACAGGTATAGGATCCCGATGTCCTTGTGGTTGGTGGACATGAACCAGCGGGTGAAGAAACCCCGGTTGTCATGTTCGCCATGGCCGTGAATGGCTGCATCCGCCATTATCGCCTCCCATTGGCATTTGCTTTATTCGGCAGCCGGGAGACGGCTGCCGGGGTCGAACATGCCCGGTTCTAGGAGGTCGCCGGGGGAACGGCAATGTCTGACTTTGACCCAGATCAACTATTTCCGTCTTTCCCCGGCAAATTGTGCGTCATTCCGTCGCATCCGAGAGCGATGCGATGTAGGCCGCGATGTCGTCGCCGCCCGAACGCAGCTTGAAGGTCATGAGCGAGCGCGCCTTCGAATCGCCGAGGTACTCGCGCAGGAAGGCGGTCGTGTCCTGACTGTAGACGTCGAAGTTCTCGATATCCCACACCAGCCCCTGTTCGCCCGCGGCGGCCAGTGCCGGCGAATAGCGGAAGCCCTCCACGGCGCCCGCGGGGCGGCCGATGATGCCGTAGAGGTTGGGGCCGACGCGGCCGCCGCGCTTGATCACCTCGCCGTCGTCATCGATGATCGCGTGGCAGGCGGTGCATTTGCCGAATTCCTTTTCGCCGTTGGCGATGTCCTGGGCAAGCGCCGGCAGGGCAAGGGCGGCCGAGGCGATGGCGGCCAGTGTCATGGTTTTCATCTTGAGTGTCCTCCTGAAGAGCTACGGGAATCGGGGGCGCAGACTAACCGATTTCGCCGACAGGTCCACGATGCTACCTTGTCGCATCCCATATATACCTTTATTTGCCCGCGCCCGCACTTGCGATTCTGCAAACCGGCCATGCGGTGCGGTGCGGTCCGTGTCGCCGCCCCGCATGATCCCGCCGCGACAAGGGGCGGGGGCCGACCGCAGCCCGGCGGCATGTGCCGCGCCCGGTCGCGGGCAAGGAGAAAAGGCGTTTCCGGTCAGGTCGCCGCCCTGCGGTACGCTCTGTCTGCGGCCCCGATGCCGGGGCCGCCGCCCGTTCCGTCCCGTCCCGCCGTTCCCGGCGCTTTTCAGGGCGGGCGCGACGAAAGCCGTTTCCGGTGCGGCGATTTATCTCGGTCTGCCCGGCGGGGCGGACCGGGGGGATCGGTGGGCGTCCCCTTGTCGGCGCGAAACTCCGGGGCATGTCCGCAGGTCGTGTCGGCCGATTTCGCCGAACGCGGCAGATGTGCTGCGCGATACGGGGCGCGCGCGGCGGGTGGCGTGGCGGAAGGCGGCTGCAAGGCAATGCAGCGCCGACCCGGGGGCCGACGCTGCATCCGTCGTACGGTTTTTCCGCGCTGATGGTGTCAGCGGGTGGGGTGAAGCGGCACGTCCGCGACTTCGGCACCCGCAAAGGTCGTGACCGGCAGCAGCGTGTCCGCCGCCAGACCGCTGACCTCGAGATCCGCGGCCGAAAGCAGTTCACCGGCGGGGACCAGCGCGGTATGACCGACGGTCACCTGCACCGTGTCGCTGTCCAGCCCGACGCGATCGACCGGAAGCAGCAGAAGCTCGGCGGGGACGTTGCGGGTGACCGCGATATTGCTGTCGGCCACATGGCCGATATCGGCGGCACCGGCGACCGAGGCGGACAGGGCGATGGCGGCAAAGGTCGAGGCGAGGGTCTTCATGGTGTATCTCCTGATATGTGGATCCGCTGGGGATCGTTCGTAGCCGTTCTGGCCATGAGCGAGAGATACGGCCCCGACCGGCCCGGAACAACGCGCACCGGCGCACAGCAAGGTGCGTATTTTGTCAGATCAACTCTCCGGTGAGCGGGGTTGAAAACGGCGGCGCGCTTCCTATCCCCGGTCGCGCCAGGGGATTATAAATATTTGAAATAACGTGGAAAAACCCGCGCCAGGGCGGTATCGACATCTTCCATCGTGACCGGCCGGCCCAGATCGACCAGACTCGTCACCCCGTGTTCACGGATGCCGCAGGGCACGATCCCGTCGAAGTGGCTCAGCTCGGGCTCGACGTTGATCGCCAGCCCGTGAAAGCTGACCCAGCGCCGCAGCTTGATGCCGATGGCGGCGATCTTGTCCTCGCGCATGGCGCCGTCCGGCCCCGGCGCCTTTTCGGGCCGCCCGACCCAGACGCCGACGCGGCCCGCCCGGCGCTCTCCCCTCACGCCGAACTCGGCCAGCGTGCCGATGACCCAGTCCTCCAGTGCGCGGACAAAGCGGCGCACGTCGCGCCCGCGCCGGTTCAGGTCCAGCATGACATAGACCACCCGCTGCCCCGGCCCGTGATAGGTATACTGCCCGCCGCGCCCGGCGGCATGCACGGGGAACCGGCCCGGATCGGTCAGGTCGGCGGGATCGGCGCTGGTTCCGGCGGTGTAAAGCGGCGGGTGTTCCAGCAGCCAGATCGCCTCGGACGCCGTGCCCGCGGCGATTCCGGCCACCCGGGCCTCCATGGCCGCCAGTGCCTCGGCATAGGGGACCAGCCCCGGCCAATGGCGCCATTCCACCGATTCCATCTGTCCCGGAGGCATGTTTTCCGCTGATTCCCCTTGTTTCGCCCCGAATTCTGTCTTCCCCGGGGGCAGGCTTGTGTTACCCTGTCCGGTAATTGAAGGAAATCCTTGGACGGAGATCTGCGATGAACGCGAAAGGTATTGTCTCGGCCTGCGTGGCCGGTGTGATCGCCGCCACCCCCGCCGCCGCCAGCGACGGGCTTGTGGGCGGGATCGTCGGCGGGGTGATCGGCGGCATCATCGTCAACGAGGCCACGAAGAACCGCCAGCAGCGGCAGCATGTGCGCACCGTGCCGCGCTCCACCGTCTCCACGGCCCAGCGGCAGGCCAACCGCGAGATGCAGGTTGCGCTCAACCACTTCGGTTTCGGCGCGGGGACGCCCGACGGGGCGATCGGCCCGCGCTCGCGCGCGGCGGTCTCGCAGTATCAGGCGGTGCTCGGCCATCCGCCTACCGGATACATCACCGAATACGAACGGATGATCCTGACCACCGCCTACCAGCGGGCGCTGATCGGCGGTCCGGGCGTGTCGCAGGTGATGGCCAGCCACCCGATGGGGATGCGCGGCCTGCTGGTGGTGCAGCGCGACGAAATGGCCGGGGTGCCGGTGCAGCCGTTCGCGGCCCCCGCCGCCCCGGTCCCCGCGCCCGCACCCGAACCCGCGCTGCCCTCGGTGCCGGTGGTGGCCGAACCCGTGCCCGCGCCCGAACCCGAATCGCCCTCCTTGCCGTCGTTCATGGGGCAGGGGGCGGTGACGGCCTCGCTTGCGTCGCACTGCAACAAGGTCAGCCTGCTGACCAACTCGAACGGCGGTTTCGTCACGGTCTCGAACATGACCGACCCGGCCTTCGCGCTGTCGGAACAGTTCTGCCTTGCGCGCACCTATGCGATCTCGCAGGGAGAGGATCTGATGGCCAAGGTGCCGGGCTTTACCCCGCAGCAGATCGCCCAGCAATGCGAAGGGTTCGGCCCGGTGCTGCGCGATCACGTGGCGGCGCTGTCGCTGAAGGACCGTGACGCCGTGTTGCAGGAGGTCTCGGGTTTCGTGCTGCAAAGCGGCATGGCCCCGGCGCAACTGTCCGGCACGGGGCGGATCTGCCTTGGCGTCGGTTACGTCACCGACAACATGGACGTGGCGATCGGCTCGGCGCTGGTGCTGACGGTGCTGGGAGAGCGCGGCTATGCCGAACTGGTGGGCCACCATCTGGTGCAGGGCTTCGGCACCAGCGAGCGGCCCGACCTGGCCCTGCCCTGGTACGAGATGAGCCTTGAGGCAGCCGGGGACGGGGCCACCATGGTCTTCGCGCCGGGGATGGCCGACCGCGCCGACCTGATTCGCCGCGCCGCCTATACGCTGGGCGGCAAGCCGGATCAGGCGCAACTCGTCCCGGTGGTGCCCGCTTCGCTTCCGGCCTTTGCGCTGGCCCCGGCCACCGCCCCCGCGCCGGAGGTCGCCGCCGAAGCGGAACTGCCCGGTTTCGACCTTCCGACCGAGACCGCGCCGGGAGAGACACTGGTCATGGCCCCGGCAGCAACAGCCCCGGCGCAGACCGAAACCCGCAGCGGGATCGAGGCGCTGCCCTTCGCCGCGCGGCTGCCGTTCATGCTGTTCCGCCAGTAGGCGGGACAGCCTTCCCCCTGCGGGTGGCGGGCGGAATCGCCCCCCCTGCGGTCGGGCGCGGCTTATCGTTGTGCAATGAACCGACCCGGGGGGTGGTGCGCTGAAGCGCACCCTACGGGTTGCACCTGTTCCCGGCGGCGGAACCGCTTGCCACATGCGGCCCCCTCCTGCCCGGAACAGCCGCGTCAGCGCCGCCGGGCAGCGGCCGACCGCCCGTGTCTGGATGAATTCTGTTATTGTGGTTACCGGCGGCGATCCCGTGACCGCCCCGGGGACTGCTTGAACCCGTCCCGTGGAGAGGGACGCCGCGGTCGGCGGCTGCCCTCTGTTGTGGCTGGGGTGCAGCCAGGGTGATGGCGCAATCGCCGTTCCTCTCCCCGTTCGGGACGCTTCACCCAAGGCAAGGCAACAGCAGACCGGATCCCGGCCCCCGTAGGGTGCGCTTCAGCGCACCATCCGGCGGGAGCGACACCCGAACCGGAACACCCCCCAGCCCGGAACAGCTGCGCCAGCGGCCCCCCCCACGGTCGGCCGCTGCCCTCTGTCGTGCAGGAAACGGACCGGGGTGGCGGACAGGATTACCCCTCTGCCGGGGGCCGGCCGGGAAACTCTGTCCGCCCGCGACAAACCCCCTTCACATCCCCCGGGCAATTCGCTAGACAGCGGCGCACCGGAGCGGTCATGCGGTCGTGGCGGAATTGGTAGACGCGCAGCGTTGAGGTCGCTGTGGGGTAACTCCCGTGGAAGTTCGAGTCTTCTCGACCGCACCACTCCCGGTATCCAGACAGGGCGGCCCCCGGGCCGCCCTTCGGCTTCCCGCTCAGGGCAGCACCGCCAGCCAGCCCCAGACCGTCAGCATGGAAATCCCCGTCGCCAGCAGCACCGACGAGGCCGCCACCCGCTTCGCCACCCCGTACATGTTGGCGAACAGATAGGCGTTCACCCCCGGCGCCATCGCCGCCGTGACCGAGGCCGAGCGCAGCGCCCCCTGATCCAGCGCCACTGCCTGCCCCAGCCCCCATGTCACCACCGGATGCAGCAGCAGCGAGACCGCGCAGACGAAAAGGATGGTGCGCATGTCGCCCTCGGGCCGGTAGCGGAACAACACCCCGCCCAGCCCGAACAGCGCCACCGGCAGCGCCGCCTGCACCACCAGATCAAGCGCGCCCATCATCACGCCGGGCAGCGGGATGCCGCCAAGGTTCACCACGAATCCAAGGCCGATCCCGATCACCAGCGCATTGCGGAACATCGCCCCGAACACCCGCGGCGCCAGCCCGGCCAGACTGCCGCCCCGGTTGCGGGCGATCTCCATCGCGGTGATGCCGATGCCGTAGCAGAACGGCGCATGGACAGAGATGATCGCATAGTTCGCCGCCAGCCCGTCCGGCCCATAGGCGCGTTCGGTGATCGGCAGGCCCAGGAGCAGCGAGTTCGAGAACAGCCCGCAGAAGCCGATCGCCACGCTGTCCTCCCACGGGCGCCCGAACAGGAACCGCGCACCCAGCATCGCCGCGAAGAATCCGGCCAGCGCGCCCGCGTAAAAGGTGCCGAGCATCCGCAGGTCGAACTCCTGCCCCAGGTCGAGCGTGGCGATGGCGCGGAACAGCAGGCAGGGAATCGCGAAATTCTGCGCAAAACGCATCAGCCCGTCCACGGCCGAATCGCTCATGAACCCGCGCCAGACCGCGGCATAGCCGAAGCCGATCACCAGAAAGACCGGCAGGATGACATCCATGAGCGCCTGCATCGGCTCAGCCCGCCCCGGCCCTGGGGGGTCTATACCTCATAGTCGATGGTCATCCCGTCGAAGGCGGGGGTGACATGCGGCGGGGTTTCGGCCGCGACCGTGGCATAGTCCAGGTCGATGTGCATGTTGGTCAGCACCGCCCGCCGGGGCCGGGCCCGGTCGATCCATTCCAGCGTCAGCGCCAGATGCGCATGGGTCGGGTGCGGCTGCCGCCGCAGCGCATCGACCACCCAGCAATCCAGATCCTCCAGCATGTGCCAGGACCGGGCGGGAATCTCCAGCACATCGGGCAGATAGGCCAGGTCGCCGATGCGGAACCCCAGCGCGTCCATCGAGCCGTGATCGACCTCGAACGGGATCAGCCGGATCGCGCCGCCCGCCCCCGCGATCTCGAACGGGCCGTCGATGGTGTGCAGGTCGAGGATCGGCGGATAGGGGCTGCCCGCGGGCTGCACGAAGGCATAGCCGAAGCGCGACAGGAGCGCCTCCTGCGTCGGGCCGTCGGCCCAGACCGGCAGGCGGTGGCGCATGTTGAACACCACCTGCCGCAGGTCGTCGATCCCGTGCACATGGTCGGCGTGGGAATGGGTGAACACCACCGCATCCAGCGCGCCGACGCCCGCGTCCAGCAGTTGCGCCCGCATGTCGGGCGAGGTGTCGATCAACACCCGCGTCGTGCCCTCGCCGGTGGTGCGCTCGACCAGCATCGAGCAGCGGCGGCGGTGGTTGCGCGGCTCGTCCGGGTCGCAGTCGCCCCAGTGCCCGCCGATGCGCGGCACCCCGGCGGAAGAGCCGCACCCGAGGATGGTGAAGCGAAGATGCGCCATCAGGCCGCCTCGGCGGGCCGGGCCGCCTTCCGGAACAGCCGGTCGAAATTGGCGCTGGTGCGCGCGGCGAACCCGGCATAGTCCAGCCCGAACAGTTCCGCCCCGACCTTCGCGGTATGGGCGGTATAGGCGGGTTCGTTGCGGCGGCCGCGATGGGGCGGCGGGGCAAGATAGGGCGCGTCGGTTTCCAGCAATATCCGGTCCAGCGGCGCGGCGGCGAAGATGTCGCGCAGCTCCTGCGACTTCGGGAAGGCGGCGATCCCCGACATCGACAGGTAGAACCCGAGGTCGAGCGCCGCAAGCGCCAGCCCCGCGCCCGAGGAAAAGCAGTGCATGACGCAGGCATAGGCCCCGGCGCGGTGCTCCTCGGTCAGGATGCGGGCCATGTCTTCGTCGGCGTCGCGGGCGTGGATGATCAGCGGCAGGCCGGTCTGCCGCGCCGCCTCGATATGGATGCGCAGGCTCTCCTGCTGCGCGTCCTTCGATTCGGCGGTGTAGTGGTAATCAAGGCCGCTCTCGCCGATGCCGACGAACTTGGGATGCGCCGCCAGCGCCACCAGTTCCGCGACCGTCGCCATCGGCTCGTCGGCCACGCTCATCGGATGGGTTCCGGCGGCGTAGAACACGCCGTCATGCGCCTCGGCGATGGCGCGCACGGCGGGCTCCTGCCGCAGCCGGGTGCAGATCGTCACCATCCGCGTCACCCCGGCGGCACGGGCGCGGGCGATCACCTCGGGCAGTTCTCCGGCCAGTTCGGGGAAGTCGAGATGGCAATGGCTGTCAACGATTTCCGGCGTCATCGCGCTTACCTCGGGGCGATCTGGGCCGCCGTCTCGTCAATTCTCAACACCATATCCAGCAGAAGCGCGGCAGGGTCAAGGTTGACCGCCCGTCCGCGTCGCGCCCGAAGCCCCAGCGTCTGGGCCAGATCGGCCCAGATCCGGCCCGCCCGCGCGTCGGGGGCAAGGCGGATCAGCAGCGCGGCCTCGCCCGCCAGCGCCTCGGGCGGGGCGGCGCCGGTCGCGCCGGTGCGGGCAAGCCGCGCAAGCAGCAGGTCGATGAGCGAAAGCGTCAGGTCGAAACGCGCCTCGGCGCCCTTGCCCGCCGCGGCCTCGGCCAGCGCCAGCGCGCGCGGCCGGTCGAGCCGGGGCAGGGTGGCGAACAACTCGATCAGGCCCTTGTAAAGCGTCACCCCGTCGAGATTGGCGATGCGGATCGCCGCGCCGACCGACCCGCCCGCAAGCTCCGCCAGCGCCTGCGGCTCGGCCGGTTCCGCCCGTGCCGCCGCCAGCGCCCGCGCCACGCCCGCCGCGTCGAGCGGGCCAAGCCGCAGCACCCGGCAGCGTGAACGGATCGTCGGCAACAGCCGCGCGGGCTGATGGCTCACGAGCAGCAGGACGACCCCGCGCGGCGGCTCCTCCAGCAGCTTCAACAGCGCATTGGCCGCGCTCGGGTTCATCGCGTCGGCGTCGTCGACGATCACCACCCGCCGCCCGCCGTCGGCCGCCGAGAGTCCGAGGAAGGACTTCAACCGGCGCACCTCATCGACGGTGATCACCGACTTGAGCCGCTTGCGATCCTCGTCCCAGGCCCGGCGCAGCAGGAACAACCGGCTTTCCGACAGTGCGGCGATGCGCCGGGCGACCGGGTGGTCCTCGGGGATATCCAGCGTCCCGGGCGGCGGGGCCGCGAACATGCCGCCGTCACCCTCGGGCGTCGCCAGCAGGAAGCGCGCGATCCGCCAGGCCAGCGTCGCCTTGCCCACGCCCTCGGGGCCGGTCAGCAGCCAGCCGTGATGCAGCCGCCCGCTGTTGTATGCGTCGAGGAAGGCGGTCTCGGCCGCCTCCTGCCCGATCAGCACGGCCGTCTCGCGCGGATGCGGCGCGCCGTCCACCCGGTCGGGTTCGGGCCGGTCCTCGCTCATGCCGGCGCCCCGGCGGCGAGGCGGGCCACATCGGCGGCGATGGCCCCGGCGGGCCGGTCGCCGTCCACCACCCGAATGCGGTCGGGCGCGGCAGCGGCCAGCGCAAGGAATCCCGCGCGCATCCGTTCCTGCATCGCCTCGCCCATGTCCTCGAACCGCATCTCGCCCGCCTCACGGGCGCGGGCGCGGGCAAGGCCGGTGGCGGGCGGGATGTCTATGAGGAAGGTCAGGTCCGGCTCCACCCCGATGGCCAGCCGGTGCAGTTCCTCGACCATCCCGGCCAGATCGGCGCGGCCGACGCCCTGATAGACCCGGGTGGAATCGACAAAACGGTCGGAGATCACCATCTTCCCCGCGTCGAGCGCCGGGCGGATCGTGCGCTCCAGATGGTCGCGCCGGGCGGCGGTGAACAGCAGAAGCTCGGTCTCGGCCGACCAGCGGTCCACGGCGCCTTCCAGCAGCAGGCGGCGGATTTCCTCGGCTCCGGGGGAACCGCCCGGCTCGCGCGTCAGCGCCACCTCATGCCCTGCCGCCCGCAGGGTTTCGGCCAGCAGCCGGGCCTGGGTCGATTTGCCGGAACCGTCGATCCCCTCGAAACTGAAGAACCGGCCCCGCCGCATCCCCGGTTGCATGTCAGAACGCGGCCAGCCCGACTGCGCGGCCCGCCAGCACCCCGGCCGCCGTCCGCAACCGGGTGACGACGCCGCCCGGCGCCACATCGGCCTCGGCGACCAGCGGGATGCGGCGTTCGGCCATGCCGGGCACCATGATCCGCAATTCCGCGATCTGCTGGCCCTGCGCGATCGGCGCCTCGACCGGGCCGTGATAGACCACCTGTGCCGTCAGCGGTTCCTGCACCAGCGCCGGGACCAGCATCCGCACATCCTCGGTCGCGACCAGCCCGACCCGGGGCGCCTCGCCCAGCCAGACCTCGGCCTCGGCCAGCCGCTGCCCGGCCTTGGCCACGCTGCGCTGGTTGAACTGGCGGAAGGCCCAATTGACGATGCGCTCGGATTCCTCGACCCGCGCCGCCTCGGTCTGCAAGCCGGTGATGACGAAGATCACCCGCCGGTCGCCCTGCACGGCCGAGCCGACAAGCCCATAGCCCGCCTCCTGCGTGTGCCCGGTCTTGAGCCCGTCGGCGCGGATGCCGTCGGGGTCGGCCTGATTGTCGGGAAACGCCCGAAAGAGCGGGTTGCGGTTGAAACGGTTGGCGGGCGAGCGGTCCTTGTAGTCGTATTCCCGTTCCGCGAACATCGCGTAGAGATCGGGGAAGTCGGCGATCATCCGTTCGGTCAGGATGCCGAGATCGCGCATCGACATGCGATGGTCCGGGTGCGGCCAGCCCGAGGCATTCGCCAGCGTGGTGCCGGTCATCCCCAGTGCCCGCGCGCGTTCGTTCATCAGCTGCGCGAAGGCGTCCTCGCTGCCCGCAAGCCCCTCGGCCACCACGACGCAGGCGTCGTTGCCCGAGTTGACGATGATCCCGAGGATGAGTTCGCGCACCGTCGGCCGGTCCATCTCGTTCAGGAACATGGTCGAGCCGCCCATGTTGCGCGCCTTGGTCGAGACGGTGAACTGGGTGTCCATCGTCACCCGCCCGTCGCGCAGCGCCTCGAACAGCATGTAAAGCGTCATGAGCTTGGACATCGACGCCGGGGGCAACGCAAGGTCGGCGTCCTTTTCCAGCAGCACCGTGCCGGTGCCCGTGTCATAGGCCCAGGCGGCAGTGGCGCGGGTGTCGAAGGTCTGCGCCGCGCCGGGCATGGCAAGCCCGAGGATCAGCGGGACGCAAAGCAGAAGGCTGCGGATCATGCCGTCTCCCTTTCTCATGGCCGTCAGCGCGAGACGTAATAGGCGTCGGCATAGCCGAGGCCCTTGACGGTCTCCAGCAGCGCGCTGCGTTCGGCCGGGGTTTCGGCCGGGCCGACCACGACCCGCCAGAAGGCGCGGCCCTGGGTCTCGCCCCGGCGGATATCCGGTGTGGCCCCGGCGGCGCGCATCTGGTCGGCGGCGCGGCGGGCGTTGGCCTCGACGCTGAAGATGCCGATTTGCAGGAAATTGCGCCCGGTCGCGGCGGTGCCGGTGGGGGCTGCCGGCGGTGCGGCCGGGGCGGCGGCGGGCCGCGCCGCGGGGGCGGTGGCGGCGGATGGCGCGGATACGGTCGCGGTCTGGCCCTCGGCCCGGTCGATGGCGGCGGCGGCGGTTTCGGTCACCGCGTCCAGGCTCTCGGTCTCGATGGTCTCGGCCGCGTCGAGGATCGGCGCCTCCGGCTCGGCCACCGGCACTTCCTCGCGCCGCAGCGCGACCACATGCAGCGTCGTCGGCTGGCCCGCCAGCATCTCGATGGTGGACGCGGCGTCGGACGAGACCTGAAGCCGCGGCCCGGGGTGGTCGCGTTCACGCCGGAACAGCGCGCCGATCACGAATTTGCCATTGGCCGGGTTGCGGATGATGACCCGTTCGGGGTCGCTCACCTCCGGGTGGGCGACCCAGACGCCGCCCAGCGACGGCCGCCCGTCCCAGAGCCCGGGTTCCGAGACCTCGAAGACCCCGGGCGCCTCCACGTCGCGTTCCACCAGTCGGGTGGTGGTGGCGGCGCTCGTGCCGTTTTCGCCCGCCGCGCGGTCTCCGCCAAGGAAACCGAAGGGTTGCGCCCCGTCCTCGCAGCCCGCCAGCCCGAGGACCAGCGCCGCCCCGAGCATTGTCCTGAATGCCGCCTGTCCTGCCATTCCTTGCCCCCTTGGCGCGGCTTGCCCCGCGCTCTGCCAAGTCGATCACCCGGGAACCGGCCCTGCCCGGCCGTCCTGCACCCCGGTGATTTCGCCGCGCATCATAACGGCGGACGCGCCCGCTGGAAAGGGACCGGGCGCGGCCGGGTTCGATTTCATGGGCGCCGGGCGAATGTCTGCCGGGGCAGGGGGGCCGTCTGCCCCCCTCTTGGCCTGCGGCCAATTCACCCCCCGAGAGTATTTTCGGAAAGGTGAAATATTATTGGCAGAGCACTTGTGCTTCTTCTGTCCCGAAATATCCCCGCCGGAGGCTCCCGAACTCTCCCTCAATGCAACGTCGGGCGGGATTGCACCGTCTGCTTTCCCGGGGCAAGCTGCGGCCAACGGCGGGCGAGAGGCCAGCGGACAGGAGCGGAACGGATGGGCAGGGTGATATGGGCAGGCGGCACCGCCGCCGTTCTGGCGGGGCTGGTGGCGGCCTGCGCGCCGGAGGTGCGGGTCGAGACCGGGCGGGCGCTTTACGGCGACTATTGCGCGGCCTGCCACGGCGACTCCGGCCGGGGCGACGGGATCGCCGCGCCGGGGCTGAGCGTGCCGCCTTCGGACCTCACCGGGCTTTCGGCGGCAAACGGGGGCGTGTTCCCGCTGGTCGGGGTCATGGGCAAGGTCTACGGCTATTCGCAGGGCAAGGGCGGCGGTGGCGGCCCGATGCCCGAGTTCGGCCCGCTGATGGAAGGCCGCACGGTGCTGGTCGAGACCGGGCCCGGCATCTTCACCCCCACGCCCGAACGCCTGGTGCTGCTGGCGGAATATGTCGAGGGGATGCAGGCCGAATAGCCCCCCGCAACAGCCCCGCCCCTACGGTGCGATTCCGATCATGTCGTCGGTGCCGGTGGCGTAGTCGAGCGCATAGGCCAGTTCCCCCGGCGTTTCGGCATGGATATGGAGCAGCGGCTGGCCCCGCTCGATCTCATCGCCCAGCCGTACCTCCATGTGGATGCCCGCCGCCTTGTCCTCGGGCGCGCCGGCGAGTTTGGCGAGCATGGCGAGCCTGCGGTTGTTGATATGCACCACCCGCCCCGTCGCCGGCGCGAGCAGCGGATGGACATGCGGCGCGCGCGGCGGCCGGCGCAGCCCGCCCTGCGCCTCGCAGATCGCCACGAACTTCCGCCAGGCCCGCCCGTCCGCCAGCGTCGAAAGCGCCAGCGCCATGCCCTCGCCCCGCGCGGCCTTGCCGCCGATCTCCAGCGCCGCCCCCGCCAGCATGGCCGAGCGGCGGCGCAGGTCGTCGGGCGCGCCCGCTTCGCCCCGCAGCACGGCGAGCACGTCGAGCGCCTCCAGCGCCGGGCCGATGCCGCGCCCCACCGGCTGCGCCCCGTCGGTCATGAGGCAGGTCGCGGCCAGGCCGAACCGCGCCGCCACCGCCACCGTGCGTTCGGCCAGATGGGCCGCGGCTTCCTCGCTGCGGACCTTGGCGGTCGGGCCGACCGGAATGTCGATCACCACATGGGTCGATCCGGCGGCGATCTTCTTCGACAGGACCGAGGCGATCAGCTGCCCCTCGGTGTCCACGTCCAGCTCGCGCTCGACCCGCAGGAAGATGTCGTCGGCTGGGCTCAGATGCACCGCGCCGCCCCAGGCGATGCAGCCGCCCTCGGTCTCGACCACCCGCCGCAGCGTGGCGATGTCGAGGTCCACCGGCGCCAGCGTCTCCATCGTGTCGGCGGTGCCCGCGGGCGAGGTGATGGCGCGCGACGAGGTCTTGGGCATCAAAAGCCCGTGCGCCGTGACGATCGCCACCACCACGGGCGTGGTGCGGTTGCCGGGCAGCCCGCCGATGCAGTGCTTGTCTACCACGACGGGCGCGTCCCACGAAAGCCGGTCCCCCACCGCCAGCATCGCCCCGGTCAGGTCCGCCGTCTCCTGTTCGTCCAGCGGCAGTGCCGCGCCCGCGGTCAGGAACGCGGCCAGTTGCACGTCGCTGTAGCGCCCCGCCGCCACGTCGGTCACGATCTCGGACATGGCCTGCGCGTCAAGCCGGTGGCCGTAGATGCGCCTGCGCACATTGGCCAGCGACGCCAGCGCGGGCGGGTGGGTGACGCGGACCCCGGCCCCCTCGGCCGTGCCCAGCAACTCCCACGCGGTCTCGGAAAACCCGATTTCGTCGGGGCCGATCAGCGTGTCGCTGTCGGTCTGGAACAGTGTCGCCTGGATCTGCCGCCCGCCGCTGGTCACAAGCACCTGCGAGCGCGCGGCCAGCCCCTCGGACCGGCAGACGTGGCAGTCCGAGCGCATCACCACCACCGGCTGGTGCTGGGTATGCAGCCCCAGCCGCCGGGCGCGCAGCGGCGGCTGGTCGGGGGTGGCGCGGCTGGCAAGCGTGATCATAGACCGGCCACCTGGTTCTGACGCGGCACGGTGGCGTTCCAGCCCAGTTCGCGGTCGATCCGGACCCGCAGCGTCTCGGCGGCCTGATTCTCGCCATGGGTGATGAAGACCCGTTCGGGCGGGCGGCGGAACCCGGAAAGCCAGCGCATCAGCCCGTCGGCATCGGCATGGGCGGACAGCATGGACAGGTCGTCGATCTCGGCCCGCACCGGCACCCACTGGCCATGGATGCGGATGTCCCCGGCCCCGTTCAGCATGGCCCGGCCGCGCGTGCCCTCGGACTGGAAGCCCGAGAACAGGATGGTGTGTTTCGGGTCGGTGACATAGGATTTCAGGTGATGCAGCACCCGCCCGCCGGTGGCCATGCCGCTGGCCGAGATCACCACCTTGGGCCACGGGCTGGTGGTGATCGCCTTCGATTCCGCGACTTCTTTCGTATAGGTGGCGATGCGGCAGACCTCCTCGCATTCCACGCGGCTCAGCCGGTGGTCCCGGTGGTGTTTGTGCAGCAGGCCGGTGGCGTTGATCGCCATCGGGCTGTCGAGGTAGATCGGCACATTGCCCAGCCGCCCGGCCTTGCGCAGGGTCCACAGGTGGTAAAGCAGCGACTGCGCCCGCCCGACCGCGAAGGCGGGAATGACCACGGTGCCGCCGCGCGCGACGGTGCGCTCGACGATCTCGCCCATGGCCTCGGCCGGGTCGGCGGGGTCGTGGCGGCGGTTGCCGTAGGTGGATTCGACCACCACGTAATCGGCTTCCGGCACCGGCTCGGGGTCGGGCAGCATCGGATCGCCGTAGCGGCCGAGGTCGCCCGAGAACGCGATCCGCCGCCCGCCCCAGTCGATCTGCGCGCTGGCGGCGCCGAGGATATGCCCGGCGCGACGGAACAGCAGCCGCGCGCCGCCGGGCAGCGTCAGCGGTTCGTCGAAGGGCACGATGGAGAAAAGCTCCATCGCCCGTTCGGCATCGGCCACGGTGTAAAGCGGCAGCGCCGGCCGATGCTTGGAAAAACCCTTGCGGTTGGCATATTCGGCATCGCGTTCGTTGATATGGGCGCTGTCCTTGAGGATCAGTTCCGCCAGATCGCGGGTGGCGGCGGTGGCGAAGACCGGGCCGCGGAACCCCTCGCGCACCAGTTTCGGCAGATAGCCGGTGTGGTCGAGATGGGCATGGGTCAGCACCACCGCACCGATGCTTTCGGGCGCGATCGGCAGCGGCACCCAGTTCTGTTCGCGCAGGTTCTTCAACCCCTGGAACAGCCCGCAATCGACCAGGATCCGCCGGTCCCCGTTGGTCAGCAGGTGCTTGGAGCCGGTGACGGTGCCCGCCCCGCCAAGGGAAGAGAGCGTCAGCATGGCGGGCGGCGGTGGCGGATCGGCGCCCCGGCCGGTGTGCCCGGCGCGGCCAGCGCCGCCGCGACCAGCGGGGCAAGGTCGATGGCACTGCTCTCATGCGGCACGGAATCGGTCGAGACGATCCTGCCGCACAGCGGCGCAAGGCCCGCGTAGGCGTCGCCCGCGAAGATGCCGTGGACGACCGCGACCACCGGCGGCGCGAACCCCTGCGCCGACAGCTTGCGCGCCGCCTCGATCAGGGTGCGGCCCGATGAGGCGATATCGTCGGCCAGCACCGGCCGGTGCCCGCGCCATGCCGACAGGTCGGGCAGGTCGATCTCCACCCTGCGGTCGCCGTGGCGGGTCTTGCGCAGCACCGCATGCGGCGCCCCGATCCGGTCCGCGATGGCCGAGACCCATTGTTCGCTTTCCTCGTCGGGGCCGATCAGCAGCGGGCGTTCCACCTGCGCCCCGATCCAGTCGGCCAGCAGCGGCGCGGCGTGCAGCGTGTCGGCGGGGATGGTGTAGAGCGCGGACAGCGCCGGGTGGCGGTGCAGATGCGGATCGACCGTCACCAGCCGGTCGAAGCTGCCTGATACCAGCCGCGCGAAGCTGAACGAGGTGACCGCCTCGCCGGGCCGGAACCGGCGGTCCTGCCGCATGTAGGCAAGATAGGGGGCGACCAGCGTGACCGAGCGCGCCCCCAGATCGCGCGCCGCGTCGGCGGCGAAGACCAGCCGCAGGAAACCCTCGTCCGGTTGCGCCAGCGTGCAGACCAGCGCCACGTCCCGGCCCGCCACGTCGGACAGCAGCCGCACATAGCTTTCGCCGTCGGGAAAGCGCCGGGTCTCCAGCGCGCCCGCCTCCCAGCCCCCGGCTTCGGCCAGACGGCGGGCGAAAGCCTCGTTGCCGGGCAGCGGCAGGATCAGCCATGGGGCGGGGTCGGCGGACATGGTGCTTTGTGGCATCCTTTCCACCCGATAGAAAGCGATGTCTGTTGGCTGGTGTTGGTCGGCTTCGCCGAGCGGAGCAAATATACTGCGAAACAGAGGGCAGCGGCCGACCGCGGGGGGCCGCTGCTACGGCTGTGGTCTGGCAGTTTATGGTGCCGAATACCCCGACGTCTGTGCATGTCGAAACGTTGCAGGAGCGGCCGCCCGCGGTCGGCCGCTGCCCGGGCCGCTGAAGCGGCTGTTCCGGGCAAGAGTAGTCGGGCGAAAGTTGCGCTCCAGACGCCCTGCCCCTTGCCGACCAGCACGGTCAACAGACATCGCCTGACATGAAGCCGGACCGCAGGCGGTCGGCAACCGCCGCGCCACAGACCGGCGTTTCCGCCGGAATGGCACGGCGGGAGGGGGCCTTTCCGCCCCCTCCGTCCGGCGCCTCAAACCGGGCTGTCCATGCGGATCGTCACATTGACCCGCCCCTTGACCGCCGAGGGCCAGCGCAGCCGTACGAGGCTGTTCGACGACCCCACCCGCGTCTCGGCATAGGGCATCCCCGCCGTCACCGCGTCCTGCGCCCCGGTGATCGGCCCGTCGGCCACCACCGCCTGCACCGTGCGCGCCCAGCCGCCGAACGGCAGGAAGTCCGCGCCGTCCACCGTCCAGGCCGTCGAGACCGAGTTCTGCTCATGGCTCACCACCACCGGGTTGAACATCGGCCGGTTCACCCCGTTGAAGTTGTTGCCATGCACCACGATGTTGCGCATCCGCCCGTTGTCCAGCGCCGCATGGGTGGTATCGACCTTCTCCACCCGGTCGATCGCGCCGTTCAGGGTGCGGAACGTGTTGCCGGTGATCGAGATCCCGTGCAGGTAGTGCCCCGGCCCGTAGGGCGTCACCACGATCCAGCCGAAGGCGGGCACCACGTCGTTCGCGGTGAAGATGTTGCCGGTGATCGCCAGCCCGCCGAACGAGAACTGGTTGTTCCAGGCCGGGTCGGGCTCATGCTCGTTCGTCAGCTCGACAAAGCTGTTGTCGACGTAGTTCCCGGTCATCATCGACTTGACGTTGATCCCGGAAAAGATCACCCCGGCCCGCCGCACGCCGGGGCTCTCGGAATCGCCCTGGAAGAAGTGGTTGCCGATAAGCATGTGCCCGGTGCCGTGCAACTTGGCGAAATGCGCGAAGCGCACCGCGCGGTTGTCGCGGATCTTGGCATCGTTGGCGTTGACGTTGAGCGCGATAGTGGTGCGGTCCTGCACCCGGACCGGCTGTTCGTTCGACAGGAACTGGCATTCATCGACCATCATCCCCTGACAGCCGGTGCCGATCGAACTGATCCCCCGGTCGCGCGGCTTGTTGATGACGCAGCCGTGCAGGCGGAAGGTGATGCCGCTGGGCGGCAGCAGGATGGCGCTGGCCTCGCCGTTGCACAGGAACTCCACATCCGTCACCTCCAGCTTGTCCAGCCGCCCGAACCCGCTCAGATCCAGCATGTAGCGGAACCGGCGGAAGGTGTAGCCGCGCGTTCCCGAGGCGGCGCCCAGGGGCAGGCTGAGATCCACCGTGCCGGCGGCGACGTCTTTCGAGCGCACATAAACCTCGCGCGCGGCACCCGTGCCGGTGACCAGCGCGCCGACCGGAATGTTCGCCACATTGGCCACCCCGGACAGCCGGTAGGGCTGGGCATGGTCGTAGGCGGCCTGCGAGGTCACGGTCCCGGTGTCCCACGCCGGGCCCGGCACCGCCACGAGCTGGCCGTTGGTGATCAGGCGGCGCTGGGCGAACTGGCTTCCGGTCATGCCCGCCAGCGCGGCCACGTCCAGCGGCGCCTCCACGTTCACCTGCCGCCCGTTGAGGTCGAGCGTGACGTGATCGGTGAAATGGAACAGCGCCTGTATCGCCCGGCGCAGCCCCTCGGCCTCGCTGCCGAAGGCGCGGGCGTAGGTTTCCAGATCGAAGCCCTGCGTCAGCGCCAGCCGGTTCGCGGCGGGCATGGTCACCGTGCCCTCGAACCGCACCGGCGAGGCCATGGCGACGTTGGACGCGAGCCGATAGACCCCGGCCGAGACCAGCACCCTGCGCCCCGCCGCTGCGGCATCGGCGGCATGGAAGGCGGCCGAGTCATCGCCGGTCCCGTCGCCCCGCGCGCCGAAATCGCGCACATCCACCCAGTCCATCATCCCGCGGTGGAAGACGTGGGTCACGTCCTCGATCTCGATGTCGTCGATCCGCACCGTGCCGCCATTGGGCCCGGTCAGGTCCAGCCCGAAATGCCCGTAGACCGGCGCCGTGCCCCAGACCATATCGACCCCGCCCCGGCTGCCCGCGCCGACGATCGCCTGCACCGTAACCACCTGCCCGTAGGTCGTCAGCGTCACCGAAGGCCCCACCTGCGGCACCGGGGCGACGTGGTTCTCCGACCCGTCGCCCGCCCATGCGGCGATCCGTACCGAGGGCAGGTTGCCGGTCATCGCCTTCACCCGCGCGGTGATGCGCAGATACATCCCCGGCAGCATCTGGGTCTGGCCCATATGGCGCAGCCGGGTGGTCGCGGCGGTCTTCTGCACCTCCAGACAGCCGCCGAAATCCTGATCGGCGGGCACCAGCGCCGCATTCGGCGCCCCCTGCCAGGTCGCCGAGCCCGGCGTGCCGTCGCCGCTCGACCAGACGTTCAGCCCGGCCGCGAACGGCGGCGGCATCAGCACCAGCCCGTCGGTAATCGCCTTGTTCATCGCGCAAACCCCCTCGTGTCGCCTCGTCAGCGTCCCCGGGGTGCCCGGCGGGAATTCGGCGGAGGGGCGCGGGCAGGGGGCCTGCGTCTCCGTCCATGCTCTCGCGGAAACGCCGGGCAGCCCGCCTGACCGGCAAAGGGCTAGCAGGGAAAGGTTAACCCCCGCCTGCACCACCGTTCGCAACCGGCTGCGGCGCCATTGTCATGCAACTGCAACAAGTCCCGTGCTACCCTTGCCCGAAGATCGACCAAGGGACAGCATGGCCTATCATTTTTCCCGTGACGACAAGTCGGTGCAGGCGGCGGTGCACCGGCTCGCGCTTGAACAGATCGAGGGTGCGCTGGCCGACACCCGCGACCCGGCCCGTGCCCATGCCGCCGCGATCCATTCGGCCCGCAAGCGGGTCAAGAAACTGCGCGGCCTGTTGCGGCTGGTGCAGCCGGTGCTTGACGGCAGCAGGCAGGAAAGCGCGGTGCTGCGCGATGCCACCCGCCATATCGCCGGGCTGCGCGATGCCGAGGTGAGGCTGCGCACCTTCGACACGCTTGTGGCGCCGCTGCCCGCCAGTGCCGGTCTCGCCGCCCTGCGCGAGGGGCTCGGGGCACGGGTCGCCACGGCCCGCGAGCCGGTGGCGCTGGCCGAAAGCCTCGCCGCCTTCCGTGAGGGGCTGCATGAGGTCCACGGCCGGGTGCCCGGCTGGCACATCTCCGGGCGCGGTTTCGGGGCGCTGGAGGGCGGGCTGGCCGACACATGGCGCCGGGCGCGGCGGGGGCTGAAGACATCCCGCGCGGCATTCGCGGGCGATTTCGACGCGACGCCGTTTCACGACTGGCGCCGCCCGGTCAAGGATCACTGGTATCAGGCCCGGCTGCTGACCCCGGTCTGGCCCGCGATGATGGCCGCCCATGTCGCGGCGACCGACGAGCTGGGCGAGCTCTTGGGCGATCACAACGACCTCGACGTGCTGACCGCCCAGCTTTCCGGCACCGTAACCGGGGCCGGGGGCGAAGCCCTGCCCGCCGTCGCGGCGCTGGCGCTCGACCGCCGCCGGGCGCTGGCCGGACGGGCGCTTGCGCTGGGCACGCGGCTGTTCGCGGGCCGGGCGGACGATCTCACCGCCCGCTGGGGCATCTGGTGGGAGGTCTGGCAGAGCCGGGGGAACGGCAACGGCGGGTAGGGCGGGCGATATCGCCAATCCCGCGGGGGCCGCGCAAATATTGCCAAAAGGTTAATATTTCCGGTGATTTAACCCTGATTTCCGGGTTTCGGCCGCGGGAATCCTTTGGAATCAACCGCCTGACCGGAAAATGTTTCGCGCGCGAAACATCCGCAGTCCAAGCCGCTGGAATCACGTCGATTTCTTCCGGAACCCCCGGAAAAGCGCATGACCGGCCCCGGTGGGCGATTCCGCCCGCCATGCCCGGACGTCAGGCCGCCAGGTCCCCCGCCAGCCCGCGCTCGATCAGCGCCACCGTCTCCCCGACCCCGTAAAGGGCGACGAACCCGCCGAAGCGCGGCCCCTCGCTCGCCCCCAGCAGCACCTCGTAAAGCGCCTTGAACCAGTCGCGCAGCGGCTCGAACCCGTGTTCCTTGCCGACGGCGAAGACCATGCTTTGCAGCGCCTCGGCATCGAGCCCGCCATCCCACGCCTTCAGCCGCGCCACCAGATCTTCCATCGCCGCCCGCTCGCGGTCGTCCGGCAGGCGGAACCGCCGTGCCGGGGCCACGAAGTCGCGGAAATAGCGCACCGCATATCCGGCCGCCGCGTCAAGGTCGGGGTGGGTCTCCGGGCTCGCCTCGGGCGCATAGCGGCGGATGAACCCCCAGAGCCCCTTCGCATCCGCCGCCCCCGCCACGCTGGCAAGGTTCAGAAGCATCGCGAACGGCACCACCATCCGCGACTCCGGCGGGGTGCCGCCATGGATATGCCAGACCGGGTTGTTGACCTGCGCCGCCACATCCTGCCCCGGAAAGGCCCGCAACTGCTGGTGATATTCATCGACCGCCTTCGGGATCACGTCCCACCACAGCCGCTTCGCCGTCTTGGGCTTGAGATACATGAAATAGCTGAGCGACTCGGACGCCGCATAGGTCAGCCATTCGTCGATCGTCAGCCCGTTGCCCTTCGACTTCGAGATCTTCTGCCCCTGCTCGTCCAGGAACAGCTCGTAGGTGAAATGCTCCGGCTTGCGGCCGCCGAGTATCTCGCAGATCGCGTCGTAGATCGGTGTGTTGGTGGAATGGTCCTTGCCATACATCTCGAAGTCCACGTCCAGTGCCGCCCAGCGGGCGCCGAAATCGGGCTTCCATTGCAGCTTGACGTTGCCGCCGGTGACGGGAAGCGTCCATTCCCGCCCGTCCTCGTCGTCGAAGGTGATGGTGCCGTCCTTGGCGTTCACCTCCTTCATCGGCACGTAGAGCACCCGCCCGGTCTCGGGATGGATCGGCAGGAAGCACGAATAGCTCTGCTGCCGCTCCTCGCGCAGGCTGGCCAGCATCACCTCCATGATCGCCTCGTAACGCTCCGCCGCGCGCAGCAGGATCGGATCGAACCGGCCCGAGCGGTAGAAATCCGTGGCCGAGATGAACTCGTATTCGAACCCGAACGTGTCGAGGAACCGCCGCAGCATGGCGTTGTTGTGGTCGCCGAAGCTCTCGTATTCGCCGAACGGGTCGGGCACCGAGGTCAGCGGCCGTTGCAGATGCCCGCGCAGCATGTCCTGTTGCGGCACGTTGTCGGGCACCTTGCGCATCCCGTCGAGGTCGTCGGAAAAACAGACCAGCCGGGTCGGGATGTCGCTGATCACCTCGAACGCGCGGCGGATCATCGTGGTGCGCGCCACCTCGCCGAAGGTGCCGATATGCGGCAGGCCCGAGGGGCCGTAGCCGGTCTCGAACAGCACATGCCCCTTGGCGGGCGGCCCCTTCTCATAGCGTTTGAGGATGCGCCGGGCTTCCTCGAAGGGCCACGCTTTCGATTTCATCGCGGCATCACGAAGGGCCGACATCTGCATATCCTCATTCATACGCAGTTCCGGCCTGCGCGTGCCTGTCCTATTGTCCGTCCGGCCGCAGGTCAATATTCTGCGCCGCAACAGAACAGTTCAGGAGACCACCGTGACCAGAAACACCCCCCCGCTTACGCCGCAGGACGCGCTGGTCGCCGTGATGATCGCGGTCTCCGCCTCGGATGAGAACATCCGCACCGCCGAACTGGTGGCGATCCAGCGCATCGTCAACCACCTGCCGGTGTTCGCGGATTACGACGCCGACCGGCTGCGGCGCATCGCGCAGACCGTGTTCGACCTGTTCGAGGTCGAGGACGGGCTTGACGCATTGTTCGGCCTGATCCGCGACGCGCTGCCGGACCGGCTCTACGAGACCGCCTATGCGCTGGCCTGCGATGTGGCGGCCGCCGATGGAACGCTGCAAGACACCGAACTGCGGATGCTTGAGGAAATCCGCCACGAGCTGCACATCGAGCGCCTGAACGCGGCGGCGATCGAGCGGGGCGCGCGGGCACGGCACATGCGGGTGTAGGGCTTGCCCTGCGGCCGGGGCGGGAACGGCTGTTTCCAAACCGGCCTGCCCCCATCCGGCCGAGGGGCTTGCGCGACCCGCCCCCCTGCCCTTAAAGGGTCGGGCATGGCCCCGTAGCTCAACTGGATAGAGCGGGCGACTTCTAATCGCCAGGTTGAGGGTTCGATTCCTTCCGGGGTCGCCAGGTTTTTTGAGATTGCTGATATTCCCGTTGGCGGGTCAGCCTTTCGACAAGGGTATGTTCCGCCTTGCCGGACCGGGGGCGGGGGCAGGCCCCGCCGCCCGCCCTCAGTGGCTTGTACCGTCCGAGAAGGTGATCTTGTTCCAGACGTTGTATTTTCCCGAGGGTCGCGACATCGGGATGCGTTTGACCTCGGTGAAGGTTTCGGCGTCGTAGACGACCAGCGCCCCCTCGATCTCCCAGACCGACACGAGCGCGTGGCGGCCGTGGCGGTCGAACTCGACATGGGCGGCGACCCGGCCGGGTTCGGGGGTCAGGGTGCGGACCACCTCCAGCGTGCGCTTGTCGATGATCGCCATCGTGTCCTTTTGCGGCCCCAGCATCCCGTCGGTCCAGGCGAAGGGGGTGTTCTCGTGGCTGCGCATGAAGAAGCCCGGCCCCGGCGTCTCGATCAGCCGCAGCACCTCCCAGTCGTCCATGTCGATCACGCTGATCTTGCCCGCGCGCAGGTGCGGCGTGGCCATCACCGCATGGCCGCCCCATTCCCAGGCGATGCCGGAGCCCAGATGCGGCAGGCCGGGCACGTCGAGTCTGCGGATCTCGCGCCCCGCGTTCAGATCGACGACGATCGCCTTGCTGTCGCGGGCCGAGCCGATCAGGTGATCGTAGGGCGGGTCGAAGAAGAAGTCGTCGAGCGGCTCGGGCGCCTCGATCCGGCGCAGCTCGAAACCGCCCTGCGCGGCGAGCAGCGCGGGGTCGGTGGCGACCTCCCAGATTTCCGGCACGTCCTTCAGCGCCGCGACGAAGGAATGGCGCGGCTGGGCCTGATAGACCGCCGAGACCCGCGACGATACCCCGGCACTGTCGCGCACGTCGAAGATCTTCTGCACCGACAGGTCGTCGGCCGAGAGGATCACCAGCGTGTGCGGCAGGTAGTTGGCGACCGCGACAAAACGGCCGTCCGCCGAAAGCGCGATGTTGCGCGCGTTGATCCCGGCGCGGGTCTCGGCCAGCAGTTCCAGCGTCCAGAGATCGTATTTCGACACCCAGCCGTCGCGCGACATGAAGAAGACGAAGCGGCCGTCCGGGGTGAACTTCGGCCCGCCGTGCAGCGCGAACTGGGTCTGGAACCGGGTCAGCGGCTCGAACGTGTCGCCGTCGAGGATGGTGGCGTGATGGTCGCCGGTCTCGACCACGACGAACAGGTTCATCGGGTCGGACCCGTGCAGCGGCCCGTCGATCTGTCGCACCTCGGCATGGGTGATCTGGCTGGCGATGATATCATGCTCTTCCCAGGTCGGGACCGAGGGCAGCGGGGTCATCACGTAGTCGGCGAGTGCGGCGATTTCCGTGTCCGTGAGTTCGTGCGAGAAGCCGGGCATCTGGGTGGCGTTGCGACCCTCGGCGATCACGGCGACGGCGTTTTCCAGCGTCAGGCGGCCGAGGTTCTCGGGCAAAAGCGCCGGGCCGATGCCGCCGAAACGGTCGCCGCCGTGGCAGACCGCGCAATGGCCGTAGTAGATCGAGGCCACTTCAAGTTCATCCAGCTCCGGCTCCGCGACGGCGGGCAGGGCCAGCAGCCACAGCCCCGCCAGCGCGGCAAGGGCGGTTTCAAACGGTCTGGCGCGCTTCATGGCGAAGTCCCCGGTATGGCGTGACGGTGATGCGGCCAGCCCCGTCCGCGTCGGCAAGACCGATCTCGGCGTTGCTCAGGTAGCAACCGGGGTCTTCGGCCCATGGATCGCCGGTGATGCGCAGCGCCCGCACCCGCGTGTTGCCGCCGCAGATGTCGAAATACGCGCATTCGCCGCAGCGCCCGCCGATCACGCGCGGGCTTGCCTTGAGCCCGGCCATGATCGGGTCGGAAAGGTCCGACCAGATATCGGAAAACGGCCGGTCGCGCACATTGCCGATGGTATGGTGCCACCACATCGTATCGGGGTGGACGTTGCCGAGGTTGTCGATATTGGCGATGTTGACGCCCGAGGAGTTGCCGCCCCAGCGCCGCAGCAGTTCGGTCAGGTGCGCCACGCTCTCCGGCCGCTCGCGCCCGGCCCAGTGCAGCAGATAGACCGCATCGGCATCGTTGTTGCCGGTGACGATCTCGATCCCGGCGCCCTTCCGCACCCAGTCCCAGGCGCGGGCGATCACCATGTCCATCGCCGCGCGGGTCGCGGCCCAGGTGGCGTCGTCGCCGCGGTTGGTGTTGCCGCGCCCGGCATAGACCAGATGCGAGAGGTAGAATTTCGGAAAGCCCTCGGCCTCGACCAGATCCAGAAGCAAGGGCAGTTGTGCCGCGTTGTCGTCGGTCATGGTGAAGCGGATGCCGACCTTGACGCCCCGGTCGCGCAGCAGCCGCGCGGCCCCCAGCGCCTCCTCATAGGCGCCGGTCTTGCGGCGGAAACGGTCATGCGTCTCGCCGATCCCGTCAAGCGAGATCCCCACGTAGTCGTAGCCGATATCGTCGATCCGTGCGGCCATCCCGGCGTCGATCAGCGTGCCGTTGGTCGAAAGCCCGACATAGAACCCCTTGCCCTTGGCGCGCTCGGAAATCTCGAAGATGTCGGGCCGCATCAGGGGTTCGCCGCCCGAAAGGATCAGCACCGGCACCCGGAAGCCGCGCAGGTCGTCCATCACGTCGAATACCTCGGCGGTGCTCAGTTCTCCCGGGGTCTCGAAGTCGCCCGAGATCGAATAGCAGTGCTTGCAGGTCAGGTTGCAGCGGCGGATCAGGTTCCAGATCACCACCGGCCCGGCAGGCTTGCGATGCGGGCCGAGCGGCGAGGGCGCGAGGATTTCGTTCAGGTAGTGGGTCAGGCGGAACATGACGCTGGCCTCCAGTATGGTTTGGGCGGTCTGGCTCTGGCGGTCTGGTTCAGGCTGCGATCCGCAGCCCGGTCTTTTTCAGGATACGGGTCGAATAGAGGATTTCATGGCCGCGCAGGGCGGGGCCGATCAGGGTGGCGATGCGGGCCGCCTTGTCCTCGACCTCGGGGCGCGAGCGGCCATGGACCATCGCGAACAGGTTGTAGGGCCAGTGCGGCAGATGGCGGGGGCGTTCGTAGCAATGGGTGACGAAATCGAGCGCGCCGATCCGGGGGCCGATCCCGGCCACGGCCTCGTCGGCCACGTCCCAGACCGACATGCCGTTGGCGGTAAGGCCAAGCGCGTAGTGGTTCGGAATCAGCCCGATCCGCCGGATCGCGCCCGCGTCGAGCAGGCGGCTCAGCCGGTCGATCACCTCGGCCTCCTCCATGCCGACGGTCTCGGCCACCGCCGCATAGGGCCGCGCCACCAGCGGCAGGCCCTTCTGCGTGGCGGCAAGGATACGGCGGTCTTGCGGGTCGAGCATGGTCAGACCTCCAGCCGGAAATCGATGAAGAACTCGCGGGTCTTGGGCATCGGATAGACCTGAAGGCCGGTCTCGGCCTCGATTTCGGCCTGCACTTCGGCGATGCGTTCCGGCCGTTCGGCCGACAGCACGAACCACATGTTGAGCCGGTGCGTGCGCTCGTAATTATGCGCGACCTCGGGGTGGGCGTTGACCGCCTCGGTGACTTCCTCGAACCGCTCCGGCGGCACGGCCATGGCGCAAAGACAGACCGCGCCGCCGATCCCCTCGGCGTTCCACAAGGGGCCGAAGCGGCTGGCGCGGCCCGACTCGACCAGCCGTCCGAGGGTGGCGAGCATTTCCGCCTCATCAAGGCCGAAACGCGCCCCTACCTCGGCAAACGGGCGGGGCGACAGCGGAAATCCGCCCTGCAAGCCGTTGATGACGGCGCGTTCGGCCGGATCGGTGATGCGGGTCATGCGCGCGCCTCCGCCGTGTCGGAAAAGGTTGCGCCGCGCTGCTTGAAGCAGCGCAGCGAGAACAGCACGTCCTGTGCCAGACCGCCGGTCCCGGCGGCCTCGTTGATCTCGCGGATCGAGGCGCTTGCGTCGTCGCGGCTGGTGGCGTGGATCATGCAGAACAGGTTGTAACGCCAGTCGGGCAGCCGCCGCGGGCGGCGGTAGCACAGCGTGACCCGCGGGTGACGGGCAAGGCGCGGGGCGACCCCGGTCAGTTGATCGTCGGGCACGTCCCAGACCGCCATCGCATTGGCGCGGTAGCCAAGCGCGCGGTGTCGCACCACGCAGCCGAAGCGCGAGATCACGCCTTCCCGCATCAGCCGGTCGAGCCGGGCCAGCACGTCATCCTGTTCTGTGCCCAGCCCTTCGGCTACCGTACGGTAAGGGCGCAGCGTCAGCGGAAGCCCGTCCTCGATCTCGGCCAGCAGCGCCCGGTCGTGCCGGTCGGGGCGGTAGCCGGTCGCGGGCCGTTGCAGATCCTTGCGTGCCGGCCCGCCCGCCAGCGGAAAGCCGAGGTCGATGTGATAGCCCTCGACCATGGGCAGGTCGAGAACCGGCAGTCCCGTCGCAGTCTCGATCCGGGCGATGGTGTCCGTCACCGCTGCGCGGTCCGGTCCGGCGATCACGAACCACAGGTTGAGGTCGTGTTCACGCTCGTAATTGTGGTTGACGCGGGGCTGGGCGCTGACCAGCGCCGCGACCTGTTCCAGCCGTTCGGGCGGCACGCGCATGGCGGCCAGCGTGCTGGCCCCGGCCGTGTTGGGCCGCACCACCGCACCGATCCGCGACAGCACGCCGGTGGCCTGAAGCCGCGCGAAGGCGGCGATGGTCTCGCCCTCGCCCAGCCCGACCGCCGACCCCGCCTGGGCGAAGGGCCGCTCGGCCAGCGGGAAATCCCGCTGCCAGCGGTCGAGCAGCGCAAGTTCCACCGGGCAGGGCTGGGCGGCACAGGTCATGTCACTACCATCCACAGTTCATTGGCGTCCGTTCATTGGCCGATCCGGCCCGCGCGGGCGGAGAAGAAGATGCCCGAAGGCGCGTGCGATTCGATCTCGGCCTTCAACTCGAAGGTCTCCGCGTCGTAGACATGCACGCTGTTGGCGTCGCGCACCGACACCCAGACCTCGTGTCCGCGCGGCGTGAATTCCATGTGCAGCACGGCGGGGCCGGGCTGGAAGCTGTGCACCACCTCCAGCGTCAGCGTGTCCACCACGTCGATGGTGTCGTTCAGCGGGTGGGCGAAGTTCACCCAGACATAGCGCCCGCCCGGCCGCACCACCGCGAAGATCGGCTGGCCGTGGGTCTCGACCCGGCTGGTCTCGGTGAAGTCGCGCAGGTCGAGCGCGATCAGCTCGTGCCGGCCGACGGCGGGCAGCAGCATCACCTCGCCCAGTGCGGCCCAGCCTTCGAGGTGGGGCATCTTGTAGACCGGCAGCGGTTCCTCGCCCCGGCCGTAGCCGTCGAGAATGCGGTTCACCGCCATCGGTTCCTGCCAGGTATCGACATGGGCAAGCCCGTCCTCGCCGAACAGCCCGGCGATGTAGTGCCGCCCGTCCGGGGTGACGTTGCCGTCATAGGGCAGCAGGCCGATGTCGGGGAATTTGGTCAGCACGGGGTCGCCCGCGCCCGAAAAGTCGGCGATCCAGATTTCGCCCGAGTCGTAGAGCCCGTACATGAACCGCCGCCCCGGCAGATCGACCAGCCCGATGGTCTTGGATTCCAGCCCGTCGGCCCCCACGGCCGGAATGTCGGCCACCTGTTCCAGCGTGCGGGCGTCGAACACCCGGATGCCGCCCGGTTCGTAGTTCGAGACCGCGACCAGCGTGCCGTCGTCCGAGATCGCGCCGCCGATGGCGTTGCCGCCCTGCACGACCCGGCCCGTGATGGCGGCAGTCAGCATGTCCACCTTGCTCAGCGCGCCGTCGCGGCCGAAGACATAGGCGTATCGCTGGTCGGCCGAGAACACGACCGAGGCGTGGGAAAGATCGCCCAAGCCCTCGACCCGCGCCAGCGTGGCGCGCGCCTCGGTATCGACGATCAGCACCGAGCCGGTCGCCCGCTCGATCACGACGCCAAGGCTTCCGGTGCCACGCAGCCCGTCTTCGGCACCGGCGGCAAGGATCGGCGTGGCAAGCGGCAGGGCCGCGAGGCCGAGGGCGAGAGTCAGCGTGCGCATCAGTCGGGTCATTCCAGGGCTCCCTGCTTGAGCATGTCGGCGATCCAGTCGGCGTCGGCCTCGGTCATCAAGGGTGCCCAGGGCGGCATCGGCGTGCCGGGGATGCCGGTCAGGATGATATGGGTGATGGTCTCGCGGTCGAGACCTTCGAGGTGTTCGGCGGTCAGCGGCGTGCCCAGCCCGCCCTTCAGCGTCAGCCCGTGGCAGCTTCCGCATTCCTGGATCACCAGATGGGTGAGCTTCTCGGAATCGGGTGCCGGATCGGCCCCGGCGCTTCCGGTGAAGGCGGCAAGCGCGGCGCCCGCCAGAAAGCGGATGAGGTGGTCACGCGGCATCGCATCCCTCTTGTCGTTCGGCGGCCATGGCCACCACCCGACCGATGATGAAGATCACCGGCCCGTTGAACGCCGCCGCCCGCGCCACCCGGGGCAGGTCGGCCAGCCGGGCCCAGGCGCGTTGCTCCTGCGGGGTCGTGCCCTGGCAGACCGCAAGCGCGGGCGTGTCGGCGGGCAGGCCGTGGGCAATCAGCTTGCCCGCGATCTCCTCGATATTCGCCATGCCCATGTAGACCACCAGCGTGGTGTCGGGATCGGCCAGCCCCTTCCAGTCGAGGTCAAGCGGCATGTCCTGGCGGCAATGGCCGGTCAGATAGCGCACCCCGGTCACCAGCCCGCGATGCGTGAGCGGCACCCGCGCCGCCGCCGAACAGCCCTGCGCGGCGGAAATGCCGGGAATCACCTCGCAGGCGATCCCGGCCTTTTCCAGTTCCAGGGCCTCTTCGAAGCCACGGCCGAAGATGAACGGGTCGCCCCCCTTGAGCCGCACCACCACATGCCCGGCACGGGCGAGCCTGACCAGTATCCGGTTGATCTCGTCCTGCGGGATCGGGTGGAACCCCGCCTGCTTGCCCACGTCGATCCGGGTCGCGCCCTCGGGGCACATGTCGATGATCGCGGCCGGGACCAGCCGGTCGTAGACCACGGCATCCGCGCTTGCGATCGCGCGCGCGGCCTTGATCGTCAGCAGTTCCGGATCGCCCGGACCCGCCCCCACCAGTATCACTTTTCCCGCCATCGTCATTGCTCCACCACCGTCAGCCGTCCGATCATGTTCCGGCGCTCCCAATGCGGGCCGCACAGATAAACGTGGTCGCCGATTGGAAGATCGACCTCCATCTCGATGCTCTCCCCGGGGAAGATGCGCTCGGATTCCGGTCTGTCGGCGTCCCTGAACCAGATACTATGGGAGGTCCGGCGCTCGACGTTGCGCCACCGCAAACTTGTGCCTTGTTTTACGGTTTTCTCCGCCGGGCAGAAAACGTTGCGATACATCAGCACCACGGGCATGTCCTCGTCCGAGGACGGATGGCCGAACATCTCGCGATAGCTTTCCTCGGCCTCGGCACAGGTCGCGGCGTGCCGGTCGTCCTGCGCCAGTGCGGCGGGGGCGGTGCCGAGGGCGAGAAGGCCAGGGGCTGAAAACAGAAACAGCGCCGAGGCGGCGCTGCGAAACACATCCATGAACATGGCGTCCTCCTTGCTGGTCCCCGCCCCGGAAGGGGGCGGGGGCTGGCGGGGTGGTTATGTCACCGTCCCGCCGCGTTGATTTCGGCCTCCGGCAGGTCGATCCCAAGCCGCTTTTCCAGTGAAACGTGATGGAACCGCGCGTCGGAATGGTCGTCGTGCAGCGCAAAGCTGACGGTGTAGCTCTGGCCCGGATCGAGGCTCAGATCGCCCGGCCGGTCCGAGACCAGAGGCCGGCTCATCACCACCGTCCAGGTCCCGCCGTCTAGCCTGCCGTTCGCCTCGACCTCGATCCCGCCGGTATCGACCCGCTGTTCGAGGATATGGCCGCTCTGGGCCCCTTCGCCCGAGAGGTAGCGCATCAGGTCCAGCACCGCGCCGGAGTCGCGCATGGCGGCGATTTCTTCCTCGGGCTTGAGGTTCAGCCCGCCGCCGCGCGGCTTGTCCGCGCCGCCGCGAATTTCGATCCCGGTGCGGCTGTCGGCAAGGTATTTGGTCAGCCCCAGCGTAACGTCGATCCGGCCCGCCTCGGGATGCGCCGCCAGCGTGTCGGCGTCGATGGCGTCGGGCATATAGCGCGCGTCATGGTGGCAGCTTGCCCAGCACCCGGCCTGTTCGCCGTATTCGATCCCTTCGCCGACGAACATCACCGACAGCTTGACCTGGTTCTCGGGGTCCATCTTGCCGCCCTCGGCGAAGGGCACCGGGGCATGGTCGCCATCGGCCCACTGGAACCGGAAATGCAGGTTCTCGCCGTCATGCGCCGCCTGCACCGCGACATCGACGAAGGGCCGCTTGCCGGGGATCGGCGTTTCTTCCAGCTTTTCGCCGGAAACGATCGTGCGGCCCATGTCGCGGACCTCGTTCCCGTGGCATTCCGCGCAACGCTCGCCGCCACGGGTGAAGGCGCGGGCGCCGCCGTGTTCACGCCCCTGGATCCACTCGAAGGAAGCCTGGCCGGGGTAGAACATGGTGACGGTGGTGGGCTCGATCCCGCTCCAGTCGATGCCGCTCGTATCGGTGTCGCCGATATCGGCGGCGGCCTGTGCCGCGCCCGCTTCGGCCCCGGCTGCGGCCGCTTCCGCGGCGGCGGCGGCGATCTCACGCCGGGCGATCTCGGCGCCCAGCCGCTGGGCCTCGGCCTCGATCTCGGCCCGGCGGGTGGCCTCGGCCTCGGCCTCGCGCGCCTCGGCACGGGCCAGCCCGTCGATGTAGTGCTGCGGGATTTCCCGCATATGGGCGGCAAGCGGCTGTTCCAGTTCCTCGATCTCGTCGTCGGACAGCTGGGGCCGCAGATCCTTGTGGGCGATGCCCTTGTGGCAGTCGATGCAGGTATTGCCCGCGGCCATGGCATCGAGATGCGCCTTGCGGGCGCGCGGCTCCTGGAACTCGGGGTTCATCGATTCGATGGTGTGGCAGTTGCGGCACTCACGCGAATCGGTGCGTTTCATCGAGCCCCAGACGTTGCGCGCCAGTTGCAGCCGCTTGGCCTCGAACCTTTCAGGGGTGCGGATCGAGCCCAGCGCCCAGTGATAAAGCTCACGGCTGGCATGGACCTTGCGCACCATCTTGTGGACCCATTCGCGCGGCACGTGACAGTCGGAACAGGTGGCCTGCACGCCGGTGCGGTTCTGGTAATGGATCGTGTCGGAATATTCTTCGTAAAGATACTCGCGCATCTCGTGGCAGGTGAGGCAAAACGGCATGGTGTTGGTCGCTTCCAGTGCCGTGTTGAAACCACCCCAGAACACGATACCGCCGCCGAAGCCGGCAAGCAGCAGCGTGAGCAGTGAAAAGCGCATGCTGGGCCGTCTCAGGACGGTCCACCAGTTCTTGAGCTTGGCGACAATGCCCGGCATCGTTCAGTTCCCCATGGTTCGGCGACAGACTCAGGGTGCGCGTTTCTGGCGGCACCGGCGTTTCCGGAAAGGGCCGGGGCGGCAGCCCCTTTCGGAAAGGCCCGCGCGGGCGGCGGACGGATGGCGGAGAAGCGAGGCCCCGGGGTGCGCAGCCGCGCCCCGGGGCCCGCCGTCACGGTATCAGTAGATATCGTGCTGCGTGTTGTAGACGTTGAACTTTCCGGTCGGCGTCATCAGGCCGGGATCGGTGATCACCGCCTTGACTTCACGGGTCTTGTCGTCGAACACCACGATCGCGGAAGGCTCGGTCTTGCCCGCCCAGAGCGAGATCCAGACTTCGTCGCCCGCCTCGTTGTATTCCGGGTGCACGGCCCGCTTCACCGCACCGCCTTCCGGCAGACCGGCCAGCGCCGCCACGTCGATGATCTCGGGTTCCTTCGACAGGTCGTCGAGATCATAGATCGCAACCGACTCGGCCAGTTCCCGTTCCGGGTTCTGCGGCATGTCGGCCCAGAGGTTGCGCGAGGTCGGGTGGGTCTTGACGAACAGGTTGCCCGATCCCGGCATTTGCAGTTCCTGCACCACGGTCCAGGCGTGTTCCGCATGTTCCGGGTCTTCCGGCGCGGTCGCGATCAGCGTCACCACGTCGGCGCCCAGGTGTCCGGTGGCCCAGACCGGCCCGAACTCGGGGTGGTCGAAGTTGGCGCCACGGCCCGGGTGCGGGAGGTCCGCGGTATCGACCAGCGCCGCAAGCACACCTTCCTGGGTATCCACCACCGCGACCTGGTTCGACGCGTTGGCCGCGACCAGGAAGTAGCGTTTCGAGGCGTCCCAGCCGCCGTCATGCAGGAACTTGGCCGATTCGATGGTGGTGGTCTTCAGGTTTTCGATGTCCGAATAGTCCACCAGCAGGATCTGCCCGGTCTCCTTGACGCTGACCACCCATTCCGGCTTGATCTGCGACGACACGATCGAGGCCACCCGCGGTTCGGGGTGATACTCGCCATCCACGGTGATGCCGCGGGTGGACATGATCTTGAGCGGCTCAAGCGTCTCGCCTTCCATGATCACGTATTGCGGCGGCCAGTAGGAGCCGGCGATGGCGTATCTGTCTTCGAAGCCCGCGAATTTCGAGGTGTCGACCGAGCGGGCGTCGAGGCCCATCTTCATCTCGGCGACCACGGCGGGTTCTTCCATCCACAGGTCGATCAGGCTCAGCAGCCCGTCACGACCGATCACGTAGATGTAGCGGCCCGAATAGGACAGCCGCGAGATATGCACCGCGTAGCCGGTCTTGACCCGCGAGATGATCTCCTTGGTGTCGCCGTCGATCAGCGCGACCTCGCCCGCGTCGCGCAGCGTGACCGAGAAGACGTTGTTGAGGTTGATGGAGTTCATCTGCTCGGTCGGACGATCCTCGACCGGCACGATCAGCTTCCACGATGCGAGCATGTCCGCCAGGCTCCATTCCGGCGGGGTGTCGGGCTCCATCTGGATATAGGTGGCAAGTTGGCTGATCTCTTCCGAGGTCAGGATGTCGTCGAAGTTGACCATCCCGCCATCGGTGCCGTAGGCGATGATGTTCTCAAGCCGGGACTGCCCCAGCTTGATCGTGTTCTCCGGCTCAAGGTTCGTGCCGGTCGCGCCTTTGCGCAGAACGCCGTGGCAACCGGCGCAACGCTGGAAATACAGGTCCTTGGCTTGTTCCCGTGCTTCCGCAGACAATGATGGTTCTGCAGTGGCTGCTGTCGTGCCCATCAACAGGGCAACGCCGAACGCGGCCCCGAACATCGACATGCCAAGCGTCAGCTTGTTCATGACGCAATCCCCTTCCGTTGGCGAATGTAGCAACGTGAACCTAGCGGCCGGTGCCGCGACATGTCTTTGTCGCAGCACAAAGAGACCGGAGTTGCCGGTGCGCGGGGAAAATCCGGGCGGGAAACGCGCCTTCGGAAAGGGGCGGATAAGTCGCCCGGAATCAAGGCGCGCAGGCGCCGCCGGACAGTTCATCGGCCCGGTTCGAGAAATCCGGCCGGCTCGTCTTGCGGACCCGGCGGGATTTTCCCCGCCCGCGAAAGCTGCTACGCCAGCACGGCAACCCCGACTGTCATGAGGACCGCATGGCCCCGCATCGCGCGCTGCGCCGGATCTACGCGCTCGAAGACTTCGAACCCGCCGCCCGCCGCCACCTGCCGCGGCCGGTGTTCGGCTATGTCGCGGGCGCTTCCGAGACCGGGGCCACGCTGGCCGACAACCGCCGGGTGTTCGACGAGATCGGCTTTCTGCCCCGGTCTCTGGTCGATGTCTCGGGCCGTGCGCTCGACCGCAGGGTTCTGGGGCGCGACTGCAAGCTGCCGTTCGGCATCGCGCCGATGGGGGTCTCGGCGCTGACCGCCTATCGCGGCGATCTGGTGCTGGCGCGGGCGGCGCGGCGGGCGGGCATCCCGATGGTGATCAGCGGTGCCGGGCTGATCGCGCTTGAGGAAATCGCCGCCGCGAACCCCGACGCCTGGTTCCAGGCCTATCTGCCGGGCGATCCCGACGAGGTGATGGCGCTGGTCGACCGGGTGGCCCGCGCCGGGCTGGATACCTTCGTCGTCACCGTCGATTGTTCGGTCGGGCCGATCCCGGAAAACTACCTGCGCGCGGGCTACCGCACCCCGATCCGGCCCAGCCTCGCGCTCTTGCGCGACGGCATCACCCATCCGCGCTGGGCGCTGGGCACCTTCCTGCGCACCTTCGCCCGCCACGGGATGCCGCATTTCGAGAACGGCGGCCCGGCGCGCGGCGCGCCCCTGCTGTCCAGCCGCGCGGCGCGCGACTTTTCGGGGCGCGAGCGGCTGGACTGGGCGTTGCTGCACCGGATCCGCGCCCGCTGGCAGGGCAGGCTGGTGCTCAAGGGCATCATCGCGCCGGACGACGTGACCCGCGCCCGGACCGGGGGCGTGGACGCGGTGATCCTGTCGAACCACGGCGGGCGGCAGCTTGACGGCGCGGTCTCGCCGCTGCGGGTGCTTGCCGCGGCGCTGGCCGAGGCGGGCGACATGGAGGTGATGATCGACAGCGGCTTCCGGCGCGGCACCGACATCCTGAAGGCGCTGGCGCTGGGCGCGCGCTTCGTCTTCGTCGGGCGGCCGTTCAACTACGCCGCCGCCATCGCGGGCGAGGCGGGGGTGGACCACGCCATCGGCCTGTTGCGGGCGCAGCTGCGCGCGGCGCTGGGGATGCTGGGGCTGACCCGCCTTGACGATCTCGGCCCCGAGGCGCTGTTCCTGCGCGACTTCCGGACGCTGCCGGTGCCCGGCTGATGCCGGGCGGTGGCCCTGCGCAAGGGAAAGCTCTGGAAACCCCGGCTGCGATCGGCTAGGCGCAGGCCATGACCGATACGCTCACGATCCGCCGCCCCGACGACTGGCACCTGCATCTGCGCGATGGCGCGATGCTGGCCGCCGTCGCGCCCGAGAGCGCGCGCCATTTCGCCCGCGCCATCGTCATGCCGAACCTCGTGCCGCCGGTCGTGACCGGGGCCGAGGCGGCCGCCTACCGCGACCGCATCCTCGCCGCCCTGCCCGAAGGCGCGGATTTCGAGCCGCTGATGACGCTCTACCTGACCGAGGACACCGACCCGGAAGACGTGGCCGCCGCCGCCGCCTCGGGGCTCGTGCGCGCGGTCAAGCTCTACCCGGCCGGGGCCACCACCAACTCGGCCTCGGGCGTGCAGGATTTCGACCGGGTGCGGCCGGTGCTGGAACGGATGGCCGGGATCGGCCTGCCGCTCTGCGTCCATGGCGAGGTGACCGATCCCGCGGTGGATATCTTCGACCGCGAGGCGGTGTTCATCGACCGGGTGCTTGATCCGATCCGCCGCGCCACGCCGGGGCTGCGGGTGGTGATGGAGCATATCACCACCTCGGACGGGGTGGATTACGTGAAATCCGCGCCGGAGGGCCTCGGCGCGACGATCACCACCCATCACCTGATCATCAACCGCAACCATATCCTCGCGGGCGGGATCCGGCCGCATTACTACTGCCTGCCGGTCGCCAAGCGCGAATCGCACCGGCTGGCGCTGCGGGCCGCCGCCACCTCGGGCGATGCGCGGTTCTTCCTCGGCACCGATTCCGCGCCGCATGTCGATGCGCTCAAGGAACATGCCTGCGGCTGCGCGGGTTGTTTTACCGCCACCAACACGTTGTCGATTCTCGCCCATGTGTTCGAGGAGGAGGGCGTGCTTGACCGGCTGGAGGGGTTCGCCTCGCTGCACGGCCCCGCCTTCTACCGGCTGCCCCCGAACGAGACCCGGATCACCCTGCGCAAGGGCGCCCCGGTGGATTACCCCGCCTGGATCGAGACCGGCGACGGGCCGGTTACGGTCTTCGACCCCGGCTTTCCGCTTGCGTGGCGGGTCGAAGCCTGACCAGACCAGAGGAGCCGCCGATGATCCCCGCCGCCTACCCGCCCAAGGACGAGATCGCCCGCCTGAGCGCGCGGATGCTTTTGGAGATCGGCGCGGTGCATTTCATGGGGGCCGAACCCTTCACCCTTGCCTCGGGCGAGAAGTCGCCGGTCTACATCGACTGCCGCAAGCTGATCTCCTACCCGCGCATCCGCTCCACGCTGATGGATTTCCTCACCTGCACCGTGCTGCGCGAGGCCGGGTTCGAGGCGTTCGACAATATCGCCGGGGGCGAGACCGCGGGCATCCCCTTCGCCGCGCTGGTGGCGGAACGCCTCGCGCTGCCGATGAGCTATGTGCGCAAGAAGCCCAAGGGCTACGGCCGCAACGCAAGGATCGAAGGCGCGATGGCCGAGGGCCAGCGGGTGCTGCTGGTCGAGGACCTGACCACCGACGGCGGCTCGAAACTGGGCTTCGTCGATGCGATCCGCGAGACGGGGGCAACCTGCGGTCATACGGCGGTGATCTTCTACTACGGCATCTTCCCCGACACCGAATCGCGGCTGGCGGCGCATGGCATCCGCCTGCACCACCTCTGCACCTGGCGCGACGTGCTGGCCGAGGCGCGGGCGCAGGGCAGCTTCGATTCGGCCACGCTCGCGCAGGTCGCGGCCTTCATCGACGACCCCGCCGCCTGGCGCGCGGCGCAGCGCTGAGGCCCGCGCGCGCCCGGCGGCGTCCCGCCGGGGCGACCACAGCATATTGACGCATGACCCGGCCAGGCCCCACTATGGGGTGGCCGGGTTATCCACAGGATATCCAGATTGAACCGTGCCCCCGGATCGGCCATACCGATGGCTGCGGGGGCAGAGGGGGCAGGAATGAACGAGATCACCAAGCTGGGCCAGATCAGCGCCGCCGCCGGAACCGGACAGGACGACAGCCCGGCACTGCCCCACAGCATCGAGGCCGAACAGCAGCTTCTGGGCGCGATCCTGACCAACAACGACATCTACGACCGCATCGCCTCCAAGGTGCGGGCCGAACATTTCTACGAGCCGCTCCACCAGCGCATCTTCGAGATCGCCGCCGCGCGCATCCAGAAGAACGCGCTTGCCTCGCCGGTCACGCTCAAGGCGTTTCTGGAAGACGACCCGGGGCTGAAGGAACTGGGCGGCCCGGCCTATCTGGTGCGGCTGGCGGGGTCCGCGATCTCGGCCTTCGCCGCGCGCGACTATGCGCAGATGATCTACGACTTCGCCGTGCGGCGCGAACTGATCGCGCTCGGACGCGAGATTTCCGACAAGGCCGCCAAGGTCGAGGTCGCCTCCGAGCCGCGCGAGCAGATCGTCGAGGCCGAGCAGCGGCTTTACAAGCTGGGCGAGCAGGGCGTGGCCGAGCGCGGATTCCAGAGCTTTCTCAAGGCGGTGACCGATGCGGTCAACGTCGCCAACGCCGCCTATCAGCGCGACGGCGGGCTGGCGGGGATTTCCACCGGGCTGATCGACCTCGACAAGAAGCTCGGCGGGCTGCACCCTTCCGACCTGATCATCCTTGCCGGGCGGCCCTCGATGGGCAAGACCTCGCTTGCGACCAACGTCGCCTTCAACATCGCCCGCGCGCACAAGCGCGGCCAGTTGCCCGACGGCAGCGAAGGTTCGGTCGAGGGCGGCGTGGTCGGGTTCTTCAGCCTGGAAATGTCGGCGGAACAACTGGCCGCGCGGATCCTTTCCGAAGCCTCCGAAGTGCCCAGCGAACAGATCCGCCGCGGCGACATGACCGAGGGCGAATTCCGCCGTTTCGTCGAGGCGGCGAAGTCGCTGGAATCCTGCCCGCTCTATATCGACGACACCCCGGCCCTGCCGATCTCACAGGTGGCCGCCCGGGCGCGCAGGCTCAAGCGGACCCACGGGCTCGACGTGCTGATGGTCGATTACCTCCAGCTTCTGAAGGGCGCGACCCGGCAGGACAGCCGCGTCAACGAGGTCTCCGAGATCACCCAGGGGCTGAAGGCCATCGCCAAGGAACTGAACATCCCGGTCATCGCGCTCTCCCAGCTTTCCCGGCAGGTCGAAAGCCGCGACGACAAGCGGCCGCAGCTTTCCGACCTGCGCGAATCGGGCTCGATCGAGCAGGATGCCGATGTGGTGATGTTCGTGTTCCGGGAAGAATACTACCGCGAACGGGAAAAGCCCGGCGACCACGATCTTGAGGCCATGGCGAAATGGACGCAGATCATGGAGCAGGTCCACGGCAAGGCCGAGGTCATCATCGGCAAGCAGCGCCACGGGCCGATCGGCTCGGTGGAACTGTCGTTCGAGGGCCGTTTCACCCGGTTCGGCAATCTGGTGAAGCCGTGGCAGCAGGAGGGGGACGGGTTCTGAACGCGCAGCCCGAACTCAGCGGGGAAGGGGCACGTCCGGCAACCGTCTGACTTCTGCATCAACGCCCGCCCATGGTGCCGGGGCGGTTCAGGCCGGGGCCTTCTCTGGCGGCCGGTTCGACATGGCACGCACTCCGGAAACAAGGCGCCACGGGATCGCGATACGGCTGCCGGGCCAAGGGTCAACCCGGCTGTCGCCAGCGCCGGCGCCGGGCCGAGTCGGGGCTGCAATAATTTTGAAACAATGTTGCGCGAGCCTGATCGCAGTCAGAGGGGGAATTTTCCATCCTGCTGAAAAGTAACGTTTTTATCTTTATCAATGTTCTTGGCAAAAGCGGAATGCGTCTGCTAGTCTGCACGAAATAAAACCTGAACGAAACGTCATGTTGGGGGGAGATCAATCGGAAAGCGGCCGGGCCAATGGCCTTGGGCGCGGCGGGGTGTCTGCGAATGCCCCGGGTCCGGTATTGATCGAATGACGGAAAAACGAAGGGGGGAACCTTGGGTTCACATCAGGCCGACGACGTGATCCTGTCCGCAAAGGGGATCAGCAAGCAGTTTTCCGGCTTCATGGCAGTCAGCAATGTCGACCTGACGATCCGGCGCGGCTCGATCCATGCGCTGATCGGGCCGAATGGCGCGGGAAAGACGACCTGTTTCAACCTGTTGACGAAGTTCCTGCAACCGACGTCGGGGGTGATCACCTTCAACGGACGCGACATCACCGCCATGGCTCCGGCCGATATCGCCCGGCTGGGCATGGTGCGTTCGTTCCAGATCTCGGCGGTGTTCGCGAAACTCACGGTGCTGGAAAACGTCCGTGTCGCGTTGCAGCGCCGCCGGGGCGACAATTTCGACTTCTGGCGTTCGGAGCGGGTGCTGTCGCAGTACAACGACGAGGCGATGCGCCGGATCGAGGAGGTGGGGCTGGCCGATTACGCCGACGTCGCGGCGGGTGAGTTGCCCTACGGCCGCAAGCGCGCGCTGGAGATCGCCACCACGCTGGCATTGGAGCCGGAGATGCTGCTGCTCGACGAGCCGATGGCGGGGATGGGGCGCGAGGACGTGGACCGCACCGCCGTGCTGATCAGGCGCATCTCGGCCAACCGCACCATCCTGATGGTGGAGCACAACCTTTCGGTGGTGGCCACCCTGTCGGACCGCATCACCGTGCTGGCGCGCGGGCAGGTTCTGGCCGAGGGCGACTACGCCACCGTGTCCAAGGATCCGCGCGTCATCGAGGCCTATATCGGAGCCGGTTATGACTGAAGCCAACGCACCGCTGCTGCGCGTTCGCGGCCTCGAAGGCTGGTACGGCGAAAGCCACGTCCTGCACGGGATCGACTTCGAGGTGCGGGCAGGCGAGGTCGTCACCCTGCTGGGCCGCAACGGCGCCGGCAAGACCACCACGCTGAAGGCGATCATGGGGATCCTGAGCAAGCGCAAGGGGTCGATCATCTTCGACGGCAAGGAACTGATCACGCTTGCGCCGCGCCATATCGCGCGGCTGGGAATCGGCTTCTGCCCCGAGGAGCGCGGGATTTTTGCCAGCCTGAGCGTGGAGGAGAACCTGATGCTGCCGCCGCGCGTCAGGCCGGGCGGCCTGTCGGTAGAGCAGGTGTTCGAGCTGTTTCCCAACCTCAAGGAGCGGCTGAACAGCCAGGGCATGAAACTGTCCGGCGGGGAGCAGCAGATGCTGGCGATCGGGCGCATCCTGCGCACCGGGGCCAATCTTCTGCTGCTGGACGAGCCGACCGAAGGGCTGGCCCCGGTGATCATCCAGCAGATCGGGCGTACCATCCAGCTCTTGAAAAGCCAGGGCTTCACCATCGTCCTGGTGGAACAGAACTTCCGCTTCGCGGCCTCGGTCGCGGACCGGCACTATATCGTCGATCAGGGCAAGGTGGTGGACGAGATCGCCAATGCCGAGATCGATGCCAGTATCGACAAGCTGCACGCCTATCTGGGGGTTTGACGGGCGCGTGCGGCACATCAATCCAGGGAGGATGAGACCATGAAACTGACAACATTCATGACGGCCACGGCCACAGCGATCATGATGGCGGCGGCGGCGCAGGCCACCGATGTCAAGATCGGCGTGCTGAACGACCGTTCCGGCATCTATGCCGATCTTTCGGGCGAAGGCTCGGTGGTCGCC
>JBAYSY010000010.1:0-67256 GCA_041675885.1 Gemmobacter sp. | reverse complement strand
TCCATTTGTGGTTCTTGAGCGCGGCAACCTGAATCTCGTTGTCGAAATGGCCGATGTTGCCGACGATGGCCATGTCCTTCATCTCGCGCATGTGCTCGATGCGGATCACGTCCTTGTTGCCGGTGGTGGTGATGAAGATATCGGCGGTGGCGGCCACGTCCTCCAGCAGCACCACCTCGAACCCGTCCATCGCCGCCTGAAGCGCGCAGATCGGGTCGATCTCGGTCACCTTCACCCGCGCCCCCGCGCCTTGCAGCGAGGCGGCCGAGCCCTTGCCCACATCGCCATAACCGCAGACCACGGCGACCTTGCCGGCCATCATCGTGTCGGTGGCGCGGCGGATGCCATCGACCAGCGATTCCTTGCAGCCGTACTTGTTGTCGAACTTCGACTTGGTGACCGAATCGTTGACGTTGATCGCCGGGAAGGGCAGCAGGCCCTTCTTGTGCAGGTCGTAAAGCCGGTGCACGCCGGTGGTGGTTTCCTCGGACACGCCCTTGATCGCGGCCGCCTGGGCGGTGAACCAGCCGGGGCTTTCCGCCAGCCGTTTGCCGATCTGGGCGAACAGCGCCTCTTCCTCGTCCGAGCCGGGGCTGGCGATCAGCCCGGTCTCGCCCGCCTCGACCCGCGCACCCAGCAGGATGTAAAGCGTGGCATCGCCGCCGTCGTCCAGGATCAGGTTCGCCGTGCCCTCCGCGAACCGGAAGATCCGGTCGGTATAGGCCCAGTATTCGGCCAGCGTCTCGCCCTTCACCGCGAACACCGGCACCCCGGTTTCGGCAATGGCGGCGGCGGCATGGTCCTGGGTCGAGAAGATGTTGCACGAGGCCCAGCGGACCTCGGCCCCCAGCGCCACCAGCGTTTCGATCAACACCGCGGTCTGGATCGTCATGTGCAAGGAGCCCGCGATCCGCGCACCCTTCAGCGGCCGCGCGGCGCCGTATTCCGCCCGCAACGCCATCAGGCCGGGCATCTCGGTCTCGGCGATGGCGATCTCCTTGCGGCCGAACCCGGCAAGCGAGATATCCTTGACGACATGATCCTTCGGCATCTGCGGTCCCCTGAACTCGTTCCGGCCCGCCGATAGCACCGATGCGCCCGCGCGGCAATGCGGGGCAGGGGGCGGGTGTTCCCCTTGCCCGGAGGTGCCGCGAGGCGGCCAGAGGTGGTGCGCTGAAGCGTAGCCTACGGGTTGCGCCTGCTTCCGACGGTGGAGCGGTGTGTCATGTGCAGCCCTTTCCTCTAGCCCGGAACGGCCGCGAAGCGGCCCGGGCAGCGCCCGCCCACCCGCGGATGGGCGCTGCCCTCTGTTGCGACAGGGAAGTCCCCCTCACGCCCGCAGCCCGTCCATCACCCGCACCAGTTCGGCGCTGATCCCCGGCTCCGACAGCGCATGACCGGCCAGCGGCACCATCCGCAGATCGGCCCGCCCCCAGCCCTCGGCCAGCCGGAAGGCCGAGCCGGGCGGGCAGATCATGTCGTAGCGGCCCTGCACGATGGTGGCGGGGATATCGGCGATCCGGTGGCGGTTGGCCAGGATCCAGCCGTCGTGTTCCAGGAACCCCTCATGGGTGAAATAGTGGTTCTCCAGCCGGGCGAAGGCGCGGGTGTAGTCGCCCGGCCCCTCGCCCGCCGGGATCGCCACCGACATCGCGGCCAGCGCGTTCTCCCACCCCGCCCAGGCGCGGGCGTGGCGCACTTCCTCGGCCATGTCGCCGGAAAACAGCCGCCGGTGATAGGCGCCGATCAGGTCGCCGCGCTCGCCCTCGGGGATCGGGTCGGTGAAACGGCGCCATTCCTCGGGAAAGAACCCCGCCGCGCCGCCGCCGTAGAACCAGTCGAGCTCGGCCCGGGTCATCAGGAACACCCCACGCAGCACCAGATGCGCCACCCGCTCGGGATGGGCGATGGCGTAAATGAGTGCCAGCGTCGCGCCCCAGCTTCCGCCGAAGGCGATCCAGCTCTCGATGCCCAGGCTTTCGCGGATCGCCTCGATATCGGCGACAAGGTGCCAGGTGGTATTGCCCTGCACCTCGGCATTCGGGCGCGACCGGCCGCATCCGCGCTGGTCGAACAGCACGATCCGGTAATGCGCCGGGTCGAAATAGCGCCGCATCGCCGGGCTGCACCCGCCGCCCGGCCCGCCATGCAGCACAACGACCGGCATCCCCTGCGGGTGGCCGCATTGCTCGACATAGATCTGATGCCCGTCGCCACGGTCGATCACCCTGCGGTCGAAGGGGTCGAGCGGCGGATAAAGAAACTGCGCTGCGCGCTTTTGACCTGACGTTCTGTCCATGACCGATCTATATAACGTGGCAAGCCCGCCCCGCCACCGGCAAACCGCCACGGGGATACCGCAAGCCCGGAACACTGCAAGGACCAGCGCGATGGCCAGCACAATGGAACAAAACGGCAGCGTCGATGCCGCCGAGGTGGCGAAATTCGAGGCCATGGCCACCGAATGGTGGGATCCCAAGGGCAAGTTCAAGCCCCTGCACATGCTGAACCCCTGTCGGCTCGACTACATCTGCGCCCAGATCGCGGCCGAGTTCGGTCGCGACCCGGCCGCGGCCCTTCCCTTCACCGGACTCCGGCTGCTGGATATCGGCTGCGGCGGCGGGCTGCTGACCGAACCCATGGCCCGGCTCGGGGCCACGGTGGTCGGCGCCGATGCGGCGGCGGGCAACATCCCGGTGGCGCGGCTTCATGCCGAACGTTCGGGACTGGCGATCGACTACCGCCACACCACCGCCGAGGCGCTGGCCGAGACGGACGAGCGGTTCGACGTGGTGCTGAACATGGAGGTGGTCGAACACGTGGCCGACCCGCCCGCCTTCCTCGCCACCTGCCGCGCGTTGCTGAACCCCGGCGGGCTGATGATCTGCTCGACCCTGAACCGCACCGCGCGCAGCTTCGCGGCGGCCATCATCGGGGCGGAATGGGTGATGCGCTGGCTGCCCAGGGGCACCCACGACTGGGGCAGGTTCATCACCCCCGACGAGCTTTACACCATGCTGCGCGGCGCCGGGCTCGACCCGGTGGACCGCAAGGGGATGGTGTTCAACCCGGTCACATGGTCATGGTCGCTTTCCGACCGCGACCTCGCGGTGAACTACGTCACCACCAGCCTGCGCCCACGCTGAACGGGGACGGCATCACCGGTCAAACCCGTTTACTGCTTCATCTTGCCGGAAATACTCCACGGGGGTCCGGGGGTGTGAAACCCCCGGCGCTCTCCGCCCGCTCACGCCACCGGGCCGTTCCGCCTCCGGGAGATCCAGTTCCAGCTTGTCGCGCACATGTCGTCGAGACCGCGGCGGGCGCGGAACCCCAGCACCGCCTCGGCCCGGCGCGGATCGCCCCAATAGGCCGCCAGATCACCCGACCGGCGCGGCCCGGTCACATGCGGCAACTCCCGGCCGCAGGCGCGGGAATAGGCTGCCAGCATCTCCAGCACCGAATAGCCCCGCCCGGTGCCGAGGTTGAGCACATGCCCCCCCGCATCCGCCAGCAGCGCGGCGAGCGACAGCGCATGGCCCTCGGCCAGATCCATCACGTGGATGTAGTCGCGCACCCCGGTGCCGTCGGCGGTGGGATAATCGCCGCCAAAGACCGTGAGCGCGGGCAGTTCCCCCACCGCGACCTTGGCGATATAGGGCATCAGGTTGTTCGGGATGTCCTGCGGATCCTCGCCGATCAGCCCGCTGTCATGCGCCCCGGCCGGGTTGAAATAGCGCAGCACGCCGATCTGCCAGCGCGGGTCCGACCCCGCCGCCTGAGCCAGGATCTGCTCGCCCGCCAGCTTGGTCCAGGCATAGGTCGAGGAATAGCCGAGCGGCGCCGCCTCTGTCAGCGGCATCGCCTCCGACTCGGCATAGACCGTGGCCGAGGACGAGAACACCAGCCGGAAGACCCCGGCCGCGCGCATGGCGTTCAGCAGGTTCAAGAGGCCGGTGACGTTGGTCTCGATATATTCCAGCGGTTTCTCGGCCGATTCGCCCACCGCCTTCAGCGCCGCGAAATGCACCACCGCATCGAAACGATGCGCGGCGAAGACCCGCGCCAGCGCGGCGCGGTCGAGCACATCGGCCTGTTCGACCGCCACCGGCGCGCCGGTCACCAGTTCCAGCCGCGCGGGCACATCGGCGCGGGCGTTCGAGAAATTGTCGAGGATCACCACCTCGTGCCCCGCCGCCTTCAAGGCGACATAGGTATGCGAGCCGATATAGCCCGCGCCCCCGGTCAACAGAATCCTGCCCATCGGCCCCCGTCGCCTACCCTTCTTCCGCCGCCAGCGCGAAGGGCGCGGGGGCGGGTTTCACGTCATCGGCCGTCAGCGGTTCGGCGGGCCGCGCCAGCCGGTTGCGCACCACCCAGACCAGCCGCGATTCGGCCCTCGTGATCGCCACATAGGCCAGCCGTTTCCACAGTGCCACCCCGGCCTCGGTCCGTCCGGCCTGCGCCGCCACCCAGAGGTCGGGGGCGAAGACCTGCACCGTATCCCATTGCGACCCCTGGGCCTTGTGGATCGTCACCGCCGCCGCGTGCAGGAACACCGCCCCCATACGCGCGGCCGAGGCGATCAGCGGCTCCTCCTCGCCCGGGCGCTCGATCTTGATGATCGTGGCGGCGGAAACCTGGGGTTCCTCGGCGCCGATGATATGCAGCCGGGCGAAACCGGACCCCTTGCCGGGGCCGAGGTAGATCGCCTGCGCCCCCTTGATCAGGCCCCGCGCCTCAAGCTCGATCCGCCGCTTGCGATGCTTCAAGGGCAGTTCGATCCCGTCGCAGATCAGCGGCTCACCGGGCAGCAGCGCGTCGTCGGGGGCACCGTAGGCGGCGCGGAACGCCTGGATCAGCCGGATGCGGGTCGCGTTGCGCCAGACCAGCACCGGCGAGCGCGCCATCCGCGCCGCCTCGACCCGCTGCGCCACCACCACCCGGTCGTCGCGCCGGGCGGCGTCCTCCACCATCGCCTCGAAATCGGAAAACTCCAGCGCCGGGTCGGCCAGCGCATGGGCGAGGTCGAGGATCGGGCTGTCGGATTCCTGCCGGTGGATGCGGCGCAGGGTCATCCGGCGCGGCTCGGGCAGCCGGTCGAACACCATCTCGCCCGAGGAGCCCACCGGCGCAAGCTGCGCCGGGTCGCCGAACAGCACCAGCGTCGGGAAGATCTCGCGCAGGTCGTCCAGCGCGCGTTCGTCCAGCATCGAGCTTTCATCGACGAAACCGATGTCCAGCGGTTCCTCGCGCCGCTTCCAGCCCTTGATGAAGTCCGAGCCGCGCAGCCCCGCCGCCGCCAGCGCGCCGGGGATCGACTTGTGCAGGTCGTAGAAATGGCGCGCCCGGTCGAGCGCGAGGTCGGTCAGCTCCGCCATCACCGGCCGCTCGCCGCCGTTTGCCAGCCATTCGGCCAGCTGTTCGTATTCCGGGGCATAGAGCGGGGTGTAGAGGATGCGGTGGATCGTGGTCGCGGGCACCCCGCGCGAGCGCAGCACGCTTGCGGCCTTGTTGGTGGGGGCGAGCACGGCGAGGGTGCGGCGGTCCTTGCGCCTGCGGCCCTCGTAATCGGCCGAGACGATCTCGACCCCGGCGGCGGTCAGCGCCTTGACCAGTTCGGCGAGCAGCAGCGTCTTGCCCGATCCGGCTTTGCCGGTCACCGCCAGAACCCCGCCGCCGCTGGGTCCGGGCGGGGTCAGCAGCCCCTCGTCGAGATCGACCCCGGCCCCGCGCAACAACTCCGCCACGCGGTCATGGGCCTCGGCCTGGTCCTCGGAATATTGCACTGCTGCCGCCATCGCCGCGACCATAGCCGCAGGAGCGGCGGGGGGCCAGCCCCCCGCACCCCCCGCTCAGGGGGAGCACACTCCCCCTGAGAACCCCCGGTCAGAAGATCACACCCGCTCCAGCGCCAGCGCGATGCCCTGGCCTCCGCCGATGCACATGGTGACCAGCGCCCGCTTGCCGCCGGTGCGCTCCAGCTCGTAAAGCGCCTTGACGGTGATGATCGCCCCCGTCGCCCCCACCGGATGCCCCAGCGCGATGGCGCCGCCGTTCGGGTTCACCTTCGCCGGGTCGAGTCCGAGCCCCCTGTTCACCGCCAGCGCCTGCGCCGCGAAGGCTTCGTTCGATTCGATCACGTCGAAGTCGGCCACCGTGAGTCCGGTGCGCGCCAGCAGCGCCTCGACCGCCGGGACCGGGCCGATGCCCATCACCTCGGGGCGCACCCCGGCATGGGCGTAGCCCAGCACCCGTGCGCGCGGCTTGAGCCCCGCCGCCTGGGCGGCCGAGGCGCGCGCCAGCACCAGCGCCGCGGCGCCATCGTTGATGCCGCTGGCGTTCCCCGCCGTCACGCTGCCGTCGCGCTTGAACGCCGGCCGCAGCCCGGCAAGCGCCTCAGGGCTGGTTTCCTTCGGGTGCTCGTCGGTCGCGAACTCGACCACGCCCTTGCGGGTCTTCAACTCCACCGGCACGATCTGCGACGCGAAATGCCCCGCCGCGATCGCCGCTGCCGCCCGGCGCTGGCTTTCCAGCGCGAAGGCGTCCTGGTCCTCGCGGCTGATACCATGCTCGGCCGCCACGTTCTCGGCCGTCACCCCCATATGGCCGGTGCCGAAGGGGCAGGTCAGCGCCCCGGTCATCATGTCGGTGGCCGAGGTGTCGCCCATCTTCTGGCCCCAGCGGGCGGCGGACAGGATATGCGGCGCGCGGCTCATCGCCTCGGCGCCCCCGGCCAGCGCGAAATCGGCGTCGCCCAGCATCAGCGCCTGCACCGCCGAGACGATCGCCTGCGCGCCGGACCCGCAAAGCCGGTTCACGTTCATCGCCGGAACCGTATCCGGCACCCCCGCCTGCATCGCGGCCACCCGCGACAGGTACATGTCGCGCGGCTCGGTGTTGATGACATGGCCGAACATCACATGGCCGATCTGACCGCCCTCGACCCCCGCGCGCTCCAGCGCCGCCTTCGCGGCCACGGCGCCGAGGTCGATGGGCGCCATGCCCGCAAGCGCGCCGCCGAAGGTGCCGATGGCGGTGCGGGCGCCGGAGAGAATCACGATATCGGTCATGGAGTCGGTCCTTGTATTTCAGGCTATGGGCTGTTGCAGGCCAGGGGTCGAAATCGCCGCGACCGTGGCGATGATCGCACTCATACGCGAGCATGACGCGACGTCCAACCCGGAACTGCGTCCGAAAGCCGCGCCGAGCGCCGGGCCGCAAGGCCGAAGCCGCTCATGCGGCCACCGTCAGGCGCCCCCGGCACCCGGTGCCAGCGCCGCCTCCAGCCGCGCCCACTCGCCCGCATCCCCCGGCAGGCCGAGCCGCAGCCAGCCGGGGGAATAGGGGAAAGCCCGGCTCCAGATCCGATGCCCGGCCAGCCGGTCGCGCGCGGCCGGCGCATCGCCGGTCTCGTAAAGCCGGAACAGGTCGCAGCCGCCCGCCGCCTGCCAGCCCGCCGCCCGCGCCAGCGCATCCAGCCGCGCCGCCTCCTCCGTCAGCCGGGCGCGGCTCCGCGCCTGCCAGTCCGCATCCGCCAAAGCCGCCGCACCCACCGCCAGCGCCGGGCCGCTTGCCGCCCATGGCCCCGCGAGCGCCCCAAGCCGCGCCATGTCCTCGGCCATCCCGAAGGCAAAGCCCAGCCGCAACCCGGCAAGCCCGAAGAACTTGCCGAACGACCGCAGCACGATGAGCCCCGGCACCTTCCCGGCCTCGGATGCCACCGACAGGTCGGGCCGCACATCGGCGAAACTCTCGTCTACCAGCAGCAGCCCGACCCGCCCGGCCAGCCGCAGCACCTCGTCGCGCGCCATCGCCGCCCCGTCCGGGTTGTTGGGGTTTGTCAGCACGGCAGCATCGGCCCCGCCAAGGTCGTCCCCGGCGCCGATCCGCTCCACCCGCCAGCCCGCATCGGCGAAGGCCGGGGCGTATTCGTTGTAGCCCGCATGGCGCAGCCGCACCCGCCCCGGCGCCCGTAGCCGCGGCACCAGCTGGATCGCCGCCTGCGCACCGGCCAGCGCCACGCCCGGCGCATCGGTGCCGTAACCCGCCCGCGCCGCCGAAAGCGCGGCGTCGAACAGCGCCCGGCCGGGCAGGCCCTGCCACGCCTGCGCCGGAATCGCGGGCAGGGGCCAGGGCACCCGGTTGATGCCGGTCGAGAGGTCGATCCAGTCACCGGGTACACCGCCGTGGCGGGCGACCGCCTCGGCCAGATCGCCGCCATGATCCCGGACATGGTCACGCGGGGTCGCTCCGCCCATACCGCTCAACGCAACGCCGCCTCCGCCGCCGCGCCGAGCCGCAACAGGCGTTCCTCGCCCATCGGCGCGCCGAGCAGCATGATCCCGCAGGACGGTTCCGGCGTCGGCAGCGACAGCCCGCACAGGCCGAACAGGTTGCCGATCCGCGTGTTGCGCAGCGTCAGCAGGTTGGCGCGCACGTAATAGTCGTCGTCGGTCAGCAGCCGGGCGGCGTCGGGCGGCAGGATCGGCACCGTGGGCAGGATCACCGCGTCGAACCCGGCCACCGCCGCCCGCCACTCGGCCCGCAGCACAAGAAGCCGCCGCCAGCCCGCCACATAGTCAGGGGCGGCGAAATCCGCGCCGCTGCGGAACCGCTCAAGGATGCGGGGGAACATGACGCCGGGGTTCGCCTCGATCACCTCGCGCCAGATGCCGTAGGCTTCGGCGGTGAACAGCAGCGCCGAAAGGCCCAGCGCCTCGGCCACGAAGGGCAGCTTGCGGCGCGTGACCGTCGCGCCCCCGCGTTCGAGCCGGGTGACGGCCGCCTCGAAGCCCCGCGCCGGGGCCTCCTCGATCCCGTCGAAGGCCAAGGTCTCCAGTACCATCAGCCGCGCGCCCGCAAGCGAGGCCCCGCGCAGGTCGGCGGCCCGGCCGTCCTCCAGCACCGCCAGCAGTTCGGCGCAATCCTCGACGCTGCGCGCAAGCGGCCCCGCGGTGTCGAACCGTTCGCACAGCGGCACGGCGCCCGCCAGCGGAAGCCGCCCCACGGTGGTCTTCAGGCCGACCAGATCGTTCCACGCCGCAGGCACCCGCACCGAACCCCCGGTGTCCGAGCCGATCCCGGCGGGCGCCAGCCCGAAGGCGACCGAGGCCGCCGAACCCGAGGACGACCCCCCCGGCACCGCGCCGGGCAGGTTGATGTTGGGCGGCGTCGCGGTCACCGGGTTGAGCCCGAGCCCCGAGAAGGCCAGTTCCGACATGTGCACCTTGCCGAGACAGACCGTGCCCGCCCGCGTGGCGGCGGCAAGCACCGCGGCATCGGCCCCGGGCACCCGGCCCTTCAGCAGCGCCGACCCCGACTCGGTCGCCACGCCCGCACTGTCGAACAGGTCCTTCCAGCTCAGCGGCACCCCGTCCAGCAACCCGCGCCGCAGCCCCGTTTTTGCCCGCGCAGCCGCCGCCATCGCCTCGTCCCGCGCCCGCGCGGGGGTGGTGCGGGCATAGATGCGGCCCGCCTCGGGGTGGCGGCCGATGGCGTCGAGGAACGCCTCGGTCAGTTCCACCGGATGGATGTCGCCCGCCGCGATCCCGCGCCCGAGATCGCCTGCCGTCATCGAAAACCAGGCCGTCTTGCCCATTTCCACGCCCCCCTCCTGCGGTTCCCCGGACGGTAGCGGCGGATACGCGCATGGACAATCCCGCCCGGCTTGCCATATTGCGGGGCATGAAGCGCGATTGCGACATTCTCATCGCCGGGGGCGGGCTCAACGGCCCGGCACTGGCGCTGGCGCTGGCCCAGGGCGGGTTCTCGGTGGCGGTGGTCGATGCCCGCCCGACCGGGGTCCGTGCCGAGACCGGTTTCGACGGCAGGGCCTATGCGCTGGCGCTCGGCTCGCAGCGGCTCCTGTCGGCCATCGGCGTCTGGGCGCTGGTCGGGGCCGAGGCGCAGCCGATCCTCGGCATCCGCACCTGCGACGGCCAGCCCGGCAGCGGCCCGGCGCCCTTCGTGCTGGCCTTCGACCATGCCGAGATCGAGGAAGGCCCGATGGGCTACATGCTGGAGGACCGCTTTCTCTATGCGGGCTTCCTCGACGCCATGCGGGCCGAACCGCGGATCGAGCTGATCGCGGGTGACAGCGTGACGGGGCAGGAGACCGGGCCGGGCGGCGTGACGGTGACACTCGCCTCGGGGCGGCACCTCGGCGCCGCGGTGCTGGTCGGCTGCGACGGGCGGCAAAGCGGGGTGGCGGAGCGCGCGGGGATCAAGCGCAACGGCTGGGACTACGGCCAGATCGCGCTGGTGAACGCGGTGGAACACGAACGCCCGCATGACGGCGTGGCGCATCAGTTCTTTCTGCCCGGCGGCCCCTTCGCCATCCTGCCGCTGCCGGGCAACCGCTCCTCCATCGTCTGGAGCGAACAGGCCGACACCGCCCGCGCCATCTCCGCGCTGCCGGATGACGAATACCTCGCGCTGCTGCGGGTCAGGTTCGGGGATTTCCTCGGAAAGATCGCCCTCACCGGCACGCGCTTCACCTATCCGCTGTCGCTGTCGCTGGCGGAACGCTTCACCGCGCCCCGGGTGGTGCTGGTGGGCGATGCCGCACACGGGGTGCATCCGATCGCCGGGCAGGGGCTGAACCTCGGGCTGCGCGACGTGGGGGCGCTGGCCGAAGTGCTGGTGCTGGCCCGGCGCCGGGGCGAGGACGTGGGGGCCGGGGACGTGCTGGAACGCTACCAGCAATGGCGGCGGTTCGACGCAACCGCGCTGGCGCTGGGGATGGATGCGGTCAACCGACTGTTCTCGAACGACAACCCCGTGCTGCGGCTTGGCCGCAGCCTCGGCCTCGGGGCGGTGAACGCGATGCCCGGCCTGCGGCGGCACTTCATCCGCGAGGCGGCGGGCCTGTCGGGCGACCTGCCCCGGCTTCTGTCAGGCCGCCCGATCTGAACCCGTTGCAGGACGCCGCCCAGTCGGGATATCGTCCGACAGAAGAAAACAACCCCCTGCTGATCTTTGCCTTGACGAAAATATCCTCGGGGGTGAATTGCGAAGCAAGAGGGGGCAGACAGCCCCCTTTCCCCGGCCAGCCACGGGCACGACCCCCGGACCGGCGGCACCGGCTTCACAGCCGCCCGCTTCCGCCGCATAGTACCCGCGAAAAGGAACTGCGATGCCTGTCGTTCTGCTCATCATCATCGGTGCCGCCGCCGGGCTGATCGCCACCCGGCTGATGCGGGTCGAGACCGATCTACTCTCCACCATTGCCATCGGCGTGGCGGGGGCGCTGGCGGGCGGGCTGGTGTTGCGGGCGCTGCTGACGGTCAGCGGCTGGATGGCCGGGTTCGTCGGCGCGGTGCTGGGGTCGATGCTGCTGATCTGGCTGTGGCGGCTTTACATGGGCGGGCGTTGAGGCGCGTTCGAAAGCCGGAACGCCTCAGGCTACACCGCCGCCGCCATGCCGGTCGCCCACCGTCAGCGCCTGTTGCGGGCGGATCGTATTGGCGCAGATCATGCGGATCATCAGCCCGATCGCGGCGTAGTCGGTGCTGAATTCCTCGGCCCGGACGCGGGGCAATCCGGTCTCGATCACCAGCGGCAGGTGCCGGGGCAGACGGCGCAGCACGTCCAGCGGCAGCCGGCCGCGGGTCGCGAGGAAATCGGCCGCCTCGGCCGGAGTCGCGCCCCGGAGCTTGGTCAGCACCAGGTCGAACCGTTGCAGCGCCCGGGCGATCACCACGAAACCCTGCCCGCCCACCCGCTGGTCGAGCCAGCGCGCCGTCGCATGGTTGAGTCCCGCCGCCCGCGCCCCGGTCAGCCCGCAGGGTTGCAGCCCGAGCGAAGCCGCCACCGCGCCGAAGGCCACTTCCTGCATCGGGTCGGGGTTGCAGGCGAACAGGTCGTAGCTTTCGCTTTCCGGCGTGAAAGCCACCAGCTTCACCCCGCGGATATTGCCCATCCGGCGGTTCAGCGTCTCCAGCAGGTCGCTGCCGACCGAGCGCAGCAGGATGCCGTCGGGGGCCTCCAGCGCCTCGTTCACGCTGCGGTCGGACCAGCCCAGGCACCAGTGCAGCCAGGCGCGGATCCGCGGAAGCTGCGCCGGGTCCGAGATCACCAGCCCCAGATCGTGGCGCGGCCCGCTGCCGCGGGCGCTGGCCGGTTCGATGCGGATATCCGCGCCCGCCAGCCGCGCCAGCGTCACCACCCGGCGGGCCCCGGCCTCGGGGAAGGCTTCCGAAAGCACCGAGGGCAGCGATTCGAGCCGCTGCGCCAGCACCGAGGGCGCCACCGCGAACACCGGGGCCAGCAGCGTCGCCAGCCCCCCGGCCCCGACCGCGCCGGTCCCGAACAATGTCAGCCGCTGCAATTCCTGCTGGACGCTGGGCTTGCCCGTCATTCCTGTCACTCCGGTCACGCGCTCCGGGATTGCCGTGGCCGGTCCCCCGCGCTGTAACCCTTACCCTTTCCGCCACCGTCCGGCCTATCCCGGGAAACGGGATGAGCCGGTCCGCCGCCGGACACCACCTACACGAGAGATGCCGTCATCACGATCATCCCCGATACTCTATCCGATTCCCGTCCGCCCTGCCAGCCGCCCGACCCGCGCCCCGGGGCCAGGATCAGCCAGACGGTGCAAGCAAGCGCCGCAGGGCGGCGGCCGCGTCCTCCTCCTGCCAGATTTCCATGCCGATGCCGAAAAAGTCGGCAACCGGCGCAAGGGTTTCCACCAGCGCGGGGTCAAGCGCACCTTCGGCCACCACCGGCACCTCGATCATCTCGGACCACCACTGGAACAGATCGTGCCCGGCCCGGCGGCCGTCGCCCAGGGGCGTCGCGCCCACGGGGCCGAAGGCCACGTAATCCGCCCCGGCCTCGGCCGCGTTGATCCCGTCGTGCCGCGTGGTGCCGCAGAAAGCGCCGACGATGGCGTCGGGGCCAAGCTCCTTGCGCGCCGCCCGCACGCCGCGCGCGCCGTCGGGCAGATGCACTCCGTCCAGGCCCAGCCTGCGCGCCAGCAACAGGTGGCGTTCGATCACCAACGCCACGTCGCGCGCGTGGGTCACTGCCCGCAGCATGTCGGCGGCACGGGCAAGGTCGTCCTCTGCCGCCGTGGCCAGCGCCAGCCGCACGCAGGCCACCGGCATCGCGTCGAGCACCGCCGCAAGCCGGTCGGCGAATGCCTCCGGCGCGAAGGCGGGCGGGGTGACAAGATAGAGCTGCGGGCGCTCGGGTTCGGCCATGATCGGGGGCTCCGTCTGCTGCTGCGGCCGCTATATCCGGCTTTCACGGCTTTGGCTATCCGCGGCGGAAAGGGCGACAGCCTTGACGGGACAGGCCATTTCATCGACAACCGTCAAGAGGCTGGGACGCCGCATCGCATCATCCCGCAAGGCTGACGTCGCGTCGGCCCTTGACGAAAGACAATCGCAAATCCGGCGATTGGGATATGATCGGGCGGCAGGCGGACCCAGGGAGGAGAAACATCGCCATGAAACGAGTGACATATGCCATCGGCGCGCTGGCGCTTTCGACGGCCCCGGGCCTTGCCGGGGGCGTCGAGCGATCTCCCCAGTCGGTCGCGCTGCTGTTCGAGCCGGGCCGCTACATGGAATTCAGCATCAACCATGTGGATCCCCGGGTCTCGGGGGCGCTGGGCGGGGCCGGCAGCGGCAGCATCCTGGACAGCTACCAGTCGCTGTCCTTCGGCTACAAGATGGCGCTGGGCGAGCGGATGGACCTTGCCATCGTCCTTGACGAGCCCATCGGCGCCGATACCACCTATCCGGGCGGGACGGGCTATCTGTTGCAGGGGACGAATGCCAGCATCAACAGCGCGGCGCTGACCGGCATGCTGCGCTACCGGATCGACAGCAACTTCAGCGCCTATGGCGGCATCCGGCTGCAACAGGCGCGCGGGCGCGTCGAACTGCACCTGCCCACCGCGACCTACTCCATGTCCACCAACACCGACCGGGAACTGGGCTATCTGGTCGGCGTGGCCTATGAACGGCCGGATATCGCCATGCGGGTGGCGCTGACCTACAATTCCCGCATCACCCACAAGTTCGATTCAACCGAGACCATCGTCGGATTCGGGAGCATGAACACGAATTTCGAAACCTCGGTGCCGGAATCGCTCAACCTCGAATTCCAGACCGGGGTCGCGCCCGACACGCTGCTGTTTGGCAACCTGCGCTGGCAGCGCTGGACCAAGTTCGACATCTCGCCCCCGGTCTATATGGCGAATATAAGCGCGGCCCCGCTGGTGTCCTATGCGCGCAACACCGCGACGCTGAACCTCGGCATCGGGCGGCGGCTGAACGAGAACTGGTCCGTGGCCGGAACCGTCGGGTATGAACACAGCGACGGCCATACGACCGGCAACCTCGGCCCGGTGGACGGGCACAAGTCGGTAGGGATCGCCGCCACCTATACACAGGGCAACATGCGCATCACCAGCGGGCTGCGCTATATGTGGATCGGCGGGGCCACCACCAATATCGGCGCGCGGTTCTCGGGCAACAAGGCCATCGCGGCGGGTGTCCGCGTCGGCTACAGCTTCTGACCCGCCGCCGCGGCGCCGGTTCCGCCCGGCGCCGCGGCCTTCCGGTTTCCCGGCCGGTTTCCCGGCATCGCAAAGCTTGCCTTTTGCGCCGGGCCGCGCCAAACGGCGGCACAGCCGCCCCCGCGCCCGATCAGGAAACCGCCGATGCAGACCGACCCGATCTTCGTGCTCGTCCGCCCGCAGATGGGCGAGAACATCGGTGCCGCGGCGCGGGCGATGCTGAACTTCGGGCTGGAGCGGATGCGGATCACCGCGCCGCGCGACGGCTGGCCCAACCCCAAGGCGGTGGCGATGGCAAGCGGGGCGGGGCGCCTGCTGGATCGCGCCGGGGTGTTCGACGACGTGGCGGGGGCGATCGCCGATTGCCACTATGTCTATGCCACCACCGCGCGCGGGCGCGAATTGACCAAGCCGGTCGTCACCCCGGAACGGGCGATGGCCGAAGCCCGCGCGCTTGCCGCCGAAGGCAGACGGGTCGCCGTGCTGTTCGGCCCCGAGCGCACCGGGCTGGAAAACGACGACATCGCCCCGGCGAACGCCATCGTCACCGTGCCGGTGAACCCCGGGTTCGCCTCGCTCAACCTCGCGCAATGCGTGCTGCTGATGGGCTATGAATGGCGGCGGCAGGTGTCGGGCACGGTGCCGGTCCCCGAGGTCGATCTGGCCACCGGGCAGGAGGTCGGCAGGCTCGGCGATCATTTCGAGCAGCGGCTGGACGAGGCCGGGTTCTTCTTTCCGCCGGAAAAGACCGCCAGCATGAAGCGCAACATCCGCAGCATGTGGGGGCGGCTGGCGCTGACCCGGGCCGATGTGCAGGTGCTGCACGGGATGCTGCGCCAGATCGCCCGCAAGGCCGGGCAGCCCTGAAGGGCCGGACAAGCTTGAAGGCGGGGCGGCGCGGGCCTATCGTCGCGCCGGATAACGGAGGCAGCGATGGCCAAGCGCAGCATTTTCGAGGAAGTCGCCCAGCCGGGCGCCAGGACGCCGCCCGCGGCGGGCGGGATCGCCCGGCCTTCGGGCGCGCGCCGGGCGATCCGGCTGTGGCTTATGGCGCTGTTCGTGCTGGTGGTGGCGATCATCGCGGTGGGCGGGGCCACGCGGCTGACCGACTCGGGCCTTTCGATCACCGAATGGCGGCCGGTCACCGGCGCGCTGCCGCCGATGTCGGATGCCCACTGGCAGGAGGAATTCGATAAATACCGCCAGATCCCGCAATATGAATTCGTGAACCAGGGCATGAGCCTTTCCGAATTCAAGGTGATCTACTGGTGGGAATGGGGCCACCGCCAGCTTGGCCGCCTGATCGGGCTGGTCTGGGCCGCGGGCTTCCTGTTCTTCTGGCTGACCGGCCGGATTCCCGTGGGCTGGACCGGGCGGTTGCTGATCCTTGGCGGGCTTGGCGGTTTGCAGGGGGCGATCGGCTGGTGGATGGTGACCTCGGGCCTGTCGGGCGAGGTGGTGCGGGTGGCCTCCTACCGGCTGGCGGCGCATCTGGGGCTGGCCTTCGTGATCCTCGGCTTCATCGCCTGGTATGCGTTCCTGCTGGGCCGGTCCGAAAGCGACCTGATGCAGGCGCGCCGGGGGCGCGAGGCCAGGCTCTTTTCGCTTTCCACCGGGCTGATGCATTTCGCCTTCCTGCAAATCCTGCTGGGGGCGCTGGTGGCCGGGATCGACGCGGGCCGGGCCTTTCCGACATGGCCGCTGATGGCCGGGCGGTTCATTCCGCCCGATCCGTTCTACGTGCCGGACGGCGGCGCGGTCTGGCGGGCGTTCTTCGAGAACGAGGGGCTGGTGCAGTTCATCCACCGCATGGCGGGCTACCTGCTGTTCGTCTTCGGCATCATGGCCTGGCGGCGCGGCCGCGGCTCGGCCCATCTGGCGACCCGGCGGTCTTTCGACTGGGTGATGGTGATGCTGTTCGGGCAGGTGGTGCTGGGCATCGTCACGGTGCTGACCGTGGCGCATCTGCATGTGGCGCTGACGCATCAGCTTGGGGCGGTGATCCTGTGGGTGCTGATCCTGCGGGCACGGCATCTGTCGCAATACCCGCGCGCGGGTTCGATCAGGAAGGGCACGGCATGAGCGCCTATGACGATCTGATGGCATTCCAGCACGAGACCGAGGCACTGGCGCAGGTCGCGGCCCGGCTCGGCTGGGATCAGGAGACCATGATGCCGCGCGGCGCCGCCGATCAGCGCGCAACCGAGATGGCGGCGATCGAGGGCGTGCTGCACGAAAGGCGCGTCGATCCGCGCATCGCCGACTGGCTGGCTTCGGCCGATGCCCCGGATGAGGTGGCGCGGGCGCAGCTGCGCGAGATCCGCCGCAGCCACGACCGGGCCACCAGGGTGCCCGCCCGGCTGGCGCGGAAACTGGCGCGCGTCACCTCGCTGGCGCAAGGCATCTGGGCCGAGGCGCGCGAGGCCGGGGACGTGGCGCGCTTTCTGCCGATGCTGGAGCAGGTGGTGGCCCTGAAACGCGAGGAGGCGGCGGCGCTCGCGCCCGACGGCGACGCCTATGACGCGCTGCTGGCGGATTACGAACCCGGCACGACCGGGGACGAGATCGCGGCGATCTTCGGCCGGATGCGCCCCCGGCTGGTCGCCCTGCGCGAGGCGGTGCTGGGCTCGGGCTACGACCCCGCGCCGCTTGCGGGGCATTTCCCCACCGATGCGCAGTTGCGGCTTTCGCGGACGCTGGCCGCCACCTTCGGCTACGACTGGACCCGCGGGCGGATGGATATCGCGGTGCATCCGTTCTCCTCGGGCTCGGGGGCGGATGTGCGGATCACCACGCGGGTGGTGGAGGGTGATCCGTTCAACTGTTTCTATTCGACGATCCACGAGGTCGGCCATGCCGCCTACGAACAGGCGATCGACCCGGATTACGCGCTGACGCCGCTGGGACAGGGCGCGTCGATGGGCGTGCATGAAAGCCAGAGCCGGATCTACGAGAACCAGATCGGCCGCGGCCGCGCCTTCACCGGCTGGCTGTTCGGCAGGATGCAGGAGACCTTCGGCCATGCGGGCGCACCCGATGCCGACGCCTTCTACGCGGCGGTGAACCGGGTGCAGCCCGGCTTCATCCGTACCGAGGCCGACGAGGTGCATTACAACCTGCACATCATGCTGCGCTTCGACCTGGAACGGGCGCTGATGGCGGGCGACCTGGCTCCGTCCGATCTGGAAGCCGCGTGGAACGACCGTTTCCTGGCGGATTTCGGCGTGGCGGTGGAACGGCCCGCCGACGGCATGTTGCAGGACGTGCACTGGTCGCTGGGCCTGTTCGGCTATTTCCCGACCTATACGCTGGGCAACCTCTGGGCCGGCGGGCTGTTCGCGGCGCTGCGCGAGGCGGTGCCCGGTCTCGATACGGCGCTGGCGGCGGGCGACACCAAACCCGCGACCGGCTGGCTGCGCGAGCATGTCCAGCGCCACGGCGGGCTTTACCCGCCGCGCGACCTGATCGCCGCCGCCTGCGGCGGGGTCGGCCCGGACGAGGGGCCGCTGCTCGACTATCTGGAGGCGAAATTCGGGGCGCTTTACGGGGTGTAGGCTTCCCGGCATTGCGCCGGTGGAGAGCGCCGGGGGTTTCACACCCCCATCGCCGTCGGTTTCTCGAACCGATGGCGAAACCAACGGCGATCCCCGTGGAGTATTTCTGGAAAGATGAAGTGGAAGAAGCCGTTCTTCGGATGGGTCCGGGGTCGGCCGATTGACAATCCCGCGGCCCCGGCGTCCCCTGCGCGCGGGCAGGCAGGGGGCGGCGATGGAACCGGAACGGCTGGCGCGCGGAGGGGCGGTCTGGGCGCTCGGGGTCGGGCAGACGCTGGCCTATGCGGCGATGTTCTACATCTTCGCGGCGCTGATCCTGCCCTGGCAGGCGGCGCTGGGCTGGGACAAGGCCAGTTTCGCGCTGGGGCCGACGCTGGCCATCGCGATCTCGGCCGCGCTGGCGCCTCTGGCCGGGCGGATGGTGGACCGGGGCCGGGGGCCGGAACTGCTGACCGGCGGCGCGGTGCTGGGGGCGCTGGCGCTGGTCTGGCTGGCGCAGGTCGGAACCCTGCGCGGCTGGCTGACCGGCTGGGCGGTGATCGGCGTGGCGCAGGCCGCCTGCCTCTACGAGGTCTGTTTCGCCTTCCTGATCCGCCGTCTCGGGCCTGCCGCGCGGGCCGCCATCGTGCGGGTGACGCTGGTGGCCGGGTTCGCCTCGACGCTGGCCTTCCCGGCCGGGGCGGCACTGGCGGAGCTGGTCGGCTGGCGCGGCGCGGTGATTGCCGCGGCGGCGGTGCTGGTGCTGGTGGTCGCGCCGATGAACCACATCGCGGCGAATGCGATCCGGCGCCGGGCGCCTCCGCCGCGCCCCGGTGCGGCCGAGGCCGACCGCGGCAGCCTGCGCCGGGCGCTCGGGCATCCCGGGTTCTGGCTGCTGGGGCTGGTGTTCTCGCTCATCGGGCTCAACCACTGGATGATCGTGAGCTTTCTGGTGCCGATCTTCGTCCAGCAGGGCGCGGCCACCGCGACGGCGGTGCTGGCGGCCTCGCTGGTCGGGCCGGCGCAGGTGCTGGGGCGGCTTGTGCTGATGCGGTTCGAGACCCGGATCGGCACCATCGCCGCCGCGCGGTTCACGCTGGTCGGCATGCTGGCGGCGGTGGCACTGCTGTGGGGCACCGGGCTGTCGCCCATGCTTGCCTTCGCCTATGCGATCACCCAGGGCGCGGCGGCGGGGGTGATGACGATCCTGCGGCCGGTGATGATCGCCGAGACGCTGGGACAGGCGGGTTACGGCACCATCGCCGGGGTGATCCAGATCCCGCCCCTGCTGGCCATGGCGCTGGCGCCGCTGGTGGGCGGGCTGATGCTGGACGGCCCCGGACTGGGGGCGCTGATCTGGCTCAGCCTCGGGCTGGGGCTTGCATCGGTTGCGGCCGTGGTGGCGCTGGGGCGGTTCGGGCGCTGAGCAGCGCCAGGGCCCATTACTGCCAGGGACCGCCCCGGCGCGCGCCCGCCGCGGGGATCGAAGTGCCACGCGCCCCGCCCGTCATCTGCCGCAGCGCCGCCACCCGGTTCGCCGTCGCCGGATGGGTCGAGAACAGCTTGTCATGCGCATGGGCGTGCAGCGGGTTGATGATGAACATATGCGCGGTCGCCGGGTTGCGCTCGGCCGCCGGGTTGTCGATCCGCGCAGCCAGCCCCTCGATCCGCTCCAGCGCGCTGGCCAGCCACATCGGCTGGCCGCAGATTTCCGCCCCCTCGCGGTCGGCCTCGTATTCCCGCGCCCGGCTGATCGCCATCTGCACCAGCGCGGCGGCAAGCGGCGCGAGGATCATCATGGCCAGCGTGCCGATCAGCCCCATCGGCCGGTCGCGGTCGCCGCCGAAGAACAGCGCGAAATTGGCAAGCATCGAGATCGCCCCGGCGAAGGTGGCGGTGATCGTCATGATCAGCGTGTCGCGGTTCCTGATATGCGCCAGCTCATGCGCCATCACCCCCGCCACCTCCTCGCGCGACAGCCGCTCCAGCAGGCCGGTGGTCGCGGCCACGGCGGCGTTTTCCGGGTTGCGGCCGGTGGCGAAGGCGTTCGGCTGCGGCGTGTCGATGATATAGACCTTCGGCATCGGCATCCCGGCGTTCCGGGCCAGCCCGCGCACCATATGCACCAGATCGGGCGCGCTGCGTTCATCGACCTCGCGCGCGCCGTGCATCCGCAGCACCGCCTTGTCCGAGTTCCACCAGGCCCAGAGGTTCATGCCCCCCGCCAGCACCAGCGCGAGCACCAGCCCGGTCTCGCCCCCCAGCATGAGGCCGATCACCATGAACAGCGCCGTCATCGCCGCCATCAGCATCGCGGTCTTCGCGTATCCCTGCATCCGTCGCTCCTTTCGCGTTTCCGATATGGAAGGCGAGGGCGCGCGCGGCAAGGGGCGCTTTCGCCATTGCACCGGGCTGTGAGGCCACGGCATTCTCCGCCCATGGCCCGCATCACCCCCGACGACAGCTATGAGACCGCCGCCCGCGCCCGGGGGGCGCTGCGCATCGCCGGGGTCGATGAGGTCGGGCGCGGCCCGCTGGCCGGGCCGGTGCTGGCGGCGGCGGTGATCCTCGATCCCGCGCACCTGCCCGCGGGGCTGGCGGACTCCAAGGCGCTGACCCCGGCACGGCGCACCGCCCTGGCGCAGGAAATCCACGCCACGGCAACGGTTTGCATCGCCGAAGCCAGCGTGGCCGAGATCGACGCGCGCAACATCCTCAACGCCACATATCTGGCCATGACCCGCGCCGTGGCCGGGCTGGCCATCGCCCCCGACCACCTGCTGATCGACGGCAACCGGCTGCCGCCCGGCCTGCCCTGCCCCGCCGAGACGGTGGTCAAGGGCGATGCCCGCTGCCTGTCGATCGCGGCGGCCTCGATCGTGGCCAAGGTGGCGCGCGATCGCCTCATGGTGGATTTGGCGCAACAGCACCCCGGCTACGGATGGGAACGAAACGCGGGCTACCCGACAAAGGACCATCTGGCGGCGCTCCTAAATCTCGGGGTGACCCCTCACCATAGGCGTTCCTTCCGCCCGGTCCACAACATCTTGTATCAAGCAAAATCATTAACCTCTTGATTCAAAAAAGAAATTGACGCCGAATCAGGGATGACTCATCCTTGCCCGCAGATATGACGCAAAAATGCGCGGGACAGAGGCAGAGATGACGATCAGGACCAGCAAAGCCCCCGAAGCGGCGGGCCTTCCGCTCAACACCATCCTTTCGGGGGATTGTATCGAGGCCATGCGGGCACTGCCCGAAGCCTCGGTCGATCTGATCTTCGCCGATCCGCCCTACAACCTGCAACTGAAGGGCGAACTGCACCGGCCCGACAACAGCAAGGTCGATGCGGTGGACGACCACTGGGACCAGTTCTCCAGCTTCGCCGCCTACGACCGCTTCACCCGCGACTGGCTGGCGGCGGCGCGCAGGCTGCTGAAACCGCATGGCGCGATCTGGGTGATCGGCAGCTATCACAACATCTTCCGGGTAGGCAGCGCGCTTCAGGATCAGGGCTACTGGCTTTTGAACGACGTGGTCTGGCGCAAGTCCAACCCGATGCCGAACTTCAAGGGCAAGCGGCTGACCAACGCGCATGAGACGCTGATCTGGGCCTCGAAGGCCGAGGGCGCGAAATACACCTTCAACTACGAGGCTTTGAAGGCGCTGAACGAGGGGGTGCAGATGCGCTCCGACTGGGTGCTGCCGATCTGCACCGGGCATGAGCGGATCAAGGACGAAAACGGTGACAAGGCGCATCCGACGCAGAAGCCGGAAAGCCTGCTGCACCGGGTGCTGGTGGCGACGACGAACCCCGGCGACGTGGTGCTGGACCCGTTCTTCGGCACCGGCACGACCGGCGCGGTGGCGCGGATGCTCGGCCGCGACTTTATCGGGATCGAGCGGGAGGAGAGCTACCGCAAGGTCGCCGAGGCCCGGATCGCCCGGGTGCGGCCCTACGACCGCTCGGCGCTCGAAGTCAGCGCCTCGAAACGGGCCGAACCCCGGGTGCCCTTCGGGACGCTGGTCGAGCGCGGGATGCTGCGCCCGGGCGAGGTGCTGGTCTCGCCCCGCGGCGTCCCCGCCAAGGTGCGCGCCGACGGCACGCTGGTGGGCGCCGAGGTGAGCGGCTCGATCCACCAGGTCGGCGCGGCGCTGGAACGCGCGCCGTCGTGCAACGGCTGGACCTACTGGCACTTCAAGCGCGACGGCAAGACCATCCCCATCGACCTCTTGCGCCAGCAGATCCGGGCCGAGATGAACGAGCGCCCGATCTGAAGCTTCCCTTTCAAGGCCGCCAGTGCCCGGGCCGCGTGCCCGGCACGACCTGCCCCGCCGTTTATCGGCGGGGCTTTTTTGTGGGGGGATGTGGGGGTATGTCCGATCTGCGGGGCGGCGCTCAGGCCCCGGGTGTTTCGAACAGGACGAGTGGATGACTGGTTTCCTGAAGTTCGTGGGGGTCTGTGTCCTCATCGCCGCCTTGCCGCCTGCCCGATGGGGGTTCCGGCTCTGGCTCGCATTGGCCATGCCGGGGGGAACCTTGCTGCTCATGTCTTCGACGGCGCCGTTTCATCAACAAGGTGCGCTGCATCACCTGCCGGGATTGATCCTCATCACGACCCTGACGGCACTGCTGGCGGGGGTCGTGATCCGATGGCTGCTTTCGACATTGGTCGCAAGGGGGGCGCCGGAGTCCGGACCCTTCGCCCCCATCGAGATCCCGGCCTTGCGCGGGATGGACATATGCCTCGCCGTGCTCGCCGGAAGCTGCGGCGGATTGTTCCTGACGCTCGCCGTGGCGCTGGCCCTGCGGGGGTTCCCCGGCGGGCTCGCGCTGCATCTGGCGGTTTCCCTGCTGGCAGTCGCGGCGGTGGTTCTGGTGTTGCGGCGCTTCTGCGGGTTGATACGACCCGCATTTGCCGCGGCGCTTTCCGTTCTGGCGGTTCTGGCGCTGCTGGGGGGCGTTCACTGGCCCGACCGGATCGCCGCGCGCGCGGACAGGATCAGTTCCGGCCAGCCGCATTGCCTCCGGGCCGACGACCGGCCTGCCACGGTCGGGGAGACCATGCTTCTCACCCTACCGCGCGGCTCCCCCGGATCACCCGGCCTGATCCTGACCGTCACGACCCCGAGAGGCCCGGTTCACTATCGCTGGTCATATCGAGCGGATCGGTTCGTCCGCTTCGGCCACTATCGGCACGGTGCCTGCCCGGAGTGATTGCGGCGGTTGTCCGGCGGGACACGGGCCGCCCGATCCCGCCGCACCTTCCCTACTCCGGCAGGTTCGACACCGCGACCAGCCCTCGTGCCAGCCGCGCCCCCGCGCGGGCGTCGAGCGGCCGGTCGGCGGCGGTCACCTCGACCGTGGGGCCGTTGCGGCCCTGCCAGACCAGATGCGCGGCAAGGACCTGCGCCTCGTCCCGCGTCACCACCAGCCGCACCGGCGGCCCGGCCCGGCCCGCCAGCAACTGTCGCAAGGGATCGCAGACCACCGCCGCGCCCAGGTGCCCGCCGCCGCCCTCGCAACTCAGCGCCATCTGCGCCTGCGCGCCGCCCGCAAGCCCCGCCATCAGCACAAGCGCCAGGGGCAGCCGGAAGGGGACAGGGGGCATGACGGACCTCGCAAACGGAATCGTGCAAAGCCTAGCACGGCGCCCGCGCCCCTGCCAGCGCCTGCCCGTCACATACCCGCGCGCCCGTTCGCGGCGGGGCGCCCGGATATCCCGCCCCCCGCCCTTCCCCCGCCCCGTCATCTTGCTATAGATATCCAATTCCGCGCGGGCCACAGGCGCGCCGCCGGGACGCCGCCGACCACCCCGAAGGGAGCGACAGATGCCCGACAGCCCCGCCGAAACCCTTCTCGTGCCGGGCGCGGCGGGGCGGCTGGGCGGGTTCCTGCGCGCGGCATGGGCCGATACCCCGCCCGGCTTCCGGCCGGTCTGGCAAAGCCGCCGCCCCGTGCCGGGCTGGAGCCGGTGGGATCCGGATACCACCCCGATGCTCCCGGCGGCCGCGGTGCTGGTGCTGGCCGGCGTCACCGCGGGGACCGGGGCCGAACTGGCGCGCAACACCGATATCGCGCTGGCCGCCTGCCGGGCGGCCGAGGCGGCGGGGGCGCGGCAGGTGTTCCTCGCCTCCTCGGCGGCGGTCTATGGCCCAACCGGAAACCCGGTGGCCGAGACCGGCCCCGTCAACCCCGTCCGCCCCTATGGCGCGGCCAAGCTGGCGATGGAGCGGGCGGCGCTCGGCTGGGCGCGGGGGCGGGCGATCCGGGTCACCGCGCTGCGGATCGGCAATGTCGCGGGGGCCGACATGCTGGCGGGGGCGGCGGCGCGGGGGGACGTGGCGCTCGACACCTTTCCCGATGCGCCGCGCGGGCCGGTGCGGTCCTATATCGGGCCGGGCGGGCTGGCGCGGGTGATCGCGACGCTGGTCGAACAGGCCCTGAACGGCGGAGACCTGCCCGATATCCTCAACCTCGCCGCCCCGGCGCCGGTGGCGATGGCCGATCTGCTCGACGCGGCGGGCATCCGCTTCACGCCGCGCCCCGCTCCGCCAGAGGCGATCGCGCGGGTGGTGATGGACACCGCCGCGCTTGCAAGGCTGGTGCCGCCCCGGCCGGGCGACAGTCTGCCTGCGACCATGGTGGCCGAATGGCGCGCGCTGTCGGGGCGCCAGCCATGACCCCGGCGAAACGCGCGCTCGACATCATCGCCGCGCTGGTGCTGGCCGCGCTGCTGGCGCTGCCCTTCGTACTCCTGCTGCTCGTGCTGCTCGCCACCCAGGGGCGCCCGCTGTTCCATGTGGCCGAGCGGATGCAGACCCCCGACCGGCCGTTCAACCTGTGGAAGCTGCGCACCATGCGCCCGGCGGCGGGGGACAGCGGCGTTTCGGGCGGCGACAAGTCGGACCGGATCACGCCGATGGGCCGGTTCCTGCGCCGCTCGCGCCTCGACGAGGTGCCGCAGCTCTGGAACGTGCTCAAAGGCGACATGAGTTTCGTCGGCCCGCGCCCGCCGCTGCGGCAATATACCGAACGCTTCCCCGATCTTTACGCCCGCGTCCTGCGCTCGCGCCCCGGGATCACCGGGCTTGCGAGCCTGCATTTCCACCGGCACGAGGAACGGCTGCTGCGCCGATGCACCAGCCCGGAGGAGACCGATGCGGTCTATGCCCGCCGCTGCGTGCCGCGCAAGGCGCGGCTCGACCTGATCTACCAAAGGCGCCGCAACCTGTGCATGGATATGGCGCTGATGCTGCAAACCGCGGCGCGGGTGCTGCCCGGACGGCGCTGAAACCGCGGTTTTCCGCTTGTTCCACACATCTTCGGATCATGTTTCGGGATTGTGGCATCACCCGCACCCGCATAAGATGCGCGGAAGTCTGAGGGCAGGGGCAAGATGCGGGCAGGAAGCCGACTGTTGCAGGGGGCCGCCGTGGTATCGGCGCTGGCCGTCGCTTCGGCGACGACCTCGGCCTATGCGGAACGGCGCCCCACGCTCAACCTTCAGGGGGTGACCGGGCTGATCGACATGCCCTCGGGCGAGGCCCAGCCGGATGGCGAATTCAACGTGACCTTCTCGGGCTTCGGCCCGGTCATGCGCTCGACGCTGACCTTCCAGATCACGCCGCGCATCCAGGGCAGCTTTCGCTATGCCGGCACGAAGGGCTTGCTGATGCCCCCCAGCTTCGGCCCCGACGACACCTATTGGGACCGCGCCTTCGACCTGCGCTTCCTGCTGCTGCGAGAGTCGCGCTATCTGCCCGCCGTCACGCTGGGGTTCCAGGATTTCGTCGGCACCGGCATCAACTCGGCCGAGTTCGTCGCCGCGACCAAAAGCTTCGGGCCCGAGGGCCGCGTCAAGGTGACGGGCGGCATCGGCTGGGGGCGGATGGGGTCTTACAACGATCTCGGCTCCCCCTTCGGGGACCGGCCGGGGGTGGACGATCCGAACGCGGGCACGATCAACTCCAGCGCCTGGTTCCGCGGCCCGGCCGCGCCTTTCGGCGGCATCGAATGGCATGTGAACGACCGGCTGGGGCTGAAGGCGGAATATTCGTCGGATGCCTACGCCCTCGAAGACGAAAGAAGCGGCATCCTGAACCGGCGCAGCCCGATCAATTTCGGAGCGGAATACCAGGTCACCGACGGGTTCCGGCTGGGGGCCTATTATCTTTACGGTTCCGAAGTCGGGCTGATGGCCCAGTTCACCATGAATCCCAAGCGCCGCCCCACCGGGGGGATCGCCGGGCCCGGCCCGCGCCCGGTCGAGCCGCGCCCCGACCGGCGCACCAACCCCGACGCATGGTCCACCGCCTGGACCGCGCAGGCCGACGGGCCGCAGCTGCTGCGCCGCAATATCGCCCGCCGGTTGCGCGATGACGGGCTGAACGTGGAATCGCTGGCCGTCACCGCCGACCGGGCGGAACTGCGGCTGCGCAACCCCGACTACGACTCGACCGGGCAGATGTACGGCCGCGTGGCGCGGGCGATGGCGGCATCGCTGCCCGCCTCGGTCGAGTATTTCGACATCGTGCCCGAGGAGAACGGCCTGCCCGCCTCACGCGTGACCCTGCGCCGGTCGGATATCGAGGCGCTGGAATTCGCCCCTGACAACGCCAGCCGGATCGGTGAGCGCGCCGTGATCTCCGACGCCGGGCCGCGCCCCGTGGATGCGGTGATGGCCGGGGATGCCTATCCCCGTCTCGACTGGTCGATCGGCCCCTATGCCCGCCACCGGATGTTCGGCGTCAAGGATCCGTTCTATGTCGATGTCGGCGTGGGTTTCTCGGCGCGCTACCACATTGCGCCGGGGCTGTTCCTGTCGGGTTCGGTCACGCAGAAGATCGTCGGCAACCTCGACACGCCGGGGCTGCCCAACACCTCGCCGCTGCCGCATGTGCGCACCGATCTCGCCCGGTACGACCGGGTGGGAAAGCCGGTTCTCGGAACCCTGACCGCCACCTGGAATGCCCGGCCCGGGGCCAACCTCTATTCCCGCGTCACGGCGGGTTATCTGGAGCGGATGTTCGGCGGCGTCTCGGCGGAACTGCTGTGGAAGCCGGTCGACAGCCGCTTTGCGCTGGGGGCCGAAATCAACTACGTCAAGCAGCGCGATTTCCGCCAGGGCTTCGGCTTTCAGGACTACGATGTCGTGACCGGCCATGTCTCGGCCTATTACGAATGGGGCAACGGCTATCATACCCAGCTTGATGTCGGCCGCTATCTGGCGGGCGACGTGGGCGCCACGCTCAGCATCGACCGCGAGTTTGCGAACGGCTGGCGTGTCGGCGCCTTCGCCACCAAGACCGATGTGTCCTCGGCCGATTTCGGCCCCGGCAGTTTCGACAAGGGCATCCGCGTGACCATCCCGGTCAACTGGTCCACCGGGCGCACGACACGTTCGGCCTACGGGCTGACGATCCGGCCCTTCACCCGCGACGGCGGTGCGCGGCTCGATGTGGACGGGCGGCTTTACGAGATGGTGCGCGGCTATCACGAGCCGCAGGTGGACAACCACTGGGGGAGGTTCTGGCGATGAGAACCGTCCTGTCCCTGCCCGCGCTTGCGATCGCGCTGCTGGTCTCGGCCTGCGGCAGTTCCGAGATGACCCGCGACACCACGCTTTTGCGCGATGTGGCGTCCGAGGTGTTCAGCCGTCCCGATCCGGTGCCGGACCGGACACCGCCGGTGGCACTGACCCGCGCGCAGGTTCAGGCCAGCCCGCTGCCGCTGCTGGTGGCCGAGATGGAGCGGATCCGCAGCAATGCGGTGCTGGCGCAGATCGGCGCGAACCGCGGGGTGCGCACCTTTTCCACCGCCGACGGGGTGACGCTTGCGCTGGACAGCGGCATGCTGGTGGCGACCCGCGGGCTTGCGGGCGACCTGATGTCGGCCGCCGCGCCCCCGGCCGCACGGATCGCCGCGGGCAGCGGCGGCCATGCCCGCAGCCTCTGGTTTCTTGGCGATCTGGACCGGAGCGACCGGCAGGATTTCGCCTGTACGTTGCAATCCGCGGGGTCGGAAACCATCGCCATCGTCGGGCGCAGCCATGCGACGCGCGTGGTCGATGAACATTGTTCCGGCGAAAGTGCAAGCTTTACCAACAGGTTCTGGCTGGATTCCGGCGGAAGGATACGCCAGTCGCGGCAATGGGCGGGCGAAACTGTGGGATTTTTGAAACTTTCCGATCCTTCCGGCTGACAACCTGCATTCGCCCTTTTCTCGCGGCGCCTGCAATGTTACCAACGGGCAATACGAAATTGCACCTACCTACAGGAGTAACCTGACATGAAAAAGTTTTGTGCCCTCGCTGCCGCTATCGCGCTGGCTGGAACGTCGGCCGCTTACGCCGGTGGCCCTGTCGTCATTGAAGAAGAGGCCGAGCCCATCGTGATCATCCCCGCACCGGTGAGCAGCTTTGGCAACGGCGGCACCGCGCTGGCGGTTGTCGGCGGTCTGGCACTGGTCGCGGCGGTCGCGTCCAGCGGCAGCAGCGACTCGCACCACGAGGACGAGGTCGCTCCGGCGGCACAGTGATCACGGCGGTTGTCCGCACCGGAATTCCAGGAAAGGGCGGGGTTTCCGCCCTTTCTCCATTTTGACGGCACGGTGACGACCCCGGAGGGGTGGCGTGAAGCATATTCTCGGGGCCTGGGATTTTCTTTCCGACCTGCTCGACCTGACCGGCGACCGGCATATCGGACTGATCGCCGCCGGGGTGGCATTCTTCCTGATGCTGGCGCTGTTTCCCGCCGCCGCCGCGGTGGTCGCGGTCTGGGGCTTTTTCGCCGATCCGGCCATCGTGTCGGAACACCTCTCCGCCGCCGCCGATTTCCTTCCGCACGAAGCCTATGCCATCGTCGAGAATCAGATCGGCGCGCTGATCTCGGCCAATGTCAGCCAGTTCGGCTGGGCCACCGCGATTTCCATCGGCGCGGCACTGTGGTCCACCCGCACCGGGGTGGGGGCGCTGGTGCAGGGCGTCAACGCCACCTTCGGCGCCGAGAACCGCACCGGCATCGGCCATCAGGTGGTTGCGCTGCTGCTGACGCTGGCGCTGATCGGCATGGCGATCGTGGCCATGGCGGCGACCATCGTGCTGCCGCTGGTGCTGGCCTTCGCGCCGCTCGGCCCGCTGGGAGAGACGCTGGTCACGCTGGTGCGCTGGTCGATCGCGCCGGTGGTGACGGTCTTCGGCATCGGGCTGTTCTACCGCTACGGGCCGAACCAGCGCGGCGCCCGGCGCCCGCGCTGGTTCACGCCGGGGCTGCTGGTGGCGGTGGTCCTGTGGCTTGCCGGGTCCGAGGCTTTCTCGGTCTATCTGGCCAACTTCGGCAATTACAACCGTATCTACGGCTCCATCGGTGCGCTGGTCGCACTGCTGATGTGGTTCTACCTCAGTGCCTATGCGATCCTTCTGGGCGCGGCGGTAAACGCGGTGATCGAGGACCGGCGGGCGGTTCCGTAGGACGGCATCAATAATGGCGGTGTCGGCCTCGCGTGTTTTGGTCGGCATATCTGCCCGAGGCCGATCCATTGCAACAGAGGGCAAGCGGCCGACCGCGGGGGGCCGCTGCAACGCCTGTGGTCTGGCAGTTTATGGTGCCGAATACCCTGACGTCTGTGCATGTCGAAACGTTGCAGGAGCGGCCGCCCGTGCGGGCGGTCGGCCGCTTGCCCGGCGGCGCTGAAGCGCCTTGATTCCGGGCAAAAGGGGCGCTCGGACAACCCTGTCAACACGCCTCAGTAATCCCGTTCGAAATAGAGGCCGATCCCGGTCGTGCCGTCGCTGCCCGCCCGCCCCCGCACGGTGAGGGAATTGGTCACGTCGAGGTTCAGGTTGACCTCGCTGGTGCCGTCGGTGCCGATCACCACATCGGCATAGAGGTTGCTGGAAAGATAACGCCCCGCCCGGACCGCCGCCGCGCCATCCTCGCCGGTGGTGAAGTCGAGATCGTCCAGCCCGACCGACCGCCGCATCCGGTCCACCACCCCGCCGCCGCCGCGCCCCGTCAGCGTCGCCACCGCCGAGGCAAGCTGCGCCGCCTGCAAGGGCGACAGGCCGGTAAGACCGCGCCCGAACAGCAGCCGCGCCACCACCTCTTCCTCGGGCATTTCCGGCGAAGACAGGAAACTGATCGTCGGTTCGGTCGCCGGGCCGTCGATCAGCACCGTGGCTTCCACGCTGTCGGCGCGGGTAGTGGCGGCCAGCCGGACATAGGGGATGAACCGCCCCTCCATCGTCAGCCGCCCCTCGCTCAGCGTGAACCGCTGGCCAAGCAGGTCGAGCCTGCCGCGCAACAGTTCGAACCCGCCGGTGGGCAGGATATCGGCGGTCGTGCCGCCAAGGTGGATCGCGCCGCCCAGTTCCGCATCCAGCCCCCGGCCCCGCACAAAGATCCGGTTCGGCGCATCCACCGCAAGGTCAAGCGCGAAGGGCCGCGAAGGGCCGCCGGTGCCACCTGCGGCCTGTTCCAGCAACCCGGCCCGGGCGCGGGTGGCGCGCACCGCCGCCGGTTCGTTCACATGGCGCAGATCGGGCATCGAGCCGAACCCGCCAAGCCCGGTCGAGGGCACCTGGATTTCGGTCTCGGGCAGCAGGATACGCCCGGCGATGGCGCCGCCGCCCGTCAACGGGCCGGTGACGCGGATCTGGCCCTGTGCGCTGGTGGAATAAAGGCTGGGGTCGCGCAGCACCAGCCGGTCGAGATCGACCGTGAGTTCGGCGGGAAACGGCGCCGTCAGCCCGACCGGGCCGTTGACCTGCACCGTGCCGCCGGTCTCTGCCGTGGCCCGCGCCGCGATCTGCACCCGGCCCCCCGCCAGATCGGCGGTGACGTTCAGCCCGCGAAACGCCATCGCCGGATCAAGCAGCGCCAGCCGCGCATCGCTGAGGTTGACCCGGCCGCTGACCGACGACAGCGCAAGCGGCCCGTCCAGCACCAGGTCGAAACTTACCGGCCCCTGCACCGACACCGGCCCGGTAAAGGCATTGGCCAGCGCCGCCTCGGACCGGCCGTTCAGCCGCAGGTTCGCGCTGGAAAGGTCGGGCGCGATCCGGCCCTGCGTCGTCGCGCCAATACCGCCCGGCCCCTCGCTGGTCAGGTCGAGCACATAGCCCGCGCCGGTGTCGTCGATCCGCCCGGTCAGCGTGACCGGCCCCGGAATCTCCGGCACGAACAGCGCGAGGGTGGCCAGCCGCGCCTCCACATCCACATGCCGCGCGCTGCCCGCGATCTGCGCATCGGCCCGGGCAGTCATCTGCGGGTTGTCGAAGCGGAACCCCTCGACCTGCATCACGCCGCCTTCGCGGTGGCCGGTGAGCGAAAGCACCGAGGCCCCGCGCATCAGCCGGTCGGCCTGCGCCTGCCCGACCGAAAGGTCACGGCCCTCGGCGTTCAGGGTCACCGTCTCGCGCCCGGAGGCGGCAGCATAGTCGAGCGTGGCGGTCAGTGCGCCGCCATAGGGCCGGCCCATCGCGGCAAGGTCGGGCAGGTTGGCGGTGGCGGTCAGGTTGCGGGTCTCGCCCCGCATCTCGCCGCTGGCCCGCGCGCTCAGCGACGCCCCGGCAAGCCGGAGATCCTCGATCCGCACGAGATCCCCCGCGCGCTCGGCCCGGAGGTCGAGCCGCATCAAGCCGCGCAAGAGATTGTCGGCCTGTTCCTGCCCCGCGCGCAGATCCTGCCCGGTCGAGGTGAGCGTAACCCGGTCGATCCCGCCCTCCTGCACCAGCGTGGCATCGGCGGCCAGCGCGCCGCCGTAACCCGCCCCCAGCACGGAAAGGTCGGAGAAATCGAGCCGCGCGGTCAGGTCGCTTGCCTCGCTGCGCAGCCAGCCGCGGGCGGTGGCGGACAGCGTGGCGGCGCTGATGTCGAGGGCGCGGATCTCGGTCCCCTCTCCGGTGCGGGCGGCGGACAGGTCGATCCGGCTTTCGCCGCTCAGCAATGCGTCGAGTTCGGCGATATCCACCGCGATGCCCTGCCCGGCGACCGACAGCTCGCCGTCGAAGGCGCCGCTCAGCGGTTCCACCGTGCCGTTCCAGTCGATCCGGCCGGAACCGCCCAGCGGCCGCCCGGCCAGCGCCGAGAAGCGGGCGAAGTCATCGACCTCGGCCCCGGCCTCGGCGGCGATGTGCAGCGCATCGGAAAGGTCGGTGAGCCGCGCCCGGACCTCGGCCCGGTAGCCCTGGCCCTCGACGGTCAGTTGCGGCAGCCGCAGCCGCTCGCCCCCGCGCCATGAAAACCGCGCCGCACCGCGCACTTCGGGCCCCAGCGCCTCGGCCAGCGCCGGGTCGGCGGGGGCGATCCCGCCGGCGGCGAAATCAAGCGCGCCGCCCACCACCCGGCCGCCCGCGCGGCCGATCCGGCCCGAACCCGACAGGCTCAGCGTCTCGATCCGCAGGTCGGGACGGTCGAACCCGGCAAGCTGGCCGTCAAGCCGCCAGCCCTCATCCCGCGTGCCGTGATAGTCGAGCCGCAGCCGCGCCCCATCGACCCGCAAGGGATCGCCGGGCAGCGGCAGCAGCACCGGCTCGCCGTCCCGCGCGGCGATATCCAGCGCCAGATCGAAGCTGAACGGCAGCCCGTCCGAGGCGATGATCGCCCGGCCTTCCAGCAGGATACGTTCCGCCGCCAGCCGCAATTCGGTCAGGTTGAGCGCCCCGTTCGCGCTACGCCGCCCGGCCGCGCGCAACGACAGGTCGTCGCCGAAGAAGTCGCGGTATTCGGGCATGAACAGCGGCGCCACGTCGCCCGACAGGTCGGCGGCGAAGAAATGCCCGGTCACCTCGCCTTCCGCATCACGGTCGGCGTTGAGGCCCACCCGCCCGGTCAGCCGCTCCTGCCCGTCCGAGGCAAGGCGGATATCGGCGGCGAAGTCGCTGACCGGCCCCTCGCCGCTGATGGCAAGATCCAGCGCGGGCTCGCCCGGCAGGCCGATCAGCCCCGAAGCGATGCCGCCCGGGGCCTCGACCAGCCCGAGGTCAAGCGCAAGAACGCGGGTGATGTTGGAAAACGCGCCCTCGAAGGCGACCTGCCCTTCCATCCCGTCGATGCGTTCCACCGCGAGCCGGGCGTGGCCCTCGCCCCCGGCAAGGTCGGCGGCACCTTCCAGCCGCACCACCGCTTCGACCCCCAGAACCGGGGCGCCCAGCGTGACCCGCGCGGCCTCGATCGTGCCGATCTGCACCGAGACCGGCAGTTCCGGCAGGCTGAACACCTGCGCCTCGGGGCTGGGGGCGCCCGGTTCGCCGACCGGCAGCCGGGGCAGGTCGATCTCGGCGGCGGTAAGGCTGTTGACCTCGATCCGGCGCGACAGCAGGGCCGCGCGGCGCCAGTCCAGCTCCACCCCCCGCAGCGACAGCCAGATCCCGTCAGCATCGGCGATGGTGATCTCGGCCACCCGGGCACGCGACGACAGCGCGCCTTCGAAACCGATCACCCGCACCTCGCGCCCGGCATCCGACAGGCTGTCCTCGATCATCCGCGACAGGAAGGTGCTGTCGTCCTGCGCCGCAAGCGGAAGGGGCAGAAAGGCCACCGCCGCGATGAGAGCCGCCCGCCGCATCAGAATGCCTGCCCTATACCGATGTAAAGATGAACGCCGTTGCCGGTATCGCCGCTGACCGGCCCGGCCACGTCAAGCCGGATCGGCCCGATCCCGGTGGCATAGCGCAGCCCCAGCCCGGCGCCCGCATGGGTCGCGCTGCTGCCGCCGATGCCCGAGGCGCCGACCCGGCCGATATCGTAAAACCCCACCAGCCCGATCTTGTCGGTGATCCGGGCGCGGACCTCGGCCGAGGCGGCGACAAAGCGGTTGCCGCCGGTACGCTGGCTGGTGCCGGGCAGATCGACCCCAAGCGACTGATAGGGCTGGCCGCGCACCGTGCCGCCACCGCCCGAATAGAACAGGTCGTCGCGCGGCGCGTCCAGTATGTCGGGGCCGAACACCGCCCCGGCCTGCACCCGTCCGGCCAGCACGATCCGGTCGCCCATTGCGCGGTAGGCCCGGCCGTCCAGCACCAGCCGCGCGCCGTTGCCGGAACCGCCCAGCGCGGCGAAGGGCGCGATCTCGGCATCCAGATAGGTGCCCGAACGCGCGTCGAACTGGTTGTCGCGCGCATCCCATGTAAGGCCCAGCGGCAGCGACAGGGTGCGATAGGTAAAACTGCCGAGACTGTCGTCGACCCGCGAGAACCGGTATTCCAGCCCCCCCCGCGCCGTCAGCCGGTCGGAAAAGATATGCGTCAGCCGCGCCCCCGCCGCGACGGTGCGGGTCACGTGGTCTTCTTCGTCCAGCCGGGCGATCCCGGCCGACAGGCCCAGTGTGGTGTCGGGGGTGAAGGTGGCGGGGCGCTCGAAACTCACGCCCAGACTGTAGTCGGTGCCGCTGCGCCTTGCGCCGATCTGGGCGATACGGGCATCGAACCGCAGTTGTTCCGCGCCCCCCAGAAGATTGCGGTGCATCCAGTAGCCGGTCAGCGTCAGCCCGTCGAAGCTTGCCAGTTCCGCGCCGAAACCGATGCGGCGCGGGGTCTCCTCGATCACCGCGGCGGCGACATCCAGCGTGCCGTCGGGCGCGATCTCCTCGGCCTCGGTCATGGTGATGGCGCGGAAGGCGCCGGTGCGGCGCAGCCGGTCGGCGCTGCGGCGCAGGTGTTCGGGGGTGAACACCTCGCCCGTGGGGAACCCGGCGATGGCATGAAGGCGCTCGGGCCGCATCCGCTCCTGCCCGATGAAGGTCAGTTGCCCAAGCCGCGCCTGCCGCCCGGGGGCCATCGCGATCCGCGCATCCAGCCGCGCCGCGCGGTGGTCGGCGATGATCGCCTGATCGCGCACCTGCGCCTTGGGGTGGCCCGCCTCGCGCCAGCCGGTGGTGGCGGCCTCGACGCCGGACCCGATCACGCCGCTGACCGCGGGTTCGCCGGCGGCAAAGCCCGCAGGCAGTTCGGTGCCGGGCGCAAGCGGTGCAATCCGCGCTTCGCCAAATGCGAAGGGGGGGCCCGGGTCAACCGTCAGCACCACTTCGCGGATCCGGCCCGGGGCGTTCAGGGGCGCGATATCCCCCGCCTCGCGCCCGTCGATCCGGATCGAGATCACGCCCGAGTAATGCCCGGCGGCATAGAGCGCGCCCAGCAGGCGGCCGTAATCGGCCTGCGCGGCGGCAAAGACATCCTGCGCCTCGGTCCTGCCCTCACGCTGGGCCTCCAGCACCAGCGACGCGCCCCGCAGCGAGTCGCGCAGCCGGTCGGAGGCATTGGGGGCAAGGAGTTCGGCCCGGTCCAGCGCAACCGCCGCAGGCGCGGCAAACGTGCCGAGGAAAAGGGCGACAACAAGCTTCGCGCGGCAGGTCATGGCGGATCTTCCGGGGCGGACAGCGGTATCAAACCTTGGCATGGCACGTTCCCCCCGGCAATGTGAAGCGGCCCGCCGATACGTGAAAAACCGCCGATACAATCACTTCCGCGTCATCGCCGCGCGCAGGGCGGCCAGCCAGTCAAGCCCCGCAAGCGTGTCGCCGCCGCGCGGATGGTATTCCGCCCCGAAGGCGCCTGTCCAGCCCAGCGCGGCCATGGCGGGAAGCAGCCGGTCGTAGCGCAATCCGCCCCGGTCGGGCTCCCCCCGGTCGGGCACGGCGGCGAACTGGACATGACCGATATCGGGCCGGTGCGCGGTGAAAAGGGCCAGAACGTCGGCCCCCGAACCGCCGGATATACGGGCGATGTGGTAGCAGTCGAACATGATCCGCAGGTTGGGCCGGTCGAGCCGCCGCAACAGCCCGGCGGCATGGTCCAGACTGGCAAGGTGATAGCCCGGCACATCCACCGGGTTGATCGGCTCGATCAGCACGGTGATCTCATGCGGCGCGGCCAGATCGCAGGCATGGGCGAGGTTGGCGCGGAACGCCCGATCCGCCTGCGGCCCCGAGGCGATCCCCGGCATCACATGCACCATGGGGCAACCGATCCCCGCCGCGTAATCCACCGCCCCGGCAATCGCCGCGCGGGCCTCGGCCTCGCGGCCCGGAAGCGCGGCAAGGCCGAACTCCCCCGCCGCCCGGTCGCCGGGGCTTGTGTTCAGCGACAGCATGGGAAGGCCGGTCTCGTCCAGCGCCCGGCGCACCTCTCCGGTCGGGATGTCCCGGGGGAAATGACACTCCACCGCGTCGAACCCGGCCCGCGCCGCCGCCCGGATCGCATCGGGCAGCGGCAGGCCGGTGAACAACAGGCCGAGGTTCGCGGAAAACCGCAGCGTGGCGGGCGGCATGGCCCGCCCCTACCGGGACGGTTTCGCCCACCATTCCCGGTCGCCATCCGCATCGCGGACACGGGTGGGCAGGCCGATACGGTCGAGGATGGTCAGGAACGGTTTCGGGTCCAGTTCCTCGACATTGACCATGGTGCCGGTGTCCCATTCGCCGCTGGCGATCAGCATGGCGGCCGCGACCGGCGGCACCCCGGCGGTATAGCTGATCCCCTGCGAGCCCACTTCGGCATAGGCTTCGGCATGGTCGGCGACGTTGTAGATGAACACTTCCGCCGGCTTGCCGTCCCTGGTGCCCTTCACCAGATCGCCGATGCAGGTCTTGCCGGTATAGGTCGGCGCCAGCGAGGCCGGATCGGGCAGCACCGCCTTGACCACCTTGAGCGGCACCACCTCCAGCCCCTCGGCGGTCCTGACCGGCTTTTCCGACAACAGGCCGAGACTGTTCAGCACGGTGAAGACATTGATGTAATGATCGCCGAACCCCATCCAGAACCGCACATCGGCATCGGGGTAATTGGCCGCCAGCGAATGAACCTCGTCATGGCCGGTCAGATAAGCTTTCTGTTCGCCCACCACCGGCAGATCCCAGACCTTGCCGATCTCGAACATCCGGTTTTCCTGCCACTTGCCGCCCTGCCAGGACCAGGCCCTGCCGGTGAACTCGCGGAAGTTGATCTCGGGGTCGAAGTTGGTGGCGAAATACCGGCCATGCGAACCGGCGTTGATATCCACGATGTCGATGCTTTCGACCGTATCGAGGTGGTCGTCAGCCGCCAGCCGCGCATAGGCGTTCACCACGCCGGGGTCGAAACCCACGCCGAGAATCGCCGTCACCCCCGCCGCCGCGCAACGTTCGCGGCGCGGCCATTCGTAGTTGGCATACCAGGGCGGGGTCTCGCAGATCTTGGCCGGGTCTTCGTGGATCGCGGTGTCCATATAGGCGGCGCCGGTCTCGATACAGGCTTCCAGCACGGTCATGTTGACGAAGGGCGAACCCACGTTGATCACGATCCGCGCGCCGGTCTCGCGGATCAGCGCGGCAACGGCGGCGGTGTCCATCGCATCGAGCTGATGCGCCTTCAGCACGCCCTCGACCTTCATCGAGCCCTTCTCGCGCACCGACGCGACGATGGCCTCGCATTTCGCCAGCGTGCGCGAGGCGATATGGATATCCCCCAGCACGTCGTTGTTCTGCGCGCATTTATGCGCGGTGACCTGGGCCACACCCCCGGCGCCGATGACAAGGACGTTGCGTTTCATTTCATCCCCTCTGGTAACGGTTGCATTCGTCTTCACGACAGGGCCGCCGCGAAATCCTCATAGCCGAAGTCGCGCACCACGCGCTCGGTTCCGTCGGTTTCCCGCACCACGATGGCGGGCATCTTCACCCCGTTGAACCAGTTCTTCTTGACCATCGTGTAACCGGCCGCGTCCTGAACCGACAGCCGGTCGCCGGGACGCAGCGGTTGCGGAAAGCGGAACTCGCCGAAAATGTCCCCGGCAAGGCAGGACTTGCCGCAGACCATCCATTCCTCGGGGCCCTCATTGGGCAGGATGCGCGCGGGTTCGCGGTAGATCAGCAGGTCGAGCATGTGCGCCTCGATGGAAGCGTCCACGATGGCGAGGTTCTTGCCGTTCCAGAGCGTGTCGAGCACCGAAACCTCCAGCGTCGCCGCCCCGGTGATCGCCGCCTCGCCCGGTTCCAGATAGACCTGCACCTCGTTTTCCCCGGCAAAGCGTTTCAGCCGCTCGGCCAGCCGGTCGAGCGGATAGCCCGCGCCGGTGAAATGGATGCCGCCGCCGAGGCTGATCCACTCCATCCGCTTGATCAGCGGGCCGAAACGGTCCTCGATATGGCCAAGCATCCGGTCGAACAGGTCGAAATCGGCGTTTTCGCAATTGTTGTGGAACATGAAGCCGCTGATGCGCTCCAGCGCGGGCTCGATCCGCGCCGGATCATGCTCGCCCAGCCGCGAGAACGGCCGGGCCGGGTCGGCGAGGTCGAAGCTGGACGTGCTGACGCCAGGGTTGACCCGCAGCCCGCGGGTGTGGCCCGCCGCCTCGGCCTCGAACCGCTCCAGCTGCGCCACGGTGTTGAAGATGATCTTGTCCGAGCGCGCCACCACCTCGGCGATCTCGTGATCGGCCCAGGCAACGGAATAGGCGTGGGTTTCGGCCCCGAACTTCTCCTGCCCCAGCCGCACCTCGAAAAGCGACGACGAGGTGGTGCCGTCCATATACTCGCGCATCAGGTCGAACACCGACCATGTGGCGAAACATTTGAGCGCCAGCAGAGACTTCGCCCCCGAAGCCTCGCGCAGCCGGGCGATCTTTTCCATGTTCGGCAAGAGCCGCGCCTTGTCGATCAGGTAATAGGGGGTCTGGATCATCGGTGGCCCTTCCGGCGTCGGGGAGAAGTCGGTGCGCGGCGGATGGTTCCGCCGGGGGCCGCACGCGGGGCGCTGTTAGCGGGTTTGCCCGGGGTTCTCAAGACAAATCGGGGAGAGGATGGCGAGGCTGGTGGGCAGATTGCCCACCCTACGGGCGCGGTAGGGTGGGCGATTCCGCCCGCCATCCGCCCTTTTACCTTCCCATCGCCCGCTGGAAGGCCGGGCGGGCCTGCATCCGGGCGAGGTAGTCGCTCAGGGAAGGCTCGGCGATCGGGAATTTCGCGCCCATCGCCCAGACCAGGCAATGGCCGAGCAGGATGTCGGGCACGGTCATCGCCTCGCCCATCAGGAACGGCCCCTGCGCCATGCGCGAGACCAGTGTCTTCTGGCTGCGGGCGAACTCCCATTTCAGCGAATCCTTGATCGCGGAATGGCGCAGTTCCTCGGGCAGGATGAAGGAGTGCCGCGCCGCCATCCACAGCGCCGCGTCGAATTCATCCAGCAGGAACTGAGTCAGGCTGTCCTGCCGCGCCCGGTCGAGCGTGCCCGCCGGATAGGTCAGCCCGCCGTGCCTGTCGGCCAGATACTGGATGATCGCGGTCGAATCGGTGATCGGCACCCCGTCCTCGATCAGCACCGGGATCTTGCCCGCCGGATTGATCGCGGTCACGCCCTCGGACCATGGCGGGGAGGGGTCGTGCTCATAGCCCAGACCCAGTTCCTCAAGCATCCACAGCACCCTTGCGGCGCGGCTTTTGACACTTCCGACGACCTTGTACATGACGGACTCCTACCTTCGGGCAAGCATGGAAAGGCGGATCAGCGTGCGTTCCATCACCGCCATGGCGGGTGCGCGCGAGGTCGAGCGCAGCGTGAGGTCGGTCTCGACGATCATCGCCAGCGCCTCCTCGATCCGGCGCAGGCCCCAGTGCTGGGCCTGCCGCTGCATCCGGTCGCGGCGCGGGCCGAACACCGGCGGCCGCATCCGGGCAAGCCCCGCCGCCGGGCCGCCGGGATCGGACGCCGCCCTGTGCAGCGCCCGGAAATGCCGCATCACCCCGATGCAGAGCGTGACCGGGTTGATGCCCTGCCCTTCCAGCCGCCGGACCAGCGGCCCGACCTCGGACGCCCGGGCCTCGGCCACGGCATGAAGCATGTCATCGACCTCGGCCTCGACGGTGGCGGGGGCGCAGGCGGCGATATCGGCGGGGGTCAGCGGCGTCGGATCGCCCCATTTGTAAAGCCCGATCTTGGCCACGGTCTGGCGGAAATCACCGGGGTCGAGCGTGCGAGAGAGCGCCAGCAGGTCGGTCATGGCCTCGGGGTCGATGGCGGCCAGCCCGGCCCTGGTCAGTTCCGCCTCGATCTCCTCGCGCGTCGGCGGGTCGTCGTAGATGCCCACGGCGACGGCATGGGGGGCGCCCTCGAACGTCTTGCGCAGCGCGGATTTCGCCGCCAGCGCCCCGGCGGTGACGACGATCACCGCATCCCCCTGCGCCCAGTCCGCAAGCGCGGCACCAATCACCGGCGCAAGCCCGTCGCCCGCATCCTCGACGAAGGCCACCCGCTGGCCGGGAAAGAACCCCTGCGCCCGCATCGCATCCGACAGAAGCGCCGCGTCCTTGCGCAGGTCGGCGGCGGCGATCCGGGCCAGCCGCATCTCGGCCTCGCCCTCGGGGCCGATCAGCGCGGCGATGGCCTGTTGCCGCTTCAGCGCCACCCGCATGGCGTCGGCCCCGTAGATCAGCAGCCCCGCCCTTGCCGGGTCCGGCCGCGCGAGATAGCGGCCCGCCTCGGCCCCGGCGAGTTTCATTCCATCCCCGCCGCCGTCAGCCGGGTGACGATCTGGTCGGCGAGGATATGCATCAGCCGCCGGTGGGCGTCCTGTTCCGCCGCCAGCGTGGCGACGGTCGAGCCCGCGGCCGACCATGAGGTGAAGCCCTCGACCCGGCCCGCCGTCACCTCGGCCCCGGTGGCGCTTTCGGTCAGGCGGTAAGTGGCGTTCCCGGTCAGCGTGTAGCGGGTGATCGCCCCGGTGCGGGTGATGCCCGCGCCGACGGGCATGGTCTCGATCCGGTAGGCGAGCAGCCAGCGCGGCGCGGCGGCGCGGCCCAGCCGCTGTTCCAGCCGCTCGACCAGATCGTAGCCCTGCCGGTCGGTCGGGGCCTCGGCGCCCACCGATCCGTGCAGCCCAGCCGCGCGGCCCCCCGGCGCATGGGCCGGGGCATAGCCGCAACCGGCCAGCGGCAGCGCCGCCAGCGAAAGGATCAGGGTTCTGCGGTCATACAACGACATTGACGATGCGGCCCGGCACGACGATCAGCTTCTTCGGCGGCTTCCCGCCAAGGAATCGAACCACATCTTCGTCGGCCAGCACGCGCTTTTCAACCTCGGCCGGCGGCATGTCGCGCGGCACCATGATTTCAGCCCGCCGCTTGCCGTTGATCTGCACCGGCAGGGTCACGCTGTCATCGACCAGCAACGCCGGATCGGCCCTGGGCCACGGCGCCTGAACCACCAGCCCCCCGGCCCCCAGCCGCGACCAGATATCCTCGGACAGATGCGGGGTCATCGGCTCCATCAGCTGCACCAGAACCCGCATCGCCGCCTTCTGCGCCGTGCCGCCCGCGTCGGATTTCGCCAGCGTGTTGGTCAGCGCGTAAAGCTGCGCCACCGCCTTGTTGTAGGCAAAGCTTTCGATACAGCGGGTCACCTCGTCGATGCTGCGGGCCACCGCGCGGGCCAGCGCCGCGTCGCCCGGGCCTTCGCCCCCGGCCATGCCGGCGATCCGGTCGCCCAGCGCCCAGACCCGCGCCAGATGGCGATGCGCGGCCTCGGCCCCCGAGGCGGTCCATTCCACGTCGCGCTCGGGCGGGCTGTCGGACAGCACGAACCAGCGTGCGGTATCGGCCCCGAAGCGCGAGATGATATCGCTTGGATCGACCACGTTCTTCTTGGATTTCGACATCTTGGCCGAGGGAATCACCTCGACCGCCGCGCCGGTGACCTTGAGGCGGCCGTCCTCCACCTCCTCCGGCAGGTGGTAGACCGGCCGTCCCGCCGCGTCGCGCGTCAGGTAGATCTCATGCGTCACCATGCCCTGGGTGAACAGCGCATCGAACGGCTCGATGGCTTTCGCGGGCAGATGGCCGGTCTTGTGCATCGCCCGCGCGAAGAAGCGCGAGTAGAGCAGATGCAGGATCGCGTGTTCCACCCCGCCGATATACTGATCGACGTTCATCCAGTAATCCGCGTCCTCGGCCACCGTGGGCGTATCGGCGCGCGGCGCGGTGAAGCGGGCGAAATACCACGACGAATCGACGAAGGTGTCCATCGTGTCGGTCTCGCGCAGGGCGGGCTTGCCGCAGCGCGGGCAGGGGGTGTTGCGCCATGCGGGATGCCGGTCCAGCGGGTTGCCGGGCTTGTCGAAACTGACATCCTCGGGCAGGCGGATGGGCAGGTTCTCCTTCTTCTCCGGCACCACGCCGCAATCGGCGCAATGCACCACCGGGATCGGACAGCCCCAGTAGCGTTGCCGCGACAGCCCCCAGTCGCGCAGCCGGTAGTTCGTGACCCCGCGCCCCACGCCCTGCGATTCGCAAAAGCCGATGGCGGCGTCGATGGCTTCCTCGCCGGTCGCCTCCCCGGCCCAGCCGAAGGCGCGCAGCCAGCGCACCCGGTCGGGCTTCGGCGGCACGAAGGCCGGGCCGCCTTCCTCGGGCAGGACGAAACCCTCCTCCGGCGACAAGGGCGCGAAGGTCGAGACCACCTCCAGCCCGTATTTCCGCGCGAAGTCGAGGTCGCGCTGGTCATGCGCCGGGCAGCCGAAGATCGCCCCGGTGCCGTAGTCCATCAGGATGAAATTGGCGATATAAACCGGCAATTCCCAAGCGGTGTCAAAGGGATGCCGCACCCTTATGCCGGTGTCCCACCCCTTCTTCTCGGCCCGTTCCAGCGCCTCTTCCGAAGTGCCGGTCCGGCGGCAGTCGGCCACGAAGGCCGCCACCTCGGGGTCGTGCCGCTCCAGATGCTTCGCCAGCGGATGATCGGGCGAGATCGCCACGAACGACGCCCCCATCAGCGTGTCGGGCCGCGTGGTATAGACCTCGATCCGGTCGAACCCCTCGGGCGCCCCGACGGTCGAGAAGGCGAACTCCAGCCCGCGCGACCGGCCGATCCAGTTGGCCTGCATCAGCCGCACCTTCTCGGGCCAGTCCTTCAACCCGTCGAGCGCGTCCAGCAACTCGCCCGAATAGTCCGAGATGCGGAAGAACCATTGGGTAAGCTCCTTGCGCTCCACCTCCGCGCCGGAACGCCAGCCCTTGCCGTCGATCACCTGCTCGTTGGCCAGAACGGTCATGTCCACCGGATCCCAGTTGACCACGGCGTTCTTGCGATAGACCAGCCCGGCCTCCAGCATGTCGAGGAACATCGCCTGCTGCTGGCCGTAGTATTCCGGGTCGCAGGTGGCGAACTCGCGCGACCAGTCGATCGACAGGCCCAAGGGCTTCATCTGCGCCCGCATGTCGGCGATATTGCCGTAGGTCCATTCCGCCGGATGCCCGCCGCGCTCCATCGCCGCGTTCTCGGCGGGCATCCCGAAGGCGTCCCAGCCCATCGGATGCAGCACGGAAAACCCGCTGGCCATCTTGTAGCGCGCCACCACGTCGCCCAGCGCATAGTTGCGCACATGGCCCATGTGGATGCGGCCCGAGGGGTAGGGGAACATCTCCAGCACGTAATACTTCGGCCGCTCCGGGTCGCGCCGCGCGGCAAAGACGCCCGCCGCCTCCCAGGCGGCCTGCCATTTCGGTTCGATCTCGGCGGGGGCATAACGCGACATGCGGGCGGTCCTTCGTCAACGGTAACGCCGGGCGTTTATACCCGCCGCCGCGCCGGATGCCAGCCCCTGCCGCTTTCGGATCAGGCAATGCCCGCAGACCACTTTGGCGAGATTCGCCAGATTGACAATATACAGCGAGACAGAGGGCAGCGTGCGGTCGGCCGCTGCCCGGCGGCGCTGGCGCGCCTTGATTCCGGGCATGGAGGAAAACACCCCGTAGGGTGCGCTTCAGCGCACCGCTACCGCCAACTCCCTCACAACCGCCCGTCGCGCACCCGCAGCTGCCGCGCGCGGGTCAGGATCGCGTCCTCGACCGCCCGCACCGTCTCGGCCGAGACCGGCCCGCCGCCCCGGGTCTGCATCGCCACCCGCAAGGATCGCGCGTCCAGCGCCGGGTCCGAGATATAGACCGTCGCGCGATAGGCCCGGCCGCCGCCCGGGGGCGTGCCGTAACCCGTGGCGATCACGCCGGAGAACGGATCGACCGTCTCGGGCGGCAGAAAGTTCAGCACGTCGAGCGAGGCGTTCCACAGATAGCGGTTCACGTTCATGTTCAGCTCGGCATCGCCGCCACGGCCGCGGAACAGATCCCACAGGGATTCGCGCGGGGCTGTCGCCGACGCCGCGCCGCGCTGGCGTTCGGCCATTTCCTCGCGCGACAGGGGCCGGGCCGCCAACTCGCGCCGCTGCTGGTCTTCCAGCGATACGGGGGCCGCCGGGGCGCGCTCCGCGCTTCTGCCGCCGAACGGATTGAGGCTGCCCAGGCCGCCGCCGCAGCCCGAAAGCCCCGCGACGAGGCCGCACAGCAGGAAAACCCGTGCCAGGCTCTTGAAACTCATGCGTCCGTCCCCTTCCGGTTTCCGCACTGTCTAGCCCAGCCGCCACAGCCGGACAAGAGTCTTGCAGGCGTTCCCGCGCCCGCACCGGGGACGGCGGCAGGGTTGCGCCGGGCGGCACTGTGGCATTGCTGCACCATGGATGCCACGGATTCACCCGCACCGCCGCTGCGCAGTTGCAATCGGCCCGGATCGGAGTGATTACAAACCCATTCCCAATTCGGATTTCCCTGAGTTGGGTCGCACCTTTGATACAACGAGGGAAAACGATGAAAAAGCTCCTCCTGGCCTCGGCCGCAATTGCCCTCACGGCTGGCGCCGCGTCGGCTCAGGTCACCCTGTCGGGTGACGCGCGTTTCGGCGTTCACTACAACAGCAGCCTGGACGCACGCGACTTCGACAACAACTTCCGTGAAACCACCGGCGACGCGTCGAAGCTCCGCATCGAAAAGCGTATGCGGGTGAACATCGACGCGCGCACCGAAACCGACACCGGCATCGCCTTCGGTGGCCGCATCCGTATTCTGAACGAAGAATACAACCATGCGAACGGCGGCGGCTCCAGCACGGCCGCTCAGGCGCGCCTCTATGCCCAAAGCGGTGGCCTGACCATCGCCGTCGGCAACATCCTCGGCGCGCTCGAAGTGATGCCCGGCTCCTACGCGGCTTCGGTCGGCATGACCGGCCTGTCCTGGGCCGGCCTGATCATCAACACGGACCGCGCTTACGGCACCAACGTTCGCAGCGACTACTTCACGTGGGACGGCTACTCCTCGGGCGGTTCGGCTCGCGGTGACGGTGTGGAACTCATCTACGCCGCCGGCGACTTCGCCTTCCACCTGTCGCACACCTCGGGCGATCTCGACGGCTCGACAGTTAACCCCACCGTTCCCGGTAGCGCCAAGACCGAAAGCCGCACCGCGGCCTGGGCCTCCTACAACTGGACCGGCTGGACCTTCGCCCTCGGCGTTCAGGACGGCGACTTTGCCGATGATCGTAACGACATGATCGTCTTTACGGCTGGCGGCAACATCGGCGACTTCGGCGTCGGCATCGGCCTTGCCCGGCACGGCAGCGGCGACAACAAGGTCAACAAGGTCGCGCTGAACGGCTCCTACAACTTCGGTGCCACCACCGTGACCGGCTATGTCAGCTACCAGGACGAAGACGACTTCACCCTCGCCGGTGGCGGCCTCGTCGACTCCAAGACCGCCTACGGCATCGGCGCCTCCTACAACCTCGGCGGCGGCGCCCGTCTGATCGGCGGTATCGAGCGCACCACGCGCAAGAACACCCGCGCCGACTTCGGTGTGGCCTTCAACTTCTGATCCATCCCGGATCGAGGTTACGGAAAGAGCGGGCCTTGTGCCCGCTCTTTTCTTTTGCGCCCCCGGTTGGGCAAGGGACCGGCCGGGGGTGGTGCGCGGGCAGGGGAATTCCCTTCCCGGCCCGGCTGCATTACGGTGCCGCCGGAACCGGCAGGGGGGGCAGCCATGGCGCTGGATGATATCAAGGCACGGATCGTGGCGGCGGAACAGGCGGCGGACCGCCCGCCGGGGTCGGTCGCGCTGATCGCCGTCTCCAAGCTCCAGCCCGAGGCGCGGATCGAATCGGTGCTTTCCGGGGGCCACCGCCTGTTCGGTGAAAACTACGTGCAGGAGGCCGCGACCCGCTGGCCCGCCCTGCGCGACCGCTTCGGCCCGGTCGCGGTCCATATGGTCGGCCCCTTGCAATCGAACAAGGCAGGCCCGGCGATGGACCTGTTCGACGCGATCCACACGCTCGACCGCCCGTCGCTGGCCGAACGGCTGGCCCGGCTGGCACAGGCGCGCGGCGCCTGCCCCGACCTGTTCGTGCAGGTCAACACCGGCGAGGAACCGCAGAAGGCGGGGATCGCCCCGGCCGATGCCGACGGTTTCATCGCCCGGGTCCGGGCGCTCGACCTGCCGCTGGCCGGGCTGATGTGCATCCCGCCCGAGGATCAGGACCCGGCGCCGCATTTCGCGCATCTGGCCCGGATCGCCGCCCGCAACGGCCTCATGGGCCTGTCCATGGGGATGAGCGGCGATTTCGAAGCCGCCATCGCCGCCGGGGCGACCCATGTCCGCATCGGCTCGGCCATCTTCGGCGCGCGGGATTACGGGCGCTGACGGTTGTGGGGTAGACGGTCGGTCGCGCAATGCACCCCGCCCGGAACAGCCGCTTCAGCGGCCCGGGCAGCGGCCGACCGCCCGCACGGGCGGCCGCTATTGCGACGTTTCAACATGCGCAGAAGTCGGGGTATTCGGCGCCATAAACTGCCAGACGACAACCGACAGAAGCGGTCGGCCGCTGCCCTCGGTTGCGTTCGGGGTTTCAGCCGAAATACCCTCGCAGGATGCGCGCATAAATCGCCTTGAGCTGGTGGACATGCGCGATCTCGACCCGCTCATCGACCTGGTGCATGGTCCTGCCGACAAGGCCGAACTCGACCACCGGGCAGTGATCCTTGATGAAGCGCGCGTCCGAGGTGCCGCCCGAGGTCGAAAGCACCGGCGTCACGTTGGTCTCGGCCGCGACCGCGCGCCCGACCAGATCGGAAAGCGGCCCGGGCGGGGTGACGAAGCTTTCGCCCGAAACATCCACCTCCATCGCCACGCTCACGCCGGTCCCGGCCTCCACCCGGTCGGCCTCGGCCCGCATCCAGCGGGTCAGGCTGTCGCCGGTATGGGCGTCGTTGAAGCGGATGTTGACTGTGGCGCGGCACTCGGCCGGGATCACGTTGGTGGCCGGATTGCCGGTGTCGATGGTGACGACCGCCAGCGTCGAGGCGTCGAAATGATCGGTGCCCCGGTCGAGTTCGTGGCTGGCCAGCCGGTCCATCAGCCGCGCCATTGCCGCCACCGGGTTTCTGGCCCGGTGCGGATAGGCCGAATGGCCCTGCACCCCGCGCACGGTGAACCGCGCATTCAATGAACCCCGCCGCCCGATCTTCATCATCTCGCCCATGCGTTCGGGACAGGTGGGCTCGCCGACCAGGCAGACGCTCATCGCCTCGCCCTCGGCCCGCATCCAGTCCAGCAGCGCCACCGTGCCGTCGCGCGCCCGGCCTTCCTCGTCGCCGGTGACGGTGATGACGATGGCGCCGTCCGGCGGGGTTTCGCGGGTGAAATCGACCGCCGCCGCGACAAAGGCGGCGACGCCCGACTTCATGTCGGTGGCGCCCCGGCCCCAGAGCTGGCCGTCGCGGATCTCGGCCCCGAACGGGTCCACGGTCCAGGCGGCGGCATCGCCCACCGGCACCACATCGGTATGGCCGTTGAAGCCGAAGCTCCGCTCCGCGCCCTTGTCGCCCCAGCGGGCGAACAGGTTGGCGACCCCGCCCCGGTCCACCCGGCGGCAGGCGAACCCGGCCCCGGTCAGCACCCGTTCGAGCAGTTCGAGCGCCCCCCCTTCGGCGGGCGTGACCGAGGGGCAGCGGATCAGGTCGGCGGTGAGCGCAACGGGGTCGAGCGGTTCGGCAGGCATGGGCGGACACTCCCTGATGGTTCGTCGCAAGGGTTAGCCCGTCGCCACCGGGGCTGCAACGGCACTGTGGCGCGGCGGCACCGCAGCGCCGGGGCAATGAGGGCAAGGCCCGATTGCGCATGGCCGCGACCGTGCCCGGCGGCTAGCATATGCGGCGCGACAATTCCGGCATGAACCGGGCGGGGCAGGGTATGGCGATCGGATCGGGACCGGCCGGGCACGGCGGTCGGGCGGCCACGGGCGCGCCCGGCCCGGCCGGGCTGCGGCCGGTCGATGGCACCGGGCCACCCGCCGCGCGCTGGATCGCGCTGAGCGGGCAGGGCACCGCGCCGCCGCATCCGCGCGACGCCGCACCGCTGACCACCGGCACCCTGATGCTGGAACTTGCGCGGCCGGTCGCGGGGCCCTGCGTGCTGCTCGACCATCGCGGCACGGGCGACGGCCCGGCGCAGGGCCTTTCGGTGATGTTCGACCCGGCGGAAGGCTTGGGCGTGATGCAGCGCCGGGGCGGGCAACTGCGCCGCCACTGGCTGCCCGGCCCGCTGCCGGGGGGTGCCGGAGCGCTGCTGGCCTTCGGCTGGTCCGGGGCACCCGGGGGGCACTGGCGGCTTGCGGTGCTGCCGCGCGACGAAACCGGGGCGGTGCAGGAGACCACCGGCCCGGACACGATGACGCTTTCGCTGGCCGAGGCGCTGGCGATCTTCTCCGGCGATGCCGGGCAGGGCACGGCGCTGCATCCGGCGGTGGAATGGTGCGGCGTGGCGCGGGGTGAGTTCCCGTTTCCGCCCGCCGCGCTGATCGCCGCCTCGGCGCGGATCCACACGCCTTCGGGGCCGGTCCCCGCGCGGCTGCTGCGGCCGGGCGATCTGGTGCTGACCACCGACGACGGGCCGCAGCCGCTGCTGGCCGCCACGGTGCTGGAACTGCCGCATCGCGGCAGCCTGATGCCGGTCGTGCTGCGCTCGGGCCACCTGCCGCTGCCGCGCGATCTGGTGGTGGGGCCGCGCCAGCATGTGCTGATCGACGGGGCCGAGGTCGAATACCTGTTCGGCACCGACGAGGTGTTCGTGACGGCGCGCGAGCTGATCGACGGCCGCCTTGCCCGGCCGGTGGGCGACGGGGCGGTGACGGCGATGGCGGCGCTGGTGCTGGCACACCCCGGGGTGCTGCTGGCCGAGGGCATGGCGCTTGCGGCCGGGCACGCCGACCCGGCGGCACGCAGCGCGCGGCCCTGCCTGCGCGGCTACGAGGCGGCGGCGCTGCGGGCCGAACGCGGCGGCTGAGGTTAGTCGAAGAACGGCGTCATCTGCGCGACGATCACGGCGTTTTCCGCCAGCGCCCGCCCCATCAGCGCCCGTTCCTCGGCGCCGATCTCCTCGCCCGCCGCAAGGCGTTCGTCCAACGTGCCGTGGCCGACCACTTCAAGCGGCGCAAGATCGGCCTGTTTCAACACCGCGACCGTTTCCCGCACCGCCTCCGCCTCGTCCACGCCCGAGGCAAAGACCATGAGCGCCGCGCCGGTGGCCTCCTCCGGCAGCCCGTCGCCGGGCTTGCGGCCAAGCTCTACCAGAAGCGTATAGACCTGCTGGCGCGAGGGCTTGCGGTCGGGCGTGTCGGTCATGGCGCCGGTCCTTTCGGGAAATGCCTTCCCATGTCAGATCGTGCCCGGCGGGGCAAGCGGTCAGGGGTCAGTCCGCCAGCCCCGGCTCATCCAGCAGCGCGCGCCCGGCGCGGTCCTCGACCTCGATCACCCAGAGGTCGGGATCGCGCCCCCGCTGCCGGGCCACGGTCTCGTCAACCCCGGCCTCGGCACCCTCGGCCAGCACCACCCAGCGCCGCTCGCCGGTCATCAGATCGAAGGAGCGCTGCATCAGCCGCGCCTGCCCGTCCAGCGTGGCGATCTTCACCAGCACCGCCCCCGCCGTGACGTCGCCCTTCGCGGTGACATAGGCCGGGATATCCGCCAGCCGCAGCCGCGCCAGATAGGCCCGCACCCAGAATTCCGCCGTCAGCCGGGCCGTCATGCCGCTTTCGCCTTGAAAGAAATATCCCCGGCGGAGCCGACCCGAGCCGCCGCGCCCCGGCGCGGGGGCGAGAGAAGGATCGTGGCGCGGAACGCGCCTCCGCATGACTCCCGCTCAGTCGCCATCGCGGAAATCGAGGCCCATTTCCGAATACCGCTCCGACTCCTCAAGCCAGTTCGGCCGCACCTTGACCTGAAGGAACAGATGCACCGGACGGCCGAGGAATTCGGCCAGTTCCGCCCGCGCGGCGGTGGAGACCGCCTTGATCGTCTCGCCGCCCTTGCCCAGCACGATGCCCTTGTGGCCGTCACGCGCGACATAGATCAACTGGTCGATCCGGGTCGAGCCGTCCTCGCGGTCGTCCCATGCCTCGGTCTCGACCGTAAGCTGGTAGGGCAGTTCCTCGTGCAGCCGCAGCGTCAGCTTCTCGCGGGTGATCTCGGCGGCGATCATCCGCATCGGCAGGTCGGCGATCTGGTCCTCGGGGTAAAGCCACGGGCCCGCGGGCACCTCGGCCGCCAGCCAGTCGCGCAGGTCGGCGACACCGTGGCCGCGCTCGGCCGAGATCATGAAGGTCCGGGCGAAGGGGAAGGCGGCGTTCAGCTTTTCCGCCAGCGCCAGCAGCACCTCGGCCTTCACCCGGTCGATCTTGTTGATCGCCACCGCCACGGTCTGGCCCTGCGGCACCCGGTCCTTCAGACTGTCGATGATCGCCACCACGCCTTCGGTCAGGCCCCGGTGCGCCTCGACCAGCAGCACGACGATATCGGCATCGGCCGCGCCGCCCCATGCGGCGGCGACCATGGCCCGGTCCAGCCTGCGGCGCGGGCGGAACAGCCCCGGCGTATCCACGAAAACGATCTGCGAATCCCCCGCCATGCAGATGCCGCGAATCCGCGTCCGCGTCGTCTGCACCTTGTGGGTGACGATCGAGACCTTGGCGCCGACCATCCGGTTCAGCAGCGTCGATTTCCCGGCGTTCGGCTCGCCGATCAGGGCGACGAACCCCGCGCGCGTCTCAGTCATGGCCATCTCCCGCCTCCATCCGGTCAAGCAGCGCCCGCGCCGCCGCCTGTTCCGCCTGCCGTTTCGATCCTGCCCGCGCCAGGGCCGCCTCGCCGTTTTCCAGCCGGGCCTCGATGGTGAACACCGGCTGGTGCGGCGGGCCGTCGCGGCCGGTCTCGGCATATTCCGGCGGCGGCAATCCGCGCGCCTGCGCCCATTCCTGAAGCGCGGTCTTGGCGTCGCGCGCATCCCCCGCCACCGCGCCGATCCGCCCGGCCCAGAGCCGCAGCACCAGCGCCCGCGCCGCCTCGAACCCGGCGTCCAGATAGACGGCGGCGATCACCGCCTCCATCGCGTCGGCCAGCAGCGCCTCCTTGCGGCGGCCGCCCGAAAGCATCTCGGACCGGCCCAGCCGCAGCACCTCGCCCAGACCAAGCTCCCGCGCGACATCGGCGCAGGTCTCGCGCCGCACCATGGCGTTGTAGCGCGGCGCAAGCTGGCCCTCGGCCGCGCCGGGATCGGCCGCCAGCAGGGCCTCGGCCATCGCGAGGCCCAGCACCCGGTCGCCCAGGAACTCCAGCCGCTGGTTGTCGGGCCTTGTCGGCGTGGCGATCGAGGCATGGGTCAGCGCCTCCAGCAGCAGTCCGGGCCGGGCGAAACGGTGCCCGATACGCGCCTCGAAGGCCCGGACCTCCGCCGCCGGCTTCACTCGATCGCCTTGTAGAAGCGATCGCCCCGCCAGGTCCAGAAATACAGCATCGACCGCCCGGCCGACGAGAACATGATCCGGTCGGCCCGGCCGATCAGGTTCTCGGCGGGGACAAAGCCCACCCCGCCCACGGCGCGGCCGTAGCGGCTGTCCTGGCTGTTGTCGCGGTTGTCGCCGATGAAGAAGTAATGCCCCTCGGGCACGGTGAACGGCGGCGTGTTGTCGCTGAAGGTGTTGTCGTCGATGTTCAGCACATGGTAGCTGCGCCCTTCGGGCATGGTCTCGGTGAAGCGCGACTTGGTGCAGATGCCGCCCTGCCCGACCGGGCTGTTCTCGCAGCGCGGCATGTAGCCCATCGGCCCCTGCTGCTCATACACCTGTTCGAAGGTGCCCGCCGGTTCCTGCGGCAGCACGGTGTCGTTGATGTAGACCAGCCCTTCGCGCATCTGCACCGTGTCGCCGGGCAGGCCGATCAGCCGCTTGATGAAATCGGTGTCGTTGACCGGATGGCGGAACACCACCACGTCGCCGCGCTCGGGCTCGGAATGCAGGATGCGGCCGGTGAAGGGGCACATGGCGAAGGGGCAGGAATAGCGTGAATAGCCATAGGCCATCTTGTTGACGAACAGGAAGTCGCCGATCAGCAACGTGTCCTTCATGGAGCCCGAGGGTATCCAGAACGGCTGGAAGAACAGGGTGCGGAAGATGCCCGCGATCAACAGTGCGTAAACGATGGTCTTGATCGTCTCGACGATCCCGCTGTCCTGCTTCGACTTGCTCGCCATGATGTCCTGCCTGTGTCTCGATCCGGGGCTACATGCGCGCGGGCGGGCGGGGAGTCAAGTTCGCGGTATTGCGGTGGTTATCGGCGGCTGGAAGAACCCTTGCACCGATTCCCTCCTGCCAGGAATCAAGGCGCGCAAGCGCCGCCGCCCTCTGTTGCGCATGTTGCCCAACGCTCAAGACCTGCCATCGCCCCGCAGCCCGCCTTCCCGGACCATCGCGGCGATCCGGGTCGCGAGGCCGGGCAGCGCGCCGGGGTCCAGCGCGGGGGCCTCGACCCTGTGCAGCGGCACCTCGACCCGTGCCCGGTGGCGGGCATAGCGCGGGTCGTAATGCCGGTCGATCAGCCCGGCGGCCAGCGCCGCATGGTCGCCCGCCGCCACCATCGCCCGCCATTCGGCGATCCGGGCGGCGGGTTGCCAGGGGCGCAGCTGCTCGATCACCGCCATCAGCCGCCGGGGGTCGGCGGCGATGTCGGCATAGGCCCGCAGCAGGTAGCCGGTCCGCGCTTCCCGGGGCGCCTCGATCACCAGCCGGGGCGCGCGGACCATCGCCTTCCACAGCGCGGGCGGCAGGCGGCAACTGCCGATCTTCGAGCTTTCGGCCTCGACCACTACCGGCCGGGCGGGGTCGAGCCGGGCCAGCGCCATGGCCAGCGCCCCTTCGAACCGGCGCTGCGGCGGCTGCGGCCCCACCGCGCCGAACAATGAACCGCGATGCGCCGCCAGCCCTTCGAGGTCGAGAACCTGCACGCCGAACCCGGGCAGCAGGTTCAACACCTCGGTCTTGGCCGACCCGGTGTTGCCGTCGAGCAGGATCACCGGCGCCGTCACCGGCCGGTCGTAAAGCGCCTGCACCACCAGCCGCCGCCATGCCTTGTAACCGCCGTCCAATGTCTCGACCCGCCAGCCCACCCCGCGCAGGATGGTGGCGAATGCGCCCGACCGCTGCCCGCCGCGCCAGCAATAGACCAGGGGCCGCCATTCGCCGGGCCGGTCGGCAAGCGGCCCCTGCAAATGCGCGGCCACGTTCCGCGCCACCAGCGCCGCGCCGGTCTTGCGCGCGGTGAAGGGCGAAACCTGCCGGTAGATCGTGCCCACAAGGGCGCGTTCCGCGTCATCCAGCACCGGCAGGTTGACGGCACCGGGCAGCGCGTCTTCGGCATGTTCCAAGGGGGTGCGGGCGTCGATGATCTCGTCGAAGCCGAGCGCGTCGAGATCGGTCAGCGAGGTCAGCGTGACGGGCATCGGATCACTCGCGCGGGGCGCCCTTCTCCGCCAGATCGGCGTAAAGCCCGGCCATGAGCCGCAGCCCCTCGCGCGCGATCGGCTTCAGGATATGCTCGTCCGGCGCGTGCTGCGAACATCCGGCGTAGGAATGGGGAATCCAGATCGTCGGCAGCCCGAGCACATCGGCGAAACAGTCGTTCGGCAGCGACCCGCCGAGGTTCGGCAGCAGATGCGGCGCCTTGCCGGTGGTCCCGGCCAGCGAGGCGGCGGCGAAGCGCACCCATGGGTGATCGGGATCGAGGCGCGTGGCCGGGAACAGATCGTCCTTTTCGGCGGTGATCCGCACCACGCCGAAGCCGCGCGCATCCAGATGCCGCCGCAGCGCGGGCACGATGTCCTCCACCTCGGTGCCGACCACGAAACGCAACTGGCAGGTCGCCCGCGCCCAGCCCGCAATGGCGTTGACCGGGGCCTCTGGCACACCCGAGACCATGGCCAGCACCGCAAAGCTGTTCCAGCCGAACACCCGTTCCGCCATGGTCAGCCCTTCCTCGCCCCAGTCGGGGTCGAGCGCGATCCCCGCCTCGACCGGCGGCAGCGCCGCCAGAACCTCGCGGATGCGCGGGCTCAGCGAGGTCGGCCGCCATTCCGGCACCCTGATCTGCCCGCGCGCATCGGTGATCGCCGCCAGCGCATGGGCAAGGATGATCGCCGGATCGGCCAGCAGCCCGCCGAAATTGCCGGAGTGATGCGCGCCCTCGCGCAATTCCACCGTCAGGTCGAACCGGGCCCCGCCGCGCGTGCCGGTGTAGATCGTCGGCACATCGGGCACCAGCCGGGGCCCGTCCGAGGCGATCAGCACATCGGCGGCGAGCAGATCGCGATTCGCCTCGCAGAAGGCCCGCAGCCCGGGGGAGCCCTTTTCCTCGCCGGTCTCGATCAGCACTTTGGCGTTGAACCCCAGCCGCCCCTGCGCGGCGATCAGTGCCTCCATCGCCCGCAGGTTGACGAGATGCTGCGACTTGTTGTCGGCCGTGCCCCGGCCGTAAAGCCGGTCGCCCTCTTCGGTCAGCACCCAGGGGGAAAGCCCGTCGCGCCAGCGCCCCTCCTGCCCGCGGATCACGTCGCCATGGCCGTAGCCGAAGACGGTGGGCAGGGCCGGATCCTCGATCCGTTCGGCCAGAAGCAGCGGCCCGCCCGAGGGGTCGGGATTGTCGAAGATGCGGGTCTCGAACCCCAGCGCGGCGAAGGCCGGGGCCATGGCCTCGTCCAGATAGGCGCGCAGATGCGGCGCCCCGCGCGGATCCTGGCTTTCGGTGGGAAACGCGACCAGCCGGGCCAGTTCGGCCTGGAACCGGCCGCTGTCGAAGGTCGCTTCGGCATGGGCGATGGCGCGGGCGCGCAGGGTCATGCGGCACTTCCTGTCAAGGTTCGGATGCCCCCTCCTATCCTGTCGCGCAGGCTTGCGCCACTGCCTGCGGCTCCGGTTTCGGACAGAAGAAGGTTTGACGCCATTCCCCGTCCTCGCCTGTCCCGCCCCTGTCATTTGCCGCCATCGCCTGCTAAAGCGTTCCGGCTTTGCATCGAAGCGGCGGATACGCTTCGGGCTGTTGCCTTTCCGCAATTTCGAGCCGAAAAACCTGTCGGCTTTCTCTGAAATTGCTTCAAGGGCCGACAAACGCAGAGGTCACGATCATGCAGCACCCCGCCCGCATTCCGCCCGCCGCATCGCTGCGCCATGTGGCGGTGGTCGGTGCCGGGTTCGTCGGCCTGTCCACGGCGGTCTGGCTGATCCGCGCGGGCCATGCCGTGACGCTTTTCGACGCGAACGACCCGCGCGACCCCGAAGGCTGGCGCCGGGCGGCGAGTTTCGGCAACGCCTGCACCTTCGCCACTGGCGCCTGCCTGCCGGTCGCCATGCCGGGGATCATGGGCGCGGTGCCAAGGATGCTGGTGAACCCCGACGGGCCGCTGGCGCTGCGCTGGGGCGACCTGCCGCGCCTTGCGCCCTGGCTGGTGGCTTTCCTGCGCGCCGGCCGGTCGCGCGAGGTGGACCGGATCGTCACCGAGCTTGGGCACCTGATCCGGGCGGCGGGACCGGCGCATGAATCGCTGATGGACGAGGCCGGGGCCGGGCATCTGGCCCGCCGCGACGGCTGTCTCTATCTCTACAAGTCGGAAGCGCAACTCAAGGCCGCCCGCCGCGACATCGGGTTGCGCGCGCGTGAGGGCGTGGCGATGACCGAGCTTTCCCGCGACGAGGTGCGGGAGTGCGAGCCGAACCTTGCACCGCTCTATCACCGGGGGCTGATGTTCGACGACTCCTGGCATCTGGACACGCCGCACGCCTATGCGCTGGCGCTGGCCGACCTGTTCCGCCGCCGGGGCGGTGCCTTCCGCCGGGCCGAAATCGCGGCGCTGGAACCGGGGGCCGAGGGCATCCGGCTGGCGGGCGACCCGCAGGCGGAACGTTTCGACCATGTGGTGATCGCGGCCGGGGCATGGTCGCGGCAACTGGCACGCAGCATCGGCGACAGGGTGCTGCTGGATACCGAACGCGGCTACCACGTGATGTTCCCGGAGGGCGGCGGGCTGGTCAACCGGCCGGTCTGCTACCCCGAGCACGGCTTCTACATGACGCCGACCGGCGAGGGGCTGCGCGCGGCGGGGACGGTAGAACTCGGCGGGCTCGACAAGCCCGCGCGCGAGAACCGCACCCGCACCATCGAACGGGTGGCGCGCAGGCTGCTGCCGGGGCTGGGCGAGGCCGGGCGGACATGGATGGGCTTCCGCCCCTCGATGCCGGATTCTCTGCCGGTGATCGGGGCAAGCCCGCGCGACGCCCGGGTGATCCACGCCTACGGCCACGGCCATATCGGGCTGACGCTGGCGGCGATCACCGGCAGGCTGGCGGCGGAACTGGTCTCCGGCCACCGGCCCGGCCTCGACCTGACGGCGCTGCGCCCGGACCGTTACTGACTATCTCGGCGTAAGGCCCCGCAGCCGCTCCGACCGGCGGCGCAACAGCTCGATGGTGGTCAGCAGCGCGATCGAGACCATGACCAGAATGGTCGCCACCGCGAGGATCGCCGGGCTGATCTGCTCGCGGATCCCGTTCCACATCTGGCGCGGGATGGTCTGCTGGTCATGCGCGGCGACGAACAGTACCACCACCACCTCGTCGAACGAGGTGACGAAGGCGAACAGCGCCCCGGCGATGATCCCCGGCAGGATCAGCGGCATGGTGATGCGGAAGAACACCGTCACCGGCGAGGCTCCGAGCGAGGCCGCCGCCCGCGTCAGCGAATGGTCGAACCCCACCAGCGTCGCGGTGACGGTGATGATGACGAAGGGGATGCCAAGCGTCGCATGGGCCAGGATCACCCCGGTGTAGGAGTTGGCCAGCCCGATCCGCGAGTAGAAGAAGAACAGCCCCGTCGCGGTGATGATGATCGGCACCACCATGGGCGAGATCAGCATCGCCATGATGATGCGTCGGAACGGCATTTCCGGCCGCGACAGCCCCAGCGCCGCCACCGTGCCCAGCACCGTTGCGACGATGGTCGAGAAGAAACCGATGATGACCGAGTTCTTGGCCGCCCGCACCCATGCGGCGTTGTTCCACGAATCCGCCCACCAGCTTGCATCGCGCACCGCCTGCGGCGCGGCCATGCCATGGGTCAGGAGCGTGTCATACCAGCGCAGCGAATAGCCGTCGGGGTCGAGCTTCAGCATCCGCTCGGTGAAGGTGAAATAGGGCTCGGCGTTGAACGACAGCGGGATCACGATCAGGATCGGCGCGATCAGGAAAAAGAACACCAGCCCGCAGAACAGCAGGTAGAAACGGTGCCAGAGCCTTTCCAGACGGCTTGCATAGGGGGGAAGCGCCATGTCGTCAGCCCAGTTTCATGTTGTCGATGCCGATCAGCCGGTCGTAAAGCCAGTAGAGCAGCAGAACCACGGCCAGCAGCAGCGCGGCCAGCGCCGCCGCCAAGGACCAGTTGAGCGAATTCTGCATGTGGAAGGCGATCAGGTTCGAGATCAGCTGCCCCGAGGCCCCGCCGACCAGCGCGGGCGTGATGTAGTAGCCGACCGCGAGGATGAACACCAATAGCGAGCCCGCGCCGATCCCCGGCAGGGTCTGCGGCAGGTAGATGCGGCGGAAGGTCGTCCACGAGGTCGCGCCGAGGCTGCGCGCCGCCCGCGCATAGGCCGGGTTGATCGTCCGCATCACCGAGTAAAGCGGCAGCACCATGAACGGCAGCAGGATATGCGTCATGGCAATGATCGTGCCGGTCTGGTTGTAGACCATCGACAGCCGGTTGGAGTCCGAGATGATCCCCAGCGCCACCAGCGCGCTGTTCAGCACCCCCTGCCCCTGAAGGATCGCGATCCATGCGGTGGTGCGCACCAGAAGCGAGGTCCAGAACGGCAGCAGCACGAGGATCATCAGCAGGTTGGAATAACGCAGCGGCAGCGTCGCCAGCAGATGCGCCACCGGAAACCCCAGAAGCAGGCAGAGCCCGGTGATCGTCAGCGACAGCACCAGCGTGCGCAGGTAAAGCCCGACATAGACCTGCCGCTCGGCCGGGGCGGCGGTGATGTTGCCGTCCATGTCGCGGGTCATATCGACCGCGGCAAGGTAGAAATTCGCCGTATAGGGCGCCGAGACGTTGCGCATCGCCGCCCATAGCTCATCGCTGGCCCATGTGGCGTTCACCGCGGGCAGGCTTTCGGCGAACGGCGCCTCCAGCCGCGCCGCCTGCCGCCCGGCGGCGGTGAACAGCGAGCGCGTGCCCGACATCTCGTAGTTCACCCGCGTGCCGACCACGCCGATGGTGCGCGCGGCGGCGGTGTCCACCAGATCCGAGACCAGCGCGGCAAAGGCGGCTTCATCCGGTTCGGTGCCCGGCGGGTTTTCCTGAAACCAGCCGGTGATCGCCGGCATGTTGTCGGAAAAGGCCGGGTTGTGCATCGAGCGGTGCAGCATCTGGCCGATCGGCATCACGAAGGAGAAGAAGACGAAGGCCAGCAGCGGCAGCACCAGAAGAAAGGCGCGCCGCCGGGCCCGCACCTGCGACCGTGCCAGCGCCGCCTTCAACTCGCGCCGTTCGGGGGGCGACAGTTCGCTTGCGGTTGCGTCCACCGGCATCTCCTCCGCTCGGGGTGGCGGCGCGGCCGGGGGGCCGCGCCGCCGGGCGATATCAGTTCGAGGCAAGCCAGGCGTTGAACCGCTCGCTCAGTTCGATGTCATAGTCGGCCCAGAACTCGATCGAGGTCGTCAGCGCGCCTTCCATGTTGTCGGGATGGGTCGGCAGGTGCCGCGCCATCTCGGTCACCCCATCCTTGAAGGTGCCGACAAGCGGCATCGACGACCGCCGTACCGGCCCGTAGGAGATATATCCCGCCTGATCGGCCAGCCGCTGGGTGTCGGTCGCCCATTTGATGAACTCCCACGCCGCGTCACGGTTCGGGGTGCCCTTCGGGATCACGAACAGGTTGAAGTCGAGGATCTGGTTCTGCCAGAACAGTTCGAACGGCTGGTTCTCCTCGATCATCGCGTTGAAGAAACGCCCGTTGTAGCCGGTGGTCATCACCACCTCGCCATCGGCCAGAAGCTGCGGCGCCTGCGCACCCGCCTCCCACCAGATCACCTCGGACTTGATCGTGTCCAGCTTGGCGAAGGCGCGGTCCACGCCCTCCTGGGTGGTCAGCGCCTCATAGACGTCTTCCGGCGCCACCCCGTCGGCCATCAGCGCCAGTTCCAGCGCGAATTTCGCACCCTTGCGCAGCCCGCGCTTGCCGGGGAACTTCTCAAGGTCGAAGAAGTCGGCGCTTGAGGTGGGGTTCACGCCGCTGTCGGTGCGATAGGCGATCAGGGTCGAATAGACGATGGTGCCGACGCCGCATTCGTAGATGCCGCCGTCGATGAAGTCGTCTTCCCAGCTCGTGCCGTCGGGGGCCAGCGGCAGTTCGTCGAGCGGCAGCACCTCAAGCGCGCCCTCGTCGCACAGCCGCAGCAGGTCCGACGGCTCCAGGTCGGCCACATCGACGGTGACGTTCCCGGCCTCGACCTGCGCCTTGAGCGGAATCGCCGGATTGTCGGCATCGACCGAATTGATGCGGATGCCGGTCAGCGCCTGATAGGGCTTGTGATAGGCTTCCATCTGGCTTGCGCCATAGGCGCCGCCGAAGGACATCACCGTGATTTCCTGCGCATTCGCGGCAAGGCCCGCGACGCTCAGGGCGGTGGTCAGTGCTAGCAGCTTTTTCATTCCCGTCTCCTGTTGTCGGTTGCACGTCTTTTGGTCTCGCCGTCCCGGCCGCGGCCGTTACAGCGGGTCGAGCGCGCGTGCATCCTGTCGCGCCCAACCGATCCTGATCCTTTCGCCCGGCTCCAGCCTGCGGCGGCCGCGGGCGTTGCGGTTCTTGACGATGAAATCCTCGGACCCGGCAACGGAAAGCCGGGTGCGGAACACGTCGCCCATATAGATGAATTCCAGCACCTCGGCCTCGACGGTCTGGCCGTGCCCGCCATCGTCCGGCGGCCCGATCTCGACCCGCTCCGGGCGGATCGACACCAGCGTGGGCTGACCCGCCGCCGTGACGTTCACCGCCGTCGCGTCGATCAGAGAGCCGTCGGCCAGCCGCACCAGCGCGTGTTCGCCGTCGATCTTCTCGACCGTCCCGGCCAGCTTGTTGTTCTCGCCGATGAAGCCCGCGACAAAGCTGTTTCCGGGCCGCTCGTAAAGCTCGTCGGGGGCGGCAAGCTGCTGGATGCGCCCGTCGTTGAACACCGCCACCCGGTCGCTCATGGTCAGCGCCTCGCCCTGATCGTGGGTCACATAGACCACGGTGATTCCAAGGCTTTCATGCAGGTGCTTGATCTCGAACTGCATATGTTCGCGCAGCTGCTTGTCGAGCGCGCCCAGCGGTTCGTCCATCAGCACCAGCTTGGGCTCGAACACCAGCGCGCGGGCCAGCGCGATGCGCTGCTGCTGGCCGCCGGAAAGCTGTGCCGGGCGCCGACTGGCGAAGGCGCCCATCTGCACCATGTCGAGCGCGCGCCGGATCTTGTCCTCGCGTTCGGCCCGGCCCATGCCGCGCACCTCCAGCGGAAAGGCCAGGTTCTCGCCCACCGTCATGTGCGGGAACAGCGCGTAGTTCTGGAACACCATGCCGATGCCGCGCTTGTGCGGCGGCACCAGGTTGATCGGGCGGCCGTCCAGCAGGATCTTGCCGCTGGTCGCGGTCTCGAACCCGGCCAGCATCATCAGCGTCGTGGTCTTGCCCGAACCCGAGGGGCCGAGCATGGTCAGGAACTCGCCCTTGGCGATGTCGAGGTTGAGGTCGCGCACGACCAGTACCTGGCCGTCATAGCTTTTCTGCACATGCTCGAAGGCTACGAATCGGTCGGCCGTTCCTGTCATGTCCGCCACGTCCGCCATCCCTGATCCGCCTCCCGTTCCCGTTCCTGTTTCCGGCCTGTTTCCGGCCTGTTTCTGGATCACCCTGCCGGGTTCACGTATGATGGCGGCGATCTGCCCGAACCGAGAGTTGCCTTGCCGGGCATCACCTTAGCACCGCAAGAACGCCTCATATTGTCGCACCGATCTTCGTCATGCAAGTCCGGGATGGCGCCTTGTTTCGCACCGCCGTTGCCGGAATTGTCATGCGTTGCCTTGCCGGTGAACGGCGGGATCATGCCGCGCGGAGCGGGGCGCGAATCGGCGGGGCCAGTGCAGGCTGTCCAGTGCGGGCCGTGCGGTGCGGGCAGGGGCGGCCGGTCCTGCGCCAGGGCGGCAGGAATAACACACACAGGCTGAATAATGGCCAGAATACGGCGGCAATGCGGCGAAACCGCGCGGCCCGGCTTCCGGAATGCAAGGATTTCTGCTATAAACAGGCCATTGGAAACGGCTGCGAACCGCACGGGACGCGCGGCCGGTATTTCTGCCGCGGGGAACAGGACGCGGCGGCAAGGGTGTAAGTGGTGCTTGCTGTCGCAAGTGCTTCCGGCAACGCGCGAAGCCGGAATTCATTGTTCGTAAGGGGTTTCCGGGTATTGCCGAACAGACACCCCGCCCCGCTGCGGATCACTGCGCCGGTTGCCTTCGGGCATCGCCAGCCGCGCCGTTATGGCCTTGGGGGCGGATCGTCCATCGGCATTCGCGATCAGGTGGTTCGGTCATGTGCGGGTCGGCTTGTCCGGCACGGCAAACCGCGACTGTATCGGAGTGTTTCGGTAACGGATGCCGCCCGCCCTGCCTGATGGCGGGCGGCATCCTGCTGCCCGGCTCCCGCACCCCCGGCCCCATACTTGAAATCCCCCGCCCGCTTGCCCAGATCAATCCTGACCGGACGCCGCATGGCGGGTCCGGCCATTCAGACCGCCCCGTGTGCCTTTCGGGCACGGGGCCAGACATCGCTCAACGGAGGATGACATGCGTAATTTCGACCTTGCCCCACTTTACCGGGCCACCGTCGGGTTCGACCGGATCGCCGATCTGATGGATCGGGTTCTGACCGCCGACGTGACCCAACCCACCTATCCGCCCTACAATATCGAGAAGACCGCCGAGGACGCCTATCGCATCTCGGTCGCCGTTGCCGGATTCACCGGGGACGAACTGTCGGTCGAGGTCAAGGACGGCACGCTCCACATCGCCGCGCGCAAGGCGGCCGAACCCGAGGGGCGCACCTACCTGCATCGCGGCATCGCCACCCGCGCGTTCGAGCGCCGCTTCGCGCTTGCCGATCACGTCCGGGTCACCGGCGCGCTGCATGAAAACGGGATGCTGCACATCGACCTGCTGCGCGAAACGCCCGAGGCGCTGAAACCCCGCCGGATCGAGATCGCCCGCACGGGCGATATCGAAGCAAAGGCGGTGGAAAACGCCACCGCCTGACGCGGAACCACCGAACGAAACAAGGCGCGCGGACCCCCCCGTGCGCCTTCTTCTGTCTGAAAATATCCGCGCCGCAGGCTTCCGCCAAAGGCGGAAACCCGCCCCCGCGCCGGTCAGGCCCGCGACACCAGCAGCTTGTCGATCCGCCGGTCGTCAAGGTCGATCACCTCGAAACGCCAGCCCTCAAGCATAAAGCTTTCGCCCAGCGCCGGGATATGGCTCAGATGGTTGAGCACCAGCCCCGCCACGGTGGAATAGCCCCCCGCCACCTCGCGCGACAGGCCGGTGCGGTCGCAGAATTCGTCGGCGGGCATCCAGCCTGACACCAGCCAGCTTCCGTCCTCGCGCTCGACCACCGCCGGCTCCTCGGTCTCGCCGTCGAAACTGCCGGTGATCGATTCGAGGATGTCGCCGGTGGTGATGATCCCCTCGAAATCGCCGTATTCGTCATAGACCAGCGCGAAATGGTTGCGGGCGTTGCGCAGGATTTCCACGATATCCAGCGCGTCGGCCTGGTCCGAGACCACCGGCACCTCGCGGATCAGCCCGCGCAGGTCCAGCACCTCGCCCCGGCTCAGCGCCGCGAAGGCGTCGGTGAGGTAGAGCACGCCCAGCACCTCGTCGGTATCGCGGTCGCGCACCGGTAGCCGAGGGCGGCCCGATTCGCGGATCCTCTCCAGCACCTCGTCGGGTTCGGCCTGCAAATCGACCATCTGCACCTCGTGGCGCGGGGTCATCAGCGCCCGCGCCTTGCGGTCGGCCAGCCGCATGACGCCCGAAAGCATCTCCTGCTCCTCGGTCTCGATCACCCCCTCGACGCGGGCCTCGGCAAGGATGGTGCGGATTTCCTCATCGCTGATGCGGCTGCCGCTTTCGCCGCGCTGGCCCAGCGCGGTCAGCACCAGCCGCCCGGAGATGTCGAGCAGCCACACCAGCGGCGCCGCGACACGCGAGATCAGCAGCATCGGCCGGGCGACCGCCGCCGCCATCCGCTCGGGGTTGCGCAGCGCGATCTGCTTCGGCACCAGTTCGCCCATGATCAGCGTCAGATAGGTGATCGCCACCACCACCCCGCCGACGCCCAGCGCATCGGCCCACAGCGGCGGCATTCCCTGCGTCAGCAGCCATTGCGCCAGCCGGAACCCCAGCGTCGCGCCCGAGAACGCGCCCGACAGGATCCCCACCAGCGTGATGCCGATCTGCACCGATGACAGGAACCGCCCCGGATTGGCCGCCAGCCGCAGTGCGGTTTCGGCCCGGTGGTCGCCCTTGTCGGCAAGCGCCCGCAACCGCACCGGCCGCGACGAGACGACCGCAAGTTCCGACATGGCCAGCGCCCCGTTGATGAGGATGAGCGCGACGACGATGAAGAGTTCTAATAACAAGGAAAGGCGGCCGGGCAGGATATGCCTCTATGCCCCCGGATTATCGGCAGTTGCGCGGGAATGGCAAGAGGCGGGTGGCCCCAAAAGACCCATTCCCCCCGTGGCGCGGTGGATCGGCCCGGAGTCCTGCCTGTCCCCGGCGGCAGCCGCACAGGTGCAACATAGGGCAGCGGGAGGCCGCTGCCCGGCGGCACGTGCCGCGCCTTGAGTCCGGGCGGGGTGCTCCCCAGGCCCCTCCCCAACCACCCCCCCTGTCCCGGCCGGCGAAGGCCGGTCAGACCGACAGGCAGATGTATTTCATCTCCAGATAGTCCTCGGTCCCGTGGTGCGAACCCTCGCGCCCCAGCCCGGACTGCTTGACCCCGCCGAAGGGTGCCACCTCGGTCGAGATGATGCCGGTGTTCACGCCGACGATGCCGTATTCCAGCGCCTCCTGCACCCGGGTGATCCGGCCGATGTCGCGGGCGTAGAAATAGGACGCCAGCCCGAAGATCGTGTCGTTCGCCGCCGCGACCGCCTCTTCCTCGGTCTCGAAGCGGAACAGCGGCGCAAGCGGGCCGAAGGTCTCCTCGTTGGTCACCAGCATGTCCGAAGTGACGCCGGCCACCACGGTCGGCTGAAAGAACGAGCCGCCCAGATCGTGACGCTTGCCGCCGGTGACGATCTTCCCGCCCTTGGCCAGCGCATCGGCGATATGTTCCTCGACCTTTTCCACCGCGGCCATGTTCACCAGCGGCCCGGTGTCGATCCCGGACTTCAGCCCGTCGCCCACGTTCAGCCCGCCGACCGCCGCCGCCAGCTTTTCGGCGAAAGCGTCGTAGACCCCGGCCTGCACGTAGATGCGGTTGGCGCAGACGCAGGTCTGGCCGTTGTTGCGGAACTTGGACGCCATGGCGCCCGCGACCGCCGCATCCAGATCGGCGTCGTCGAAGACGATGAAGGGCGCGTTGCCGCCCAGCTCCATCGAGCATTTCATCACCTGGTCGGCGGCCTGCCGCAGCAGGATGCGCCCGACCTCGGTCGAGCCGGTGAAGGTCAGTTTCCGCACGGTCGGGTTCTCGCAGAACTCCTTGCCGATGGCCGAGGATTTCGTCGAGGTGATGACCGAGAACAGCCCGGCGGGCAGTCCGGCGCGCTCGGCCAGCACCGCCAGCGCCAGCGCCGAAAGCGGCGTCTCGGCGGCGGGGCGGGCGACGAAACCGCAGCCCACCGCCAGCGCCGGGCCGCATTTGCGGGTGATCATCGCGTTCGGAAAGTTCCACGGCGTGATCGAACCGACCACGCCGATCGGCTGTTTCAGCACGGTGATGCGTTTGTCGGGCTGGTGGCCGGGGATGGTCTCGCCATAGACGCGCTTGGCTTCCTCGGCGAACCATTCGATGAAGCTGGCGCCATAGGCGATCTCGCCCTTGGCCTCGGCCAGCGGCTTGCCCATCTCGGCGGTCAGGATCGCGGCCAGGTCGTCCTGGTTCTCCATCATCAGCTCATACCAGCGGCGCAGGGTGTTGGCGCGCTCCTTGGCGGTGCGGGCGGTCCAGCCCTTCATCGCGGATTCGGCCGCCGCGATGGCGCGGGCGGTCTCCTCCCGGCCGAGGTCGGGGACGGTGCAGATCACATCGCCCCGCGCCGGGTTGGTGACGGGGAAGGTCGCGCCGTCGTCGGCCTCGATCCATTCTCCGGCGACATAGGCGCGGGTGGCGAGCAACGCCGGGTCTTTCAGCAGCGAACGAAGATCGGTGACGGTATCGAGCATGGCGGGCCTCCCGGATGATAGACGCGACATGCAAAGCACGGGGTGGGGGGGCTTGTCCATCCCCGGCCCCGGCAGGCTATGAAAAGGGCAGGGGAGCCGGAGGGGGAGCCGATGCAGAACGACCGCGCCTATGCCAATGCCGATTTCATCCCGGGTGCGGCGGATTACCCGCCGCGCTGGGCCGCCGCGGCGGCGGAATTCCGCGCGTCCCTTGGCCCGCGCGCCCGCGAGGGGCTTCCCTACGGCACGGCAGAGCGCCAGCGGTTCGATCTGTTCCTGCCCGAAGGCGATCCGCGCGGCCTCGTCGTGTTCGTGCATGGCGGCTACTGGCTGCGCTTCGGGCGCGGGGACTGGTCGCATCTCGCCGCCGGTCCGCTTGCGCGCGGCTGGGCGGTGGCGATGCCCTCCTACACGCTGGCGCCCGGGGCAAGGATCGCCGCGATCACCCGCGAGGTGGGCGCGGCGGTCGCGGCGGCGGCGGGGATGGTGCCCGGCCCGCTCGTCGTGACCGGCCATTCGGCGGGCGGGCATCTTTCCGCCCGGATGGGCTGCGCCGATGCCCCCCTGCCGGGCGAGGTGGCGGCGCGGGTCAGGCGGGTGGTGCCGATCTCGCCGCTTGCGGACCTCGCCCCGCTGATCGAGACCACGATGAACAAGACCCTGCGGCTCGACCCCGCCGAGGCCGCGGCGGAAAGCCCGGCAGGTCTCGCCCGGCAGGGGGGATGCGAGGCCACGGTCTGGGTCGGCGGGCAGGAACGCCCGGCTTTCCTCTGGCAGGCGCGCACCCTGTCCGAGGCATGGGACTGCCCCTGGCATGTCGCACCGGGGCGGCACCATTTCGACGTGATCGACGGGTTGGCCGCGCCCGGCGGCGCGCTGGTTTCGACACTGGTGGACGGACTCTGAGCCGTACGCACGGCTGTCCGACAGATGTCCGACGGGGCCGCCGCCGCCGGTCACACGCCTCTCAGCCGTGCCGCTCCCGCCACGCCGGTTGCAGATCGCCCGGCAGCGGCGTGGCCTCATGAACCGCCCGCGCGATGGCCCGCGCAAGGCAGCAGGCGGCGGCATGGCCCAGCGTGAACGGGTCGATCTCCGGCTCCGGCAGGGGCTTCTCTCCGGTCGCCGCCGCGAACACCAGATCCCCGTCGAACGGCGTGTGCGAGGGCACGATGGCCCGCGCCATGCCGTCATGCGCCGCGACCGCCATCCGCTGCGCCTGCGCCTGGGTCAACGCGGCATCGGTCGCCACGATGGCGATGGTCGTGGCCTCGCGGATGCGCTTGCCGGGGCGCGGCTCCTCCGCCGCATCGAATCCTGCGGGCAGGCCCAAACCGCCGAACTCATTCGACAATTCCCAGGGCGCGGCCCAGAACTGCGGCCCGTCGCCCACGGTGACCGAGCCCAGCGAATTGACCGCGACCAGCGCCCCCACCGTCAGCCCCGAGGCCAGCACCGCCGAGGCCGAGCCGAGCCCGCCCTTGAGACCCATCGTCATCGCCCCGAACCCGGCCCCGGCGGACCCCAGCGCGAACGCCGCCGCCGCCACCTCC
>JBAYSY010000009.1:0-75398 GCA_041675885.1 Gemmobacter sp. | reverse complement strand
TGTTAAGCCGTTCGACCGCCAGAGGATACTCGGCACGGACATAAACAAAGCCCCGCTCGGCGCCGACCGCATAGGCGGCGATGGCCATGCCCTCCACGATGCTGTGGGGGTCGCCCTCGAGCACGCTGCGGTCCATGTACGCGCCGGGATCACCCTCATCGGCGTTGCACAGGACATAACGCACCCCATCCGGCGCGGGAGACTGCGACGCAAGATGCCATTTGAGCCACGTCGGGAAGCCCGCGCCGCCGCGGCCGCGCAGCCCGCTTTCCGTGACTTCCTCGACCACCTCGGCCGGGGTCATGGCAAGCGCCCGGCGCAGGCCCGCAAGCCCGCCGTGCGATTCGTATTCCGCCAGATCGAACGGGTCGATCACGCCCACCCGGGCGAAGGTCAGCCGCGTCTGGCCCTTCATCCAGGGGTGATCCTCGACCGGGCCTATGGCCTTCGGATGCGTCCCGGGGGTGTCGAACAGCGCGGGCACGTCCCCGGGCGCCAGCGGGCCGAAACCGTGGCGGATGCCGCCGATTTCCAGCTCCACCAGCGGCTCCAGCCAGACCATCCCGCGCGAGCCGTTGCGGATCACGGTCACGTCGCGGCCCCGCGCGGCGGCCTCGCGCGCCACCGCCTCGGCCACGGCATCGGCGCCCAGCGCCCTGGCGGCGGCGTCGAGGGGGACGAAGACCTTCATCGCGCGCCCTCCAGCAATTCGTCGAGCCGCGCCGCATCGACCCGGCCCACCGGCCTGCCGTCGAGCATCGCCGCCGGGCCGCAGGCGCAAAGCCCGAGGCAGAACACCGGCTCCAGCGTCACGGCGCCGTCGCGGGTGGTGCCGTGCCAGTCCACCCCGAGCCGTTCGCGGGCCCGGTCGGCCAGCGCATCAGCGCCCATCGCCTGACAGGCTTCGGCCCGGCACAGTTTCAGCACATGCCGCCCGGCGGGGGCATCGCGGAAATCGTGGTAAAAGGACATGACGCCGTGAACCTCGGCCCGGCTCAGGTTCAGTTCCGCCGCGATCACCGGCAGCGCCTCGGCCGGCACATGGCCGAACACCTCCTGCACCGCGTGCAGCACGGGCAGCAGCGGGCCTTCCAGCGTTTCATGGCTTGCGACGATCTCGCGCACCTGGGTGGCGATTTTCGACGCGGCTGTGTCTGCGGCCGGCATCAGCTTCCTCCGATGGTTGCGCCCGGCAGCTTAAACATAACATAAAACGGATCAATTTCGACAAACCGTTGCGTTATTGATCCGGTCTATCGCCGCCGCCCATGGTCGCGTGATACCGGGCCGAGCGCCCGAGCGCCTGCGCCTGGGCAAGCAGCGCCGCCAGCACCGGGGTATGCGGCTCCCGCTGGGCGGCGACGATGCCGACGGTCTGGCTTTCGCCCGCCTCGCCCTTGCCGGGCACGATGGGTATCGCCACCAGCCCGCCCATGCCCGCGAAGGCCGCGGCCATGATCGACGAGACCACCGAGACCCAGCGCCCGGTCAGCACATGGCCGACAAGCGCGATCATCGAGTTCGATTCCACCATCGGGCTGACCGCCGCCCCGACCCGCGCCAGATGGTGATCGACGATCCGGCGGTTCTGCATGTCGCGTGTCAGCAGGCACAGCGACATCTGCCCGACCTCGGCCCAGCTTACCCGGTCGCGCAGGGCCATCTTGTCATGCGCGGCCACCAGCAGGCAGTAACTTTCGCGATAGAGCGGCAGTTGCGCATGGCGCCGCGCCGGGGCGGGGTCGAGATAGGTGATGCCCGCGTCCAGTTCCAGCGCGTCGATCTGGCCGAGGATCTCGGACGAGGTGCGCGACAGGATCATCACCCGCACATTGGGGTGCCGCTCGGTGAAAGGGGCGGTCAGGTCGGCCACCATCGGCAGCGCGGTGGGGATGACGCCGATGCGCAGATCGCCGGTCAGGCCCGAACGCACCGCCCGCATCTCGTCGCGCAGTGCGCGGGTGTCGGCGATGATCCGCAGCGCCCGGTCATAGACCCGCTGGCCTTCGGGCGTCAGCCCCTGGAACCGCGAGCCCCGGTGGACAAGCTGCACGCCGAGCTGGTCCTCAAGCTGTTTCACCGCCGAGGAAAGCGTGGGCTGCGTCACCCCCACCGCCTCGGCCGCGCGGCCGAAGTGGCGTTCGTGCGCCAGCGCGATGAACATTTCCAGCTTGTCGATCATGGTCAGGGGTCTTTCCAGGGGCTTCGGCGGGCCCAGCTTACCCTGCCCGCGCCGTACGGGAAACCATGGGGCGGACCGGCGGCGCCGACGCGCCTTGATTCCGGGCAAGGGGTGCGATTCCGCCCTCCGCCCTCACTTGCCGTAATAATCCCGGAACCACTCGACGAACCGGGCGATGCCGTCGCGGATCCCGGTCTGCGGCCGGTAGCCGGTCAGCCGCATGAGCAGCGTGGCATCGGCCCAGGTCGCGGGGACGTCGCCCATCTGCATCGGCATCATGTTGCGGATCGCCTTGCGGCCCAGGCAGTCCTCGATGGCGTCTACGAAGTCCAGCAGCCGCACCTTGTCGGAATTGCCGATATTGACGATGCGGTAGGGCGCGACCGGCGACAGGCTGTCGCCTTCCGGCACCTCGCCCCCCTCGGGCCGCTGCGGCACCACGTCGATCAGCAGGCGGATGCCGCGCACCAGATCATCGACATAGGTGAAGTCGCGATACATCTCGCCGTGGTTGTAGATGTCGATGGGCCGCCCGTCGAGGATGGCATCGACGAATTTGAACAGCGCCAGGTCGGGCCGCCCCCATGGCCCGTAGACGGTGAAGAACCGGAACATCGTCACCGGCAGGTCCCATTGATGGGCATAGACATGGCCCATGCTCTCGGTGGCCTTCTTGGTCGCGGCGTAGATCGAGACCTGACTGTCGGCCTTGTCGGTCTCGGCGAAGGGCATGTCGGTATTGGTGCCGTAGACCGAGGAGGTCGAGGCCATCAGCAGGTGCCGCACCTTGAGCCGCCGTGCCGCCTCCATCACGTTGAAGGTGCCGGTGACGTTCGAGTCGAGATAGGCGCGCGGGTTCTCGATACTGTAGCGCACCCCGGCCTGGGCGGCGAGATGCACGATCACATCGGGGGCGAAGGCGTCGGCGGCGGCGTCGAGCCGGGCGTGGTCCTCCAGCATCGCCTCGGTCGCGGTGAAGCCCGGGGATTGCAGCAGGATGGCGTGGCGGCGCTGTTTCAGCTGCGGGTCGTAATAGTCGGTCATCCCGTCGTAGCCGTGGACCTGCGCCCCCTCGGCCAGCAGCAGCCGGGCAAGGTGAAAGCCGATGAACCCGGCGCTGCCGGTGATGAGGACGCGCATTCAGGGTGCTCCGGCGTTGTGATCTTGCGGTTCCCGGTTGCCTAGCGCAGCCCCGCCAGCGGCACAAGCCGCGGCGGGAGCGGGGATCGGGTCGGCCGTAATTCTGGCGAAACCTGAAGGACAACGCCCCCCGCCCGGAACAGCCGCTTCAGCGGCCCGGGCAGCGGCCGACCGCCCGCACGGGCGGCCGCTCCTGCAACATTGCGGCATGTACTGAGCGAGGGGGTATTCGGCACCATAAACTGCCAGACCACTATCGTTGCAGCGGCCCCCCGCGGTCGGCTGCTGCCCTCTGTTGCGTGACCATCTCCACGTTCGGCAAAGCAGCCAACAGGGTTTCGCTCAGGCGGCTTCCGACATTCTCAGGCCGAGGATCTCCCGCGCCTCGCGCCAGGTCGCCACCGGGCGGCCGTGTTTGCCGCACAGATCCGCCGCCCGCCGCACCAGCGCCGCGTTCGAAGGGGCGAGCGTCTCGCGGTCAAGCCTTACGTTGTCTTCCAGCCCGGTGCGGGCATGACCGCCCGCCGCGATCGCCCAGTCGTTCAGCACGATCTGGTTCGCACCGATCCCCGCTGCGCACCAGGGCGCGTCGGTGCCGAACAGCCGGTGCACGGTGCGGATGTAGAAATCGAACACCTCGCGGTCCACCGGCATGGCGTTCTTCACCCCCATCACGAACTGGACATAGGGCCGTTCGGCGATCTTTCCGGCCTGCCACATCCTGTGCGCCATGAAGATATGCGACAGGTCGAACGCCTCGATCTCGGGCTTGACGCCATAGGCCGCCATCTCGGAGGCGAGCCAGTCGACCAGATCGGGCGGGTTCTCGTAGACCCGGGTGGGAAAGTTGTTCGACCCGACCGAGAGCGAGGCCATGTCGGGCGCAAGCGGCAGCATCCCGCCGCGCGCCTTGCCCGCCCCCGACCGCCCGCCGGTCGAAAGCTGGACGATCATCCCGGGGCAGTGCTTCTCGATCCCCTCCTTGAGCCGGGCGAAACGCTCGGGGTCCGAAGTCGGCTTGCCCTCGTCGTCGCGCACATGGCAATGGGCGATGGCGGCGCCCGCCTCGAACGCCTCATGCGTGCTTTCGATCTGTTCGGCGATGGTGACCGGCACCGCCGGGTTGTCGGCCTTGGTCGGGACCGAGCCGGTGATGGCAACGCAGAGGATACAGGGTGTCGTCATGGGGCCTCGCTTGTCGAAGAACACGGTCCGGCCGCGCCTTGCGGCGGGGTGCCGGACCGGCGTCGGCAGTCTGCCTTGTCCGCATCGCCTAAGTAAAGCCCTTGCCCGGACTCAAGGCGCGTCGGCGCCGCCGGGCAGCGGCCGCCGCCCTCTGTTGTGTCTGCGCTGGCTGTTGGCAACGCCGTCCCGTTGCACCCGGGTGCAAAGGCCCGGGTGCAAAGGATCGTCAAAATCGGCGGCGAAGTTGACCTATATCAAAGTAGCGCCTGCGTGAGCGGCTAGGATCAACCCTGCATCCGGACTCGAAAGAATATCCCGGAGCAGCATCGGCGCCCCGTCCTGTTCGCGCGTTTCCTGGGGCGCCGGTGCGACTTTATGCCGGGATGTGGCATATTTCCTTTATGGTGTATTCTGTATCCCGGTTCTTGACCTGAATCAATGCCCGCCCATCGGCGCGGGCCTAGACGGGGCCCAAGGATCGACGCCTAGACAGGCGTCCGACACAGGCATTGCCGGAGCAGCCCCGTGAGTTCCCAGGATACAGAACCCAAAAGCCTTTACGCCGCGCGCGAACCGATCTTTCCGCGCCGGGTCAAGGGCACCTTCCGCAGCCTCAAGTGGTGGATCATGGCGGTGACGCTGGGGATCTACTACATCACCCCGTGGCTGCGCTGGGATCGCGGGCCGCTGATGCCCGACCAGGCGGTGCTGGTCGATCTTGCCAACCGGCGCTTCTTCTTCTTCATGATCGAAATCTGGCCGCATGAGTTCTATTTCGTCGCCGGGCTCTTGATCATGGCCGGGCTGGGGCTCTTTCTGTTCACCTCGGCGCTGGGCCGGGTCTGGTGTGGCTATGCCTGCCCGCAGACGGTCTGGACCGACCTGTTCATCCTGGTCGAGCGCTGGATCGAGGGTGACCGCAACGCCCGCCTCAGGCTGCACCGGCAGAAGTGGAACGGTGAAAAGGTCCGCAAACGTGCGGTGAAATGGACGGTCTGGCTGCTGATCGCCCTCGCTACCGGCGGGGCCTGGGTGTTCTATTTCACCGACGCGCCGGCGCTGCTGCGCGACCTGCTGACATTCCAGGCCCACCCGATCGCCTGGATCACCATCGCCTTCCTGACCGCCACGACCTTTGTCTTCGGCGGTTTCGCGCGCGAACAGATCTGCATCTATGCCTGTCCCTGGCCGCGTATCCAGGCGGCGATGATGGACGAGGACACCATCACCATCGGTTACCGCGACTGGCGGGGCGAGCCGCGCGGCAAGCACCGCAAGGCCGCGGGGGCGGAAAACCTGGGCGACTGCATCGACTGCATGGCCTGCGTCAACGTCTGCCCGATGGGAATCGACATCCGCGACGGCCAGCAGCTTGAATGCATCACCTGCGGGCTGTGCATCGACGCCTGCAACGACATCATGGACAAGGTGGGCAAGCCGCGCGGGCTGATCGACTATCTCGCGCTTACGGACGAAACCGCCGAACGCACGGGCCGGCCCGCGAAAAGCGTCTGGTCGCATATCCTGCGGCCGCGCACCATCCTTTACACCACGTTGTGGAGCGCGGTCGGGATCGGGCTGGTGGTGGCGCTGTTCCTGCGCCCGGACATCGACCTGAGCGTGACGCCGGTGCGCAACCCGACCTATGTCACCCTGTCGGACGGCTCGATCCGCAACACCTACGACATCCGCCTGCGCAACCAGAGCCACGAGGAGCGCGCCTTCGCGATCACGCTGGCCGACGGTCACGCGCTGGAACTTTCGGTGGAGGGCGAGGACGACCCCGCCGGGGTCCGGGTCGCGCCCGACGCCACGCGCACGCTGCGGATCTATCTTGTCGCGCCCGCCGGCAGCGCCGAGGCCGGGGTTGACCGGCTTGACCTGCGTCTATGGGTCGAGGATACGGCCTCGACCAACCGTGTCCGTGCGGATACGATCTTCAATGGCAGCGGAGGGTGAGATGGGCGAGCCGACGGGACGCGAGCTGACCGGGCGCAAGGTGTTTGCCATCGTGGCCTCGGCCTTCGGGGTGGTGATCGCGGTCAACATCACGCTGGCAGTGTTCGCGGTCGGCACCTTCCCGGGGATCGAGGTGCGCAACTCATACGTCGCCAGCCAGACCTTCGACGTCGACCGCAAGGCACAGGAGGCGCTGGGCTGGCAGATCGACCCGGCCTATGACCGCGCGGCGGGCGAGCTGCGGCTGAACTTCACCGATGCGGCAGACCTGCCGGCCGAGGTGGCCGGGCTTTCGGTGCTGGTGGGCCGTCCGACCCAGGCCGCCGACGATCTGCGGCCCGACTTCATCCGCAAGGGCGCCGATTTCGTCGCCGCGGTCGATCTGGCCCCCGGATACTGGCTGTTGCGGGTCGAGGCCGAATCCCGCGACGGCACCCCGTTCCGCCAGCGGCTGCGCATCCATGTCCGGGGCTGAGGCAATGGCAAACACGGTCGATTTCCCCGAAAGCCCCGGTCTTGCGGCCTGCCCGGCCTGCACCGTGGCCCCGGCGGCCGGGGCCCTTGCCGCATCGGCCCCCGCCGCGCCGGGGCGGATGGTGCTGTCGCTGCCGGGCGTGCATTGCGCCGCCTGTATCTCCACCGTCGAGCGCGGGCTTGAACGCCTGCCCGAGGTGCGCTCGGCGCGGGTCAACCTGACCATGAAGCGCGTCATGGTCGAGGCCGCACCCGGTTTCACGGTGGATGCGGCCGTCGCCGCGCTGGACAGGCTGGGCTACGAGGCGCATGAGCTTGACCCCGGCGCGCTTTCGGCCACCGATCTCGACCGGCAGGGACGCGAGCTTCTGATGATGCTCGGCGTCTCGGGCTTTGCCATGATGAACATCATGCTCCTGTCGGTCGCGGTCTGGTCCGGCGCGCAGGATTCCACCCGCGACCTGTTCCACTGGGTTTCGGGCATGATCGCCATTCCGACCGTGCTGTTCGCCGGGCGCCCGTTCTTCCGCAGCGCCTGGGCGGCGTTGAAGGCGCGGCGGCTGGGGATGGATGTGCCGATCTCGCTCGCCCTCATCCTCGCCACCTCGATCTCGATCTACGAGACCTGGCATTCCGGCCATCACGCCTATTTCGACGCGGCGGTGATGCTGACCTTCTTCCTGCTTGCGGGCCGCTATCTCGACCACCGCACCCGCGCGGTGGCGCGTTCCGCCGCGCAGGAGCTTGCCGCGCTTGAGGTTCCCCGGGCGATCCGCATCACCGATGCGGGCGAAGAAACCGTGCCGGTGGCCGAACTCGCGGTGGGCGAGACCGTGCTGGTCCGCCCGGGTGGAAGGGTGCCGGTCGATGGCGTGGTGACCGGCGGCGAAAGCGAGATCGACCGATCCCTGCTGACGGGCGAAAGCCTGCCGGTGTTCTCCGGCCCCGGCGCGCAGGTCAGCGCGGGCGAGGTGAACCTGACCGGCCCGCTTCAGGTCCGGGTCGAGGCGGCGGGCAAGGATACCTCGCTCCATCGCATGGCCGATCTGGTCGCCATCGCCGAAAGCGCCAGGACCCGCTACACCTCGCTGGCCGACCGGGCGGCGCGGGCCTATTCGCCGCTGGTGCATGTGCTGGCCTTTGCAGCCTTTTGGGTCTGGATGTGGAAATCGGGCGGCGATGCGCGGCTGGCGATCAATATCGCCGCGGCGGTGCTGATCATCACCTGTCCCTGCGCGCTCGGCCTCGCGGTGCCGGCGGTGGTGACGGCGGCCTCGGGCAGGCTGTTCCGCAAGGGCCTGCTGATCAAGTCGGGCACCGCGCTGGAGCGGCTGGCCGAAGTGGATACGGTCGTGTTCGACAAGACCGGCACGCTGACCATGGGCGCGCCGGAACCCGTCGATCTGGACACCCATCCGAAACCCGACCTGCGGGTGGTGGCGGCGCTGGCCGGGGCCTCGTCGCATCCGCTGGCGCGGGCGCTGGCCGGGGCGCTGGCGGTGCGGGGCATCCGCCCGGTGGCGGTCGAGGCGCTGCGCGAGGTGCCGGGCTACGGTGTCGAAGGGAACTGGCAGGGCCGGACGGTGCGGCTCGGCCGGGCCGAATGGGTCGGCGCGGAGGCGATCGACCGCACCGCGACCTATCTGCGGGTGGGCGACGGCCAGCCCCGCGCCTTCCCCTTCACCGACAGCCTGCGCCCCGGCGCGGCCGAGGCGGTGGCCGGGCTGCGCGCGCAAGGCAAGGCGGTCTGGCTGATCTCGGGCGATACCGAAGGGCCGGTCAGCGACATGGCCGACCGGCTGGGGATCGCCGACCGGGTGGCGGGCGCGCTTCCGGCCGAGAAGGCGGCAAGGGTGCAGACGCTGGCGGCCGAGGGGCGCCGCGTGCTGATGGTGGGCGACGGGCTCAACGACACCGCGGCGCTGGCGGCGGCGCATGTCTCGGTCTCGCCCGCCTCGGCGCTCGATGCGGCGCGGGTGGCCTCGGACATCGTGCTTCTGGGCCGCGACATGGCGCCCATCGCCGAGGCCGCGCGGATCGCCGTGCAGTCGTCGCGCCGCATCCGCGAGAACTTCGCGATCTCCGGGCTTTACAACGTGGTGGCGGTGCCGATCGCGCTGGTGGGCCTTGCCACCCCGCTCTGGGCGGCGCTGGCGATGTCGCTGTCGTCGATCACCGTGTCGATCAACGCGCTGCGGCTGAAGTAGGGGGATTGGTCCGACCGGCGTGGTGGTGGTGCGCGTGAGCGCACCCTACGGTCGCCGCAGGCACGGGGCGGCACGCCGGATGCGGCCCCCCGCGGTCGGTCGCCGCCCTTCCGTTGTGCTGGCCGGAGACGGGCACCCTCGTATCGCCATTTCCCCAGCAACATGATAGGAGACGCGGCATGGAAATCCTCGCCATCCTCATCCCCGTTTCACTGGTGCTCGGCGGGCTTGGCCTTGCGGCTTTCTTCTGGTCGCTGAAGAACCGGCAATACGACGACCCCGAGGGCGACTCCCGCCGTATCCTGACCAGCGAATGGGACGAGGTGCCGAAGCCCGATGGTGACGAAAACGCCCCCCGCTGACCATCAGGGGGGAAGACTACAGCCGGAAGAACCGGAACGCGGCCGAGGCCATCAGCGCCGCCACCACCGCAAGGGCCAGCGCCAGGGTGCCATAGACCAGCGGCTGGTCCTGCGCGAGGTTGTAGAGGAACCGCTCCAGCCCTTCCTTGCGCACGAGGATCGTCTCTTCCAGCAAGTCCACCACCGCGCCGCCCCGGGTCAGGAAGATCCGCACCCGATAGTCGCCTTCGACCAGGTTGGCGGGCAGCACGAAATCGGCGCGGAACAGCGTCGCCTCGGCCAGCCCGACGGTGTTCTCGTCCAGATGATAGTGCCCCTCGGCCTGGCGGATACGGACCAGCGCCTCGGTAAAGCCGGGGGCATCCTCGGCGGCGGCGATGCCCACGGCGCGGATCGCCCGGGGGATGGATATCTGGTGGCGCAGGTTCTCGGTATCCGACAGGATTTCGGAGAAGGGCGCCGTGGTGGCGATGGCGTAGAACGAGGGCGCGCGGCTGATCACCACCGATTCGGTATTGACCCAGATGCCGAACACCCGCGACTTGCGCCGCACCGTGACCGGGGTCGAAGGCCCCTCGACCGTGACGATCACCTCCAGGGGGCCTTCCGGCGCGGGCTGGTCACGCTTGACCGCGCCATAGACCATGATCTCGGACCCGTCGAAATTCGCCGTAAGCGCGATCCGCTGATGGCTGAGCCCGGCCACCACCTCCTCGGCCCTTGCGGGCAGGGCGGCAAGCAGGAGCAGGAGCAGGAGCAGGAGGCGGATCACGGCAGCCTCCCCACGGTGAGGGAGTAAAGCTCGTCCGGGCGCAAAAGCAGGTCGAGCGCGATCTTGAAGCAGACCGCCAGCACCAGAACCGCCAGCAGGACGCGCAGCTGCTCGGCCTTGAGCCGCAGGCCCAGCTGCGTGCCCGCCTGCGCCCCGATCACGCCGCCGACGATCAGCACCACCGCCAGCAGCATATCGACCGACCGGGCGGTGACCGCGTGCATCAGCGTGGTGAAGGCGGTGACGAACACGATCTGGAAAAGCGAGGTGCCGATCACCACCTTGGTTGGCATCCCCAGAAGGTAGATCATGGCGGGCACCATGATGAAGCCGCCACCCACCCCCATGACCGCCGCGAGGAAACCGACCGAGGCGCCTACCAGCACCGGGGGGATCACGCTGATGTAAAGCCCCGAGGTGCGGAACTTCACCTTCAGGGGCAGCCGGTGGACAAGGAAATGCTGATGCGCCCGGCGCGGCTTGGCGCCGGGTGTGCGGGCGCGGGTGATGGCGCGCAGGCTTTCCTGGAACATCAGGGCCCCGATTAGCCCGAGGAACAGCACGTAGGAAAGCTGCACCAGCAGATCGACCTGACCGGCCCGGCGCAGCATGTCGAACACCCAGATGCCCGCCGCCGCGCCCAGCATCCCGCCGCTCAGGAGCACCCAGCCCATGCGGAAATCCACCGTGCGCCGCCGCAGATGCGCCAGCACGCCCGAGACCGACGAGGCCACCACCTGATTGGCCCCGGTGGCCACGGCGACGGTCGAGGGGACGCCGATGAACATGAGAAGGGGCGTGATCAGGAAGCCGCCGCCGACCCCGAACATCCCCGACAGCAGGCCCACGATCCCGCCCAGCCCGAGCAACGCGAAGGCATTGACCGAGACCTCGGCAATCGGCAGGTAAAGCTGCATTTCCGGGCTGTCCGCGTGAAGGCTACCTGTTCAAGACTTGCCCCTGTGGTGGGGTATTGTCAAACGGCTGGGGCGGGCGTTGTTTCATGTTCCGGCGCTTCTGTAACAAAGGGCTGTGCCCGCCACATCCACGAGCGGCCCCGGACCATGACACCCTTTCCCCCTTTGCCCGGAGTCAAGGCGCGTCACGCGCCGCCGGGCAGCGGCCGACCGCCGCCCCCTGTTGCGACCAGTTGCTCCGGACGGTGATTGGTGCAAAACCCCAGAAGTTTCCGGGCAACTACCCGTCCATCACCCGCCGCCGGGGCAGGGGGCCAGCCTGCGGCAAAGCACAAGCGCGTCTTCGCTGCTGCCGTCGGGGTGGCGGTAGTAACCGGGCCGGAGGCCGCTCCGGTCCCAGCCTGCGGCGGCGTAAAGCGCCCGGGCGGGGGCATTGCCCGCCGCCACTTCAAGGAAGGCCGTCCCGGCCCCGCGCCTTGCCGCCCCCGCCTCGAACCCCTCCAGAAGCCCCCGGCCGAGACCCCGGCGCCGGGCCCCGGGCGCGACGGCGAGGGTCAGGAGTTCCGCCTCGCCCGCCGCCACCCGGCCGAGGACAAAGCCGCTGGCGTCGCCGATCAGGAAGGCGCCGGGGCTTTCGAGCATCGCGGCGAATTCCGCCGCGCTCCACGGCCGGGGCGTGGTGAAACAGCGGGCGTGCAGGGCGGCGAGGTCTTCGGGGCGCATCGGCTCAGCCCGGCAGGATCGCGGGCAGGATCACAGGCGGCGCCTCGGACGGTGGCGCCGCGTCGGCGGGGCGGACATAGAGCGGGGCGGGGCGGGGCGGGGTCTCGCCCGCCAGCAGCCGGTCGCGGGTGATTCGGGCGATGCGCGGGGCGATGCCGGCTGGTTCCGTTTCCTCGGCCCGGATGTTGAAGTGCGGGGTGCCGAAGTGCCGGGCGATCTCTGTCGCCCGGTGGCCACGGACCAGCGCGCCGGGGGCAAGTCCCAGACCATCGGGCGGGCTGGCGGGGTCGATCAACCGGGGCGGGGCATCGGGGCGGCGGTCGTGGAAGTGCTGGACATAGGCAAGCCCGCGCGGCGCCGACAGGGAGATGAGCGCGGCGGGCGCTTCCCCCCCGGCCTCCACCGCCTCGAACAGCGTCACCCCCACCGCCGGGACGCCGAGCGAAAGCGCCAGCCCGCGCGCCGCCGAGACCGCGATTCGCACGCCGGTAAAGTTGCCCGGCCCGGTGCAGACCCCAAGCGCGGCAAGATTGCCCCAGCCGATCCCGGCCTCGGCAAGTATCTGTTCCAGAAGGGGAAACAGCCGTTCGGCCTGCCCCCTGTCCATCGGCTCCACCCGGTCGGTCACGGTGCCGTCGGGCCGCAGCAAAGCGGCCGCGCAATGCGCGGCCGACGTGTCGAAGGCAAGGACGGGCCCGAAGGTCACGGGCGGGATCAGGCCGCGACCGGCCGGACCTCGACCACCTCGGGGATATAGTGGCGCAGCAGGTTCTCGATACCCATCTTCAGCGTGAGCGTCGAGGACGGGCAGCCCGCGCAGGCGCCCTGCATGTGCAGGTAGACCACGCCGCGCTCGAACCCGTGGAAGGTGATGTCGCCGCCGTCCTGCGCCACGGCGGGTCGCACGCGGGTATCCAGCAACTCCTTGATCTGGCGCACGATCTCGCCATCGGGGCCGGTATGTTCCGCATGGCCCGAGGCGATGCCGCCCGCTTCGGTCATCACCGGGGCGCCGGACTGGTAATGTTCCATGATCGCGCCGAGGATCGCGGGTTTGATATGTTCCCACGCCACCGGCGCGGCCTTGGTTACCGTGACGAAATCGGTGCCGAAGAACACGCCGGTCACGCCTTCGACCGCGAAGATGCGGCTGGCAAGCGGCGATCCCCCCGCCGTGTCGGCGGCCGGGAAATCGGCGGTGCCGGTTTCCAGCACGGTCTGGCCGGGCAGGAACTTGAGCGTGGCGGGGTTCGGGGTGGATTCGGTCTGGATGAACATGGCGGCCTCCGTTGCCTGTCCCATATGCGCCTCCGCCGGGCTTCTGTCAAGTTTTGGAACGGTTCTAAATAATACTGACGTTACCGCCAGCCCCCTGCCGGACCCGCGTGCGTCCCCGCGACGGGTCAGCTGATCGCCTCCAGCCGCTCCTTCGACAGTTCGCCGGGCACGATGGTGATCGGGCAGGGCAGCGCGCCGGAATTGCGCGACAATTGCGTGACCAGCGGGCCCGGGCCCCCCTTGTCGGTGCCCGCGCCCAGCACCAGCACGCCGATCTTCGGGTCTTCGTTCACCTGGGCGAGGATCTCGGCCACCGGCTCGCCCTCGCGGATCACCAGTTCGGGGTTCACCCCCTGCTTGTCGCGCATCCATTTGGCGAAGACCTCGAAATGCGCCTCGATCCGCTCGCGCGCCTCGGCCCGCATCAGGTCGGCCACGCCCATCCAGTGCTGGAACTCCTCGGGCGGGATGATCGACAGGATGGTGACGCCCGCGCCGGTATGGCCGGCGCGCAGCGCGGCGTAGCGCATGGCGTTGAGACATTCGCGGCTGTCGTCCAGCACGACCAGAAACTTGCGCATGGGGTCCCTCTCGTCCCGGCGGGGATCATGACCCATGCCGGGCGATGCGGCAAGGGGGGCGTCCGCGCCCCTTCAACCCAGCGCGATCCGCATCCCGTCCCCGGCCTTCTCGCAGCCCTCCGCCGCATGGGCGAGCATGTCGGGCCCCATATGCGTGAGCAGCACCCGCCGGGCGCCGATCTCGGGCAGGCGGGCGCGCAGGGTGGCCCAGTCGAGGTGGAAGGGCACCGGCTTCTCCGGCGTATAGGCTTCGGCGATCAGCAGGTCGGCGCCCTGCGCGGCGGGGATCAGCGCCTCGACCCATTCGGTGTCGCCGGTATAGGCGAGGATCCGCCCGCCGACCGCAATCCGCAGCGCGCAGGTGGGGGCGCCCGAGGGGTGGCGGACCTCGAAAGGCGTCAGGGTGATCCCGTTCACCTCCGCCGTCTTGCCGGGGGTGTATTCGACGATCTCCAGCGCGAAGCGGCGGCGGGCGGTGGCCGAGCCGGGGAACATCGCCTCCATCAGCGCGGACAGGCGTGCGGCAAGGCCGGGCGGGCCGACGACGGTCAGCGGCGCGGTCCGGCGGCTTACGAGTTGCGCGTCGAGGATCAGGAACGGCAACCCGCCGAAATGATCGCCGTGCAGGTGGCTGAGCAGGATCGTGCCGATCCCGTTCGGGTCGATGCCGTGGCGGCGCATGGCGATCAGTGCCGTCGCGCCGCAGTCGATCAGGAAGGCGCCGCCGCCGGTGGCGACATGGAAACAGGTCTGCATCCGCCCGCCCGATCCGAAGGCGTCGCCGCAGCCGAGAACCCGAAGCTCCATCCGTCCCCTCCCGCTCCGCCGGGTCCGCGGCGATCAGCCCGCGAAACCGTCCATCAGGATGAAGCGCGCCGGTTCGCGCTGATGCGCGTTGATCTGCGGCACCAGACGGCGGAAATGCCCGGTTCGGCAATGGCGGTCGAGCGCGGCCCGGTCGGGCCATTCCTCGATGAACACGAAATGCCCGGGATCCTTCCGGTCCGTGAACAGGTCACAGGCGATGCAGTCTTCCTTCCGCCGGGTCAGATCGACCGGTTCGCGATAGAGCGGCAGCACCAGATCCAGCCTGTCCGGGTCGATGAAATCCTCGGCGATGACCTTCAGCATGTCACCCTTGCCCCGCCGACGCGGCCCAGTCCCAGTAAAGCTCGCGCACCCGTTTCGTCACCGGCCCGGGCGCCGGGTAGGCGGTGCCGTCGAACTCGCGCACCGGGGTCACCTTGGTGAAGTTGCCCGAAAGGAACACCTCGTCCGCCTTGTGGAAATCGTCGAAGGTCAGCACCGCCTCATGCACCGTCACCCCGTCGGCGCGCAGGTTGGCGATGTGCCGGGCGCGGGTGATGCCCGACAGGAAGGTGCCGTTGGCGATCGGGGTGAACACCTCGCCGTCCTTCACCATGAACACGTTGGCGGTGGCGCTCTCGGCCACGTTGCCCATGGCGTCCGCGACCAGCGCGTTGCCGTAGCCCTTGCGCTGGGCCTCGACCAGCATCCGCGCGTTGTTCGGGTAGAGGCAGCCCGCCTTGGCGTTGCAGACCGCGTCCTCCAGCACCGGGCGGCGGAAGCGGGTGGTGGTGAGCGTGGTCGAATCCCCGGGCGCGGGCATCGCCACTTCCTCCAGGCAGAGCGCGAAGCCGGTCTCGTCCGGCGCGGGCGCCACGCCCAGTTCGGAGCCGTGGATCGCCCAATACATCGGCCGGATATAGACCGACTGGTCCGGGCGGTAGGCCGAAAGCCCCTCGCGCGCGATCTCGGCGATGCGTCCGGGCGTCAGCGTGGGGGTGATCATCAGCGCCTCGGCCGAGCGGTTGACCCGCGCGCAATGGGCGTCGAGATCGGGGGCGAGCCCCTCGAAATACCGCGCGCCGTCGAAGACGCTCGACCCCTGCCAGATGCCGTGGTCGGCCGCGCGCATCACCATCACGTCGCCGTCGTGCCAGCGGTTGCCGAACCAGGTGCGGATATTGCTGCCGAATGCCATCGCGGACCCTCCTTCGCGTGCCGGGCGGAGTTAACCACTGCCCGGACGCCGGGTCCAGAGGGGTGTCGGCACATATCCGGTGCCCGCGCCCGTGGCGGGCCGGGCAGGGGGCTGTCCGCCCCCTCTTGGCCTGCGGCCAATTCACCCCCGAGGATATTTGGGTCACGGTGAAATAATATTGAGACCGCCTTTTCATCTTCGCCTTTGATGAAAATATCCCCGCCGGGAGAAGCAATTCTTCCAGTGGATGAATTGCCCCGGCGGAGGCGGCGTCTCGGGAACCTTCCGGTGGAAGGCTCCAGCCGCGAACGGGTGCCCCGTGGGCGCCCCGGATCGCCCCCCGTCAGGCGCTCCGCCCGGCGCGGTGGTCAGCGGGAGCGGACCATGCCCATGATCCCGAAAGCCTGTTCGAGGATCGGGCGGGAGATCGCCTCGGCCCTTGCGGCGCCTTCGCCAAGCGTTCGGTCGATCTCGGCCGGGTCGGCCATCAGCCGGCTCATCTCGGACGACAGCGGCGCGAGCGATGCGACCGCGAGGTCGGCGAGCTTCGGCTTGAAGGCGCCGAAGCCCTGGCCCGCGAACTCCGCCACCACCGCCTCGGGCGTCGTCCCGGCCAGCGCGGCGTAGATGTTGACGAGGTTGCGCGCCTCGGGCCGGTCCTTCAGCCCGTCGAGCGTCTCGGGCAGCGGTTCGGGGTCGGTGCGGGCCTTGCGGATCTTGCTTGCGATGGTTCCCGCGTCGTCGGTCAGGTTGATCCGGCTCATGTCCGAAGGGTCGGATTTCGACATCTTCCTGGTGCCGTCGCGCAGGCTCATCACCCGTGTCGCCGCGCCTTCGATCACCGGCTCGGTGATCGGGAAGAAGTCCACCCCGTAGTCGTGGTTGAACTTGGCGGCGATGTCGCGGGTCAGTTCCAGGTGCTGTTTCTGGTCCTCGCCCACCGGCACATGGGTGGCGTGATAGGTCAGGATATCGGCCGCCATCAGCGCCGGATAGGCCAAGAGCCCCAGCGAGGCGTTCTCGCTGTTCCGGCCCGCCTTGTCCTTGAACTGGGTCATGCGATACATCCAGCCCACGCGTGCCACGCAGTTGAACAGCCAGGCCATTTCCGCGTGGGTGCTCACCTGCGACTGGTTGAACAGGATCGAGCGCGCCGGGTCGATCCCCGCCGCGATGAAGCCCGCCGCCAGTTCGCGCGTCGCATGGCGCAGCCTGGCCGGATCCTGCCAGACGGTGATCGCATGGAGATCGACGATGCAATAGACCGTCTCGATCCCCTCGTCCTGCTTTTCCACGAATCGCTTGAGCGCGCCCAGGTAGTTGCCGAGCGTCAGCCCGCCCGAGGGCTGGATACCCGAGAAGATGCGCGTCTTGAACCGGCCGGTGGTGCCGGTCGCGGTCTCGGGGGTGGCGTCCGTCATCTGCGGGCCTCCGTTCAGGATTGTCTGGCGGCATCGGCTTATCCGCGCTAACAGGGAGCGTCAATCTCAAGAGGGGCTGGCTCAAGCAGGATGGGCGCAAGAGGGACGGGTCGATGAGCGGTGAACACAATGGCGCGGTCAACCCGCTGCCGCCGGTGGTCTGGGCGCTGGCCCTGCCGGTGATCGCGATGGAGGTGGTGCTGTGGCTCGGCCAGAACGGGATCGTCGGCGGGGCCGAGGGGATCGGCTGGCGGCTTGAGGCGTTCGAGCGGTTCGCCTTTTCGCCCGGCATGTTCGAATGGATGTGGGAGAACCGGCGCTGGCCGCTGGGGGATGCGGCGCGGGTCGTGACCTATCCTTTCGTGCATCTGGGGTTCGGTCATGCGGTCTTCGTGGTGATGTTCCTGCTGGCGCTGGGCAAGATGGTGGGCGAGGTGTTCCGGCCCTGGGCGGTGCTGGCGGTGTTCTTCGGCGGTGCGGTCGCGGGGGCGCTGGCCTATACCGGGCTCGGGGGCGGGCCGCAGGCGCTGATCGGCGGCTATCCGGCGGTGTTCGGGCTGATCGGGGCCTTCACCTATCTGCTCTGGCTGCGGCTGGGGGCGACGGGGGGCAACCGGCTGCGGGCCTTCGGGCTGATCGCGGCGCTGGTGGCGATCCGGGTGTCCTTCGGGCTGATGCTGGGCGGGAACGACTGGATCGCCGATATCGCCGGGTTCGGGGCGGGTTTCGCGCTTTCCTTCGTGGTCAGCCCCGGCGGCGCGGCACGGATGCTGGCGCTGTTGCGGCAGCGGTAGGGACGGGTGTCCCATGCGTGGGACGGATCTTTGATCGTTTAGAATCAATGGGTTATGGCGTGTGATTTGCCGTTTTCCAACCCTTTCCCATGGTGGTTGTCCCTGTGCCGCCCGGTCCGCTTCGCGGCTGTTCCGGACAAGGGGGGTGGCGGTGCGCTGAAGCGCACCCTACGGGGCCGCGTCTGCTCCATGCCGTCGGAGCAAGACCCGTAGGGTGCGCTTCAGCGCACCTTCCCACCCTGTCACCGGCGCAGGGCAGAGCGGAAATCGGCGATGCGGAAGGCGCCGAACAGCAGGCCCGCGCCGAAGTAGCTGACCATCCCCAGCAGGACCAGCGCCCCCAGCGCCGCGTAACGCCCGCGCCCGCCGTCCAGCGCCCCGGCCAGCCCGGCCGAGGCGGCGAACAGCACCATGCCCATCACCAGCGACGCGAGCACGATGCGCCAGATCCGGGCGCGGAAGCGGTCGTCCAGCGTCACCTGCACGCCCATCGGGCGTGAGCCGATCCACAGTTGCGCCACCATGGCCCAGGCGGCAACGGTGGTGCCGATGGCGGCGGCGATGAAGCCGATCACCGGCATCAGCCCGACGGCAACCACGGCGTTCACGATCATGCAGACCACCGCGTAATGGAACGGGCGGCGGGTGTCCTCGCGCGCGTAGAACAGCGGCTGCAAGGTCTTGTGCAGCACGAAGGCCGGAAGCCCGAGCCCGTAGACCGCCAGCGCCAGCGCGGTATTGGCGCTGTCCCCGGGGCCGAACTGGCCGCGCTGGAAGAGGACCGACACCAGCGGCAGCGCGATCACCACCAGCGCCACGGCGGCGGGCAGGGTCAGCGCCAGCGCGAATTCGGTGCCGCGGTTGAACGAGGCCCGCCCGCCCTCGGCATCGCCCGCCCGCAGCCGCCGTGACAGGTCCGGCAGCAGCACCACGCCGATGGCGATTCCGACCACGCCGAGCGGAAGCTGGTAGAGCCGGTCGGCATAGCTGAGCCAGGCGACCGCACCCTCGGTGAACGAGGCGACCTGACGGCCGACGATCAGGTTGATCTGGACGACCCCCCCGGCCAGCAAGGCGGGCGCGGCGATCACCGCCAGCCGCCGCAGGTCGGGCGTCAGCCGCGGCCAGCGGAATGGCAGCCGGAACCCGGCCCGGCGCAGGGCGAGCCAGATCACCACCAGTTGCGCCACCCCCGAGACCGGCACCGCCCAGGAGAGCGTCAGCCCCATGTCCCAGCCCAGCCGTGCCGCGGCGAGCATGGCCACGATGAACAGCGCGTTCATCAGGATCGGCACCGCGGCGGTGGCCATGAAGCGGCCGGTGGCGTTCAGCACGCCCGACAAGAGCGCCGTGAGCGAGATGAACAGGATGTAGGGAAAGGCGATGGTGCCGAACAGCACCGCCATGTCGAAGCGTTCGTCCCCGGCAAAGCCCGAGGCCATGGCCCACACCAGCCACGGCATCCCCAGCATCCCGGCCAGCGTGAACAGCAGCAGAAGGCCCGCCATCCCCCAATAGGCGTCGCGGGCGAATTCCCCGGCCTCTTCGCCCGCCTCGTATTTCTTCGAGAACATCGGCACGAAGGCCATGTTGAAGGCGCCCTCGGCGAAGAAGCGGCGGAACATGTTGGGCAGCGAGAAGGCGATCAGGAACGCCTCGGCCACCGGCCCGGCGCCCAGATAGGCGGCCATCATCACGTCGCGCGCGAAGCCCGCGACGCGGCTGGCCAGCGTCCAGAACCCCACGGTCAGGAAACCGGAGACGAGACGGATCGGCCGGGTCATTCCGCAAGCGCCCTTTCGGCCCCTTCGGCGATCGCCTGCCGCAGTTTCTTTTCCAGCGCGTCCTGTTTCGACTGCGTATGCAGCTTCAGCCCGAACATGTCCTTGACGTAGAAGGTATCCACCACCTGTGCCCCGAAAGTGGCGATCACGGCGCTGGCGATATAGATGTTGTTGGCCGCCAGCGTCCGGGTCAGGTCGTAAAGCAGGCCGGGCCGGTCGCGGGTATCGACCTCGATGATGGTGTAGATGTCCGAGCCCTCGTTGTCGAAGGTGATGGTGGTGGGGAAGCGGAAGGCGCGTTCGCGCTTTTTCACCCGGTCGCGGTCCTTCAGCGCGTCGCGGGCGACGATCTCGCCCTTCAGTATCTTTTCGATCATGCCGCGCAGCCGGGGCAGGCGGCTGACCTCGTAGGGGTGGCCGTCGTGGTCCTGCACCCAGAACGCGGCGGTGGCGAAACCGTCCTTCGAGGTATAGGTCCGTGCGTCCACCACATTCGCCCCCACCAGCGCCAGCGCGCCCGCGAGGCGCGAGAAGATGCCCGGATGGTCGGCCAGCGCGAAACAGGCGCGGGTGGCGTCGCGGTCGGGGTCGGGATGCAGGTCGATGCGCACCTCGTCGGCGGAAAGGCCGCGCAGCAGGCGGGCGAAGACCACCTGGGTCTCGGTCGAAAGCCCCTGCCAGTAGGGGCCGTAATGCCGGGCGGTCTCGGCGCGCAGGTCGGTGCGCGGCCAGTCGGCCAGCGCCGCGCGCAGGGCCTTCTTCGCCTCACTCTCGCGCTTGTCGCGGTTGACGGCCTCCAGCCCGTTTTCCAGCGCCTCGGCGGTGTCGCGGTAAAGCTGGCGCAGCAGCATGGCCTTCCAGTTGTTCCAGGTGCCCGGCCCGACGCCGCGGATGTCGCAGACCGTGAGCACCGTGAGCAGGTCGAGGCGGCGGCGCGTCTTCACCGCCCGGGCGAAGTCGCGCACGGTGCGCGGGTCGGAGATGTCGCGTTTCTGCGCGGTGTCGGACATCAGGAGGTGATGGCGCACCAGCCATTCCACGGTCTCGGCCTCCTCGGGCGTCAGCCCCAGCCGGGGCGCCAGCCTGCGGGCGATCCGGGCACCGAGGATCGAGTGGTCCTCGGGCCTGCCCTTGCCGATGTCATGCAGGAGCAACGCGACATAGAGCACCCGGCGGTTCACGCCCTCCTTGAGGATGCGTGAGGCGATGGGCAGTTCCTCGACCAGTTCCTCGCGCTCGATCTGGGCCAGCGTGCTGATGCACTGGATGGTGTGTTCGTCCACCGTGTAGTGGTGGTAGACGTTGAACTGCATCATCGCCACGATGGGTTCGAATTCGGGGATGAAGGCCGAGAGCACGCCAAGCTCGTTCATCCGGCGTAGCGCGCGTTCCGGGTTGCCGTGTTTCAGCATGAGGTCGAGGAAGATGCGGTTGGCCTCGCGGTCGGCGCGGAAATCCTCGTCGAACAGGTGCAGGTTGGCGGCGACCAGCCGCATGGCGTCGGGGTGGATCAGCAGCCCGGTGCGCAGCGCCTCCTCGAACAGCCGCAGCAGGTTCAGCGGATCGGCGATGAAGGCGGAAGGATCGGTGAGGTTGAGCCGGTTCTGCTCGATCCGGTAGCCGGGTTTCGCCTTGCGGCGGCGGCGCAGCAGGCCCGCCAGCAGCGGCTCGCTTTTCACATGCCGGGCTTCGAGCGCGGTCAGGAAGATCCGGGTCAGTTCGCCCACGCGGGTGGCGTGGCGGAAATAGTCCTGCATGAACTGTTCCACCGCCCGGCGGCCGTCCCGGTCGGCATAGCCCATGCGCTCGGCCACCTCGACCTGGAGGTCGAAGGTGAGCTGGTCGGTCGGGCGGCCGGTGATGTAGTGCAGGTGGCAGCGCACCGCCCAGAGGAAGGTCTCGGCCCGGCGGAAGCGTTCGTATTCCTCCTGTCGGAACAGCCCTTCGGCCACCAGCCCGGCGGCGCGTTCGGTGCCGTGCAGGTATTTGCCGATCCAGTAGAGGGTTTGCAGGTCGCGCAGGCCGCCCTTGCCCTCCTTGACGTTGGGTTCCAGCACATAGCGCTGGCTGCCCTGCTTGCGGTGGCGCTCGGCCCGTTCGGCGAGCTTGGCCTCGATGAACTCCGGGCCGGTGCGGGCGAAGAGGTCGTGGCGCAGCCTGTGGCCGAGGTCGGCGACCAGCGCCGCGTCGCCGGCAAGGTAGCGGTGTTCCAGAAGGGCGGTGCGGATCGTCACGTCCTCGCGCGCCAGCCGCAGGCAGTCGGCCAGGCTGCGGCTGGCGTGGCCGACCTTCAGCCGCAGGTCCCACAGGATGTAAAGCATGGATTCGGTCACGCTTTCGGCCCAGGGGGTGGTCTTCCACGGGCTGAGGAACAAGAGGTCCACGTCGGATTGCGGCGCCATCTCGGCCCGGCCGTAGCCGCCCACCGCGACCAGCGCCAGCCGCTCGGCCCTAGTGGGGGTCGGCAGCGGGTGCAGGAGCGTCACCACCACCCGATGTGCGCAGCACACCAGCTCGTCGGTCAGCGCCGCCTGCCCGCGTACCAGTGCCCGCGCCGCCAGCGGCCGGTTGCGGAAGGCGGCCTCCAGCCGGGCGTTTCCGGCCTCGCGCGCGGCGGCGAGGTGGCGTACTGCGACCATGCGGCGGGCCCTGGCGTCGCCGCCGTCCGGAGCGGCGATATCGGCGGCGATGGCAGCGCAGACGGCGCCGGTGTCGATCAGCTCGGACACCGGGCGGATCGGCGCATCCTCGGCCCGCCCGGCCGGGATGGCGGGCGGGGCAGGGGGCGGCGGCGGTGCGGTGGGGCGGGCCGGGTCAGAACCCGGCGCCGCCGAAGCTTCTCGGGGCAGGGTCAATCACAACCACCTGATTGTCGCGGATCTCGGCCACCGCCAGCCCGCGCTGGTTGGTGCCGTCGCGGTTGAGCCGGAAGATGCCGCCGGTGCCGACGAAGCCCGCCCCCTGGGTGAGCGCCCGGCCGGTCAGCGCATCGGCGTTCCCCTGCCGCACCAGCGCGCCGATGGCGGCGATCCCGTCGTAGGCGAGCCCGGCGATCGGATGCGGCATCTCGCCGAAGGCGGCCATGTAGCGCCCCTGGAACCGTTCGTTGAGCACGGGATCGGGCAGCGCGAACCAGCCGCCCTGCACCCCGGGCAGCGCCAGTGTCGCCTGCGGGATGTCCCAGCGGGTCAGGCCGATGAACCGCGTCACCGCGGGGGTAAGCCCGTTCTCGCGCAGAAGCTGCGACAGAAGCGGCAGCGCACCGGCGGTATCGGCGGTGAAGAACACCGCATCCGCCCCGGCGGAGCGGGCCGAGGACACGATGCCCGGCACCGCCTGCACCACGCCGTTTTGCGAGAATTCGTAGGAACTGGTGCCCGCGACGCTGCCCCCGGCATCGGCGACCGCCCGGGCGATGGCGGCACGCCCGACCTCGCCCGCCGCGTTGCGGTCATGCACGATCAGCACGCGCCCCATCCCCTGCCGCTGCGCGTAACCGGCCAGCCGGTCGGCGGTGTTCTGGAAGGTGGGCCCCAGCACGAAGACGTTGCCGCCCGCGATATCGGTGTTGTTCGAGAAGCTGAGCACGTTGAGTCCCTGCCCGGCGACCGCGTTCCCGGCGGCGTTCGCCTCCTGCGCGAAGACCGGGCCGAGGATGATGCGCGCGCCGTCGGCGGCCGCCTGCCGGGCGAGGGATGCGGCCTGCCCGGGCTGGCCCGCGGTGTTGTAGACCCGCAGGTCGATCCGTACCCCGTCGAGGTCCGAGATCGCCAGCCGCGCGGCGTTTTCCAGGCTGCGGGCGATCAGCGCGTCGCTTTCCTGCCCCGAGCCGCCGGGCACCAGCAGCGCCACCGGCACCGGCGCGCCGGTGTCGATCGAAGGCCCGCCGAGCCCCGTGGCCACCGGCTCGCAGGCCGCGAGCCAGAGCGCGGAAAAGATGAGAACAATTTTCCCCAATGACTTGCGGGCAAGGCCCGGAACGGCGAACATCGCGCAATCTCCCGAATTCTGCGGTCGGCGCGAAAGCCTATGCGCATCCGGGGGTGAAGTAAACGTGTCAGGAAAGGCGAAACGATGCGCGGTCCGTTCTCCGCCGATTCGGGCCCCGCCGATTTGGGCCCGTTGGCCCCGGGGCTGCATCTGGTGGCGACGCCGATCGGCGCGGCACGCGACATCACGCTGCGGGCGCTCGATGTGCTGGCGACGGCCGATGTGCTGGCGGCCGAAGACACGCGGACGCTGCGGCGGCTGATGGATATCCACGGCATCGCGCCGGCCGGGCGGCCGATGGTGGCCTATCACGACCACAACGGCGCAAAGGTGCGGCCGCGGCTGCTGCGGGCGCTGGCCGAAGGGCGGTCGGTCGCCTATGCGTCCGACGCGGGCACGCCGCTGGTCGCCGATCCGGGCTATCGACTTGCGCGCGAGGCGATCGCCGAAGGCCACCGGGTCCACGCGGTGCCGGGCGCCTCGGCGGTGCTGGCCGCGCTCGCCGTCTCGGGCCTGCCCAGCGACCGGTTCCTGTTCGCGGGCTTTCCGCCGGTCTCGGGCGGCGCGCGGCAGGCGTTCCTGCGCGAGGTCGCGGCGATCCCGGCGACCGTGATTCTCTATGAATCCCCGAAACGCGTTGGGAGATTGTTAAGGGAATTGACGGATCATTGCGGAGAGGAAAGGGGCGCTGCGCTCTGCCGGGAACTCACCAAGCGGTTCGAGGAGGTGCGTCGCGGCCCGCTGGGGGTGCTGGCGCAGCAGGCAGAGGACGACCCGCCCCGGGGCGAGGTGGTGGTGGTGCTCGACCGGGCCGCCCCGGTGCCGGCCGGGCCCGAGGCGGTCGAGGCGGCGCTGCGCGCGGCGCTGGAACGCGGCGGGGTGCGGGATGCGGCCGCCGAGGTGGCGGCGGCGCTGGGCCTGCCGCGGCGCGATATGTATCGGATGGCGCTGGATATGATGCGTGACGAAGGAGGGCAGGGGGAATGAGCGGGCAGCGATCCTATCATGCCGGTCTCGGGGCTGAACGGGCGGTCGAACGGCACTATGCCGAAGGCGGGCGTGTCATCGCGGCCCGGCGCTGGCGCGGCCGGGGCGGTGAGATCGACCTGATCGCCCGCGAGGGCGGGCGGGTGGTATTCATCGAGGTCAAGCACAGCCGCACCCACGCGCAGGCGGCCGAACGGCTCTCGGCCCGGCAGATGGCGCGGATCTACGCCTCGGCCGCGGAATTCCTTGGCGGTGAACCCGCGGGGGAGTTGACCGAATCGCGATTCGACGTGGCGCTGGTCGACGGGCTCGGCCGGATCGAGGTGATCGAGAATGCCTTTGCCGCCTGAGCCGCGATTGCATTCCCCGCAGCGCTGCGCCATCAAGGCCGGGGCAAAATAAAGGCCGGGGCAAAGCGGAGGGGCGGATGAAAGTCGCATTGCAGATGGACCCGATGGATGGCGTCGATATCGACGCCGACAGCACCTTCCGGCTGGCGCTGGAGGCACAGGCGCGCGGGCATTCTCTGTTCTTCTACACGCCCGACCGGCTTGCCTTTTCCGAGGGCCGGGTGGTCGCGCGCGGCTGGCCGGTCGAGGTGCGCCGGGTGAAGGGCGATCATGTGACCTACGGCGAGGAGGCGGAGGTCGATCTGGGCGATTTCGACGTGGTCTGGCTCCGGCAGGATCCGCCCTTCGACATGGGTTACATCACCACCACGCATCTGCTGGAGATGATCCACCCGCAAACGCTGGTGGTCAACGACCCGTTCTGGGTGCGCAACTACCCGGAAAAGCTGCTGGTGCTGCGGTTTCCCGATCTGACCCCGCCGACCACCATCGCCCGCGATCTCGCCACGATCCGCGCCTTCAAGCAGCGGCACGGCGACATCATTCTCAAGCCGCTTTACGGCAACGGCGGCGCGGGGGTGTTCCGGCTCGATCCCAACGACCGCAACCTCGCCTCGCTGCACGAGCTGTTCACCGGCCTCTCGCGTGAGCCGCTGATCGTGCAGAAGTTCCTGCCCGACGTGGCCCGGGGCGACAAGCGGGTGATCCTTGTCGATGGTGAGCCTGTGGGGGCGATCAACCGGGTGCCGCAGGCGGGGGAGACGCGCTCGAACATGCATGTGGGCGGCCGGCCCGAGCCGGTCGGCCTGACCGACCGCGACCACGAGATCTGCGCCCGGATCGGCCCCCTGCTGCGTGAGAAGGGGCAGATCTTCGTCGGTATCGACGTGATCGGCGGCTGGCTGACCGAGATCAACGTGACCTCGCCCACCGGGATTCAGGAGTTGGAGCGGTTCGACGGCGTCAACGCCGCCGAACGCATCTGGCAGGCGATCGAGGCGAGGCGGGCGTGAGATCGGCCGCGTGCCGAAGCTCCGGCATATCGCCGTCGCGGCGACGGCCCTTTTCCCGAAGACCTGGGCCCCCGAAGACCTCGGCGCCGGGAGAAGGGGATATCCGCCGTGCCCCTGCCCGGTTCATCTTGCCGAAAATACTTCCGCCGGAGGGTGAGCGGCGTCTCGGAAACGTGCCAGTGGCACGTTTCAGCCGCGAACGGGTGCCCCGTGGGCGCCCCGGATCGCCGCGCGGCAGCGCGGCGCCCGGCCCAACGCCCTGTCGCGCGCGAAAGCGCGCCACAGGGGGGCGGGAGCCTTCCGGCCGAGGTCAGACCCAGCGTTCCGGTCCCTGCGCATGGGCGATGCAGAGCGGGAGTTTCGGCAGGCCGCCGCGTGTCAGTCCGAGGTGATGGCGCGGTCGGCCGGTCGCCCGCAGCATCGCCTCGACCGCTGCGCCCCGGCGCGGTGGCGGCGGGTCACGGTGCCCGTCACCCCCAGTCCAGCACCACCTTGCCGCTCTTCCCCGAGCGCATGATTTCAAACCCTTCGGCAAAGTGGTCGGCGGACAGGCGGTGGGTGATGACCCGGCGGATGTCCAGCCCGTTTTCCAGCATCGCCAGCATCTTGTACCAGGTCTCGAAGATCTCGCGCCCGTAGACGCCCTTGATGGTGATCGCCTTGAAGACGATGCGCGACCAGTCGACCGGCGACTTGCCGGGCGGGATGCCCAGAAGCGCGATCCGCCCGCCCATCACCAGCGATTCCACCATCTGGTCGAGTGCCACCTGCGCCCCCGACATCTCCAGCCCGACGTCGAAACCCTGCTGCATTTTCAGCCGGGCGATCACGCCCTTCAGATCCTCCTCGGCCACGTTCACCGGCACCACATCGGCCACTTCGGCCGCCAGCGCCAGCCGGTCCGGGTTCACGTCGGTGATCACCACATGGCGCGCGCCCACATGCCGCGCCACCGCGCCCGCCATGATGCCGATCGGCCCGGCGCCGGTGATCAGCACATCCTCGCCCACCAGATCGAAGGACAGCGCGGTATGGACGGCATTGCCCAAAGGGTCGAGGATCGCGCCGATCTCGTCGTCGATGGCATCGGGCAGTGGCACCACGTTGAAGGCGGGCAGACGCAGGTATTCGGCGAAAGCGCCAGGTTCGTTGACGCCGATCCCCCGGGTTTCGGGGTCGAGGTGGAACCGGCCCGCGCGGCTCTGGCGGCTGAGATGGCCGATCAGATGGCCCTCGCCCGAGCATCGCTGGCCCACGGCCAGCCCCTCGACATCGCGGCCCAGCTCGACGATCTCGCCCGCGAATTCATGGCCGGTGACCAGCGGCACCGGCACGGTGCGGGCGGCCCAGTCGTCCCAGTTCCAGATGTGGACGTCGGTGCCGCAGATGCCGGTCTTGCGGATGCGGATCAGCACGTCGTCGGGGCCGATCTCCGGCACCGGGCGGTTTTCCATCCAGAGGCCCGGTTCGGGCTTCGCCTTCACAAGTGCCTTCATCTGAGCGCCCTCGTCGCGCGCCCGGCGGCCTCGAACGCATCCAGCGCGAAGTCGAGATCGTCGGTGGTCAGCGCCGCGCTCATCTGGGTGCGGATGCGGGCCTGCCCGCGCGGCACCACCGGGAAGGAGAACCCGGCGACATGCACGCCGCGCTCGTAAAGCGCCGCCGCCATCGCCTGCGCGCGGGTCGCGTCGCCCAGCATCACCGGCACGATGGGGTGCTCGCCCGGCAGCAGGCGGAAGCCGATCGCCTCCAGCCCGTCGCGCCAGTAGGCGGCGTTGTGAAAGAGCCGCGCGCGGAGGTCGTCGGCCGCCTCGACCAGATCGAGCGCGGCCAGCCCCGCCGCCACCACGGCAGGCGGCAGCGCGTTCGAGAACAGGTAGGGGCGCGAGCGTTGCCGCAGCATGTCGATCACCGGCTTCGGCCCGGCGGTATAGCCGCCGAGCGCGCCGCCCAGCGCCTTGCCCAGCGTGCCGGTCAGGATATCGGCCGACAGGCCGAAATGCGCGGGCGTGCCTTGCCCCTTCGGCCCCATGAAGCCGGTGGCGTGGCAGTCGTCCACCATCACCAGCGCGCCGCAAGCCTTTGCCAGCGCCGTGATTTCTGGTAGTTTCGCAAGGTAGCCATCCATCGAGAACACGCCGTCGGTGGCGATCATGACATGGCGCGCGCCCTCGGCGCGGGCCTCCTTCAGCCGGGCCTCCAGCTCGTCCATGTCGGAATTGGCGTAGCGGTAGCGGCGGGCCTTGCACAGGCGGATGCCGTCGATGATCGAGGCATGGTTGAGCGCGTCGGAGACGACCGCATCCTCCGGCCCCAGCAGCGGCTCGAACAGCCCGCCGTTGGCGTCGAAACAGGCGGCATAGAGGATGGCATCCTCCTGCCCGAGGAAACCGGCGAGGCGGGCCTCCAGTTCCCGGTGCAGGTCCTGCGTGCCGCAGATGAACCGGACCGAGGCCATGCCGTAGCCGCGCGCGTCCATCGCCTGTTTCGCGGCGGCGATCAGCGCCGGGTGGTCGGCGAGGCCAAGGTAGTTGTTGGCGCAGAGGTTCAGCAGTTCGCGCCCCTCGATCCGCACCCGCGCGCCCTGCGCCGAGGCGATCGGGCGTTCCAGCTTCGCCAGCCCCTCGCGCTCGATTTCATTGAGCGCGCCGTTCAGATGCGCCAGAAACCCCGCCCGGTCGGTCATGCCTGCCCCCTTTGCCGCTACGCAGAAGGGTGAGGCCGGGGCGGGGTGAAGTCAACGCCCGCTAACTGTGGCCGTGGTTGAAGACGCGCGAGGGGTGCAATTCGCCCGCCTTGTAGATGCCCACCGCCACCGCCCGGCCCTGATACGACGCCCAGGCCTCGGCGCCGTAGTCCACGTCCGAGGCCAGCACCATGCCGGGGTTGCCGTTCCTGAGCCGCGCCGCGCCCTCGGGGGTGCAGGGCAGTTCCGGCAGGTCGGCCAAGCCTTCCTCCAGCGGGCGCAGATGCGCCTCCAGCGTGCCGTCTGCGGCCAGCCGGTCGAGGTCGTCCGGCGAGATGCCGTCTTCGGCGTCGAACGGCCCCGACCATGTGCGGCGCAGATGCGCGACATGGCCGTGGCAGCCCAGCGCCGCGCCCAGATCGCGGGCGATGGCGCGCACATAGCCGCCCTTGCCGCAGACCATCTCCAGTTCGACGTGATCGGGGTCGGGCCGGGCGATCATCTCCAGCGCCTCGACCCAGAGCGGGCGGGCGGCGATCTCCACCTCCTCCCCGGCGCGGGCGAGGTCATAGGCGCGCTCGCCGTCGATCTTGACGGCCGAGAACTGCGGCGGCACCTGCATGATCTCGCCGCGGAACGCCGCCAGCGCCTCGGCGATCTGCGCGTCGGTCGGCCGCTGGTCCGACGTGGCCACCACCTCGCCCTCGGCGTCGTCGGTGGTGGTCGCGGCCCCGAGCCGCACGGTGAAACGGTAGCATTTGAGCGCGTCGGTGACGTAAGGGATGGTCTTCGTGGCCTCGCCCAGCGCCACGGCGAGCACCCCGGTCGCGGCGGGGTCGAGCGTGCCCGCGTGGCCCGCCTTCTGCGCGTCGAAGGCCCGGCGCACCCGGTTCACCACCGCGGTCGAGGTCACCCCCGCGGGCTTGTCCACCACCAGCCAGCCGCTGACCGGCCGTCCCTTGCGCCTGCGTGCCATCATGTGCTCCCGTTCCGGAGGGGGCCGGATAGCGCCCCCGGCGCGCGCCGTCAACGCGGCGCGACCAGCCCCACCACCGGCCCCATCGGCAACCCGGCGTCGGACCGGCCGAGCCCCGGCGCATGGAGCCGCGAGATATTGCCGTCGAGGTAAAGCGCATCGCGCACCCCGAGCGCGTCGCGGAAGAACCGGGCGAAACCGTCGAAATTCACCCGCCCGCGCGAGATCACGAAATACGCCGTGCCGCCGTCCGGGCTGACGCCGACCCCGTTCCTGAGGTAACGCGAGGTCGAGCCGGGGATGAAACGCGGATGCACTTCGCCCGCGACCAGCAGCATCGGCCCCGACTGGGTGGCGTGGCGGCAGGCGGGCCGGTCCTCGGCGAAGCGGCGGCTCTCGATCACCGCGAAACCGTCCTGGCCGATGCAGAACACCCCGTTCGGCAGCATCCCGAAATTGCCGGGCCCGGCGGAGGTGACCAGCCGGGCCGCCTCCTCTCCCGCCTCGACGTAAAGCCCGACCGGGCGGCGGTCGGCGTGATACATGCCGGCGTTCATGGCGAATTCCAGCGCCGCCCCCTCGGCCGCGAGCGCCGCATCGATCCGTCCGAAGGATCCGAAAGGCGTGCCATCGGGCGCGTTCAGAAAAAGCCGCAGGTCATCGCCCGCCCGCGCCTCGCAGACCACATGGCGCAGCCCCTCGTGACGCATCTCGCGGCAGGGCTCGCCGGCCGCCGCCGCCCCGGCAAGGAGGGCGATGAGTGCCGCAAGCCCCATCTTCATCTTGCCGGAAATACTCTCGGGGGGCGCCGGTGCGGCACGCATCGGCGGCGGGGGGCAGACAGCCCCCCGTCCCGCACTCTCCGCCCGCGCGCGGCCGCCGGGCCTACTCCCGCGCGCCGTCATCGCCTTCGTCTTCCGGGGCCGAGATATCGCGCCGCACCGTCTCGTCGGCGAACATCCGGCGGGTCTCGTCCATCCGGTCGAAGGTCTCGTCGATGGCGAAGCGCAGTTCGGGCGCGTATTTCAGCGCCATGCCCTTGGCCACCATCCGCCGCAGCTCGCCCTGGTTGCGCCGCAGCGCCGCCAGCGCGCTCCCTTTGCCGTGCCCGCCCAGCGGCAGCACATAGGCGGTGGCGATCTTCAGGTCGGGCGAGATCCGCACCTCGCCGACGGTGATCGACATGCGGTTGAGTTCGGGGTCATGCACCTCGGCCCGCGCCAGCAGGTCCGACAGCCTGCGCCGGACCAGCTCGCCCACCCGGAGCTGACGTTGCGAGGGGCCCGCGCCCCGGGGAAAGCGGTTCTGTGCCATGCCCGCCATGTAGGGCGTTTCGCCGCCCCCCGCAACGGTGGCCGTCACTGCTGGAAGAACTGCCCGGCCTGGAAGTTGCCGAGGTTGCGCATCAGCTGGCGCACAAGGCCGATGTCGCGCACGCTGGTTTCGGTCACCCGGCGCGAGAGCGTGACGACCTGCCCGTTCTCCAGCCCGAAGCGTTCGATATTGGCCACCCGGTCGCTGCCGTCGAAGGAAACCGCCAGCACCTGACGCTCGATCTCGCGCGGGGCGCGCGCGCCGTAGTGGCGCCAGCGGCTCTGCACGTAATACCAGTCGCTTTCGCCCAGCACGCCGCCCGCCGACGGGTGGCCGAGCGCTTGCGCCACGGTGTCGCGGGTATCGACCCCGACGGCGATCGACGCGAGGTCGCCTTCGGTCGGCACATAGCCATGGTTGCGATAGACGGCCGAGCATCCGGCCACCGCGATCAGCGCGATCGCGGCCGCCGCCATGCGCATCCGCTGCCCTGCCTTTGCCATCGCGCCCTCTTGCCTTGATCCCGCTTGCCTCGTATCCGGCTTACAGAAGGACGCGGCGCGGTTCAAGAAAGGAACGTGCCTGCCCCGGCGGCCGGGCGCCCGACCGCATGTCGCGCCGCGGCCGGGGCCGCGCCGGGGGAAATCCGCAGGAGGTGAGGGATGTCCGATTATCTGCCCGTTTCGCTGCCGGTGCGCAGCGCCGAACTGGCCGGACGGCGGGAATACGCTTTCGAACTTGCGCCCGAAGCCGGGGACCGCGCCACCATCGCCGCGCTGATCGGCGCGTCGGCGCTGCGCAAGCTGACGTTCGGCGGCACGCTCCGGCCCGAGGGGCGGCGCGATCTGGTGCTCGAAGCCCGGCTGGGCGCGACCGTGGTGCAGCCCTGCGTGGTCACGCTGGCCCCGGTCACCAGCCGGATCGACCAGACCGTGATCCGCCGTTACGTTGCGGGCCTTGCCGAACCCGGGGCGGCCGAGGCCGAGATGCCCGAGGACGACAGTATCGAGCCGCTGCCCGAGGTGATCGACATCGCCGCGGTGATGGTCGAGGCGCTGGCGCTGGCGCTGCCCGACTATCCGCGCGCCGAGGGGGCGGAACTGGGCGAGGCGGTCCATGCCGCCCCGGGCACCGCGCCGCTGCGCGATGCCGACCTGCGGCCCTTCGCCGGGCTTGCGGCGCTGCGCGACGGGCTGGCGCGTCCCGATGGCGAACCCGGCGACGGGGAGGGCGGCAAGGGCGGCGGCCGGTGACGTCCGGTTTCCGGCCCCATGCGGCCGGATCAATGCCAGAAAGGGCTTGCACGCGGCCCGAATCCGACTATGTTCCGCGCTTCACGAGACGGGTCGCCCGCAGACCCGGCCACCGCAGACCCGGCACCTCGCCGGGTCGGCGGTTTTTCCGTAGCGGAAACGAAAGATAATCAGGGGCCTGTCCCCCAGCAATCCGAGGTTGAGACATGGCTGTCCCGCAGAACCGAGTCACGCGCTCCCGCCGCAACATGCGCCGTTCGCATGACGCCCTTGTGGCCGGCAATCCGAACGAATGCCCGAACTGCGGTGAACTCAAGCGCCCGCATCACGTCTGCGGCGCCTGTGGCCATTACGCCCAGCGCGAAGTCGTCGCCCGGGCCGACGAGGTCGATCTGGACGGCGACGCGGCATAAGCCGCACGGCGCGGTCAAGGCCATGCTGTCCGACACCGAGTCCTTGAGCAGCGAACTGCCCGCCGGTTTCCGGGACAAGATCGTGATTTCCGTCGATGCGATGGGCGGCGACCGCGGCCCGGCCGCGGTCGTGGCCGGGATGGTCAAGTCGGCCTCGCGCAATCCGGAAATCGCCTTCATCCTGCATGGTGACCAGGCCGAACTTGGACGGCTGGTCCGCCGCCGCCGGGCGCTGGCCGGGCGGGTGCTGATCCGCCATGCGCCCCGGGTGGTGGCGATGGAGGACAAGCCCAGCCAGGTGGTGCGCAACGGTTCGGACACCTCGATGTGGTCCTGTATCGAGGCGGTCAGGCGCGGCGAGGCCACGGCGGCGCTTTCGTGCGGCAATACCGGCGCGCTGATGGCGCTGTCGATGATCCGGCTGCGCCGGATGCCCGGCGTCAACCGTCCGGCGATCGCCTGCCTCTGGCCCTCGCGCAACCCTTCGGGGTTCAACGTCATGCTGGACGTGGGCGCCGATATCCGCGCCGACGCCCATGACCTGCTGCAATTCGCCACCATGGGCGCCTCTTACGCGCGCAACGGCCTCGGGCTGTCGCGGCCGCGGATCGGGTTGCTGAATGTCGGCACCGAAGAGCACAAGGGCCGGGCCGAGCTGCGGCAGGCGCATGAGATGATCGCCGCCGCCACCACGGCGGGCAGTTTCGACTATGTGGGTTTCATCGAGGGCGGCGACCTGCCCTCGGACCGGATCGACGTGGTCGTCACCGACGGTTTCACCGGCAATATCGCGCTGAAGACCGGCGAGGGCACGGCGAAGATGATCGGCGATTTCCTCAAGCAGGCTTTCGCCGCCACGCCGCTGTCGCGAATCGCCGCGCTGCTGGCGCTTACCTCGCTCCGGCGGCTGCAAAAGCGCATCGACCCGCGCCGGGTGAACGGGGGCGTGTTCCTCGGGCTTAACGGGACGGTGGTCAAATCGCATGGATCGGCCGATGCGACGGGCGTTTCGGCGGCGATCAAGCTGGCGTTCCAGCTTGGAAAATCCGGCTTTCAGGACCGTCTGGCGGCGCGGGTTGCATCTGCCGGGGGGGCGGGGCAGGATGACGCGCCGAATGGGTCCATCGACGGTGAGAATGAATGACGATACGCGCCGTGGTCAGGGGCGTCGGGCACTACCTGCCCGAACGGGTGGTTCCCAACGCCGAATTTGAAAGCCTGATAGACACCAGCGACGAATGGATCCGTTCACGTTCGGGGATCGAGCGGCGACATTTCGTGGCCGAGGGCCAGACCACCTGCGATATCGCCACCCGCGCGGCCCAGGCGGCGCTTGACGATGCCGGGCTTGGCCCCGACGACATCGACATGCTGATCGTCGCGACCTCGACGCCGGATTTCACCTTCCCCTCCACCGCGACCATGGTGCAGGCCGAACTGGGGATGACCGGGGGCTTCGCCTATGACATCCAGGCGGTCTGCGCCGGGTTCGTCTTTGCGCTGGCCAATGCCGATTCGATGATTCGCGGCGGCACGGTGCGGCGGGCGCTGGTGATCGGGGCCGAGACCTTCTCGCGGCTGATGGACTGGACCGACCGGGGCACCTGCGTGCTGTTCGGCGACGGGGCGGGGGCGCTGGTCCTGGAGGCCGCCGAGGGCGCGGGCACCAGCGCCGACCGGGGCATCCTGTCCGCCGATCTCAACTCGGACGGGCGGTTCCGTGATATCCTTTACGTCGATGGCGGCTCCTCGACCGGCACCACCGGGCATCTGCGGATGCAGGGCAAGGAAGTGTTCCGCCACGCCATCGAAAAGCTGGCCGCCACCGCCCATACCGCGCTGGACAAGGCCGGGCTTTCCGGTGCCGATGTGGACTGGATCGTGCCGCACCAGGCCAATCTGCGCATCATCGCCGGCACCGCCCAGCGGATGCAGGTGCCGATGGAGCGGGTGGTGGTGACGGTGCAGGATCACGGCAACACCTCGGCCGCCTCGATCCCGCTGGCGCTGTCGGTGGGGCAGGCGCGCGGCCAGATCAAGCGCGGCGATCTGCTGGTGACCGAGGCCATCGGCGGCGGTCTTGCCTGGGGCGCGGTGGTGCTGCGCTGGTAGGCTTGCGGCACTGCGGCGGAAGTGCGCTGAAACTGCCGCTGCAAGCCATTGATATTGACTCGGAAAATCATCTCCCGCATCCTGCCGGAAAATCCCGGGGGGACAGTCATGGGTGAACGGACATTGACGCGCATGGATCTGAGTGAGGCCGTCTTTCGCGAGGTCGGCCTGTCGCGAAGCGAATCCGCCCAGCTTGTGGAATCGGTGCTGGGCCATGTGGCCGATGCGCTGGTCGCGGGCGAGACGGTCAAGATTTCGTCCTTCGGCACCTTTTCGGTGCGCGACAAGGCGGCCCGGGTGGGCCGCAACCCCAAGACCGGCGAGGAAGTGCCGATCAGCCCGCGCCGCGTGCTGTCGTTCCGCCCGTCGCATCTGATGAAGGATCGGGTCGCGGCCGGTTCCGACGGCTGAGGGGCCGGACATGCAGAAATCGCCCGACGCCTTCCGGACCATCAGCGAGGTGGCCGAGGCGCTGGAAACCCCCACCCATGTGCTGCGGTTCTGGGAAAGCCGGTTTCCGCAGGTCCGCCCGGTCAAGCGCGCCGGGGGGCGGCGGTATTACCGGCCGTCGGACGTGGCCCTGCTTGCGGGGATCAAGCAGCTTCTGCATGACGACGGCATGACGATCCGCGGCGTGCAGAAGCTGTTGCGCGAACGCGGGGTGCGGCATGTGGCCGGGCTGGCCGGGGGGACGGAGGAGGACGACGACGCGGTGCTGGACCTGACGCCCGAACCGGACGCGGCGCCGGAGGCCGGGGCCGGGGATGTCGCGCCCGTGCAGAAAGTGTTCCCCTTCCCGCCGCCCCTGCGGAGCGGGCCGCGTGCCGGGGCCGAAGTGGCGGGGGGCGAATCCGAAGCGGTATCGGCAGAGGCCGAAGTGCCTGCGCCCGGACCGGAAGCTTCCGAACCCGAAGCCCTCGAAGAAGCCCCTGAATCCGAAGTGGCGGAGACCGAAACACCTGCGCCCGAATCCGCCCCGGACTTCGGCCGGGTGCGGGAGGAGTCCGGGGCGGCGCTGCCCGAGGCCAGCACGCCGGAAGCCGACAGGCCCGGGACCGATACGCCCCGGGCCGATACGGGCACCCCGCCCGCGAAATGGTATCTCGCCCATCCGCTGCCGGGCCCCGAACCGCCCGCTTCCGCCCTGGCCGAGACCGAACCGGCCGATTCGCCCGAACCGCCGCGCTGCGCGCCCGAGCCCACTTTGCCGCCGACCGCCTGGCCGGAAAACATGGTGACCGGGCCGGGGCTGGCCGCCGCGCCGCCGCCGCGCCCGCCCATGCCCGACCCGGCCGAGATCGCGCCCGAACCGGTCACCGGCCCCACGTTTGCCGCCCGGCTGCGCGCCGCGCCGCCCGCCGCCGAAACCGGGGCGTTGCGGCCGGTTCACGACCGTCTGGCGGCGCTTCGTGCCCGCATGGCCGAGGCCGCGCGGCATCGCGGCACCTGATTCGGACCATGCTATTTCCCGCTTGCCCCCGGCGGCAAACCCGCTATGTATCGTCGCCGTCGGGCCGTGGCGCAGCCTGGTTAGCGCGTCCGTCTGGGGGACGGAAGGTCGCGAGTTCGAATCTCGCCGGCCCGACCAACACCGAACCGCCCGCATCCCGGACCCGGGGTGCGGGCGGTTCCGTTTCATGGGCCGGAGGGGCAGATGGCTGAGGGTGTGCTTCCGTCGCAGGCGGTCCGGGCGCTGATCGCGCAAGGGGCGATCGCCGCCGATGCGCCCGCCGCGTCCGGCCAGGTACAGCCCGCCAGCCTCGATCTGCGGCTCGGCCCCGTGGCGCATCGGGTGCGGGCCTCGTTCCTTGCGGGCAAGGGCCGGACGGTGGCGGAACGGATCGCCGAATTCGGGATGCACAGCATCGACCTCGGCCCCGGCGCGGTGCTGGAAAAGGGCTGCGTCTATCTGGTCCCGCTGATGGAGCGTCTGGCGCTGCCCGCCGATATCCAGGCGGTGGCCAATGCGAAAAGCTCGACCGGGCGGCTCGACCTGCTGACGCGCACCATCACCGACGAGGGGGTGGAGTTCGACCGCATCCCGGCGGGCTACTCGGGTCCGCTTTATGCCGAGATCTGCCCGCGTTCGTTCTCGGTTCTGGTGCGGCCGGGGATGCGGCTCAACCAGATCCGGTTCCGGCGCGGCCATGCGGTGCTGGACGACGAGGCGCTGGCGGCGCTGCACCGGACGGTCGGGCTGGTCAGCGGCCCGGCGCTCATTTCGGACGGGCTGGGCTTTTCGGTCGATCTGCGCCCCGGTTCGGACAACCTCGCGGGCTGGCGGGCCAAGCCGCATACCGGCGTGATCGACCTCGACCGGATCGGCGCCTATGATCCGGCCGAGTTCTGGGAAGAGGTCCGTTCGCCCGAGGGAAGGGTGATCCTCGACCCCGGTGCGTTCTACATCCTTGTCAGCCGCGAGGCGGTGACCATCCCGCCCGACCACGCCGCCGAGATGGCGCCCTATCTGGCGATGGTGGGCGAGTTCCGGGTGCATTACGCGGGTTTCTTCGACCCCGGTTTCGGCCATGCGGCGGCGGGGGGCGCGGGGTCGCGCGGGGTGCTGGAGGTGCGCTGCCACGAGGCGCCCTTCGTGCTGGAACACGGGCAGGTCGTGGGGCGGCTGGTCTATGAACGCATGGCCGAGGTGCCCGACATGCTTTACGGGCAGGGCATCGCCTCGAACTACCAGGGGCAGGGGCTCAAGCTTTCCAAGCACTTCCGGGCCTGAACCCGGCGCGCTCACGACATCCGGCCGATCCGCTCAATTTTCCTTGAGAATGCTGCAATGCAGCACCGTGCGGCTTGCGCTGCGGGGCAGGGGTGCGCATGGTCCGCCCAGATATTGCGAACAGATCCAACGAGGAGGCCGCCATGAGCGACACCGATACCACCGCCCGCCAATCCCTGATCATCCCGGCGCTGCGGCCGGTCTATGCCGGGCTGGAGACGATCTCGGAGACCCTGTTGCGGGTGGCCGCCGGGGTGGCGCTGGTGGTGCATGGCTGGCCGAAGATCCAGAACCCGACCGGCTCTTCGGGCGTGTTCGAGACCATGGGCCTCGGCCCGGCCGGGTTGCTGTCGGTGCTCTTGGCGGCGGTCGAGTTCTTCGGCGGCATCCTGCTGATCCTCGGGCTGCTGACCCGCCCGGCCGCCGCCGCGGCGCTGATCGTCCTGCTGGGCACGGTCTGGTTCCACTGGGTCACGCTGGGGCAGGGCTATGGCGGTGCGGAACTGTCGATCCTGTGGTCGGCGATGCTGTTCTTCTTCGCCGTGCGCGGCGGCAACGCCCATTCGGTGGACGCCCGCATCGGCAAGGCGTTCTGATCCGCTTGCAAGCACCCTGCCGGGGGCGGTGGGCAGATTGCCCACCCTACACCGTGGGCCTGCCGTAGGGTGCGCTCACGCACACCCCCTTGCCCGGAACAGCCGCGCCAGCGCCGCCGGGCAGCGGCCGACCGCCCGGACAGGCGGCCGCTATTTCGACGTTGCGGCATGCTCCTCTGAGCGAGGGGTATTCGGCACCATAAACTGCCAGACGACAAGCGTTGCGGCGGCCACCTGCGGTCGGCCGCTGCCCTCTGTGGTGACAGGGGATCAGGCGGAGTGGCGGGAGATATTGCCACCCCTTATCCCTCCGTTGCGCCACGGGGCGCGGGCGCCGGGACAGACCGGAACCCGAACCGGCCCGCCGCTTTGTGCTGGCTTTGCGGCGGGTTTGCGGCTAGACTCGCGCCAGACCCGGAAAACCGGGCGATTTGAGGCAGTTCAGGCAGACCAGGCGGTTCCATGACGGAAATGGTGCATGGCAGCCAGCCCGTGCGGGCAGGCGATCCGATTCTTCCCCGCTGGTGGCGCAGTATCGACCGATGGTCGATGACCGCGGTGCTGATGCTGTTCGGGATCGGGCTTCTGCTCGGTCTTGCGGCTTCGGTGCCGCTGGCCACCCGCAACGGGCTTCCGCAGTTCCATTATGTCGAGCGGCAGGTGTTCTTCGGGCTTGTGGGCCTTGCGACGATGTTCGCGGTCTCGATGATGTCGCCGGTGATGGTGCGGCGGATCGGGATCATGGGTTTCATGGGGGCGTTCGTCGCGCTGGCGCTGCTGCCGTTCTTCGGGGTCGATTTCGGCAAGGGCGCGGTCCGCTGGTTCTCGTTCGGCTTCGCCTCGGTCCAGCCTTCCGAGTTCCTCAAGCCCGGTTTCGTCGTGCTGGTCGCCTGGATGATGGCCGCGGGGCAGGAGATCAACGGCCCGCCGGGGCGCAGGATCTCGCTTTTCGTTGCCGTCGTGGTGGCGGCGCTCCTGGCGGTCCAGCCCGATTTCGGCCAGGCGGCGCTGATCCTGTTCGCCTGGGGGGTGATGTATTTCGTGGCGGGCGCGCCGATGATCCTGCTGATCGTCATCGGCGGGGTGATGATGGGTTTCGGGGTGCTGGCCTATAACGGGTCGGAACATTTCGCCCGCCGGATCGACGGTTTCCTGACCCCCGACATCGACCCGCGCACCCAGCTTGGTTACGCCACCAACGCGATCCAGCAGGGCGGTTTCCTCGGCACCGGGGTGGGCGAGGGGCAGGTGAAATGGCAGTTGCCCGACGCGCATACCGATTTCATCATCGCGGTTGCGGCCGAGGAATACGGGCTGATCCTCGTCCTGGTCATCATCCTGCTTTACGGCATCATCGCCGCGCGGTCGCTGTTCCGGCTGATCCGCGAGCGCGATCCGTTCATCCGGCTGGCGGGCACCGGGCTGGCGGTGATCTTTTCGATGCAGGCGCTGATCAACATGGGGGTGGCGGTGCGGCTGCTGCCGGCCAAGGGAATGACGCTCCCGTTCGTGAGCTACGGCGGCTCCTCGGTGATCGCGGCGGGGCTGACGGTGGGGGCGCTTCTGGCCTTCACCCGCACCCGGCCGCAGGGCGACATCGGTGATCTGCTGCTGCGGCGGGGGCGGTGATGGCGCGGGCGCCGCTTCTGCTGATCGCCGCGGGCGGCACCGGGGGCCACATGTTCCCGGCGCAGGCGCTGGCCGAGGCGATGGTGCGCCGGGGCTGGCGGGTGGTGCTTTCGACCGATGCGCGGGGCGCGCGCTACGCGGGCGGCTTTCCGCATGTGGTGGCGGTGGAACAGGTGAGTTCCGCGACCTTCGCCCGGGGGGGCGCGCCGGCCCGCGCCTTGGTGCCCCTGCGCATCGCCGGGGGCGTGCTGGCGGCCACCGTGCGGATGCTGCGCGACCGGCCTGCGGTGGTGGCGGGCTTCGGCGGCTATCCGACGATCCCGGCGCTGTCGGCGGCGTTGGCCCTGCGGGTTCCGCGCCTGATCCACGAACAGAACGGCGTGCCGGGGCGGGTCAACACGGTCTTCGCCAGGCGCGTCGATGCGGTCTGCTGCGGCGTCTGGCCCACCGCGCTGCCCGAAGGTGTGAACGCGGTCCACACCGGCAACCCGGTGCGCGCCAGGGTGATGGAGCGCGCGGGCGCCCCCTATATCCCGCCTGGCGACTATCCCATGAGTCTTCTGGTGATCGGCGGCAGTCAGGGCGCGCGGGTGCTTTCGGACGTGGTGCCCCCCGCCATCGCCGCGCTGCCCGAGGCGCTGCGCGGAAACCTGCGCGTCGCGCATCAGGCGCGCGAGGAAGACATCCCCCGCGTGCTTGAAGCCTATGACGCGGCGGGGATCCGGGCCGAGGTCTCGGCCTTCTTCAACGACGTGCCGCGCCGCCTGTCCGAGGCGCAACTGGTGATCAGCCGTTCCGGTGCCTCCTCGGTCGCGGATATCGCGGCGATCGGACGGCCCGCGATCCTGATCCCCTATGCGGCGGCGGCGGGCGACCACCAGACCGCGAACGCCCGTGGCCTTGTCGATGCCGAGGCGGCGATCCTGATTCCGGAATCGGCGCTGGAGGCGGCGACGCTTTCGGCCCAGATCTCGGCGCTGCTGCAAAACCCTTCGGCCGCCACGCGGATGGCGCAGGGCGCGCTTTCCTGCGCCGTCCCCGATGCCACCGAACGGCTGGCCGGGGTGGTCGAGGGGCTGGCGGACGCAAAGACCAGAAAGAAAGAAGCGGAATGAACGCGGCGACCAAACTTCCCGGCGAACTCGGGCCCATCCATTTCGTCGGCATCGGCGGTATCGGCATGTCCGGCATCGCCGAGGTGCTGATGACGCTGGGCTACCCGGTGCAGGGTTCGGACAGCAGGGCCAGCAAGATCACCGAACGGCTGGAATGTCTTGGCGCCACCGTGTTCGAGGGCCAGCGGGCCGAGAACATCGGCGATGCCGCCGTGGTGGTGATCTCGACCGCGATCCGCCCCGGCAACCCCGAGTTGGAGGAAGCCCGCCGCCGGGGCCTGCCGGTCGTGCGCCGGGCCGAGATGCTGGCGGAGCTGATGCGACTGCGGTCGAACATCGCCGTCGGCGGGACGCATGGCAAGACCACCACCACGACCATGGTGGCGACGCTTCTGGACAAGGGGGGCTTCGACCCCACCGTCATCAACGGCGGCGTGATCCACGCCTACGGCTCGAACGCGCGGGCGGGGGCGGGCGAATGGATGGTGGTCGAGGCGGACGAAAGCGACGGCAGTTTCAACCGCCTGCCCGCGACCATCGCCATCGTCACCAACATCGACCCGGAGCATATGGAGCACTGGGGCAGCTTCGACGCGCTGCGCAAGGGGTTCCACGATTTCGTCTCGAACATCCCGTTCTACGGGCTTGCGGTCTGTTGCACCGATCACCCCGAGGTGCAGGCGCTCGTGGGCCGTGTCACCGACCGCCGGGTGGTCACCTTCGGCTTCAACGCCCAGGCCGACGTGCGGGCGATCAACCTGCGCTACGAGGGCGGCGCGGCACATTTCGATATCGCCCTTCAGGCCGAGGAGACGGTGATCGAGGGCTGCACCCTGCCGATGCCGGGCGACCACAACGTATCGAACGCGCTGGCCGCCGTCGCGGTGGCGCGGCACCTCGGCATGAAGAAGGACGAGATCCGCGCCGCGCTGGCCGGGTTCGGCGGCGTCAACCGGCGCTTCACCCGGGTGGGCGAGGTCGGCGGCGTCACCATCATCGACGACTACGGCCACCATCCGGTCGAGATCGCCGCCGCGCTCAGGGCCGCGCGGCAGGCCATCGGCCCCGAGGGGCGGGTGATCGCCGTGCACCAGCCGCACCGCTACACAAGGCTGTCCTCGCTGTTCGAGGACTTCTGCACCTGTTTCAACGAGGCCGACGTGGCCGCCATCACCGAAGTCTATGCCGCGGGCGAGGAACCCATTCCCGGCGCGAGCCGCGACGATCTGGTGGCGGGGCTGATCGCCCACGGCCACCGCCACGCCCGTGCGATCCGGTCCGAGGACGATCTGGAACGGCTGGTGCGCGAGCAGGCGCGGCCGGGCGATATGGTGATCTGTCTGGGTGCGGGCACGATTTCGGCCTGGGCCAATGCCCTGCCCGGGCGGCTCGGGTCATGAGCACGGGTCTGGCACTGGCCTGCGTCTGGGCCGTGGTGGCCGCGCTTTGCGGGATGCTGCCGCGCCGCTGGCACTGGCCCGCCGCCTATGCGCTGATTGCCGCGGGCATCCCGGTGCTGGGGCTGGTGACGTGGCAAAGCGGGCCGGTCTGGGGTTTCGTGGTGTTGGCGGCGGGCATGTCGGTGTTGCGCTGGCCGCTGTTGCGGGCGGGCGGCTGGCTGCGCCGCCGTGCAAGGGGTGAAACGTGATGCAGGTTCTGGTGGAATGGATACCCGAGATCATCGCCGTGGTGATCGGTGGTCTTGGCGCATGGTCCGGGTTCTCGCTGAGCGCGGCCGGGCGCTGGCGCTGGTGGCTGGCGGTGGTGGCGGTTTCGGGTGCGGGTAGCGCGATCCTGCTGAGCGTCGCCATGGCCCGGCCCGGCATGTATGACGGGCTGATACAGGCGGTGGTGGCGCTGTGGCTGCTGCTGCCCTTCGCCGTCGGCGCGGCGGTGGGCGGGCTGTTCGGCCTGCTGCGCCGGCGGCGCGGCGGCTGAGCGGCGTGACACGGGCGCAACAAAGGGCAGCGGTCGGCCGCTGCCCGGGCCGCTGGCGCGGCTGTTCCGGGCAAGGGGGCGGGAACGACATTGTTCCGCAAAGACTTGTCCATTCTCGAACCGACCCGCGACCAGCCCGGCCTTGCGCCGCAGGGGCCTGCGGATTAGACCGCAGGCCATGACCGGCCCCTTCATCACCGACTTCACCCCGCGCGGCGTGCTGACCGCGAACCGGCCCTTGGCCGACCTCACATGGCTGCGGGTCGGCGGCCCGGCCGACTGGCTGTTCCAGCCCGCGGACGAGGCCGATCTGGCCGGGTTCCTCGCGGCGCTCGACCCCGAGGTGCCGGTGTTCCCGATGGGCGTGGGCTCGAACCTGATCGTGCGCGACGGCGGGCTTCGGGCGGTGGTGATCCGGCTGGGGCGCGGCTTCAACGGGATCGCGGTCGAGGGCGGGCGGGTGACGGCCGGGGCCGCCGCGCTGGATGCCCATGTTGCCCGCCGCGCGGCGGCGGCGGGGGCGGACCTGACCTTCCTGCGTACCATTCCCGGCGCCGTGGGCGGCGCGGTGCGGATGAACGCGGGCTGCTACGGCACCTATACCGCCGACCGGCTGGTGTCGGTCCGGGCCGTGACCCGCGACGGGGCCGCCGTCACGCTCACGCGTGACGATCTGAACCCCCGCTACCGCCAGACCGACCTGCCCGAAGGCTGGGTGATCGTCGAGGCCAGCTTCGACGCGCCCCAGGGCGACCCGGCGGCGCTGGAGGCGCGCATGGCCGGACAGCTTGCGAAACGCGACGCCACCCAGCCGGTGAAGGAGCGCAGCGCCGGGTCCACCTTCCGCAATCCGGCCGGGTATTCCAGCACCGGACGGGCCGACGACACCCACGATCTCAAGGCATGGAAGGTGATCGAGGATGCCGGGATGCGCGGCGCGGCGCTTGGCGGCGCGCAGATGTCGCCGATGCACGCCAACTTCCTTGTCAACACCGGCGCGGCGAAAGCCGCCGATCTGGAAGCCCTGGGCGAGGAAGTCCGCAAAAAGGTTTTGCAGCACTCGGGAATTTCGCTAGAGTGGGAAATCATGCGGGTCGGGGAACCGGCCGCGGACAAGGACTGAACGGGCCGCAAAAGGTCCGCAGGCAAAAGGGCCGCAAAGGCCCGGACGAGAGGCAGAAGTGGCGGGCATGTCGAGCAGGGCATCCCTCCGTGTGGCGGTTCTGATGGGCGGCGCTTCCGTTGAGCGGGAAGTGTCCTTGTCCACCGGGCGCGAATGCGCCGTGGCGCTGCGCGAGGCGGGCTATGAGGTGATCGAGGTCGATGCCGGCCCCGATCTGGTCGCGCGCCTTGCGGACATCGCCCCCGACGTCGCCTTCAACGCGCTGCACGGCCGCTGGGGCGAGGACGGCTGCGTGCAGGGGATGCTGGAATGGCTGCGCATCCCCTATACCCATTCCGGGGTGCTGGCCTCGGCGCTGGCGATGGACAAGGCGCGGTCGAAGGCCGCCTTCGCGGTGGCGGGGCTGCCGGTGCTGGCCGATGTGATCGCCGACGCGGAGGAGGTCCGGCGCCGTCACGTCATGCCCCCTCCCTATGTGGTCAAGCCGAACAACGAAGGATCGTCGGTCGGGATCTATATCGTGCCCGAGGGTGCGAACACGCCGCCGCCGCTGGCCCCCGACATGCCCGCGCGGGTGATGGTGGAGGCTTACGCGCCGGGCCGGGAACTGACGGTTTCGGTGATGGGCGACCGGGCGCTTTGCGTCACCGACATCCTCACCGACGGCTGGTATGATTATGATGCGAAGTACAAGCCCGGCGGGTCGCGCCACGTGCTGCCCGCCGAACTGCCGCCGGAGATCACGGCGGCCTGCCTCGACATGGCGGTCACGGCGCATCGGGTGCTGGGCTGCCGCGGCCTCAGCCGTACCGATTTCCGCTGGGACGAGGCGCGCGGCCTCGCCGGGCTTTTCGTGCTGGAGACCAACACCCAGCCGGGGATGACGCCGACCTCGCTCTCGCCCGAACAGGCGGCGCATTGCGGCATCTCCTTCCCCGACCTGTGCCGCTGGCTGGTGGAGGACGCCTCATGCGACCGTTGATCCTGCGCCGCCGTGAACCCGCCGAGGCGCCGCGCCGCCGCGACCCGGCGCCCTCGCGCTGGGCCTACAAGATGCACCGGCTGTGGCTGACGCCGATGTTCCGGGCGCTGGTGCGGGTCGGGCTGCCGGCCTTCGTGCTGGCCTTCGGGGTGGGGCTGTGGCTGTCGGACGCCGACCGCCGCGCCGTGCTGGCCGAGGGGGCCGAGGCGATGCGCACCGCGTTCCACCAGCGGCCCGAGTTCATGGTCAACCTGATCGCCATCGAGGGCGCGACCGGGGTTCTGGCGGAAAGCATCCGTGGCGCGCTGGCGCTCGATCTGCCGCGCAGTTCCTTCGAGATCGACCTGGTGGCCGCGCGCGGGACGGTCGAATCCTTCGACGCCGTGGCCCGCGCCGACCTGCGGGTGGTGCAGGGCGGTGTCCTTCAGGTCAACGTGACCGAGCGGCTTCCGGCCGTGGTCTGGCGCACCCGCGACGGGCTGTGGCTGCTGGACGCCGAGGGCCACCGGATCGCCGTGATCACCGCGCGCGGGCTGCGCGCCGATCTACCGCTGGTGGCGGGCAAGGGCGCCAGCGACGCCACGCCCGAGGCACTGGCGCTGTTCAAGGTGGCCGAACCGCTGTCCGGACGGGTCCGCGGCCTTGTGCGGGTCGGCGAACGGCGCTGGGATCTGGTGCTCGACCGCGACCAGCGCATCCTGCTGCCCGAGATGCAGCCCGAACGCGCGCTGGAACGGGTGATCGCGCTGGACCAGGCGCAGGGCCTGCTGGCGCGCGATCTGCTGGCGGTCGATCTGCGCAACGAGCGCCGCCCGACCGTGCGGGTGAACCCCGAGGCGCTGGACCATCTGCGCCCGGCCTGGACGACAGTGACGCCGGCAACGGCCATGACGATGACGGAGACGAGACCATGACCGATCTGTATCAATCCCAGCGCGCCATGCGGAACATGCGCCATGCGGCGATGCAGCGCGGGGTGGTGGCGGTCCTGGATGTGGGCACCTCGAAGATCGCCTGCCTGATCCTGCGTTTCGACGGCCCCGGCCGGGTCCAGTCCGGCGACGGGGTGGGGCCGATGGCCGGTCAGTCGCAGTTCCGGGTGATCGGCTACGGCCATACCTGTTCGCGCGGCGTCCGCTTCGGCGAGGTCGATGCGATGCACGAGACCGAGCGCGCGATCCGCACCGTGTTGCAGACCGCGCAGAAATCGGCCGGGCACCGGGTCGATCACGTCATCGTCGCCTTCGCGGGCGCGCAGCCGCGCAGCTACGGGCTGGCGGGGGAATGCGAGTTGCACGACAGCGTGGTGACCGGCTCCGACATCGCCCGGGTGCTGGCCTCCTGCGAGGTGCCCGAAGTGGGCGAGGGGCGCGAGGTGCTGCACGCCCAGCCGGTGAATTTCGCCATCGACCACCGTTCGGGCCTTTCGGACCCGCGCGGCCAGATCGGCAACCGGCTGGCCTGCGACATGCATCTGCTGACGGTCGATGCGACCGCCGTCGAATGCCTGCTGCGCTGCCTGAAACGCTGCGACCTGGAAGTGGCCGGGATCGCGTCCTCGGCCTATGCGGCGGGGCTGGCGAGTCTGGTCGAGGACGAGCAGGAACTGGGCGCGGCCTGTATCGACATGGGCGGCGGCGCCACCGGCATCTCGATCTTCATGAAGAAACACATGATCTATGCCGACTCGGTGCGGATGGGCGGCAGCCATGTCACGCTCGACATCTCCAAGGGGCTGTCGGTGCCGCTGCGCAAGGCCGAGAAGATCAAGACCCTGCACGGCGGCGTGCTGGCCACCGGCATGGACGACCGCGAGGCGATCGACATCACCGCCGACACCGGCGACTGGGACAAGGACCGCCGTTCGGTCAGCCGCACCGAACTGATCGGCATCATGCGCCCCCGGGTCGAGGAAATCCTGGAGGAAGTCCGCGCCCGGCTCGACGCCGCCGGGTTCGAGCACCTGCCGAGCCAGCAGATCGTGCTCACCGGCGGCGGCAGCCTGATCCCCGGGCTCGACGGGCTTGCGGCGCGCATCCTCGGCCAGCGGGTGCGGCTGGGCCGTCCGCTGCGGGTGCAGGGCCTGCCCGAGGCCGCGACCGGCGCCGCATTCGCCAGCACCGTGGGGCTTTGTCTCTTTGCCGCGCATCCGCAGGACGAATGGTGGGACTTCGAAATTCCCGCCGAACGCTACCCGGCGCGGTCACTCAGGAGGGCGGTCAGATGGTTCCGGGACAACTGGTAACCCCAATATCCGGTGGATCGCGGCAAAATCCCGCCTGCGGATGCGTTTTTTTCCCTATATTTTGGGGTCAGGCGCATGTTTTCTGGTGACTGCGGCGGAGACTGTGGCTAGGATCAGTCAAAATCGGGGCCGTAAACGGTCGGGACATTGAAATAAGAACAGGCGGACAGCGCAATGGCACTCAATCTGACCATGAACGACGAGGGCGACAAGCTGCGCCCGCGCATCACCGTATTCGGTGTCGGCGGTGCGGGCGGCAACGCGGTCAACAACATGATCGAGCAGAACCTCGAAGGGGTCGATTTCGTCGTGGCGAATACCGACGCCCAGGCGTTGCAGCAAAGCCGGGCCGAGAACCGGGTGCAACTCGGGGTGCGGGTGACCGAAGGGCTGGGCGCGGGCGCCAAGCCGCAGATCGGCTCCGCCGCCGCCGAGGAATCGATCGAGCAGATCGTCGATCATCTCGCGGGCGCGCATATGTGCTTCATCACCGCGGGGATGGGCGGCGGCACCGGCACCGGCGCCGCGCCGATCATCGCGCAGGCGGCGCGTGAGCTGGGCGTGCTGACCGTGGGTGTGGTGACCAAGCCGTTCTCGTTCGAGGGCAGCAAGCGGATGCGCCTGGCCGAGGAAGGGGTCGAGGCGCTCCAGAAGGTCGTCGATACGCTTCTCATCATCCCGAACCAGAACCTGTTCCGGCTGGCGAACGAAAAGACCACCTTCACCGAAGCCTTCGCCATGGCCGACGACGTGCTTTACCAGGGCGTCAAGGGCGTGACCGACCTGATGGTGCGGCCGGGCCTGATGAACCTCGACTTCGCCGACGTGCGCGCGGTGATGGACGAAATGGGCAAGGCGATGATGGGCGCGGGCGAAGCCTCGGGCGAGGATCGCGCGGTGCAGGCGGCGGAAAAGGCGATCGCCAACCCGCTGCTGGACGAGATCAGCCTGCACGGCGCCAAGGGTGTGCTGATCAACATCACCGGCGGCTACGACCTGACCCTGTTCGAGATGGACGAGGCCGCGAACATCATCCGTGACAAGGTCGATCCCGACGCGAATATCATCGTCGGCTCGACGCTGGATACCGAGATGGAAGGGATGATCCGGGTTTCGGTGGTCGCGACCGGGATCGACGCCAGCGGCGTCAGGGCCGAACAGCCGCCCCTGCGCCGGTCGCTGACCCAGCCGGTGGCGGCGCCGGTGGCGGTGGAGGAAGCCCCCGCGCCGCAGCCCGCACCCCGCGCCGAGGCGGCGGCGCCGGTCGCGCCGCAGCCCCAGTTCCAGCCACAGCCGGTATCCTCGCAGGATCTGTTCGAGACCATCGACCCGCAGGAGGCCGCCCGGCAGGAACAGGCCGAAGACCTGTTCGACGAGACCGATGACGGGCTGCCCGCCCCGGCCTACCGGCCGCAGGCCCGGCCCGAACCCCCGATCCAGCCCCAGATCCGCAGCGCCGCGCCGGAACTGGAACAGGACGCCTCGGATTTCGTCGCGCCGCGCCGCCGTCCGGCCGGCACGCCCTCGCCCGAGACGCTCGACCGGCTGCGCGCCGCGGTGAACAAGACCGTCCGCGCCGATGCGCCCGCGGCCGCCGCCCCGGCCCCGCGTCCGGCGGCGGCAGAGGAACAGCGGCCCCGCTTCGGCCTCGGCTCGCTGATCAACCGCATGGCGGGCCACGGCGCCGAGGCCCCGGCCGAAGCCGCCCCCCGCGCCGCGCGGCAGCAACCGCCGGTGACCAGTTACGACGACGAGCAGGACCCGGAACAGGAACGGATCGAGATTCCTGCCTTCCTGAGGCGACAGGCCAACTGATCCCGGTGCAGGTTCGGGATACCAGGGGCCGGGGATTTCCCCGGCCTTTTTTCATGAGGGGGCATGGCTTGTGCCGGGGGCGGGTGGCCGGTCGGCTGTTCTTGCGAGGCGAGGCCCCGGCGGTGGCATGAGCGTTTCCCCGGGGCTTCGGTCCATAACCGGCTGTGCGACTACGAACGGGACATGCCGCCGGGTCAGGCCGCCGCCGGGGCCTCGTTCACCGGGCGTTCGCGGATCGGCAGATGCACGAGGGCCGAGAACGCCCCCACGCCGACCCCGATCCACCACACCAGCGTATAGTCGCCGGTGATGTCATACATCCGCCCGCCCAGCCAGACGCCGAGGAAACTGCCCAGCTGATGCGACAGGAAGACGAAGCCGTAAAGCGTGCCCATGTAGCGCAGCCCGTAGATATGCGCGACCAGCCCCGAGGTCAGCGGCACCGTCGCCAGCCACAGCGAGCCCATCACCAGCGAGAAGATCAGCACGCTCGCGGGGGTGATCGGCAGCATGATGAACGCCGCCGCCACGATGGTCCGCGCGGTATAGATCCCCGCCAGCAGGTATTTCTTGGAGTAGTAGCGCCCCAGCCAGCCTGCCGTGATGGTGCCGACGATATTCGCCAGCCCGATCACCGCGATCGCCGCCGCCCCCAGCGCCGAGGTGGTGGTGATCCCCATCGCCGCCAGCGGCCCGGTCTGGCTGATCGGCCCGCAATATTCGGTGACGAAGGCCGGGAAATGCGCGGTCACGAAGGCAAGCTGATAGCCGCAGGAGAAGAAACCGAGGAAGATCAGCGTATAGGACGGATCGCGGAAGGCCCGCACCAGCACCGTTCCAAGGCTTTCCTCCAGTTCGGCCCGCGTCGCGGGTTCCGGCGAGCGCATGAACGGCAGCGCCAGCAGCGAGGCGAGAATCACCACCGCGAAGATGATGAACACCGTCTGCCAGGCGTAGAACCCCAGCAGGATCTCGGCGACCGGCGCGCCGATCACCTGCCCGGCCGAACCCGCGGCGGTGGTGATCCCGAGCGCCATCGAGCGGTTCTCGGCGCTGGCCGCGCGCCCGACCACCGCCAGGATCACCCCGAAGCCGGTTCCGGCGATGCCGAACCCCACCAGGATCTCCAGCAGGTGATGCTGCCCCGGCGTGACCGCGAAGGCCGAAAGCACCAGCCCCGCCGCATAGAACAGCGCGCCCAGCACGATGGCCCGCCGGTCGCCGAAGCGTTCGGCGACGGCGCCGAACAGCGGCTGGCCGATCCCCCAGGCAAGATTCTGGATGGCGATCGCCAGGCTGAACTCGGCCCGGGGCCAGTTGAATTCCTCGGCGATCGGGATCTGGAACACCCCGAAACTCGCCCGGACCGCGAAGCCGAGCATCAGGATGATGCTGCCCGCGACCAGAACGGGGGTGATGAGCGGGGCTTTGGTGGGCATCGGGCTTCTCCGGTTCGGCGCGCGGCAAGTTGAGCGCGCGCCGCGGGAAGGTCAAGGGCCGGATGTCTGTCCGGCCCGCGCCTGCGTCAGCCCACGTCCAGCACGAGTTTGCCGATATGGGCCGAGCTTTCCATCCGGGTATGGGCCCGATCCGCCGCATCCAGCGGGAAGGCGGTGTCGATCACCGGCGCGATCCGGCCCGACGACAGCAGCGGCCAGACCTCGCGTTCCAGTTCCGCCGCGATGGCGGCCTTGGCGGCGTCGGACTGCGGCCGCAGGGTGGAGCCGGTGATCGTCAGCCGCCGCACCATCAGTTGCGCGAAGTTGAGTTCCACCTTCGGCCCGGTCAGGAAGGCGATCTGCACCAGCCGCCCGTCATCCGCCAGCGCCCGCACGTTGCGCGGCAGGTAGCTGCCGCCCACCATGTCGAGGATCAGGTCGGCCCCGCCTTCGGCCTTCAGCACCTCGGTGAAATCCTCCTCGCGGTAGTTGATGGCGCGTTCGGCCCCCAGCCGGGTGCAGGCGGCGCATTTCTCCGCCGATCCGGCGGTGGCGAAGACGCGCGCCCCGAAGGCATGGGCAAGCTGGATCGCGGTGGTGCCGATGCCGGACGAGCCGCCGTGGACAAGGAATCGTTCCCCCGCCTTCAGCCTGCCGCGCATGAACACGTTCGACCAGACGGTGAAGAAGGTTTCGGGCAGGCAGGCGGCCTCGCGCAGCCCCATGCCCTCGGGGACCGGCAGGGCGTGGTCGGCCGGGGTCAGCGCGTATCCGGCATAGCCGCCGCCCGGCAGGAGCGCGCAGACCGCATCGCCCTCGCGCCAGCGGGTGACGCCGGGGCCGATGGCGGCGACATGGCCCGCCGCCTCCAGCCCCGGCAGGGGCGAGGCGCCGGGGGGCGGCGCGTAGCTGCCGGCCCGTTGCAGCGCGTCGGGGCGGTTCACGCCCGCATGGGCCACGCGGATCAGGATCTGGCCGTGGCCGGGCAGGGGCACCGGGCGGGTGCAGGGCTTCAGCACCTCCGGCCCGCCGGGGGTGGTGATCTCGATCGCGCGCATGGTTTCGGGCAGGCTCATCGGCGGCGGCTCCTTGTATTCGGGTATCGTCCGGGGTCAGGGGCGGGGTCAGGTCCGGGGGCGGGGGCCGGGCGGGCAGGGGGCAAGGCGGCCCGGCGCCTCCATCAGCCGTCTGGCCAGCGGGTTGTCGCGCATCCTCGCCTTGGCCTTTTCGATCCCCATCACCTCCCCGATCCGGCGGTCGAGGAAGTCCCGGGTCGCCTGATGGCCGGGGCTGTCGTCGCCAAGCCAGAACAGCACCGTCGCGCTGTAGACCGCCGACAGCGTCGCGCGTTTGGTGAACCAGTTGAAGTCGCGCGTGTCGTCGCCGAGTCTGCGCCAGATCAGGTCGGCGGTATTCCAGATCGCCCGCGCGCCCTCGGGGGCGTGATGCGGCAGCGCGAACAGGGTGCAGCCGCGCCGCACCGCCTCGCGGTCCGGGGTGGCCTCGATCCGCAGCCGGATCGCGGTGGCGATGCGATCGCGCATCCGAAGCGCGCCGAGGTCGGCCTCGTCCAGCCGCCGCAGCATTTCCGCATCGCCCGCCGCGTGGAAGGCCAGCGCCAGATCGACCGCGCCGCGCGGAAACCGGGCCCGGGCCAGCACCGGGTCGATACCGCAATCGGCGCAGGCGGCGCGGAAGGTGGTTTCGGACCAGCCGTCGAACGGCACATGCGCCAGCGCCGCCTGAAGCAGCCGGTCGGCCGGATCGGTATCGGTCATGGCGTCCTCCGTCTTTCGTGTCGCCGGTCGTGTCATGTGCCTGTCGCAACCCGTTATGGACAAGCGCGCCCGGCTTTGCTATGTGCCCCGGGCCTGCTTTCAAGCGCAACTCTAACCTAGGAAGGTGGTGACAACCACATGCAGGTCAGCGTCCGCGACAACAATGTCGATCAGGCCCTCCGGGCCCTCAAGAAGAAACTCCAGCGCGAAGGCGTGTTCCGCGAAATGAAGCTCAAGCAGCATTTCGAGAAACCGTCGGTCAAGAAAGCGCGGGAACGCGCCGAGGCGATCCGCCGTGCGCGCAAGCTCGCGCGGAAAAAGGCACAGCGCGAAGGGCTTCTCTGAGGCTCCGATAAGGCCGGGCGGGGCGACCCGCCGGACCCGTGCAGACACGATCAACCCCCGGGGCCACGGCCCGCGGGGGTTTTTCATTGCCGGGGCCGGGGGTGGTGGGCAGATTGCTACCCTGCACCCGTGGGCCCGCGCAGGGTGTGCTCACGCGCACCCCCCTTGCCCGGAACAGCCGCGTCAGCGGCCCGGGCAGCGGTCGGCCGCTGCCCTCTGTTGCGGCAGGACGACGGGGGAAAGACCCCTTGCCCCCGCAGGGCCGCAAGCCTATCTGAAGCCGCACGGGGACGGCCCCGGGGAATCATCCCGCAGACCGGCAGGGACGGCCCTGCCTCCATCATGGAGGGAAAGGGCATGGCCTGGGGTCTGCTTTTCCTTGCAGGACTGTTCGAGATCGGCTGGGCGGTGGGGCTGAAATACACCGAGGGCTTCACCCGCATCGGCCCGACGGCGGTCACGCTGGCGGCAATGGCGGTGAGCATCGCGCTGCTGGGCCTTGCCCTGCGCGACATCCCGCTGGGCACCGGCTATGCGGTCTGGACCGGGATCGGCACGCTGGGGACGGTGATCCTCGGCATCGTGATCTTCGGCGAGGCCGCCACCCCGGGCCGCCTTGTCTGCGCCGGAATGATCATTTCCGGGATCATCGGGCTGAAACTGCTGGCGTGAAACCGCCGGGTCCGTGTTCCGCGCTCAGACCGGGATCGCGGTGGTGTGGAACACGGTGCGCAGCGAAAAGCTCGACTGCATCTGGGCGACGCCGGGCAGGCGGGCCAGATACTGGCGGTGGATGCGGGCGAAATCCTCGGTGTCCGAGGCCACGACCTTGAGCAGGTAATCGGCGGTCCCGGCCATCAGGTGGCATTCGAGGATGTCGGGCACCCGCGCCACCTCGCGCTCGAAGGCGTCGAGCAACTCGTCGGCCTGGCTTTGCAGGGTGATCTCGACGAAGACGGTGGTCGGCCGCCCCATCCGGCGCGCATCGAGCAGGGCGACGTAACGGGCGATGAAGCCCTCGGTCTCCAGCCGCTGCACCCGCCGGTGGCAGGCCGAGGGCGACAGGTTCACCCGTTCGGACAGTTCGGCGTTGGATATCCGCCCCTCCTTCTGTAAGACGGTAAGGATTCTTCGATCTATCGTGTCCAGCCCGTTCATGGCGGGATATCCTTCGGCAAGGTGGCATGTCCGTGCAATGTTCTAGCGTGGACCGGCCGGATTGCCAGTCAGGATTTCAACCGGGTCTTCCGGCATCGGGCGCATGATCGGCACTGGAACCGACTCAGGGAGAAGCGGATGAAGATCGGCTGTCCGAAGGAAATCAAGCCGCAGGAATTTCGCGTCGGCCTTACGCCCCAGGCCGCGCGCGAGGCGGTGGCCCATGGCCACGCGGTGCTGGTCGAGACCGGCGCCGGAACCGGGGCAGGCTTTGCCGACGAGGACTATATCGCCGCGGGCGCGCGCATCGCCGCCACGGCGGAGGAGGTCTTCGCCGAGGCGGAGATGATCGTGAAGGTCAAGGAACCGCTGGCGAAGGAACGCGCCTGGCTGCGCGCGGGACAGGTGCTGTTCGCCTATCTGCACCTGGCCCCGGACCCGGAACAGACCCGCGACCTGCTGGCCTCGGGCGTGACCGCCATCGCCTACGAGACGGTGACCGACGGTCGCGGCGGGCTGCCGCTTCTGGCGCCCATGTCCGAGGTGGCGGGCAGGCTTGCGCCGCAGATGGGGGCCTGGGCGCTGCAAAAGGCGAACGGGGGGCGCGGGGTTCTGCTGGGCGGCGTGCCCGGGGTGCGGCCCGCGAATGTGGTGATTCTCGGCGGCGGCGTGGTCGGCACCGCGGCGGCGCGGGTGGCGGTGGGGATGGGCGCGAACGTGACCGTGCTCGACCGATCGGTGCCGCGGATGTCCTGGCTCGACGATATCTTCCAGGGCCGCCTGACCACGCAATATTCCAGCACCGCCGCCATCGAGGAACTGCTGCCCGCCGCCGACATGATCGTCGGCGCGGTGCTGATCCCCGGTGCCGCCGCGCCCAGGCTGGTGACGCGGGCGCAGCTGGCGCGGATGCAGCCCGGTGCGGCGATCGTCGATGTGGCGATCGACCAGGGCGGCTGTTTCGAGACCTCGCGCCCGACCACGCATCAGGATCCGCTCTATGAGGTGGACGGGGTGGTGCATTACTGCGTGGCCAACATGCCCGGCGCGGTGGCGCGCACCTCGACCCAGGCACTGGGCAACGCGACCCTGCCCTTCGTGCTGGCGCTGGCGGACAAGGGCTGGCGGCAGGCGTGCGAGGACGATCCGCATCTGCTGGCCGGGCTCAACACCCATGCCGGGCAGCTGACCTATGCCGCCGTGGGCAGGGCGCTGGGCCTCGACGTGCTGTCGCCGGTGCTGGCGTTGAAGCGGTAATCCCGGCGGGCGTGCGGGCGGAGGGTGCGGGAGCGGGGGGTTTTCCACCCCCCGCTCCCCCCCGAGGATATTTGTATCACGGTGAAATGAAGGCCGGGGTTCAGCCCCTGGTTTTCAGCAGGTCGCGGATCTCGGCCAGCAGTTCCTCCTGCGTCGGGGCGGCGGGTTCGGGTTCGGGTTCCGGTTCGCTCGGGGTGGTGGCGTCCTTGACCGCGTTCACGCCCTTGACCAGCAGGAACACCACCCAGGCGATGATCAGGAACTTGATCACCGCATTGATGAAATTCCCCAGCATGAACTGCGCGTCGCCCAGCCCGAAGCTGACACCGCTGAAGTCGATGCCGCCGACGACCAGCCCGATCAGCGGGTTCACCAGATCATCGACCAGCGACGAGACGATGGCGGTGAAGGCGGCGCCTATGATGATGCCCACCGCCATGTCCACGACGTTGCCCCGGGCGATGAAGTCGCGAAATTCCCTTATCATTTCTGTTCCCTTGTCCGTTCCGTTGAATGTTGTCGGCTCTGGCGCCGTTGTTCGCGCACATGGCCCGTGCACTATCGCACAGCCTTGCGTTGTTGAGCATCGGAAAAATGTGCATACCTGCCGGTCGGATAACCCCGGAGGATTCCATGCCGACCACGCTTGCCGATTTCGCCGTCACCCGCCGCTGGCCGCCACGCGACCCTTCGGCGATCCAGCTCTATTCGTTGACCACGCCGAACGGGGTGAAGGTCTCGATCGCGCTTGAGGAGCTGGGCCTGCCCTACGAGGCGCATCTGGTCGATTTCGGCACCGACGACCAGTTCACGCCCGAGTTCCTGTCGCTGAACCCCAACAACAAGATCCCGGCCATGATCGACCCGGACGGGCCGGGCGGCAAGCCGCTGCCGCTGTTCGAAAGCGGGGCGATGCTGGTCTATCTGGCGGAAAAGGCCGGGCGGCTGCTGCCCGAAGGCGCGGCGCGCTACGAGGTGTTGCAGTGGCTGATGTTCCAGATGGGCGGGATCGGGCCGATGTTCGGGCAACTCGGCTTCTTCCACCATTTCGCCGGGAAGGAGGTCGAGGACCCGCGCCCGAAGGAACGCTACCGGGCCGAGGCCGGGCGTCTCTTGAAGGTGCTCGACGGTGCGCTGGCGGGGCGCGACTGGATCGCGGGGGACTATTCCATCGCCGATATCGCGATCTGCCCCTGGCTGCGGACCCTGCGCGACTTCTACCAGGCGGCGGATATCGCCGGTTGGGGGGCGCTGGAACGCGTGCCCGCCTATCTCGACCGATTCCTTGAACGCCCGGCGGTGCAGCGCGGGCTCTTGATCCCGGCGCGGGGCTGACCGCGCGCGGCGTGCAACCCCGGCCCTCGCCCGTGAGGGCGGGCCGGGCCAGAGGTCAGGGGCTTGGGGGTAGGGGCCAGAGGTCAGCGCGGGGCGTCCATCCCGGCGGCGGGCAGGGTGCAGTCGCGCGCCACATCGGCGCCGCAGGCCCTCGGCTCCAGATTGCGGGTCAGGCAGACGCGCACCTCGTGGATCGCGCCCGAGCGGCAGGTGACGGTGATCATCCCGGGGCCAAGCTGCGGGTTTGCCTCCAGAAACGCCTCTTCGACCACGGAGGCGGGCAGGCGGATGTCGCGGTTCAGCCGGCCGAACACCTCGGGAAGCCGGACCCGGCCCAGCGCCCGCAAGCTCAACTCGTAGTAATCCGCCGCCGACAGCCCGGTGCAGCGGCCATGCTTGCGCCACTGGTGCCAGGCGAGGCCCGACGAACCCATCGCCTCGGCCAGCGCCGCGGTCTCGGCCCGGTTCGGGTCGCGGTGGCGGGTGTGGCAGTATTCCGGCCAGCCGCTTTCATGCTGCGGCCAGAGCCCGTGCAGCCCCCAGCCCATCCCGGCCCCCTCGGCGCAGCGGGCGTCATTGCGCGCGTCGCCCTCGGCCCGGCACCATGTCGGCGTCCACGACAGCGCCAGCAGGTAGTAGTCGAATTCCCCCGCCCGGTCGGCTGCCGGGTCGGCGGCCCGCGCGGGCAGGGCGGCGAGCAGAAGAAGCAGCAGCAGAAGGGCCAGCGGTCGCATTTTCTCTTTCCTCCGGCGCGCAGGCGGATTATACAGCCCGCAATTCCCCCGAAAGCGAGGATCGGCGGACCTGCGGGACCGCAGCCGTTTTCCCGGCACGGGAGAGATTTGTAAAGGAGAGATCCTATGGCGAAGCCGCTCATGGCCAAGGCCACCGCCGTCTGGCTGGTCGATAACACGACGCTGACCTTCAAGCAGGTCGCCGACTTCTGCGGGCTCCACGAACTTGAGGTGCAGGGGATCGCCGATGGCGATGTCGCGACGGGGGTCAAGGGTTTCGATCCGGTGGCGAACAACCAGCTTGACCAGATCGAGATCGAGCGGGGGCAGGCCGACCCGGCCTACCGGATGAAGCTGAAGTTCAACGCGGCCGCGGTGGGCGAGGAAAAGCGGCGCGGCCCGCGTTACACGCCTCTGTCGAAGCGGCAGGACCGCCCGGCGGCGATCCTGTGGCTGGTCAAGTTCCACCCGGAGCTGACCGACGGCCAGATCGGCAAGCTGGTGGGCACCACGAAACCGACGATCCAGTCGATCCGCGAACGGACGCACTGGAACATCGGCAATATCACCCCGGTCGATCCGGTGGCGCTGGGCCTGTGCCGCCAGTCGGAACTGGATGCCGCCGTGCAGCAGGCGGTGCGCAAGAAGGCCGCCGACGGCGTGGTGATGACCGACGACGAACGGCGCAAGCTGGTCTCGACCGAGACTTCGCTGGGGATGCCGCCCGAGCCGAAGATCCCCTCGGCCATCGCCGGGCTGGAAGGGTTCACCCTGACCGAGAAGGAAACCCGGCCCGAGGATTATTCCGACGCCGACAGCTTCTTCAACCTGCCGCATGGTGAGGATGACGAGGACGAGGACGACGACATCGGGGAAAAGGGCCGCCGCTGAGGCGGGAGGGTTCCCCGGCAGGGCGGTGGGCGCATCGCCCCCCCTACACCTGCCGTCCTGGACCTGCCGTAGGGTGCGCTTCAGCGCACCGCCATGGGTTCGACGGGTCCGACGATCCGCAGGCCGGGCGATTCCGCCCGCCATTCCCGCCGCCTACGCCCCGGCAGTCTGCGGCACCAGCCGGATCGCGGAAAGGTCGGGGGGGCTGCTGCCGGTGATCTCGGCCAGCGGCAGGCCGTCGAGCGTCAGCAGCATGTTGTCCGCCCCCGCGCGAAGGGCAAGCTGCGGGGCGGGATGGGCGGCGGGGTCGTAGATCAGCATCAGTTCGTCCACGTCCGGGTTGAAATCGGCGATCCGCGCCACCTCGCCGCCAAGGGTCCAGCCGCCCAGCACGAAAAGGTCGGCCCCTTCGCCGCCGGTGACGAGATCGCCCGCGCCCGGCACCAGCATGTCATCGCCCGGCCCGCCGTTCAGGTAGCTGCCTGACCCCCCGCTGCCGGGCACCGTGCCGACCAGCGTGTCGTCGCCCGCCCCGCCGTCGAGCACATTGTGCCCGGCCCCGGCGATCAGCAGGTCGTTGCCATGGCCGCCGGAAAGCCAGTCGTCGCCCGCACCGCCGATCAGCGTGTCGTCCCCCGCACCGCCCAGCAGCGTATCGTTCCCCGGCCCGCCGTGGAGCAGGTCGTCGCCGTCCTGCCCGGCCAGCCGGTCGTCGCCCGCGCCCCCCATGAGCGTATCGTGCCCCGGTCCGCCCTTCAGCGTGTCGTTGCCCGTGCCGCCGTCCAGCCAGTCGTCGCCTGCGCCGCCGTAAAGCTGGTCGTCACCGGCCCCGCCCGCCAGCGTGTCATCCCCGGCGCCGCCGTCCAGGCCGTCGCCGCCATCACCGCCGAACAGGAGGTCATCGCCCGTGCCGCCCGCAAGCACCGCGCCCCCGGGCCCCGGATGTTGCACAGGCGCCGGATCGGGCGGGGCGGGCAGGTCCGGGGACATCGGCGGACCGGCCGCCGCTGCCGCCCCGCCGCCGGAGGCGACGGACGCGGTGGTCGCCACCCCGTCCACCCGGTCGAGCAGGTCGCCCGCCTCCTCCGCCCCCGGTTCGGGCACCCCGCCGCTGCCGCTGCCGCCTTCGGCATCGTCGTCGGCGGGCGGCGCCTCGGCCCCGCCGCCGATCGCCCCTGCCGCAAGCCCCGCCACCATCAACCCCATCACACCCAGAAGACCCAGCATGTCCCACCCTTTCGCGGCCGGTTCGCCTGTTAACCTTGATCCCAGTCAACACTCTGATATGAAACATATTTACCTGGCGATGGTGGCAAAAGAAGGGCGCAAACGCCGGCCCCCCCGGCGGCTCCCGGCCCGGCCCCGCGGCAATCCCGGTTTTCACGCTTTATTTTCCGGCCGATTTCTCCTATACGCCCACATCCGCCGGAAACGGCGGCGACCTCCACGGGCCTTGCTGGACGACATCCCGGCTTGCGCCATGAACCCGAAGAAGAAGGAGACCCCGATGTCGATCACTGCCGAAGAAAAGACCCGCGTCATCAAGGAATACGGCACCAAGGAAGGCGACACCGGCTCGCCCGAGGTTCAGGTCGCCATCCTGTCGTCGCGGATCGCCACGCTGACCGAGCACTTCAAGTCCCACAAGAATGACAACCATTCGCGCCGGGGCCTGCTCAAGCTGGTGGCCCAGCGCCGCAAGCTGCTCGACTATCTCAAGGCGAATGACGAAGGCCGCTATCAGTCGCTGATCGCGCGCCTCGGCCTGCGCCGCTGAACTGCCGGACGCGCCCCTTCCGGGGCGCGTTCCTCTTTCGGATCGGGGCCTTCGCGGCCCGGATGACGGCCTGTCCCGCCGGGCCTGCGGGAAGGGCAAGGGTGAAAGAAAAGATGGGCCACGGGCATACGGCCCGTTCGCACAGAAGGCCGGGCGGAGGGTCCCCCGGTCAGAATTAGGAAAAGAAATGTTCAACGTAACGAAAAAGTCGATCGAATGGGGTGGCGAGACGCTGACCCTGGAAACCGGCCGTGTCGCGCGTCAGGCCGACGGTTCGGTGATCGCGACACTGGGCGAGACCTCGGTGATGGCCAACGTCACCTTCGCCAGGACCGCCAAGCCGGGGCAGGACTTCTTCCCGCTCACGGTCCACTATCAGGAACGCTACTACGCTGCGGGCAAGGTGCCCGGCGGCTTCTTCAAGCGCGAGGCCCGGCCGAGCGAGAAGGAAACCCTGACCTCGCGGCTCATCGACCGGCCGATCCGGCCGCTGTTCGTCGAGGGCTTCAAGAACGAGGTGCTGCTGATCGTCACCGTGCTGTCGCACGATCTGGTCAATGAACCCGATATCGTCGGCATGATCGCCGCCTCGGCCGCGCTGACGATTTCCGGCGTGCCCTTCATGGGCCCGATCGGCGCGGCGCGCGTCGGTTTCGTCGATGGCGAATATGTCCTCAACCCCGATGTCGACGACATGCAGAAGCTGCGGGAAAACCCCGAGCAGCGGCTGGATCTGGTCGTCGCGGGCACCAGGGACGCGGTGATGATGGTCGAATCGGAAGCCTATGAGCTGTCCGAGGCCGAGATGCTGGGCGCGGTGAAGTTCGGCCATGAGGCGATGCAGCCGGTGATCGACCTGATCATCGACTTCGCCGAGAACAGCGCGAAGGAACCCTTCGACTTCGCGGCCCCCGACTATTCCGCGCTCTACGCCCGCGTGAAGGCGCTGGGCGAGGCGCAGATGCGCGCCGCCTTCGGCATCCGCGACAAGCAGGAGCGGGTGAACGCCATCTCCGCCGCGCGCGAGGCGGTGAAAGCCGGGCTGGGCGAAGACGAGCTGGCCGACGAGAACCTCGGCGCGTGCTTCAAGAAGCTGGAATCGGCGATCCTGCGCGGCAGCATCATCGACGGCGGCGCCCGGATCGACGGGCGCGACCGCACCACGGTGCGGCCGATCGTCTCGGAAACCGGCGTGTTGCCGCGCACCCACGGTTCGGCGCTGTTCACCCGGGGCGAGACCCAGGGCCTTGTCGTCACCACGCTGGGCACCGGCGAGGATGAGCAGATCATCGACGCGCTGCACGGCAATTCGCGCTCGAACTTCCTCTTGCACTACAACTTCCCGCCCTATTCGGTGGGCGAGGTCGGCCGCTTCGGCGCGCCGGGGCGGCGCGAGATCGGCCACGGCAAGCTCGCGTGGCGCGCGTTGCAGGCGGTGCTGCCGGCGGCGACCGACTTCCCCTATACCATCCGCGTGGTGTCCGAGATCACCGAATCGAACGGCTCCTCCTCCATGGCTTCGGTCTGCGGCGGTTCGCTGTCGATGATGGATGCGGGCGTGCCGCTCAAGGCGCCGGTCGCGGGTGTCGCCATGGGGCTGATCCTCGAAGACGACGGCCGTTACGCCGTGCTGACCGACATCCTCGGCGACGAGGACCACCTCGGCGACATGGACTTCAAGGTCGCGGGCACCGAAAACGGCATCACCTCGCTCCAGATGGATATCAAGGTCGCGGGCATCACCCCCGAGATCATGGAGCAGGCGCTCGCGCAGGCGAAGGATGGCCGGATGCACATCCTTGGCGAGATGGCGCGGGCGATCTCGGCGCCGCAGGGGTTCAGCGAATACGCCCCGCGGATCGAGACCATGACGGTGCCGACCGACAAGATCCGCGAGGTGATCGGTTCGGGCGGCAAGGTGATCCGCGAGATCGTCGAGGTTTCGGGCGCCAAGGTCGATATCAACGACGACGGCGTGATCAAGATCGCCTCGGCCAACGCGGAATCGATCCGCAAGGCGCATGAGATGATCTGGTCGATCGTGGCCGAGCCCGAGGAGGGCAAGGTCTACACCGGCCGCGTGGTCAAGCTGGTGGATTTCGGCGCCTTCGTGAACTTCTTCGGCAAGCGCGACGGGCTGGTGCATGTCAGCCAGATCGCCAACAAGCGCCTCCAGCACCCGAACGAGGCGCTGAAGGAAGGCCAGGAGGTCAAGGTCAAGCTGCTGGGCTTCGACGACCGGGGCAAGGTGCGGCTGGGCATGAAGATGGTCGATCAGGAAACCGGCGAGGAAATCGCGCCGGGCAAGGCCGACGCCGAGGGCTGAGGCCGGTTCCCAAGGAACATGAAGGCCCCGGCGGTGACGCCGGGGCCTTTTCGTATGGCGATGCCTGGAGGCCGCGTTGGTCAGCCGCTGCCCGGGCCGCTGGCGCGGCTGTTCCGGGCAAGGGGCGGGGGCGAAGGAATGGCCCAGCCCTCCGTTCCCCCCCCCGGGCGGCAAACCCGTGCGGGGTTGCCAAGCGTGGCCTCGCGTTTACAAATGCGCGCAGGCATGATCACGGGGGGCAACGGCATGACAGAGGCACTCGGCGGCGCGGTCCGGTATGAGCGGGACGGTGAAATCGCGGTTCTGGTGATCGCCAGCCCGCCGGTCAACGCGCTGGGCCGGGCGGTGCGCGCCGGGCTGGTGGCCGGGATCGACGCGGCCACCGCCGACCCCGGGGTGCGCGCCGTGGTGATCCGGGCCGAGGGCCGCACCTTCCCCGCCGGGGCCGACATTTCCGAATTCGGCAAGCCGCCCGCCGACCCGTGGCTGCCCGAGGTCTGCGACCGGATCGAGGCCAGCCCCAAGCCGGTGATCGCCGCGATCCACGGCACCGCGCTGGGCGGCGGGCTGGAGGTGGCGCTGGCCGCGCATTACCGCATCGCGCTCGCCTCGGCCCGGCTCGGCCTGCCCGAGGTCACGCTGGGCATCCTGCCGGGCGCGGGCGGCACCCAGCGCACGCCGCGGCTGATCGGCGCCGAGGCGGCGCTGAAGCTGATGATCTCGGGCAAGCCCGTGGGCGCGGCCGAGGCGCAGGCCATGGGCCTGATCGACGGCACGGTCGAGGACGACCTGACCGCCTCGGCGGTGGCGCTGGCGCGGGAACTGGCCGATAGCGGCCCGCGCCCGACCCGCGAGAGGCGCGAGGGGATGCGCGACCCGGCGGGCTATGAGGCCGCCGTCGCCGCCGCGCGCAAGACCCATGCGGGCGGGCGGCTGCCCGGCCCCGCCCGTATCGTCGATTGCGTCGAGGCGGCGCTGCTGCTACCGTTCGAACAGGGCCTCGCCTTCGAACGCGCGGCCTTCGAGGAACTGGTCGCCAGCCCCGAGGCCGCGGGCCTGCGCCACGCCTTCTTCGCCGAACGCCGCGCCGCGAAGATGCCCGAGGCCGCGACCCCGCCCCGGGCCTTCGGCCATCTCGGCGTGATCGGCGGCGGCTTCATGGGCGCGGGCATCGCCCATGCCGCGCTTTCGGCCGGGCTTTCCGTCACGCTGATGGATCGTGACCGCGAGGCGCTGGGCAAGGGGCTGGAACGCATCGCCCGGCTCCAGGAACGCGCCGTCGCCACCGGCCGCATGACCGAATCCGGGCGCGAGGCCGACTGGGCCCGGCTCTCGGGCGCGCTGGAACCGGCCGATCTGGCGCAGTGCGATCTGGTGATCGAGGCGGTGTTCGAGGATTTCGACGTCAAGGCCGACCTGCTGCGGTCGCTCGACGCGGTGCTGAAGCCGGGCGCGATCATGGCGACCAACACCTCATACCTCAACGTGGATGCGCTGGCGGCGGTGACCGGGCGGCCCGGGGACGTGATCGGGCTGCATTTCTTCTCGCCCGCCCATGTGATGCGGCTCCTGGAGATCGTGGTGGGGGCAGAGACCGCGCCCGATGTGGTCGCCACCGGGCTGGCACTGGCCAAACGGCTGGGCAAGGTGCCGGTGCGCGCGGGCGTCTGCGACGGCTTCATCGGCAACCGCATCTTCACCGCTTACCGCGCGGCGGCCGAATTCGCGGTCGAGGACGGGGCGACCATTGCACAGGTCGATGCGGCGTTGCGCGGCTTCGGCTTTCCGGTCGGCCCGTTCCAGGTCTCGGACATGGCGGGGTTGCAGATCTCATGGGCGCGGCGCAAGCGGCTGGCGCATCTGCGCGACCCGTCGCGGCGCTACAGCGCGATCGCCGACCTGCTGTGCGAGGCCGGGCGTTTCGGTCAGGCGGCGGGCAAGGGCTGGTATTGCTACGACGAGGACCGCAAGCCGCAGGAAGACCCGGAGGTGAGCGCGATCATCGAGGCCGAGCGCGCGGCGCAGGGTATCGTCGCGCGCCCCTTCACCGATGACGAGATCGTGCTGCGCTGCGTCGGCGCCATGGCGAACGAGGGCGCGCGCATCCTGGCCGAGGGGATCGCGCAGCGGCCCTCGGACGTGGATGTGGTGCTGCTGTTCGGCTACGGCTTCCCGCGCTGGGAGGGCGGGCCGATGCACTGGGCCGACCGGATCGGGCCGCTGGCGCTGCGGGGCGCGCTGCGGAAATTCGCGGGCGAGGTGCCGGAGCTGTGGCAGCCCGCGCCGGTGTTCGACGAGATGGTGCGGGACGGAACCCGGTTCGCCGACCTGAATACCGGCTGAGCGGGTCGGGGCGGCGGCGGGCGGTTCAGCGCAGCAGGATGCCCGCCACCACCATCCCGAGCCCCAGCGCCGACAGGCCGAGCGCGCCGAGGTTGATCGCCACCACCTTCTGCAACTGCGCGCGGAGTTCGGCCTCGCCGAGCCCCGCGCGTCTGGCCCTGACCACCAGCCGGATGCACCAGACGATCCCCGCCACGCCAACCAGCGCCATCGCCGCCCCCAGCCAGATCAGCCAGCCCATGTTCCGCCCCCGCCCGTGTTCCTCTCTGCGGGCCGCGTGTATCCCGCCCGCCGGTCCGAGACAAGCCGGGTGCAGGGGCCGTTGCATATCGACCAGCCCCCCCCGGCAGTTGCAATGGGCGCAACAGAGGGCAGCGGCCGACCGCGGGGGGCCGCTGCAACGCCTGTGGTCTGGCAGTTTATGGTGCCGACTACCCTGACGTATGTGCCTGCGGTGACGTTGCAATAGCGGCCGCCCGTCCGGGTGGTCGGCCGCTGCCCGGGCCGCTGACGCGGCTGTTCCGGGCAAGGGGGAGGGGTGTTCCGCCGCCCCTATACGTAATCCGCGCGGGTCAGGCCGTATTTCGCCATCTTCTCGTTCAGCGTCCGGCGCGGCAGGCACAGCTCCTCCATCACCGCGACGATGCTGCCCTTGTGGCGGCGCATGGTGTTGTCGATCAGCATCCGCTCGAACGCCTCGACATATTCCTTGAGCGGCTTGCCTTCGGTGGTCAGCGCCGGGCCGGACGCCTCGTTGTCGGCCATCAGCAGGGACGCGATGGAGCCCGAGCCGCGCCGGTTCTGCAACACCGCCCGTTCGGCGATGTTCACCAACTGCCGCACGTTGCCGGGCCAAGGCGCCTGTAGAAGCTGCGCCGCCTCCTGCGCCGTCACCTTCGGCGCGTCGCAGCCGTATTCCTCGGCGAACTGTTCCGACATGCGGGTGAACAGCGTGAGGATATCCTCGCCCCGCGCGCGCAAGGGCGGCAGGGTGATCTTCAAGGCCCCCAGCCGGTAGAACAGGTCCGGGCGCAGCGCATCCTCCAGCGTCCGGTCGGGGGCGTGTTCGTTGCAGATCGCGATGATCCTCGTCTCGGGCGGGGTGCCCTGGTCGTTGATCAGCGTCAGCAGCCGCGCCTGCAATCCGGAGGACAGCGATTCGATATCCTCAAGGCAGAGCGTGCCGCCGCGCGCCTCCTCGACCGCCGGAAGCTGCGCCCCTTCCTCGACCGGGCCGAACAGTCGGCGCATCAGCACGTCCTCGGCATAGGCGGCGCAGGACAGCGTGACGAACTTGCGCCCGGCCCGCGGCCCCACCGCATGGAGCGCATGCGCCACCAGCGTCTTGCCGGTGCCGGTCTCGCCGTCGATCAGCACATGGCCGTCGGCCTGGCCCAGATCGAGGATGTCCTCGCGCAGCCGCTCCATCACCGGCGAGGTGCCGATCAGCTTCTTCATCAGCACGGTGCCGTCGGACAGTTCGCGCCGCAGCGCCCGGTTGTCGAGCGTCAGCCGCCGCAGGTTGGTGGCCTTCTTGGCGAGGTCGGTCATCCGGTCGGGGTTGAACGGCTTTTCGAGAAAGTCATAGGCCCCGAGCCGCATCGCCTCGACCGCCATCGGCACGTCGCCGTGGCCGGTGATCATGATCACCGGCAGGCCGGAATCCATGCTCATCAAGCGTTTCAGGAACGCCATGCCGTCCATGCCGGGCATCTTGATGTCGCTGACCACCACGCCCGGGAACTCGGGCCCGATGGCCTTCAGCGCATCCTCGGCGCTGCCGTAGCTTTCGGCGTCGAAGCCCGACAGGGCCAGCCACTGGCTGATCGACTGGCGCATGTCCTGTTCGTCATCGACGATTGCAACCTTCATGGCTCTGGGCATCTGTTCTTCCTCATTCTCATTCGGCTGCCGCGATCCTGTCGCTCAGTATTGGAAGCTGTATCTCGAAAACAGCCCCGCCGCTCTCTGCGTTTCGGGCCGTGAGCCGCCCGCCGAGGTCGTTCACGATCCCTGACGAAATCGCGAGGCCGAGGCCGACCCCCTCGCCGGGGGCCTTGGTGGTCCAGAACGGTTCGAACAACTGGTCGAGATCGGCGATGCCGCGGCCGTTGTCGCGGATCACCAGAGTCGCGGTCTCGCCCGCGGTCAGGATGATGCCGATCTGCGGTTCGACCACCTCGCGGGTGGCGTCGAGTGCGTTCCGCAGGATGTTGACGATCACCTGTTCCAGCCGGATGCGGTCGGCCATCACCATCACCCGCCCGCGCGGCAGGGTGCGCATGATCTTGACCCGGCGCGGGCGCAACTGCGGCTCCATCATCGACAGCGCCTCGGCGATGCAGGCCTTGACGTCCACCGGCTCGAACGCCTCGCCGCCCTTGCGCGCGTAGGACTTGAGCTGCCGGGTGATCGCCCCCATCCGGTCGATCAGCCCGTCGATGCGCTGGAACGACGAGAGCGCCTCGTCCGGGCGGCTGCGCTGCAACAGGAGCTGCGCCCCGGCAAGATAGGTCTTCATTGCGGCGAGCGGCTGGTTCAACTCGTGGCTGACCGCCGCCGACATCTCGCCCAGCACGGCGAGTTTCGACGATTGCGCCAGCGTCTGCTCGGCGACCCGCAGGTTCTGCTGCGCCTTTTCACGCTCGGCGATTTCCCGCTGAAGCCGCGCGTTCAGCAACCTCAGGTCGGCCGACTCACGCTGGAACACGCGCGATTGTGAACGGGCCCGGCGCGACAGCAGGTAGAAGGTCAGCGCCAGCAGCATGGCGAAACCCATGATTTCCAGCGCGAGAAAGGCGTTCACCCGCTCGCGCACCGAATCATACCGGGTGAAGGACACCAGCTTCCAGCCGCGGAACGGGATCCGGGTCTCGTTCTGCATCACCGCCGCGCCGCGCAGCCAGGCGTCGGGTTGGCGCTGGGTCCAGTCGGCGGTCACTTTCAGCGCGCGCTCGATCGCCGAGGGTGCGTCGCGCACCTCCAGCGCCTCGGCAAGCGTCCGGCCGCGCCAGCGCGGTTCGGTCGCAAGGATCACATGGCCCTCGCTGTCGATCACCGCCACCGCATCGGCGAACCCGGCCCAGGAGCGTTCGTATTTCATCAGGTCGACCTCGACCACGATCACGCCCACGGTGCGGTTGTCCGACACCAGCCCGCGCGAGAAGGTGAAGGCGTAGCCGCCGGTGTCGCGCCGCCATGAGGTGAAGACCGTATCGCGCGACCGCTGGGCATCGACGAAATAGGGCGCCTGCCGGTGGTTGGAGCCGATCCGGTTGCGGTCGGTGGCGGCGGTGGTGCGCCCGTCGCCGTCGAGCAGCAGGATCGAAGCGGCGGCGATCTCGGACTGGAACGAGATGAGCCGCTGCGAGGTCGCGGAATAATCGCCGGACAGGAGCGCCCCGATCAGCGCCGGGTCGCGCGCCAGCAAGAGCGGCACGGCGGCGTTGCGCTGCAACTCGGCGGTGACATTGCCGGAATAAAGCGCAAGCCGCAGTTCCGCCCGGTTCCGGGTGGTCTCGGTAAAGCGTTCGGTCAGGAAGTGGTTGGTCACCCAGACGGTGCCGATCGCCACGACGACGACGGCCAGGATCGCCAGCCGCAGCCATAACGGGCGCCCCTGGCCCCTGGCCCCGGGCGTCGTGGCAAAGGGCGACGCATCGTCTTCGGGCGGCATGTCCTTCATGGCCGGAGTTTAGGCCCGCCACCCGGCTGCGGCAAGCGTGCCTGCTCAGGCCGGGACGAGCGCCGCGGTGAGGGAGCGGAAAAGCACCGATCCGTCGGTGCCGCCATGCGCCGGGTCGATGGCGCGTTCGGGATGCGGCATCATCCCCAGCACCCGGCGGTTTTCCGACAGGATTCCGGCGATGTCCCCGGCCGAACCGTTGGGGTTGTCGCGGTAGGTGAAGGCGATCCGGTCCCCGTCCCGCAGCCGGGCCAGCGTGTCCGCGTCGGTCTGGTAATTGCCGTCCTGGTGGGCGATCGGGATCGCCACCTCGTCGCCCGCGTTCCAGCCGCCGGTGAAATCGCTGTCCGAAGTGGCAACCCGCAGCCCGACCGTGCGGCAGATGTATTTCAGCCCGGTGTTGCGCATCAGCGCCCCGGGCAGCAACCCGGCTTCGGTCAGGATCTGGAAGCCGTTGCAGATGCCCAGCACATAACCGCCGCGCGCCGCGTGCTCCGCCACCGCCCGCATGACGGGTGCCCGCGCCGCGATGGCGCCGCAGCGCAGATAGTCGCCATGGCTGTAGCCCCCGGGCAGGCCGACGATATCGACCCCCTCGGGCAGTTCGGTATCCTTGTGCCAGACCCGGACCACCCTGGCCCCCGCGCTGGCAAAGCCGACGGCAAGGTCGCGGTCGCAGTTCGATCCGGGGAAGGTGACGACGGCGGCTTTCATGGCGGCTCTCCGGGGCAGGGGATGCGGGCGCGCTTTGCCCGCGCCCGCCCCTTAGCGCAAAGCGCGCCCGCCTTCCAGCCCCCGCCGCTGCTCCTGTGGCGGGGCGGGCAAGGGGGCTGTCCGCCCCCTCTTGGCCTGCGGCCAATTCACCCCCGAGGATATTTCTGTCACGGTGAAATATTATCGAGGGTTCTTTGGGGGGGCTTCCTCTGTCCAGCAGATATCCCCGCCGGAGGCTTCGCCGGGAGAAGCGATTCTTCCAGCGGATGAATTGCCCCCCGGCGGAGGCGATGTTCGTGTCCCGCCCCGGTCGCCCGGTTCAGACGATCTCGACGGTGTATTTCTCGATCACCGTATTCGCCAAGAGCCGTTCGCACATCGCGCGGACCTCGGCTTCGGCGGTGCCGGCGTCGGTGGCGGCGAGGTCCAGTTCGATCACCTTTCCCTGCCGCACCGCCTCGACCCCGGCGAAGCCGAGCGCGCCGAGGGCGTGGCGCACCGCCTCGCCCTGCGGGTCGAGAACGCCGTCCTTGAGCATGACATGAACACGGGCTTTCATCGGCGGCGGACCTTTCGGTTCTTTCAGTTGATCAGCGTGGGCTTGAGCGCGTGGGTCACGTTCGACGGAAGCACCCCGAGGCGCCGGGCCAGTTCGGTATAGACATCCGCCAGCGGCGCCGGGTCGCGCAGCGCGCCCCCCTCGCGGATCGTGCCTTCGGCGGTGCGCAGATCCCACAGGCGGCAGTTGTCGGGGCTGATCTCGTCGGCGACGATCAGGCGCATGTAGTCGCCTTCCCAGATCCGCCCGACCTCGATACGGAAATCGGCAAGCCGGACGCCCACCCCCAGCATCACCCCCGACAGGAAGTCGTTGACGCGCAGCGCCAGCGCCACCATGTCGTCGAGATCATGCTGGCTGGCCCAGCCGAAGGCGATGATATGTTCCTCGGACACCAGCGGGTCGCCCAGCTTGTCGTCCTTGAAGTAGAATTCGACGATCGGTCGCGGCAGCGGGCTGCCCTCGGGGATGCCGAGCCGTTCGGTCAGCCCGCCCGCGGCATGGTTGCGCACCACGACATGCACCGGAATGATCTCGGCCATGCGGATCAGCTGTTCGCGCATGTTCACCCGGCGGATGAAATGCGTCGGCACACCGATGGCGTTGAGCCCGGACATGAAGAATTCGGACAGCCGGTTGTTCAGCACGCCGCGCCCGTCCGCCACCACGGGGGCGGCGTCGGCCGCCTTCCCCGCAGGGGCCTGTGCCGCGCGGGCGGGCACCACCACGGCCTCATCCTTGAAATACTGGATGAGCGTCCCGGGCTCGGGCCCCTCGTAGAGGATCTTGGCCTTGCCCTCGTAGATTTTCTTGCGCCTTGCCATGAATTCTCCGTTCGGGCGCGCGAGCGCCTGCGTAGCCTGCGCGCCTTGTCGTGTGCGCCTATAAGCCAAGCCGCGCCCTGTCGCAAGGAGATCGCGGGCGCAAGGACGGCAGGGGGCGGACGCGGTTCCTGATGCGGGGTCTTGATGCCGGGTCTTGATGCGGGGCCTTGCGGCAGGCCACGCGCAGGGGCATATGGTGCATGGAACGCGCAAATACAATGTCAATCCTTCCGGGCCACCCTGTCCGGCAAGGAACAGGAGGCCAGCACATGAGCACATTCGACGACCGTGAACGCGCCTTCGAGGCGAAATTCGCCCATGACGCCGAGATGCAGTTCCGCGCCGTCTCGCGGCGCAACAGGCTGCTGGGCCTCTGGGCGGCGGGGCTGCTGGGCAAGACCGGCGACGCGGCCGAAGCCTACGCGCTCGAAGTCGTGAAATCGGACCTGGAGGAAGCGGGGGACGAGGACGTCCTGCGCAAGCTCGCGGGCGATCTGGGCAGCCTGTCGGACCCGGCCGCGATCCGCGCGAAGATGACCGAGCTTCTGGCCACCGCCAAGGCGCAACTGGTCGATGAAGCCTGAGCCCGGCTGGACTGACCCGGCCATGACCCCCTGACCCCCGTGCGTGCCCCGCCCGTTCCGGTGCGGGGCGCGTGCAGGCCCAAAGGCCCACCGGCAAGGATCCGATCTCGATGACCGATGCCCTTTCCCGTCTGCTCGGGGTGCGCGACTGGCTTCTGGCCGACGGCGCCACCGGCACCAACCTGTTCAACATGGGGCTGGCCGCGGGCGAGGCGCCGGAAATGTGGAACATCGACCGGCCCGACGATATCCGCAGCCTCTACCGCGGCGCGGTCGGGGCCGGAAGCGACCTGTTCCTGACCAACACCTTCGGCGGCAACGCCAGCCGGTTGAAACTGCACGGCGCCGGGGGCCGGGTGCATGAACTGAACCGCACGGGCGCCGCACTCGGGCGCGAGGTTGCGGACGGCGCCGGGCACCCGGTGGTGGTGGCGGGCTCGATGGGCCCCACGGGCGAGATCATGGCGCCGATGGGCAGCCTGACCCACGAACTGGCGGTCGAGATGTTCCACGAACAGGCCGAGGGGCTGAAGGCGGGCGGCGCCGACGTGCTCTGGGTCGAGACCATCTCGGCGCCCGAGGAGTTCCGGGCCGCCGCCGAGGCCGCGCGGCTGGCCGGGATGCCGTGGTGCGGCACGATGAGCTTCGACACCGCCGGGCGCACCATGATGGGCGTGACCTCGGCCGCGCTGGTCGATCTGGTCGAGAAGCTGCCGAACCCGCCGCTCGCCTTCGGGGCGAATTGCGGGGTGGGCGCGTCGGACCTGATGCGCACGGTGCTGGGTTTCGTCGCGCAGGGCACGGAACGGCCGCTGATCGCCAAGGGCAACGCGGGCATTCCCAAATATCGCGACGGCCATATCCATTACGACGGCACGCCGGAACTGATGGCCGATTACGCGGTGCTGGCGCGCGACGCCGGGGTGCGGATCATCGGCGGCTGCTGCGGCACCATGCCCGAACATCTGCGCGCCATGCGCGCGGCGCTGGAGGACCGGCCCCGGGGCCCGCGCCCGACGCTGGAGGATATCGCGGCAAAGCTGGGCGGCTTTTCCTCGGCCTCGGACGGAAGCGGCGAGGATGCCGGCCCGCGGCGGGAACGGCGCGGGCGGCGGGGCTGACGCTTTTCAGAACAGCGAAAGCTGATCGCCCGGCCGTGGCGGCACCGCGAAGCGGCTGCAATCGAGGCCGGGCAACCCGCGGTTCAACCCCAGCCTGCGGCAGGCCAGCGCGAAGCGCCGCGCCAGCAGGTCGGCGAACACCCCTTGGCCGCGCATCCGGTGACCATAGCGCGGATCGTTGTCGCGCCCGCCGCGCATCTCGCGCAGCCGCGCCCGCACCCGTTCCGCCCGGTCGGGGCAGTGGCGGTCGAGCCAGTCGTGGAACAGGGGCGCGACCTCCAGCGGCAGGCGCAGCAGGATCCAGCTTGCCGCAAGCGCGCCCGCCCCGGCCCCGGCATTCAGGATCGCCTCCATCTCGTGGTCGGTCAGCGCCGGGATCACCGGCGAGACCATGATTCGCACCGGCACCCCGGCCCCGGCAAGCGCCCTGATGGTCGCCAGCCTGCGGGCGGGCGCGGGCGCGCGCGGCTCCATCCGCCGGGCCAGCGCAGGATCGAGCGTGGTCACCGAAATCCCCACCTGCGCCAGCCCGCGCCCGGCCATGGGGCCGAGGATATCCAGATCGCGCTCGATCAGCGTTCCGCGCGTGACCAGCGCGACCGGGTGGTTGAAGTCGCGCAGCACTTCGAGCACCCGGCGCATGATCCCCTGCCGCGCCTCGACCGGCTGATACGGGTCGGTATTGGTGCCGATCGCCAGCGGCCGCACCCGGTAGTTCTTGGTCGAGAGTTCCCGCGCCAGCGCTTCGGGCGCGTCGGGCTTCGCCACCAGCCGGGTCTCGAAATCGAGACCCGGCGACAGGCCGAGAAAGGCGTGGCTGGGCCGTGCGTAGCAGTAGATGCAGCCGTGCTCGCAGCCGCGATAGGGGTTCAGCGAGCGGTCGAACGGCAGGTCGGGCGAATCGTTGCGGGTGATGATCCTGCGCGGGGTCTCCTCGCGCAGCTCGGTGCGCAGCAGCCGCTCCTCCTCCGGGATGTCCCAGCCGTCGTGCTCGGCGGTCTGCGCCAGCCGCTCGAACCGCCCGGCCATGTTGAGCCCGGCCCCCCGGCCGCGCAGCTTGAGCCAGGGCGGCGGGGCGGAGCCCTCCGGCGGCCGGGAATCGGGGCGGTGTCTGTCGCGCGGCATGGCGGCAGGTTAGAACATAATGGGAACATTGTCACCTGCTCCACCCTGTCACGACCGGGGGCAGGGGCGCATCCGGCGCCCCGCTCCGTCCCCCCGTAGGGTGCGCTTCAGCGCACCTTGGCCGCTTACTCCCTGCCGCCGCCCGAACCATGCCCGTCGAACTCGATTTTCTCGCCCCGCGTCTTCCACAGCGAATAGAGGATACCGCCCGCGAGGATCGACAGCATCACCACCAGCGACAGCGCGGTGTCGATATGGATGCCGAACGGAACCAGCGTGATCTTGATGCCGACGAGGAACAGCACCATCGACAGCGCCAGGGGCAGGTAGCGGAACCGCACCATCGCCGCCGCAAGCGTGAAGAACAGCGCCCGCAGCCCCAGCACGGCGAAGACGTTCGAGGTATAGACGATGAACGGGTCCTGGGTGATGGCGAAGATCGCCGGCACGCTGTCCACCGCGAAGATCACGTCGGCGAATTCGACCATGATCAGCGCCACCGCGAGCGGCGTCAGGTAGAGCAGCTTCTTTCCGGTCCGCGGATGTTCGCGGAACACGTAGAAGGCGTGGCCGTGAAAGTCCCTGGTGATGCGGAAGCGCTTGCGCAGGAACCGCAGCAGCTTGTTCTGCGACAGGTCGGAATGGCTTTCGACCCCGGTGAACATCTTCCAGGCGGTGAAGATCAGGAACACGCCGAACAGCACCAGCACCCATTCGAACGCCTGCACCATGGCGACGCCGACCCCGATCAGGATCGCGCGGAAGAACAGCACGCCGAGGATGCCCCAGAACAGAACCCGGTGCTGGTAGATCCGCGGCACGCCGATGAAGGCGAAGATGGTCGCCATGACGAAGATGTTGTCCATCGCCAGGCTCTGTTCGATGATGTAGCCGGTGAAGAACTCCAGCCCCGCCTCGGGGCCGCGCACCATCCAGACCCAGCCGCCGAAGGCAAAGGCGACCGCGACATAGCCCAGATACAGGAACAGGCTGTGGCGGGCCGAGATTTCCTCGTCCTTGCGGTGCAGAACGCCGAGGTCGAACACGAGGATCACGACCACGATCGCCGCGAAGGCCAGCCAGAACCAGCCGGGGGTGCCCAGCACCGGCTCGCTTAACCAGGATGTGATGTTTTCCATGCGCCGGGACCTTTCTCCATGGAGTGTCGGAGCAGTTCCGACATCACGGAAAGGGGGAACCTTTCCGCCAGAGGGGCCCGGCAACTGCGGGACGCGATATAGGCGCGCGCGGGCCGTTTGAAAAGGGGGGACGGCGGAAAATCGCCGCCCGCGCCGGGCCTGTGCCGCCCACCGCCCCGGCCGCTGTCGGTCCCGGCGCGGCGCATGTCGCAATCCGCCAAGTGTGGCGGGGCCTTTGGTCGCATTGAATCGGTAAGCACCATTCCGCTGGAGGCCGCCATGGCTGACGACAACGACGACATCATCCTTGCCGAACTGGACGACGACGAACTCGTGCTCCAGATGCACGACGACCTTTACGACGGGTTGAAGGAGGAGATCGAGGAGGGTGTGCGCATCCTGCTCGACCGCGGCTGGGCGCCCTATGACGTGCTGACCAGGGCGCTGGTCGCGGGCATGACCATCGTCGGCGCTGATTTCCGCGACGGCATCCTGTTCGTGCCCGAGGTGCTGCTGGCCGCGAATGCGATGAAGGGGGGGATGGCGATCCTCAAGCCGCTCCTGGCCGAGACCGGCGCGCCGCGCATGGGCAAGATGGTGATCGGCACCGTCAAGGGCGATATCCACGACATCGGCAAGAACCTTGTGGCGATGATGATGGAGGGTGCGGGGTTCGAGGTGGTGGATCTCGGGATCAACAACGCGGTCGAGAAATACCTTGAGGCGCTGGAGGTGGAACAGCCCGACATCCTCGGCATGTCGGCGCTGCTGACCACCACCATGCCCTACATGAAGGTCGTGATCGACACGCTGAAGGAAAAGGGCCTGCGCGACGACTATATCGTGCTGGTGGGCGGCGCGCCCCTGAACGAGGAGTTCGGCCGGGCGATCGGCGCCGACGCCTATTGCCGCGACGCCGCCGTGGCGGTGGAGACCGCCAAGGAATTCGTGGCGCGCAAGCACAACCAGATGGCGGGCCGGATCGCGGCGGGATAGCGGGGGTCGGTGCATCGCACCGGCGTTGTGCCGCAGGGTGGACAATCTGCCCACCACCCCGGCTGCCAAACCGCACCATAGAAGGCAGCGCCCGCCCGTGGCAACTGTGGAGATCATGCGGGCCTGAAGGGCTGGCCATCGCGCAGGATGGCATTGGCGATGGTAAGGATCTTCCGGGCGATGGCGATCACGATGACCTTGCCCGGCTTGGCTCTT
>JBAYSY010000008.1:0-75994 GCA_041675885.1 Gemmobacter sp. | reverse complement strand
GGCGGCGGCGCGACCAAGGAGAAGGTGACCGAGGCGTTCAAGATCATCACCTCGGACCCGAACGTGAAGGGCATCCTCGTCAACATCTTCGGCGGCATCATGCGCTGCGACATCATCGCCGAGGGCGTGATCGCCGCGGTGAAGGAGGTGGGCCTCAAGGTGCCGCTGGTGGTGCGGCTGGAAGGCACCAACGTGGAGCTGGGCAAGGAGATCATCAACAGCTCCGGCCTCGACGTGATCGCCGCCGACAACCTGTCGGACGCGGCGGAGAAGATCGTGAAAGCGGTGAAGGGGTGATCTTGCAGGGCAGACGGCCCACCCCGGTATCCACCCGCAACGGTGGGCGGATCGCCCACCCTACAGCAGATATTCAAGGAGCCAACTGAATGGCCATCCTCGTCAACGAAAACACCAAAGTCATCTGCCAGGGCTTCACCGGCTCGCAGGGGACGTTCCATTCCGAACAGGCCATCGCCTACGGCACGAAGATGGTCGGGGGCGTGACGCCGGGCAAGGGCGGTTCGGTTCACCTGAACCTGCCGGTGTTCAACTCGGTCCACGAGGCGAAGGACCGGACCGGGGCCAATGCCACGGTGATCTACGTGCCGCCGCCGTTCGCGGCCGACAGCATCCTTGAGGCCATTGACGCGCAGATGGAACTGATCGTCTGCATCACCGAGGGCATCCCGGTGCTGGATATGATGAAGGTCAAGCGCGCGCTGGTGGACAGCCCCTCGATCCTGATCGGGCCGAACTGCCCCGGCGTCATCACCCCGGACGCCTGCAAGATCGGCATCATGCCCGGCCATATCCACAAACGCGGCTCGGTCGGCGTGGTGTCGCGCTCGGGCACCCTGACCTATGAGGCGGTGAAGCAGACCACCGACGTGGGCCTCGGGCAATCGACCTGCGTCGGCATCGGCGGCGACCCGATCAAGGGGACCGAGCATATCGACGTGCTGGAATGGTTCCTGAACGATCCCGAGACCGAGTCGATCATCATGATCGGCGAGATCGGCGGCTCGGCCGAGGAAGAGGCGGCACAGTTCCTTGCCGACGAACGCAAGAAGGGCCGCTGGAAGCCGACCGCAGGCTTCATCGCCGGACGCACCGCGCCGCCGGGCCGCCGCATGGGCCACGCGGGCGCCATCGTCGCCGGCGGCAAGGGCGATGCGGACTCGAAGATCGAGGCGATGAAGGCCGCGGGCATCGTGGTAGCCGACAGCCCGGCGGGCTTGGGCGAGGCCGTGCTGAAGGCGATCGGCAAATAACGACTTACCCCTTCCCGCGTCGGGCTGTCCGGCGCGGGCCAAGTGCATCAGGTGCTGACATGACTGACCAGAGCCCGAACGACCAGTTCCACGCCTCCAGCTTTCTTCAGGGCCACAACGCGGCCTATATCGACCAGTTGCAGGCGCGCCATGCGGCCGATCCGGCCAGCGTCGATGCCGGATGGGCCGAGTTCTTCGCCAGTCTCGGCGACAGCGATGCAGAGGCCCGCCGGCAGGCCGCAGGCCCGAGCTGGGCGCGGCCCGACTGGCCGCCGGTGCCTGCGGACGATCTCACCGCCGCGCTGACCGGCGAATGGCCCGAGGCCCCGGCCGAGGCCAGGGGCGCGGGCGACAAGATCAAGGCAAAGGCCGCCGAGGCCGGGTTCGCCGTCACCGACGAACAGGTCAAGCGCGCGGTGCTGGACAGTATCCGGGCGCTGATGATCATCCGCGCCTACCGGATCCGCGGCCATCTGGTGGCCGACCTCGACCCCTTGGGGATGCGCGACGAGACCCCGCACCCGGAGCTGGAGCCCAAGTCCTACGGCTTCACCGAGGCCGACATGGACCGGCCGATCTTCATCGACAACGTGCTGGGGCTGCAACTGGCCTCGATGCGCCAGATCCTCGACATCGTGAAGCGCACCTATTGCGGCACCTTCGCCCTGCAATACATGCATATTTCCGACCCCGAGCAGGCAAGCTGGCTCAAGGAACGGATCGAGGGCTACGGCAAGGAGATCGCCTTCACCCGCGAGGGTCGGAAGGCGATCCTCAACAAGCTGGTCGAGGCCGAGGGGTTCGAAAAGTTCCTCCATGTCAAATACATGGGCACCAAGCGGTTCGGCCTCGACGGCGGCGAGGCGCTGATCCCGGCGATGGAGCAGATCGTCAAGCGCGGCGGCGCGCTGGGGGTGAAGGACATCGTGATCGGCATGCCGCATCGCGGGCGGCTTTCCGTGCTGGCCAACGTGCTGTCGAAACCCTACCGCGCGATCTTCAACGAATTCCAGGGCGGCAGCTTCAAGCCCGAGGACGTGGATGGTTCGGGCGACGTGAAATACCACCTCGGCGCGTCCTCGGACCGCGAGTTCGACGGCAATATCGTCCACCTGTCGCTGACCGCCAACCCCTCGCACCTTGAGGCGGTGAACCCGGTGGTGCTGGGCAAGGCGCGGGCCAAGCAGGACCAGCTGAACGACACCGACCGCCGCCAGGTGCTGCCGGTGCTGCTGCATGGCGATGCGGCCTTCGCCGGTCAGGGCGTGGTGGCGGAGGGTTTCGGCCTCTCCGGGCTCAAGGGCCACCGCACCGGCGGCACCATCCATATCGTGGTCAACAACCAGATCGGCTTCACCACGGCGCCGCATTTCTCGCGCTCGTCCCCCTACCCCACCGACATCGCCCTGATGGTCGAGGCGCCCATTTTCCACGTCAACGGCGACGACCCCGAGGCGGTGGTCCATGCCGCGCGGGTCGCCATCGAGTTCCGCCAGCAGTTCGGCAAGGACGCGGTGATCGACATGTTCTGCTATCGCCGCTTCGGTCACAACGAAGGCGACGAGCCGATGTTCACCAACCCGGTGATGTACACGCGCATCAAGAAGCACAAGACGACGCTTCAGCTTTATACCGAACGCCTGGTGGCCGACGGGCTGATCCCCGAAGGCGAGATCGAGGACATGAAGGCCGCCTTCCAGGCCGTGCTGAACGAGGAGTTCGAGGCCGGCAAGGACTACAAGCCCAACAAGGCCGACTGGCTCGACGGGCGCTGGAAACACCTCGACCGCGAACGCGACGAATACCAGCACGGCGCCACCGCCATCTCGCCCGAGACCATGGCCGAGGTCGGCGCGGCGCTGGTGCGGGTGCCCGAAGACTTCCGCATGCACAAGACCGTGGCGCGGCTGCTCGACGCCAAGGCGAAGATGTTCGAGACCGGCAAGGGCTTCGACTGGGCCACGGCCGAGGCGCTGGCCTTCGGCTCGCTCGCGGTCGAGGGCTATCCGGTGCGGCTCTCGGGGCAGGACTGCACCCGGGGCACCTTCTCGCAGCGCCATTCGGCCTTCGTCGATCAGGAGACCGAGGACCGCCACTATCCGCTCAACCACATCCGCACCGGACAGGCGCGGTATGAGGTGATCGACTCGATGCTATCGGAATATGCGGTGCTCGGCTTCGAATACGGCTATTCGCTGTCGGAACCCAACGCGCTGGTGATGTGGGAGGCCCAGTTCGGCGATTTCGCCAACGGCGCGCAGATCATGTTCGACCAGTTCATTTCCTCGGGCGAACGCAAGTGGCTGCGGATGTCGGGACTGGTGATGCTGCTGCCGCACGGGTTCGAGGGACAGGGACCGGAACATTCCTCGGCCCGGCTGGAACGGTTCCTGCAAATGTCGGCCGAAGGAAACTGGATCGTGGCGAACTGCACCACGCCCGCCAACTACTTCCATATCCTGCGCCGCCAGATCCACCGCAGCTTCCGCAAGCCGCTGGTGCTGATGACGCCGAAGTCGCTTCTGCGTCACCCCACATGCATCTCGGAGGCGGCGAATTTCACCGACGGGTCAAGTTTCCACCGCGTGCTGTGGGACGATGCGCAAAGGGGCAATTCCGACACCGTTCTGAAACCGGACGAGCAGATCCGCCGGGTCGTGATCTGTTCGGGCAAGGTCTATTATGACCTGCTGGCGGAACGCGACAAGCGCGGGATCGACGATGTCTACCTGCTGCGGGTGGAACAGTTCTACCCGTTCCCGGCGCAGTCGATGGTGCGTGAGCTGGGCCGTTTCCTTCAGGCCGAGATCGTCTGGTGTCAGGAAGAACCCAAGAACCAGGGCGCATGGACATTCATCGAACCGAACCTCGAATGGGTGCTGGGCCGGATCGGCGCGACGCACGGGCGGGCGGCCTATGTCGGGCGCAGCGCCTCGGCCTCGCCCGCGACGGGGCTTGCCAGCCGCCACAAGGCGGAGCAGGAGGCGCTCGTGGACGAGGCCCTGACGGTGGGAGGCTGACATGGCAGTGGAAATCCGCGTTCCGACTCTTGGCGAAAGCGTGTCCGAGGCGACGGTCGCAACATGGTTCAAGAAGCCCGGCGATGCGGTCGCCGTGGATGAAATGCTCTGCGAACTGGAAACCGACAAGGTGACGGTCGAGGTTCCGTCGCCGGTCGCCGGCAAGCTGGCCGAGATCGTGGCCCCCGAGGGCACCACCGTCGGCGTGGACGCGCTTCTGGCGCAGATCGCCGAGGCGGGGCACGCCGGACCCGAAGAGTTGAAGCCGAAGATGGGCGCCGAGGCGAAGGCCGGTGCGGGAGAGAACAGGATGATCGACGTAATGGTGCCCGTTCTGGGCGAAAGCGTGTCCGAGGCGACGGTCTCGACCTGGTTCAAGAAACCGGGCGATGCGGTCGCGCAGGACGAGATGCTGTGCGAGTTGGAGACCGACAAGGTGTCGGTCGAGGTGCCCGCCCCGGCCGCGGGCGTGCTGGCCGAGATCGTCGCCCCCGAGGGCGCGACCGTGGCCGCGAACGCCCGCCTCGCGGTGATCGCGACCGACGGCGCCGCCGTGGCGGTCGCCCCGGCTGCCGCCCCCGCCCCCGCGCCTGCGGCCGATACGGCCGAAAAGGATGTCGAGGACGCGCCTTCGGCCAGGAAACTGATGGCGGAACACGGGGTCGGCCGCGATGCCGTCGAGGCCAGCGGCCGCGACGGGCGGGTGATGAAAGAGGACGTGCAGAAGGCCATTGCCGCTGCCGCCACCGCGCCGGCCCCGCAGGCAGCCCCTACCCCTGCGCCCACCGCCGCCGCCCCGCGCGGCCCCGTGGCCGCCGATGATGTCGCGCGCGAGGAACGGGTGCGGATGACCCGCCTGCGCCAGACCATCGCCCGGCGGCTGAAGGACGCGCAGAACACCGCCGCGATGCTGACCACCTATAACGAGGCGGACATGTCCGCCATCATGGACCTGCGCGCCGGGTTCAAGGACCAGTTCGAGAAGAAGCACGGCGTCAAGCTCGGCTTCATGTCCTTCTTCGTGAAGGCGTGCTGCCATGCACTCAAGGAAGTACCCGAGGTCAACGCCGAAATCGACGGCACCGACGTGGTCTACAAGAACTACGTCCACATGGGCGTCGCCGTGGGCACCCCCTCGGGCCTCGTCGTGCCGGTGGTGCGCGACGCCGACTCCATGTCCTTCGCCGCGATCGAGAAGAAGATCGCCGAACTGGGCCTGCGCGCCCGCGACGGAAAACTGTCCATGGCCGAGATGCAGGGCGGCTCCTTCACCATCTCGAACGGCGGGGTCTACGGCTCGCTGATGTCCTCTCCGATCCTGAACCCGCCGCAGTCGGGCATTCTCGGGATGCACAAGATCCAGGAGCGCCCGGTGGTGGTCGGCGGCCAGATCGTGATCCGGCCGATGATGTATCTGGCGCTGAGCTACGATCACCGGGTCGTGGACGGCAAGGGGGCGGTGACCTTCCTCGTGCGGGTGAAAGAGGCGCTGGAAGACCCGCGCCGCCTGCTGATGGACCTCTAGGCCCATGGTGGCGATGCGGGTCGGCCATACTCGCCCGCATCGCCCCGGACCCAACCTGCCCGCTGCGGTTCGACAGCCACCTGTCGGAAAGGCTCGCGTGATGACCCCCGAACTCACCGCCCTCACCCTCGCCGTGCTGTTGCAGGCGGCCCAGCTCGCCCTTGCCGGGGCGGCGGCGAACCGCGATGCGGGGGCCGCGTGGAACGCCGGGCCGCGCGACCGGCAGCCCGAATTCTCGCCGCTGACCGGCCGGCTCAAACGCGCCGCCGCCAACCATTTCGAAGGGTTGGCCTTCTTCACCGCCGCCGTGGTGGTGGTGACCCTCTCGGGCAAGACCTCGGGCTTCACCGCCGCCTGCGGCTGGATCTATCTTGCCGCGCGCGCCCTCTTCGTGCCCGCCTACGCCTTCGGCTGGACACCCGGCCGCTCGCTGATCTGGGCGGCGGGATTCGCCGCGACGATGGCAATGCTGCTTGCCGCGCTGTTCTGATCCATGCTTCACCTTGCCCATGCTTCGCCTTGATAAAACATCCTCGGGGGGAGTCGCCGCTTCAGCGGCGGCGGGGGGCAGGTGCTCCCCTTCCCCGGCACCATGAAGGGAGACCCCAATGGCCACTTTTGATGTCATCGTGATCGGCTCCGGTCCCGGCGGTTATGTCTGCGCGATCCGCTGCGCCCAGCTCGGGCTCAAGACCGCCTGCGTCGAGGGGCGCGAGACGCTGGGCGGCACCTGCCTGAACGTCGGCTGCATCCCGTCGAAGGCGCTCCTGCACGCCAGCCACAGCCTGCACGAGGCGCAGGAGAATTTCGAGAAGATGGGCCTGATGGGGGCGAAGCCCAGGATCGATTGGCAGAAGATGCTGGCCTACAAGGACGATGTGATCGGCCAGAACACCAAGGGCATCGAGTTCCTGTTCAAGAAGAACAAGGTGACATGGCTGAAGGGCTGGGCCAGCATCCCCGCCACCGGTCAGGTCAAGATCGGCGACGAGGTGCACGAGGCGAAACACATCGTCATCGCCTCGGGGTCCGAGCCCTCGTCCCTGCCGGGGGTGGAGGTGGACGAGAAGACCGTGGTGACCTCGACCGGCGCGCTGGCGCTGCCGAAGGTGCCGAAGTCGATGGTGGTGATCGGCGGCGGCGTGATCGGGCTGGAACTCGGCTCGGTCTACAACCGGCTGGGCAGCAAGGTCACGGTGGTCGAATATCTCGACGGGCTGATCCCCGGCAGCGACGGCGAGGTGGCCAAGACCTTCGCGCGGCTGCTCAAGCGGCAGGGGATCGACATCGTGACCGGCGCTGCGGTCTCGGGCGTCGCCAGGGGCAAGGGCAAGGCCACGGTCAGCTACACCCTGCGCAAGGACGAGAGCGAGCACAGGCTGGAGGCCGAGGTGGTGCTGGTCGCCACCGGCCGGCGCCCCTTCACCGAGGGGCTCAGGCTCGATGCGCTGGGGGTGCAGATGACCCCGCGCGGCCAGATCGCGATCGACGGGAACTATTCGACCAGCGTCAAGGGCATCCATGCCATCGGCGACGCGGTGCCGGGGCCGATGCTTGCCCACAAGGCCGAGGACGAGGGGATGGCGGTCGCGGAAATCCTCGCCGGTCAGGCCGGGCATGTGAACTACGGCGTGATCCCGGGCGTGATCTACACCAGCCCTGAGGTCGCCAGCGTCGGCAAGACCGAGGAGCAGCTCAAGGAGGAAGGCCGCGCCTTCAAGACGGGCAAGTTCAGCTTCATGGGCAACGGCCGCGCCAAGGCGAATTTCGCCGCCGACGGTTTCGTGAAGATCCTTGCCGATGCCGGGACCGACCGGATCCTCGGCGCGCATATCATCGGCCCGGCAGCGGGCGAGATGATCCACGAGATCTGCGTGGCGATGGAGTTCGGCGCCTCGGCCGAAGACCTCGCCCGCACCTGCCACGCCCACCCGACCTATTCCGAAGCGGTGCGCGAGGCGGCACTGGCCTGCGGCGACGGGGCGATCCACGCCTGACCGGGTGTGGCACAGACGGAGATTTGGCCTCCGGGGCGCCCACGGGGCGCCCGTTCGCGGCTGAAACGTGCCAGTGGCACGTTTCCGAGACGCCGCTCACCCCCCGGCGGGGATATTTGGAGGACAGAAGAAGGACAAGGCGCGCTCTTGTTCTTCATCTTGCCAGAAATACTCTCGGGGGTGAGCCGCGTTAAGAAAACCTTCCAGCGGAAGGATTTCAGCGGCGAACAATTGGCCGCAGGCCAAGAGGGGGCAGGCCACGCGCCACAAAGGGGCGGGAGCCGCCCGGTCCAGGTCCCGCCCCTCGGGGCTGGCCCCGGGCGGGCGCTGCGGCTAGTCTCGGCCGGGAACCCCGCCGCCTGACGGAGCCGCCATGTCCGCCGATCCCGATCATGTCACCCTTGCCGCCGCCGCCTGTCCGTTCGACTGGTTCGACGGCTGGGAAGCGTATGAGACCAAGCTCTCCGCATGGGTGGCCGGGGCCGTCGGGCGGGGGGCCGATCTGCTGGTGTTCCCGGAATACGGCGCGATGGAGCTGGCGAGCCTCGGCGGTGCCGCCGTGGCCGCCGATCTCGACGGCGCGCTTGAGGAAGTCGCGCGCCACCACCCGGCCGTGGAGGCGCTGCACCTGAGGCTGGCCGCCGCGCATGGGGTGCATATCCTCGGCGCCTCGGGGCCGGTGCGGCTCAATGGGCGCTGGGTCAACCGTGCCACGTTCTATTCGCCCGGCGGCATCCTCGGCCATCAGGACAAGCAGATCATGACCCGCTTCGAACGCGAGGACTGGGACGTGCATCCGGGCGGGCCGCCTACCCTGTTCGACACCGCGCTCGGGCGGATCGGCGTGCTGATCTGCTACGACAGCGAGTTCCCGCTGCTCGCCCGCGCGCTGGTCGAGGCGGGGGCGGAGATATTGCTCGTCCCCTCCTGCACCGACAGTTTCGCCGGGTTCATGCGGGTGCGGGTGGGCGCCATGGCCCGCGCGCTGGAAGGGCAATGCGCGGTGGTCCATGCGCCCACGGTGGGCGACTGCGCATGGTGCCCGCCGGTCGACGGCAACCGCGGCCGGGCGGCGGTCTATGGCCCGCCCGACCGGGGCTGGCCCGAGACCGGCATCCTTGCGGAAACCCCGATGGACGAACCCGGCTGGGCCGTCGCCCGCGTCTCGCGCGCGCTGATCGCCGAAACCCGGGCCGATGGCGGGGTGCTGAACCTCCGGCACTGGGCCGAGCAGGAGGACCGCATCGGCGGGGCCGGGGTGGTCCGGGCCCGGGCCCCGGGCGGATCGACCGGGGTCTGCTGACTGTCGCCCGGTATCTGCCCCGCATCCGGGCGTCTTCGCACGGTTCAACCTGTTCCCGTTCTTCCCCGACATGATCGCGCTGCGACCATTCGACGGCGGGCGGGGCGCGCGGTCTGCCGTGCTGCGCGATCTGTCCGCTGGCGACGATCTGTGCGCCGTTCACCCTCGGCCGGGCTTCCTTTTCGCCCCCTCGTTTGTGCCGCACCGGGCCATGCGCAGGGCGGAAGGGCGGCGCGAGTCTGATTTCGCTTGAAATCCGGCGGTTTCTTGCGCATATCCCCGTCATGCCTGCGGTTCATCTGCGGGCCAAACTGCGTTGGAGTTATCATGGCCAAGGAAGAACTGCTCGAATTCCCCGGCGTCGTGAAGGAGCTCCTGCCGAATGCGACGTTCAGGGTCGAGTTGGAAAACGGCCATGAAATCATCGCCCACACGGCAGGCAAGATGCGCAAGAACCGCATCCGTGTTCTGGCAGGCGACCGCGTCCAGGTGGAAATGACCCCCTATGATCTGACCAAGGGCCGGATCAACTATCGCTTCAAATAGGCGATGCGCCTGATCCTCGGCTCGGCCAGCCCGCGCAGGCGGGAACTGCTGGCGCAGATCGGTATCGTGCCGGATGCCATCACCCCCCCCGACATCGACGAAGAACCGCAGCGGGGCGAGTTGCCCCGGCCCTATTGCGCGCGCATCGCCCGGCAGAAGGCCGAGGCGGTGGCAGCGGGGCCGGACGACGTGGTGCTTTGCGCCGACACCACGGTGGCGCTGGGGCGGCGCATCCTCGGCAAGCCCGCGGACGCGGGCGAGGCGGCGCGGTTTCTCGTGCTGCTGGGCGGGCGGCGGCATCAGGTCATCACCACGGTCGCGGTGCGCCGGGGCGAACGGGTCTGGCTGCGCGAGGTGGTGACGGCGGTCAGGATGAAGCGGTTGTCGGATCTGGAACTGAACGCCTATCTCGACAGCGGCGAGTGGCGGGGCAAGGCCGGGGGCTACGCCATCCAGGGGCTGGCCGGGGCCTTCATCCCGTGGATTTCCGGCTCCTTCACCGGGGTGGTGGGCCTGCCGGTGGCGGAAACCGCCACGCTGTTGCAGGCGGCAGGCTGGCCGCTTTACGGGGGACAGGCATGAAGGGCCGGGTGATCGCGCTCGACAGTATCGCGGGCCGCCCGGCGGCGGCACTGGTCATGGACGGGCGGCTTGAGGAATTCCTGATCGACCCGGCGGGCGATGACCCGTTGCAGCCCGGTGCGATCTGCCGAGGGGTGATCGACCGGCCGGTCAAGGGCCAGGGCGGCGTTTTCGTGCGGCTGCCGGGCGGAAGCGGCTTTCTGCGGCAGGTCTCGGGCCTCGCGCCCGGGCAACGGGTGATCGTGCAGGTCTCGGGCGTGGCCGAGGCCGGGAAGGCGGTGCCGCTCACGCTGCGGGTGCTGTTCAAAAGCCGGTTGTGCATCCTGACCCCCGGGGCGCCGGGCCTCAACATCTCGCGCCGCATCCGCGACGAGGGCGCGCGGGCGCGGCTGGAATCGCTGGCGGCGGAGGCGATGCAGGGGGCGGCGTCCGGGCTGGGGCTGATCCTGCGCTCGGCGGCCGAGACGGCAGCGGAAGACGGGATCGCCGAAGACATCGCCGCCATGCGCGGACTGGCCGAGGCGGTGACGGCCGACCTCGACGGCGGGCCGGAACTGCTGGTCGAGGCGCCGGGGGCGCAGGATATCGCCTGGCGCGACTGGACCGACCCGACCCCGGATGCCGTCGAGGACCGGGCCGGTTCCTTCGCCGACCTCGGCGTGGCCGAGATGCTCGACACGCTGCTGGCGCCCGAGGTGGCGCTGGGCGCGGGCTCGATGATGATCGAACCCACCCGGGCGCTGGTTGCGGTCGATGTGAACACCGGCAGCGACACCTCGCCCGCCGCCGGGATGAAGGCCAATATCGCCGCCGCCCGCGAACTGCCGCGACAGCTGCGGCTGCGCGGTCTGGGCGGGCAGGTCGTCATCGACTTCGCGCCGATGCCGAAACGCGACCGGGCGGCGCTGGAACAGGTGCTGCGCGCCGCCTTCCGTCCCGCCGGGGGCGAGGCCAGCCTTGCGGGCTGGACCCCGCTGGGCCTTTTCGAGATGCAGCGCAAGCGGGAACGCCCGCCCCTGCGGGAGGCGCTGCGATGACCTGTCCGATCTGCAAGAAGCCCCCGGCCGAAAGCTACCGCCCGTTCTGCTCGAAACGCTGTGCCGATGTCGATCTGGGAAGCTGGCTGACCGGCCGCTACGCGATCCCGGTTGAGGACGAAGAGACCGAAACCGGGCCGGACGAACAGCCGGAATAAAGCTGTGTCAGAAAAAGTTGACGGACTTTCCCGGTTCGGGATGGCGGAAAAGCAATGGCAATGCCAGTCGGCCAGGTGGCCGGCTTTGCCGGGCCTCGTCAACATACTGCGAAACAGAGGGCGAAGGGGACGCCCCTGACGGCCCTGCCAACACGCCAGACAGACACCGCCGAAATGACAGCCTGAGGTGTTTCCGCCGTTCCGCGAACAGCCGGAACAGGGCACGGCCGATCCGGGACAACAAGCCGGGTTGCGATAAATTTCACGGGGCATAACATGCGCCGCAGGGGGCACCCGCCCCCTGCGGTATCCTTTCGCAGCCCTGAAACCTTGTTACAAGGAGAGGCCCCATGAAGATCAGTGCCCGCAACATCCTGAAGGGAACCGTGGTCGAGGTGACCAAGGGCGCCACCACCGCCCATGTGAAGATCGACATCGGCGGCGGCGCCACCGTCACCGCCTCGATCACCGACGCCTCGGTCGATGACCTCGGGCCGGCACCCGGCAAGACCGCCCATGCGGTCATCAAGGCATCGGACGTGATGGTGGCGGTCGATTGATGGTGCGCGAAAACGAACTCCGGGAGGGCGAGGTCGCCGTGACACCGCCCCCCGCCACCGACGCCGGGCTGATGTTCATCGGCCGCATCCGCACGCCCTGGACCTCGCGGCCGATGACGCCGCGGCAGGGACGGGCCGACGGGCCGCTGTGCCGGATCGAACTGTTCGAGCCATGGGTGGCGGGGCTTGAAGGCGTGGAACGGTTCGACCGGCTGGAGGTGCTTTACTGGCTGCACGAATCCCGGCGCGACCTGGTAAGGCAATGCCCGGCGAACGACGGCAACGCCCGGGGCGTGTTCTCGCTGCGCTCTCCGGTGCGGCCCAACCCCATCGGCACCTCGGTGGTGGTGCTGGAACGGGTGGAGGGGCCGGTGCTGCTGGTGCGCGGGCTGGATTGCCTTGACGGCACGCCGCTGGTCGATCTCAAACCCGACCGCGGCCAGTTCACCCCGGTCGCACCGCCGCAGCCGGGGGATTTCGAGACCGGATAAAGACGCACCCCGGCAGGGCATCCGCCGGGGGCGGCCGGTCAGATCCGACGCAGGCGGATCACCACATCGACGCGCGAGATCTCGGCGCCCTTCGGCGCCTCGGGCAGGCCGACGATCTTCATCCCCTCAGAGGGCGCGTCGGTCAGTTCGGCGCTGTCTTCCCAGAAGTAATGCGGATGGTCGTCCATGCGCGTGTCGAAATAGCTGCGCGATCCGTCGACCGTCACCTCCTGCATCAGCCCGGCGTCGCAGAAGGCGCGCAGCGTGTTGTAGACGGTGGCAAGCGACACTTTCCCGCCCGTGGCGCGGCTGGCGGCGAACAGGCTTTCGGCGGTGACGTGGCGGTCCCTGCCGTCGCCGATCAGCAATTCGGCCAGCGCCACCCGCTGCCGGGTCGGGCGCAGGGCCACGCGGGCGAGCCATTCGGTGGCGCGCTGCTGCGCCAGCGGATCGGCCATCGGGGCGAAATCATCCATCATCCCCGCAATATAAGGGTGCGGCGGGGGGATTTTCAAATGAAATTCGTTCTAAAGCGTTTCGGCCCGGTATCCGGCGCCCTTGCCCTGCCCGGGCGGGGGCACTGTAGGCGGGCAATATTGCCCGCCACCCCGGCTGATTCCTCGTCGCCACAGAGGGCAAAGGATAAGCTGTCGCGGTTCGGCCCTCCGCCACGATCCACGGGCGGCGGCCGGAAACCCGACCGCCCCGCGCAGCCTGCCACGCAGGGGCGGCCTTGCCACCTTCCCGATCCGGGTGATACAGGAGAAAAAAGCCGCACAGCCGGGAAGGGCAGGGAAAAGTGACGCAGTATCCGAGACGTTTCGACAAGGACGACCTGCTCAGATGCGCGCGGGGCGAATTGTTCGGCCCCGGCAATGCGCAACTGCCCGAGCCGCCCATGCTGATGATGGACCGGATCACCGACATTTCCGCCGACGGCGGCGCCCATGGCAAGGGCCATGTGGTGGCCGAATTCGACATCACCCCGGACCTGTGGTTCTTCGAATGCCACTTCCCCGGCAACCCGATCATGCCGGGCTGCCTCGGGCTTGACGGGCTCTGGCAGCTGACCGGCTTCAACCTCGGCTGGCGCGGCTGGCTGGGGCGGGGCTATGCGCTTGGCGTGGGCGAGGTCAAGCTGACCGGCATGGTCCGTCCGGATCGCAAGCTGCTGACCTACAAGGTCGATTTCACCAAGGCGATCCAGACCCGCCGCCTGACGATGGGCGTGGCCGATGGCATCGTCGAAGCCGACGGCGAGGTGATCTATCAGGTCAAGGACATGAAGGTCGCTCTGTCCGAGAGCTGACCGGAACATTGCAGGGAGTGCGCCCATGCGCCGCGTCGTCATCACCGGGATCGGGATCGTCTCGCCCATCGGCAACAACCCGGCCGAAGTGGAGGCCAGCCTGCGCGCGGGCCGTTCGGGCATCGTCTTCGCGCCGGAATATGCCGAACACGGTTTCCGCAGCCAGATCCACGGCATGCCGCAGATCGTGCTGGAAGACCATATCGACAAGCGCAACCTGCGCTTCATGGGGCCGGGGGCGGCCTACAACTTCATCGCCATGGAACAGGCGATCGCCGACTCGGGACTGGAACCGGGCGACGTGTCGAACCCGCGCAGCGGGCTGATCATGGGATCGGGCGGCCCCTCGACCTCGAACTTCTTCGAGGCGCACAGGATCGTCATCGAAAAGGGCGCGCCCAAGCGGATGGGGCCGTTCATGGTGACCCGCTGCATGTCCTCGACCAATTCGGCCTGTCTCGCGACGCCGTTCAAGATCAAGGGCGTGAACTATTCGATCACCTCGGCCTGCTCGACCTCGGCCCATTGCATCGGCAACGGGGCGGAGCTGATCCAGATGGGCAAGCAGGATATCGTCTTCGCCGGCGGCGGCGAGGAACTGGACTGGACGCTTTCGTGCCTGTTCGACGCCATGGGCGCGATGTCGTCGAAATACAACGACACGCCCGAGACCGCCTCGCGCGCCTTCGACGCGACCCGCGACGGCTTCGTGATCGGCGGCGGCGGCGGCGTGGTGGTGCTGGAGGAATACGAACACGCGAAGGCGCGCGGCGCGAAAATCTACGCGGAACTGACCGGCTACGGCGCGACCTCGGACGGGCACGACATGGTGGCCCCTTCGGGCGAGGGCGGCGAAAGGTCGATGCGGCTTGCCCTTTCCACCCTGCCCGAGGGCCGCAGGATCAGCTATATCAACGCCCACGGCACCTCGACCCCGGCGGGCGACGTGACCGAGGTGCAGGCGATCCGCCGGGTGTTCGGCGACGACGCGGTGCCGCCGATCTCGTCCACCAAGTCGCTGACCGGCCACAGCCTCGGCGCGACCGGGGTGCATGAGGCGATCTATTCGATCCTGATGATGCAGGGTGGCTTCATCGCCGCCTCGGCGAACGTCACCCAGCTCGACCCGGAATTGCGCCCCGGCGAAATAGCCACCGAACTGCGCGAGGGCGTGGCGTTCGATTCGGTGCTGTCGAACAGCTTCGGCTTCGGCGGCACCAATGCGACGCTTGTGTTCAGCAAGGTGGAATAGGGGCAGCGGATGGCCGATCTGATGAAAGGCAAGCGCGGGCTTGTCATGGGGGTGGCGAACGAACGTTCCATTGCCTGGGGAATTGCGCGCGCCATGGCCTCCGAGGGGGCGGAACTGGCGTTCTCCTATCAGGGCGAGGCATTCGGCAAGCGGGTGGAGCCGCTGGCGGCCTCGGTCAACGCATCGCTGCTGGTCGATGTCGATGTGACGGACGACGCCTCGCTCGACGCGGCCTTCGCCCGGCTGAAGGACGAATGGGGGACGATGGATTTCCTCGTCCATGCCATCGCCTATTCCGACAAGAACGAACTCACCGGCCGGTTCATCAACACCACGCGCGAGAATTTCAAGACCTCGCTGACGGTTTCCTGCTTCAGCTTCATCGACGTGGCGCGGCGGGCGTCGGAACTGATGCCGGATGGCGGCACGCTGCTGACGCTGACCTATCAGGGCTCGAACCGGGTGACGCCGTTCTACAACGTGATGGGCGTGGCCAAGGCGGCGCTGGAATCGGCGGTGCGCTATCTGGCGAACGACCTCGGGCCGCAGCAGATCCGGGTGAACGCGCTCAGCCCCGGCCCGATGAAGACGCTGGCGGGCGCGGCGATCGGCGGGGCGCGCAAGACCTACCGCCAGACCGAGGCGAACGCCCCCTTGCGCGCCAATGCCACGCTGGAGGCCGTGGGCGGCACCGCGGTCTGGCTCGCGTCGGATTACGGCGCCTGCACCACGGGCGAGATCGTGCGGATCGACGGCGGCTATCACGTGCTGGGGATGCCCCAGCCCGAGAACATCTGATGCCGGTCCGGCATTTCACCGCCTCGGACGGGGCGCGCATCGCCTTTCGCGACAGCGGCGGGACGGCGGGGCCGGTGTTGCTGTGCCTTTCCGGGCTTACCCGCAACAGCACCGATTTCGATTACCTGCTGCCGCATCTGCCGCGATGCCGGGTGGTCCGCATGGACTATCGCGGCCGGGGCGCCTCGGACTGGACCGGGGCCGGAACCTATACCGTCCCGCGCGAAGGGCGCGACGCGGTGGAACTGCTCGACCATCTCGGAATCGGGCGGGCGGCGGTGCTGGGCACCTCGCGCGGGGGGCTGGTCGGGATGATGCTGGCGGCGGTGGCGCATGACCGGCTGGCCGGGCTGTGCCTGAACGACGTCGGGCCGCAGCTTGAGCAAACCGGGCTGGCACGCATCTTCGATACCGTCGGCCGCAACCCGGCGGCGCGGACGCTGGACGAGGCGGCGCAGGCGCTTGCCGCCTTTTCCACCGGGTTCGAGGGCGTGCCCGAAAGCCGCTGGCACGAAGAGGCGGCACGGCATTACATCGAGACGCCGGACGGGCTGAAGATCAACTACGACCCCGAGTTGCGGCAGGCGTTCCTCGGGGCTGTCGAGGGCGATCAACCCGACCTCTGGCCCCTGTTCGACGCCTGCGCGGGGCTGCCGCTGGCGCTGATCCGGGGGGCGAATTCCGACCTGTTGCCGGTCGCGGCAACCGCCGAAATGCGCCACCGCCGCCCCGACATGATCTTTGCCGAGGTGCCGGGCCGGGCGCATATCCCCTTCCTCGACGAACCTGAATCGGTCGCCGCGATTCGCGACTGGCTGGGCCGGACCCTCTGACACCGCTTCCCGCCCGGCACGGGCCCGCCGCCCCGTCCGCGTATTTCCGCCGGGATGCGCTGCGGCGGCGGGCTTCCGGCGTGAAAAGGCTTGTGTTTTCACCGCAATGACACATCCTTGATTCAGGATGACCCGGCGCGCGGGGGGCGCGGCGGCTGCCACGGGGATCGTCATGCTGGAACATCTGCCTGCCGAGGTGCGGGAAGGGCTGGAGGCCGCGCGCAAACGCGACTGGCGCAAGGGGCGGCGGCTGCGGCTGCAACTCGGCGAGGCAGTGTTTCCGATCCGGCGGATGTGGGCCGGCGGCTTTGCCGTCGATGCCGAACGGCTGACCCGGCTGCGCGGCTTCGTCGAGATACACGAGGGGCCGCGGCGGCTGCTCGACGCGCTGATCATCGCCAGCCGGATCGAGGGCGACGAACTGATCTGCACCTTCAAGCGCGCAAGCCCGGCCCGCGACAGGCCCGCCCCCGACTACTGGCGCGGCGACACCGCCCCCGCCGGACTGCTGCCCAAGGGGTGAAGAAACTTCAGAAGAAGTTGACGGACTTTCCGGTTCAAATGGTGGGATCTGAAGCGTAGCTTCGCCCGGAATCAAGGCGCGCCAGCGCCGCCGGGCAGCGGCCGACCGCCCGCACGGGCGGCCGCTCGTGCAACGTCTCAACATGCACAGACGTCAGGGTATTCGGCACCATAAACTGCCAGACCACAGAGGTTGCAGCGGCCCCCCGCGGCCGGCCGCTGCCCTCTGTTGTGCAGTATGTTTGCGCCGTTCGGCCCGGGGCAACCGTCGAATCCGGGCGATCCGTGCTTGAGGCCGCCGGGCCGGGCCGTTATGGCAGGGCGCATCCAAGGGAGCCCGCCATGCCCGTCTTTCTCGACAGCACCGACCCCGGTTTCGAATCCGCCTTCGCCGCCCTCCTGACGATGAAGCGCGAGGACGCGCCCGATGTGGACGACACCGTAGCGGCGATCATCGCCGATGTCCGGGCACGCGGCGATGCGGCGGTGATCGAACTGACCGCGCGCTTCGACCGGCTGGACCTGACGCCGGAGACGCTGGCCTTCTCGGCGGCGGAGATCGAGGCCGAATGCGCGAAGGTCGCGCCCGAAGACCGCGCCGCACTGGAACTGGCGGCCGGGCGCATCCGCGACTACCACGCAAGACAGATGCCCGCGGACGCGCGCTGGACCGATACGGCGGGGGCAAGCCTCGGCTGGCGCTGGACGCCGGTAACGGCTGCCGGGCTCTACGTGCCGGGGGGGCTGGCAAGCTATCCTTCGTCGGTGCTGATGAACGCGATCCCGGCCCGGGTGGCGGGGGTGGAGCGGCTGGTGATCTGCTGCCCGACCCCGGACGGCGCGGTCAACCCGCTGGTGCTGCTGGCGGCGCGGCTGGCGGGGGTCGATACGATCTGGCGCATCGGCGGGGCGCAGGCGATCGCGGCCATGGCTTACGGAACGCAGACCATCGCCCCGGTGGACAAGATCACCGGCCCCGGCAACGTCTTTGTCGCGGCGGCCAAGCGGCGGGTGTTCGGCAAGGTGGGCATCGACATGATCGCCGGCCCGTCGGAGATCCTGGTCATCGCCGACACGGACAACGACCCCGACTGGATCGCGCTCGACCTGCTGTCGCAGGCGGAACACGACGAAAGCGCGCAGTCGATCCTGCTGACGCCGGATGCGGCCTTCGGGCAGGCGGTGGCGGCGGCGGTGGAAAAGCGGCTGGAAACGCTGGAGCGCCGCGCCATCGCGGGCGCAAGCTGGCGCGACTACGGCGCGGTGATCGTGACCCGCGATCTGGAGGAGGCAGCGGCACTGTCGAACCGCATCGCGCCCGAGCATCTGGAACTGTGCGTCGCCGACCCCGAGGCGCTGGCCACCCGCATCACCCACGCGGGCGCGATCTTCCTCGGCGCATGGACGCCCGAGGCGATCGGCGATTACGTCGGCGGACCGAACCACGTGCTGCCCACGGCGCGCTCGGCCCGGTTCTCCTCGGGGCTGTCGGTGATGGATTTCCTCAAGCGCACCACCATCGCCCGGATGACGCCCGAGGCTTTGGCCGCCATCGGCCCGGCGGCGGAGCGGCTCGCGGTGTCGGAAAGCCTTCAGGCGCATGGGCTGAGCGTGCGGGCGCGGCTCGACCGGCTGAACGGATAGGGGCGGGGGCAGATTGCCCGCCAATACCACACACAACAGAGGGCAGCGGCCGACCGCGGGGGGCCGCTGCGACGGTTGTGGTCTGGCAGTTTATGGTGCAGGTGACTCCACGTTCAGTGCATGTCGCGACGTTGCAATAGCGGCCGCCCGTGCGGGCGGGTGTTCCGCCCAGTCGGTCCGGGCACGGCTGGACCGGCCGAACAGATAGGGGCGGGGCCGTAGGGTGCGCTTCAGCGCACCACCCCCCCCCACCCGGATGGTGGGCGGATTGCCCACCCTGCAAGGCCCCCGCCCGATTGCGGCTTGCCCTGCCCCGGCCGGTCGGGCATCAAGCCCCCGTCAACAGTCCGGACAAGACCATGAACCGCATCTGCCATATCGAAATCGACGAGGCCGGCCTTGCCGCCCCCACCCCCGAGATCGAGCAGGAGCGGCGGGTGGCGATCTTCGACCTCCTGGAGGACAACAGCTTCGGCCTGCCCGCGCGCGAAGGCCGCACCGTCCCCCCCGGCCCCTACCGGCTGGCGCTGGCGATCCGCGACGGGCGGCTGGTGTTCGACATCGCCACCGACAAGGCGGCGAAGGTGGGTGAGTTCCACCTCTCGCTCGGCCCGTTCCGGCAGGTGGTCAAGGACTACTTCCAGATCTGCGAAAGCTACTTCGAGGCCGTCAGGCGCCTGCCCCCCTCGCAGATCGAGGCCATCGACATGGCCCGGCGCGGCATCCACAACGAGGGCGCGCGGGTGTTGCAGGAACGGTTGGAGGACAAGGCAGACGTGGATATCGACACCGCCCGGCGCCTGTTCACCCTGATCTGCGTCCTGCACTGGGGGTGACGGGTGGAAAAGGGCTTTCCCGCATCGGTCCTTTTCTGCTGCGATCACAACGCGGTGCGTTCGCCCATGGCCGAGGCGCTGATGAAGCATTTCTACGGCCAGCGCGCCTATGTCCAGTCGGCCGGGGTGCGCAGCGACATGGAGGTGGACGGCTTCTCCATATCCGTCTGCCGCGAACTGGGGGTGGAACTGGAACGCCACCGCTCGCGCTCGTTCGAGGAGATGCAGGAATGGGGCGACGACCTGTCGCAGTTCGACCTGATCGTCGCGCTTTCCCCCGCCAGCCAGCGCATGGCGCTGGAACTGACGCGGTTCTACCACCTCGACGTGGAATACTGGCCGATCCTCGATCCGACCGGGCTGGGCGAGGGGCGCGAGGCCAAGCTTTCCGCCTATCGCCAGACCCGCGACCAGATCCGCGACCGGATGATCGCCCGTTTCGGCCTGCCCGCCGAAGACGGAGAGGCGACGGAATAGCCCGGCGCGAACCGGCACGGAACCGGCGCATTTGATCCTTTCCCGCCCGTGGCGTAACACTATGGCAACGCCGCCGGAGACAGGAGGGCCCCATGAGCCGCGACGACGCCCACCGCATCATCGATGCCTATTACGCCGCCTTCAACGCGGGCGACGGTGACGGGATGCTCGCCTGTGTCACCGATGACGTGGAGCATCGGGTGAACGAAGGCGAGGTGCGCCGGGGGCGCGCGAAATTCGCGGAGTTCTGCGCCCATATGGGCGTGAGCTACCGCGAGGAACTGCGCGACATGGTGATCTTCACCAATGAGGACGGCAGCCGGGCGGCGGCGGAATTCACCGTCCACGGCACCTATCTGCAAACCGACCCCGGCCTGCCCGAGGCGCGCGGCCAGTCCTATGTGCTGCCCGCGGGTGCCTTCTTCGACCTGAAGGGCGGCAGGATCGCCCGGATCACCACCTTCTACAACCTGAACGACTGGATCCGGCAGGTCTCGACATGACGCTGATGGTGCGGGCGCTGACCGGGGCGGCGCTGGATGCCGCGCTCGACGACGTGGCGCGGCTGCGGATCACGGTGTTCCGCGACTGGCCCTATCTCTACGACGGCGACATGGATTACGAACGCCGCTATGTCGCCGCCTATCGCGACAGCCCCGGCGCCGTGCTGGTGGGGGCTTTCGACGGCGACCGGCTGATCGGCGCCGCCACCGGCACGCCGCTTGCGGAACACGCCGACGACTTCGCGGCGGCCTTTTCCGGGACGGGGATCGACCTCTCCACGGTATTCTACTGCGCCGAGTCGGTGCTGCTGCCGGAATACCGCGGGCACGGCATCGGCCACCGTTTCTTCGATCTGCGCGAGGATCACGCCCGGGCGCTGGGGTTCGCCCGCTCGGCCTTCTGCGCGGTGATCCGCCCGGACGACGACCCGGCGCGGCCCGCGGATTACCGGCCGCTGGACGGGTTCTGGCGCAAGCGCGGCTATGCGCCCCTGCCCGGCGTGGTGGCGGAATTCGGCTGGCGCGATCTGGGCGCGGCGGAAGAGACGCGAAAGCGGCTTCGGTTCTGGGTGCGCGATCTCTGACATCGGGGAAGTGATGCACGGGCCGGGGGCCATATCAGCCCCCGGGTCCGCACCGCATGGGCGGCGCCCCCGCCGCCCGGTTCCGCCGGATCAGCTGTCCTCGACCGTTTCCTGTTCGTGCTCGAACCGGGGTTCGCGCGGCTCGCGCGGGGGGCGGCCGATCACCTCGCGCAGTTCGTCAAGCTCGATGAAGTTGTCGGCCTGGCGGCGCAGCTCGTCGGCGATCATCGGCGGCTGGCTGCGGATCGTGGAGACGACCGAGACCCGCACCCCCTGCCGTTGCAGGCTTTCGATCAGCGGGCGGAAGTCGCCGTCGCCCGAGAACAGCACGATATGATCGACGCGCGGCGCAAGTTCCATGGCATCGACCGTCAGTTCGATATCCATGTTGCCCTTGACCTTCCGGCGGCCCTGGCTGTCGGTATATTCCTTGGCCGGTTTGGTGATCATGGCAAAGCCGTTGTAATGCAGCCAATCGACCAGCGGCCGGATCGGCGAGTATTCGTCGCTTTCCAGCAGCGCGGTATAGTAGAAGGCCCGTACCAGCTTGCCGCGGCGCATGAACTCCTGCCGCAGCAGCTTGTAGTCGATGTCGAAGCCGAGCGCCCTTGCCGCCGCATAGAGATTGGAGCCGTCGATGAACAGGGCAAGCCTGTCGTCTTTGTAAAACATGTCTTTTCCCCTCAAATGTTCCGGGACCGGAAATGCCGGGTCCGACCAGTTCAGGATCAAATCCCATCTGGAACATGATCCCTTGATCGGGCAAAGAAACCAACACCGCAAGCGGCGCTATACGAAAGTGTAACATTGGCATGTCATACTGAGAACCCTTGGCTGATCGCGCTTGGCGCCAATCTTGCAAGGGGAGAGAGCCCGCCCGAAATCACCCTTTCGGACGCGGTTGACGCACTTTCCCGCGCGGAGTTGCGCGTTCTTGTCCGCAGCCGGTGGTATCGCAGCCCCTGCTGGCCACCGGGGGCCGGGCCGGATTACGTCAACGGGGTGGTGGCGGTGGCGGATTGCCGCACACGCGGCCCCGGGGCGATGCTGGCGTTGCTCCAGATGATCGAGGCGCGTTTCGGCCGCGACCGGGTGATTCGCTGGGGGGCGCGGACGCTCGATCTCGATCTGATCGCCTGTGGCGGGCTGGTGCTGCCCGATGCGGCGACGCAGACCCGCTGGCGCGCCCTGCCCGTGGCCGGGCAGATGCGCGCCACGCCCGACCGGCTGATCCTGCCGCATCCGAGGATGCAGGACCGCGCCTTCGTGCTGGTCCCGCTGCTGGAGGTCGCGCCGGACTGGCGCCACCCGCTGACCGGCGAGAGCGCGGCCGAGATGCTGGCGGCGCTGCCCGAGGCGGAACGGGCGGCGGTGCAGGTGTTGTGACGGGGGCGCAACGTCGGATATGCGCTCCCATGCCCGGAATCAAGACGCGGCACGCGCCGCCGGGCAGCGGCCGACCGCCCGCACGGGCGGCCGCTGCCCTCTGTTCCGCGCGGGGCAGGCCCGGGTGGCGGCGGAAGCACCTGCGGCCGGTTTCCTCTCGCGCCCGGCCATCCTCCGGCCTGCGCCTGCTGGAAAACCTGCTTGTCAATACCCCTTGCACCGCCTATATCGGCCTTTCCGAGCCCCCTCCGAGCCCCTGACAAGAACTGGAGCAGCCCATGGCCCGCGTGACGGTCGAAGATTGCGTTGACAAGGTGCCGAACCGTTTCGAGCTGGTGATGCTCGCCGCCCATCGCGCGCGCGAGATCGCGGCCGGTTCGCCGCTGACCGTGGATCGCGACAACGACAAGAACTCGGTCGTCTCGCTGCGCGAGATCGCCGATGAAACCCAGCCGGTCGAGGCCCTGCGCGAGCGGATGATCGAAAGCTACCAGACGCAGATCGAGGTCGATGAGCCCGAGGAAGACCAGATGGCGCTTCTCATGGGGTCCGAGATCGACCGCCCGGCCCAGGACGACATGTCCGAGGAACGGATGCTGCGTGCCCTGATGGAGGCCCAGGGGCAGGGCTGACCCCCTGCGCCCCGACGGGATGCGACCGGAATGATCGACGTCGAAGACCTGATCGCTCTGGTCCGCAACTACAACCCGCGCACCAACGCAGACCTGATCCGCCGCGCCTATGCCTATGGGCGCGAGATGCACGAGGGCCAGCTGCGCCACTCGGGCGAGCCCTATTTCAGCCACCCGGTCGCGGTCGCGGCGATCCTGACCGAGATGCGGCTGGATGACGCCACCATCATCACCGCGCTGCTGCACGACACGATCGAGGACACCCGCTCCACCTGGACCGAGATCGCCGGGATGTTCGGCGAAGAGGTGGCGGAACTGGTCGATGGCGTCACCAAGCTGACCAACCTGCAACTGACCTCCACCCAGTCGAAGCAGGCCGAGAACTTCCGCAAGCTGTTCTTCGCCATGTCGAAGGATCTGCGGGTGATCCTCGTCAAGCTGGCCGACCGGCTGCACAACATGCGCACCATCAAGTCGATGCGCAGCGACAAGCAGGCCCAGAAGGCGCGCGAAACGATGGAGATCTATGCGCCGCTGGCGGGCCGCATGGGGATGCAATGGATGCGCGAGGAACTGGAAGACCTCGCCTTCCGGGTGCTGAACCCCGAGGCGCGCAACTCGATCCTGCGCCGGTTCATCACGCTCCAGCGCGAGACCGGCGACGTGATCCACAAGATCACCGCCGACATCAGGCATGAACTGGAAAAGGCCGGGATCGAGGCCGACGTCTACGGTCGCGCCAAGAAACCCTATTCGGTCTGGCGCAAGATGCAGGAAAAGGATCTCGCCTTCTCGCGCCTCTCGGATATCTACGGTTTCCGCATCATCACCCATGAGGTGGCCGACTGCTATCGTATCCTCGGCGTGATTCACCGGCGGTGGCGCTCGGTCCCGGGGCGGTTCAAGGATTACATCAGCCAGCCCAAGTCGAACGGCTACCGTTCGATCCATACCACCGTGTCGGGCCGCGACGGCAAGCGGGTCGAGGTGCAGATCCGCACCCGCGAGATGCACGAGGTGGCCGAGGCGGGCGTGGCGGCGCATTGGGCTTACCGCGACGGCGAACGCTCGCACAACCCGTTCGCGGTCGATCCGGCGAAATGGATCGCCACCCTGACCGAACGGTTCGAGGAAGGCGACCACGACGAATTCCTGGAACACGTCAAGCTGGAGATGTATTCGGACCAGGTGTTCTGCTTCACGCCCAAGGGCGATGTGGTGCAACTGCCGCGCGGGGCGACGCCGCTGGATTTCGCCTATGCGATCCATACGCGGATCGGCGACGCCTGCGTCTCGGCCCGGGTTGACGGCATCCGCGTGCCGCTCTGGACCCGGCTGAAGAACGGCCAGTCGGTCGATATCATCACCGCCGAGGGACAAAAACCACAAGCGACCTGGATCGACATCGCCGTGACCGGCCGCGCCAAGGCGGCGATCCGCAAAAGCCTGCGCGAAGAGGACCGGGGCCGCTTCGTCAAGCTGGGCCGGGAACTGGCGCGGGTCGCCTTCGAGCATATCGGCAAGAAGGCCACCGACAAGGCGCTGGGCACCGCCGCCCGCACGCTGGGAATCGCGGACGAGGTGGAACTGCTCGCCCGGCTCGGCTCGGCCGAACTTTCCACCCGCAAGGTGATCGAGGCGCTTTACCCCGAACTGGCCGCCCGCCCGGATGAGGTCGATGCGGCCCGCCCGGTGGTCGGGCTTTCCGACGACCAGACCTTCCGCCGCGCCCCCTGCTGCCAGCCGCTGCCGGGCGAACGGATCGTCGGCATCACCTATCGCGGCAAGGGGGTGGTGGCCCATGCCATCGACTGCGCCGCGCTGGTCGAGTTCGAGGAACAGCCCGACCGCTGGATCGACCTGCACTGGCATTCCGGCCGCCATGCGCCGGTGCATACCGTCAGCCTCGATATCACGATCTCGCATGCGACCGGGGTTCTGGGGCGGGTCTGCACCTTGATCGGCGACCGGCACGCCAATATCTCGGACCTGCAATTCGTGGACAAGAAGCCCGATTATTACCGGCTGAACATCGACGTGGACCTGCGCGACGTGGAGCACCTGCACAACGTGATGACCGCGCTTGAGGCCGAGAACGACGTGGCCCGGATCACCCGGATACAGGACGTGCAGCGCAAGCCTTGACACGGGGCCCCGCGACGCGGACAGGCGCGAAGGAAGACGAAGGTGGTATTCAAGCGGCGCACCCGGCGCAGTTGGATGCGGTTGATGGCCGAAACCGTCTGGCCTAGGGGCGGCTGGCGGCGCGCGGCCAGCTATGTCATGCACCGGCTGCGCCGCCTGCCCGACGCGCCGCAGCGGATCGGCCGCGGGGTGTTCGCGGGGATCTTCATAACCTTCACCCCGTTCATCGGCTTTCAGGCCCTGCTGGCGGTGCTGCTGGCGCTGGCGATCCGCGGCAATATGGTTGCGGCGCTGCTGGCCACCTTCATCGGAAACCCGCTGACCTATCCGTTCATCATGGCGCTGTCGGTCGAGATCGGCAACACCCTGCTCGGCACCACGCAGGAGGTGCCGCTGCCGCAGATCGCGGCGGTCTTCGCCCGGGCCTCGGTGGAGCTTTGGGTGAACCTGCGCGCCTTTCTCGGCGGCGGCTCGGTCGGGTGGGAGGGACTGACCCTGTTCTACCGCATCGCCTTCCTGCCCTGGCTGGTGGGCGGTATCCTGCCGGGGCTGCTGTGCGGGGCGATCGGCTACCGGGTCAGCCTGCCGCTGATCGAGGCTTACCGCCGCCACCGCCGCAACCAGTTGCTGGAGCGGGCCGCCCGGAAACTCGCGATCCGCGCCGATGTGCTGGAGGACGAGGAGGCCCGCGCCTGGGCCGAGATGCAGGAGGCCGCCCGGGCGGAACCGTCCGAGGACGATGGGCGGAAAGAGTGATGCAGGGGCGCCGGACACGGCGGATGCCTGCCCGACGGCGCTAAAGCGCCTTGATTCCGGGCAGGAATTGCACTCCTGCCCCCGCCGCTGCCCGCCCGGCCCACAGCCCGGTCGCAAGGCAGGCCGTCAGCAGATAACCGCCCGTGGGTGCCTCCCAGTCCAGCATCTCGCCCGCCGCGAACACCCCCGGCAGGGCGCGCAACTGCAACCCCCCGTCCAGCGCCGCGCGGGTGATGCCGCCCGCAGTCGATATGGCCTCGTCCATCGGTCGCGGCCCGTCGAGCACCAGCGGCAGCGCCTTGAGCGCGGCGGCCAGCGCGGCGGGATCGGCGGGCAGCGGCCGCAGACACTCCATCGCCAGCGCGATCTTGACCGGCGACAGGCCCAGCGCCTTGCGCAGCCGGTTCGCCGCGCTGTCGCGGCCGGGGCGGGCAAGGCGCCCGGCCACCGCCTCATGGCCAAGATCGGGCAGAAGGTCGAGCGTCAGCCCCGCGCCCTCGCGCAGCGGGCGGTAGAGCGCATAGACCCCGCCGCCCTCGATCCCGCGTTCCGAGACCGCGAACTCGCCCCGCACCCGGCTTCCGCCCGCCATCAGCGCCACCGGCTTGACCGGCGCGCCGAAATGCCGGGCCATATGCGGCGACCAGCGGACGGAAAACCCCATGTTCGCAGGGCGGAACCGCGCGATCTCCACCCCCTTCGCCGCCAGCCACCCGGCCCAGGCCCCGTCCGACCCCAGCCGCGCCCAGCTTGCCCCGCCGGTCGCCAGCACCGTGACCCGGGGCACCAGCACCCGCGCCCCCCCGGGCGTGTCGAAGGCGAAGCCGTCGCCCGCGAACCCCGTCCAGCGCCAGCGGGTGCGCAGCACTACCCCCAGCCCGTCAAGCCGCGCCAGCCAGGCCCGCAGCAGCGGCGACGCCTTCATCGCCACCGGGAACACCCGCCCGGAGGAGCCGGTGAACACCTCCTGCCCCAGCCCGCGCGCCCAGTCCGCGACCTCCTCCGGGCCGAAGGCGGCCAGCATCGGCGCCAGCCACCCGGCGGCCTCGTCGTAGCGGCGCAGGAACTGCCCGGCCGGCTCGTCCCTGGTCAGGTTCAGCCCCGACTTTCCGGCCATCAAGAGCTTGCGGGCGGGCGAGGGCCTGGCCTCGGCCACCACCACGGCAAGCCCGGCGCGGGCCATCGCCTCGGCCGCCATCAGCCCGGCCGGCCCCGCCCCGATCACCAACCCCTGCACCATCCGCCCCACCCCGTATTCCCTGCGCAAGGCCGGAACACGGCCCGCCGCCGTATGCAACCGGGCAATATCTCCGGCCTCCGGCTGTGCTCCCGGTCGGCCGCGGCTACCCGCTGCCCCCTGCGCCCGCGCCCCCCCAGTCGGCCCCCTGCATCTCGCGCAACCGGCTTGCCGTGCGCTCGAACTCAAAGGTGCCCGCACCCTCGGCGTAAAGCCGTTCCGGCTCGTCCGCCGCGCTGGCGATCAGCGGAATCCGCGCTTCGTAGATTGCATCGACCAGGGTGACAAAGCGTTTCGCCTCGTTGTAGTTCGCCGCCGACAGCCGCGGGATGTCCTCAAGGATCAGCACCCCCACCGCCCCGGCGATGGCGAGATAATCGGCGGGGCCGAGCGGGCGGCCGCACAACTCCCAGAACGTCGCGCGGGCGACGCCGTTGTGCACCCGTTCCAGCACCACCTCGCGCCCGGTCACGGAAAGGCTCAGCGCCGCGCCCGGCCCGCCGCCGGTCAGGTCGGTCCAGATCGTCTCGATGGCGGCGCGGGCGGCGGCATCAGCGGGGGCGAAATAGACCTGCGCCCCCGCAAGCCGGTCCTGCCGGTAGTCGGTAAGGCTGGCAAGCTCCATCACCGCCAGCCGTTCCTTCAGCAGCACGATGAAGGGCAGGAAAAGCTGCCGGTTCAGGCCGTTCAGGTAAAGGTCGTCCGGCGGCCGGTTCGAGGTGGTGACAATGGCGGTGCCACCGTCCATCAGCATCTGGAACAGCCGCCCGACGATCATCGCATCGGTGATGTCGGTGATCTGCATCTCGTCGAAACACAGCAGCCGCAGCCCGGCGCCAAGCTGCGCCGCGACGGGCGCCAGCGCATCATCGACACCGCGCTTGCGCGCCGCGTGCATCCCGCGATGCACCTCCTGCATGAAGGCGTGGAAATGGACCCGGCGCTTGCCCTCGACCGCCGTCGCGGCGAAGAACAGGTCCATCATCATCGACTTGCCGCGCCCGACCCCGCCCCAGAGGTAAAGCCCCCTCGGCGCCGCCTCGCGCGTGTTGCCGCGCAGGAACCCGGCCAGCAGCCCGCGCTTGCGGGTGGCGGCGGATTCCAGCATGGCGCGCAAATCCTCCAGCACCGGCAGCACCGCGCGCTGCGCCGGGTCCGGGGTCAGCGCGCCGACGGCGGCGCGGGCCTCGTAGATCTCGCCCAGGGTCTGCCTCATGCCCGCTGCAATAGCGCGGGCCGGGCCCAAGGGGAAGGGCGAGGGGAAGCACCTAGCCGATCCGCAGGAAGGCGCGGTAGATCAGCGGGATCAAGGGCAGGATCAGGAACACCCGCGCGATATGGAAGGCCGCGACCAGCGAGACATCGGCATCGACCGCCTTCGCCGTCAGCGTCATCTCGGTCACGCCGCCCGGCGCGCTCGCCAGCAGCATGGTGGCGGGATCGAGGTCGAACAGCGCCACCAGCATCAGCGCGATGCCGCAGCAGACCACCAGCAGCACCAGCGTGCCCGAGACCACCTGCATCGCGACCGACCGGCCGCCGCGCAGCGTCTCGCGCCGGAACATGGCGCCAAGGCCGACGCCCAGCAGCACCTGCGCCGCCCAGATCGCCGGGGCCGGGATCTCGGGCAGGCCCGCGCCCGCGGCGGTAAGCCCCCCCATCGCCGCCATCGGCCCAAGGAAATAAGGGTTGGTGATCCCGATCCGCCACAGCACCCAGCCCGCCGCCCAGCCAAGACCGAGGATCACGGCAAGGCCGGGCAGGCCCGCCTCCTGCACCGAGACCGCCATGGGCCGCACCTCGGCCCCCGAGGCCAGCACCAGCAGCGGGAACAGCACCACGATCAGCCCGATCCGCAACATCTGCGCCAGCGCCACCTGATCGGCCGCACCACCGTAGCGATGGGCCAGAGAGGCCATCTCCATCGGTCCGCCGGGGATCGAGCCGAACAGCGCCGTCGCCTTGTGGTTGCGGAACCAGCGCCGTTCGGCAAGGGCGATCAGGAACCCGGCGATCACCGTCAGTACCGCCACCAGCATGATCGGCAGCGCGTTCTCGACGATCCGCAGCATCGCCGCCGGGGTCAGGAACAGCCCGACCGCGCCACCGACGACGATCTGTCCAAGCAGGCTCATCCGCCGGGGCGGTGCGGGCATGTTCAGGGCAAGCGTCAGCGCCCCCGAAGCGATCATCCCGCCGATCATCCAGCCCAGCGGCATCCCGGTTGCGGTCACCGCATAGCCCGCCACCGCCCCCAGCGCATAGACGGGCAGCAGGCGGGCGATCAGGCGGATACGATACACGGGCAGGCTGGTCCTGTGGCTTGCTTGCGGGCTCGCCGGACCTTCGGCCAGTTCGGCGGGGAACTCAAGGGCAGCCGGTGCCGGGGCGCCGCAAAGGGCGCCACCCATGGGCAAACGGTTAACAGGTGATGAATCCCGCGGCTCAAACCATTGATTTCAAAAGAACCGGGATTCGTCCCAGGCATGGGACACAGGCCCGCCCTGCCCGGCTCAGAGACCATTTCAGAATTCGCTCCGGCGCGGCAGGTGGCGTGGTTTTCGGGGTCGCCGCAGGCGACGAGCGGAGCATGCTGGATGCACGTGAGCCTAGGTGCGCGCAGAAAACCGCGTCAGATGCCCGCTGGAATGGAATTCTCAAACGGTCTCTCAGGCCCGCTTGCCCACCATGGCGACGCCCAGCACCTCCAGCACCTTCGCCTCGATCTGCGGCGCATCCATGCCGGCGGCACGATACATCGCCTCCGGGCTTGCCTGGTCGATGAACACATCGGGCAGCACCATGGAACGGAACTTCAGCCCCGTATCGAACACGCCTTCTTCCGCCAGCAGATGCGCGACATGGCTGCCGAAGCCCCCCACCGCGCCCTCCTCGACGGTGATCAGCGCCTCATGCTCCGCCGCCAGCCGCAGGATCAGCTCCCGGTCCAGCGGCTTGGCGAACCGCGCATCCGCCACCGTGGGCGCCAGCCCGCGCGCGGCAAGCGATTCGGCGGCCTTCTGCACCTCGGTCAGCCGTGCGCCGAACGACAGGATCGCCACCCGGCTGCCTTCGCGGATCATCCGGCCGCGGCCGATCTCCAGCACCTCGCCGCGCTCGGGCATTTCCACCCCCACGCCCTCGCCGCGCGGGAAACGGAAGGCGATGGGCCCCGCGTCATGCGCGGCGGCGGTGGCGACCATATGCACCAGCTCCGCCTCGTCCGCCGCCGCCATGACGACGAAACCCGGCAGGTTCGCAAGGTAAGCCACGTCGAAGGCCCCGGCATGGGTTGCCCCGTCCGCCCCCACCAGCCCGGCCCGGTCGATCGCGAAACGCACCGGCAGCCGCTGGATCGCCACGTCATGCACCACCTGATCGTAGCCGCGTTGCAGGAAGGTCGAGTAGAGCGCGCAGAACGGCCGCATCCCCCCCGCCGCCAGCCCGGCGGCGAAGGTCACGGCGTGCTGCTCGGCGATGCCCACGTCGAAACAGCGCGAGGGGAAGCGTTCCGCGAACAGATCGAGCCCGGTCCCGTCCGGCATCGCCGCGGTGATCGCCACGATCCGGCCGTCGCCCTCGGCCTCGCGGATCAGGCTTTGCGCGAAGACCTTGGTGTAGCCGGGCGCGTTCGAAGGGGCCTTCACCTGCTCGCCGGTCAGCACGTCGAACCTCGCCGTCGCATGGCCCTTGTCGCGGGCGCGCTCGGCCGGGGCATAGCCCTTGCCCTTCTTCGTGATGACATGGATCAGCATCGGCCCCGCCGCCCGCGCCCGCGCCATGCGCAGCACCGGCAGAAGCTGGTCGAGGTCGTGCCCGTCGATCGGCCCGAGATAGGACAGCCCCAGCGCCTCGAACAGCGTGCCGCCGACGGCAAGGCTCTTGAGCATCTCCTTGGCGCGCCGCGCCCCTTCCTGGAACGGCCCGGGCAGCAGGCTGACCGCCCCTTTCGCCACTTCCTTGAGATCGTGGAACGGCGCCCCCGCGTAAAGCCGCGACAGATGCGCCGACAGCGCCCCCACCGGCGGGGCGATGCTCATCTCGTTGTCGTTGAGGATGATGAACAGCCGCTTGCCCAGATGCCCGGCGTTGTTCATCGCCTCGAAGGCCATGCCCGCGCTCATGGCCCCGTCGCCGATCACCGCGACGGCATCGCCCGGATCGCCGCCCAGATCGCGGGCGCAGGCGAAGCCCAGCGCCGCCGAGATCGAGGTCGAGCTATGCGCCGCCCCGAACGGGTCGTAGGGGCTTTCCGACCGCCTGGTGAAGCCCGAAAGCCCGCCCTCCATCCGCAGGGTGCGGATGCGGTCGCGCCGCCCGGTGAGGATCTTGTGCGGATAGCACTGATGGCCCACGTCCCAGATGATCTTGTCGCGCGGCGTCTCGAACACCGCATGCAGCGCGACCGTCAGTTCCACCACCCCGAGCCCGGCGCCCAGATGCCCGCCCGTGACCGAGACCGCCGATATCGTCTCGGCCCGCAACTCGTCGGCAAGCAGGCGCAACTCGCGGTCGGAAAGCGATCGCAGGTCGGCGGGCAGATGCACGCGGTCAAGGATCGGGGTCCGGGGTCGGTCGGTCATGGCTGGCCCTCCGGGCCGTGTCGGCTTTGCCGTATCAGCTTTCCCGGGCAATAACGAAGCGCGCGGCTTCCTTCAAGGTCTCCGCCCGTGCGCCATAGGGGGCAAGCGCCGCCTCGGCCTCGGCCACCAGCGCCTTCGCCCGCGCTTTCGCACCGTCGAGACCCAGAAGCGACACGAAGGTGGCCTTGCCCCGCGCCGCGTCCTTGCCGACCCGCTTTCCGGCCTTGGCCGCGTCGCCCTCCACGTCAAGGATATCGTCGGCGATCTGGAACGCCAACCCCAGCGCCGCCGCATAGCGGCCGAGCGGCAAGGGATCGCCACCCGCGAGCCGCGCCCCCGCCTCGGCCGACCAGCGAATCAGCGCTCCGGTCTTGCCCGCCTGAAGCGCGGTGATTTCATCCAGCGTCAGTTGCCGCCCCGCCGTCTCGGCGGCGATATCCAGCGCCTGCCCCAGCACCATCCCCTCGGCCCCGGCAGCCCTGGCCAGCGTGGCGATCAGATCGACCCGCCGCTCCGCCGGGCCGATCACCGGCGCGGCCAGAAGTTCGAAGGCCAGCGTCTGGAGCGCATCGCCCGCAAGGATCGCCGTGGCCTCGTCCCATTTCACATGCACGGTGGGCTGGCCCCGGCGCAGGTCGTCGTCGTCCATCGCGGGCAGGTCGTCGTGGACCAGCGAATAGGCATGCAGCGCCTCGACCGCCGCCGCCGCCTCCAGCGCCGCTTCGGGCGGGACATCGTGCAGCCGCGCGCCCTCCAGCACCAGGAAACCGCGCAGCCGCTTGCCCCCCGCCAGCGCATAGCGCATCGCCTCGATCACCGGCTGGTCGGCCCGGTCGCCAAGCGCCCGTTCCAGCCGCGCGCCGATCCGGCCCGCCGCATCCGCCAACAGCCCGGAAAACATCAGAGTCCTTCGGCCGGCGCGGTGCCCGTCGCCACACCCTCGGCGGCGCGGATCATCTCCACCCGCTCCTCGGCGGCGCGGAGTTTCGCATCGCAATGGGCCTTGAGCGCCGCGCCGCGCTCGTAAAGCGCGATCGACTGTTCCAGCGCCACCTCGCCCGATTCGAGCGACTTGACCACGGATTCCAGCTCGGCCATCGCCTGTTCGAAGGTCATTTCCGCGATGTCCTGTCCGCTCATTGCGCGCCCCGCTCCATCAACACTTTCACATGGGCCGCGACCGAGCCGCCCAAGGCGGCCAGATCATAACCGCCTTCCAGAACGGATACCACCCGCCCGCCGCAATGGTCGTCGGCCAGATCGCACAACCGGCCGGTCAGCCAGCCGAAATCCGCCTCGCGCCACATCAGCCCGGCCAGAGGATCATCGGCATGGGCATCGAACCCGGCCGAGATCAGGATCAGTTCCGGCGCAAAATCCGCGATGCGCGGAATCGCAACCCCTTCATAGACCTCGCGCATCTTCGCCCCGCCTGATCCCTCCGCCAGCGGCAGGTTGACGATCTGCCCATGCGCGCCCCGCTCATGCGCCGCGCCGCTGCCGGGATAAAGCGGCATCTGATGCGACGAGACGAACAGCACCCGGTCCTCGTCCCAAAGCAGATCCTGCGTGCCGTTGCCGTGATGCACGTCGAAATCCACCACCGCGACCCGGGAAAGCCCGTGATGGTCGAGCGCGCGCTTCGCGGCGATGGCGACATTGCCGAACAGGCAGAACCCCATCGCGGTCTCGCGCTCGGCATGATGCCCGGGCGGGCGGCAACCGGCAAAGGCGTTGGCCGCCCCGCCCCGCAGCACCAGATCGACCGCCGCCCCGGCCGCGCCCACCGCCCGCAGCGCGGCGCGCAGCGAGCCCGGCGACAGATGCGTATCGGCATCCAGCGCGCGGAACCCCGCCTCCGGCACCGCCGCCTTCACCCGGTCGAGGTATTCCGCCGGATGGCAACGCAACACCTCGGCCTCCGCCGCCAAGGGCGCCTCGCGCCGGTCGAGCGCGGCGAACTCCGGGCCCCCCAGCGCCGCCGTCACCGCCTCAAGCCGCGCCGCCCGCTCCGGATGCCCCGGCGGCGTCACATGCGCCTCGCAGTCCGGGTGATGAAACCACGCCGTCGCCATGCCCCTGCCTCCCTGCTCTTCGCCTTGATACAAATATCCTCGGGGGGAGTGCCCGATGCAATCGGGCGTCGGGGGGCAGACAGCCCCCCGTCCCGCACCCTCCGCCCTCAATCCGGGGCGAGCAGATAGCCCGACCCCCGCACCGTTTGCAGGTAACGCGGCTGGCGCGGGTCCGCTTCGATCTTGCGTCGCAGCCGGGTGATCTGCACATCCACCGCCCGCGCCGTCGCCTGCCCGTCGTCGCGGCCCAGATCGGCCACAAGCTGTTCGCGCGTCACCGTCTCGCCCGGCCTTGCGGCGAAGACGCGCATCAGGGCCGCCTCGGTCGCCGTCAGCCGCACCGGCTCGGTCCCGTGCCACATCTCGGCCCGTTCGGTATCATAGCGCAGCGGCCCGAGGTGGATGGTCTTCGGCACCGTCCCCGCCGCCGGTTCCTGCGGCACCCGGCGCAGGATCGCGTTGATCCGCAGCAACAGTTCGCGCGGCTCGAAGGGCTTGACGAGAAAGTCGTCGGCCCCGGCCTCGAACCCCTCGATGCGGTTGTCGGTCTCGCCCCGCGCCGTAAGCAGCAGGATCGGCGTGGTCAGCGTCTCGCGCAGGCCGCGGGTCAGGCTCAGCCCGTCCTCGCCCGGCATCATCACGTCAAGCACGATCAGGTCGAACTCAAGCCCCGCGAGCAACCGCCGCGCCTGCGCCGCGTCGCGGGCGGTGCTGACGATGAAGCCGTTGCGGATCAGGAATTTCTGCAACAGACCCCGGATGCGCTCATCGTCATCGACGACCAGAAGGTGCGCCTGAAGTTCGATGCTCATGCCCCGCCATCCCTGAGTTGCTGGAACTGCGCACGCTGTTCCGGGTCCATCATCGCCTCCAGCACCTGCCGGAACCCGGCGACTGCCGCGGGCCCCGCGGCGCGGTAGGCCGCGCGCATCCGGGCCCGCTGGGCATCGGACAATTCGCGTTCCAGCACCGCGCCGGGCCCGGTCAGGAAAAGGTGCCGCTCGCGCTTGTCGCGCCGCCCGACACGGCTTTCGACCAGCCCGTCCTCGATCAGCGTCCGCAGCACCCGGTTCAGCGATTGCTTGGTCACCCCCAGCACCGCAAGCAGGCTGTTCACGGTGGTGCCGGGGCTGCGGTGGATGAAGTGGATCGCCCGGTGATGCGCGCGCCCGTAGGCATGGTTCTCCAGAATCCGGTCGGGGTCGGCGGTGAAGCCGCGATAGGCGAAGAACATCGCCTCGATCCCCTTGCGCAACTGTTCGTCGGTCAGGAACAGCAGGGTCTCGCCGCTGCCCGGCCCGATACCGCCTTCCGCCATATATGCCCGCCCCCTGCCGACGGCCGCCCCAAGCGGCCGCCGCCGGATTTTAAGTCAGCCTTGTTGACTTTCCAAGAATCAATTGCTAGCGATTTGCGGAATCCGCGCAACTTCATGTCCGCTTCGGACCCGGTGGGCGCAACATTCGCAAATCGCTACGGGCAGATGGAGGGGACGATGGCCGGAGCCTATGACGACCGGGACGGAAAGATCTGGATCGACGGCAAACTGGTGGAGTGGCGCGACGCCAATGTGCATATCCTGACCCATGCACTGCACTACGCCTCGTCGGTGTTCGAGGGCGAGCGCTGCTACAACGGCCGGATCTTCAAAAGCCGCGAACATTCCGAACGCCTGCTGCGCTCGGGCGGGATGCTGGACATGCCGATCCCCTGGACGGTCGATCAGATCGAGGCCGCGAAGGCCGAGACCCTGGCGGCGAACGGGATGACCGACGCCTATGTGCGCGCCGTCGCCTGGCGCGGCGCGGGCGAGGACATGGGCGTCGCCTCGGCGCGCAACCCGGTCCGGCTGGCGGTCGCGGTCTGGGAATGGGGCGCCTATTACGGCGACGCCAAGTTCCAGGGCGCGAAACTCGACATCGCCAAATGGAAGCGCCCCTCGCCCGAGACGATCCCGACCGCGGCCAAGGCGGCGGGGCTTTACATGATCTGCACCATGTCGAAACACGCGGCCGAGGCCAAGGGCTGTTCCGACGCGCTGTTCTTCGATTATCGCGGCTATGTGGCCGAGGCCACGGGCGCCAACATCTTCTTCGTCAAGGGCAACGAGGTGCATACGCCGCTGCCCGACTGCATCCTCGACGGCATCACCCGCCGCACGGTGATCGGGATGCTGAAGGAACGCGGCGTGACGGTGCATGAACGCCACATCGAACCCGGCGAGCTTGAGGATTTCGAACAGTGCTGGCTGACCGGAACGGCGGCCGAGGTGACCCCGGTGGGCCAGATCGGCGACTACCGCTTCGAGGTCGGCGCCCTGACCCGCGAAATCGCCACCGCCTACGAAAAGCTGGTGCGGGCCTGATCCGGGCTGGGGGGCCGAAATGTGAGGCACTCAACGGCCGCTGAAAAAGTCCCGGCATCCCGGGTGCGCCACCCGTGAACCCGGGAAAACGTTCCTCTTTCCTTTTATGGGGCCTCCTCCTGTCAAGAGGGCACGACACAGCCACTCGGGTGCCCCGAGAGCCCGAGATGATGACCAGGCAAGGCTTCCTGTCCGGATTAACCGGGACCGGGGGCGTCATACGCAAGAACCGATCACCGGCACGACGCGATCCGGTTCGGCATGTCGGCCGTTGCTCGATGCCGTAACCCCAATCCCGTTTGCTGCGGGTGTTGCCCTTCGAGGGATGGACCCTTCTCTGCGAACGGCATATTCCAGCCTGGGAAGAGGTCGGTCACACATCCGCCCGGGAATTCGAACCCCGTATCGAATACGCTCAGGTCACGATGGCACCTCGCGGGACCAGGCCGGATGTCGCATAGCGCCACAAGGCAACCAGAAGCTTGCGGGCCAGTGCCACCACCATGATCCGGCGCATCCGTCCCGTCGCGCCTTCGGTGCGTTTGCGATACCAGTGCGCGAGTTCGCTGTCGGGTTGTCAGAACAGCCAGCGCCAGATCATCTGGTCATCTGCGCCCGCAACATCGGCGGCCCGGCCCTGGTGATCCCCTGATCGCGCGACACCGAGCCGCTGGCCCACGGCGATGGTGCAAGAGCGCGGCTTCGGCCGCCTGCGCGCCGCCGCCCGGCCAGACCCACCAGACGATGGCGTCGTCGGGCACGGCGGCGCACAGCCGGTGGACGGCGGCACCAGGCCGAGACACTACGACCTGAAGCCGCCCTGCGCCACGCCCGCGACGGGCAGAAGCGCCGCCGGGAGGGGTGAGGCGGGCTCATCGGCCGGACGGCATCACGGAGACGGAGGACGTATTCCCCCCGCCGCTACAGGAAACTGACCGGCTGGTGCTCGGGCAGGAATTCGTCGAAGACGCCGCGGGCGAAGACGGCGATGCCGCGGTCGTCCTGCCCGTCCCGCACCGGGTCCCGGAAGCGGCGCTCCTGCTCCAGCCAGAAGCCCGAGGCGTTCACCCCGATCGCCATGAAGAACACCGTCCCCATGTCGAGGCTGGCGCCACCCGCCGCCCGTTCCAGCAGCCGCATGGCTTCGGCCGGGTCGAGGCGGTAAAGTTCGGCCCCGCCGAAGCGCACCCCCTGAACCCGCCAGCCGGTGTCGATCACCACGAGCCGCCCCCCGGCGAAATTGCAGGCGGGACGGAACAGGCCGCGGAACTCGACCACCGACCCGTCGAAGGCGGTGTCCACCGCCTCGGGCGCCCCCATCTCCGGCAGCGCCGCAACCTCGGCCGGGCTCATGCCCAGCCGCAGCGGGCCAAGGCCGTCATAGGGCCGGATATCCCATTCCATGCTCGCCTCCGTTTGTGCAGTCACCGGATGATGCCATTGGCCTTCAGGCAGGCGGTGTAAAGCTCCATTTGCAGGATGGCCGCATCATACTTGTCGCCGAATTTCGCCCGGATGTCGGCAATATCCATGACCGAGGCGGCCAGAAAGTTGCCACCCTGCACCGCCGTGCGCTGGGCCGCGATATATTGGCGGCTGCCCGGCATACGGGCATGGGAAGCGGTGCGATAGTGATCGGCCGGGTCCATCTGGATCGCCGGACCGACCTCGCGGTGCAGGTAGGAGGCGGCAGCAGCCGGCGTGTGGTGGCTTTCCAGCCCGTCGCCCACCGGGCCCCGCATCGCGCCATGGGCCCCGCCGCGATAGGGGGTGCCGTTCGGGGCGCCGTTGGCCAGGTGCGCGCAGGGATTCCGGTCGCAGGTGGCGCAGTTCACATCCGCCATGGGCGGGGCCAGGGTCTCCGCGTCGGTATTGGCGTCCGAGATCATCCCGGCGATCTGGTCGCCCAGCCACCAGCCCGCCAGCCCGCCCACCACGGCACCGGCCGCAGCGCCCCAGGGGCCGCCCCAGGCCCCGATCGCCGCACCCGCCCGGGCACCGTGCATGACCCCGGCCGTCATCTACCGCATCCCCCGGCGCAATCCGTCCACGACGAAATCCATCAGTTGCGACACGTCGCGCTCCGGCCGCCCGCCGGGCCGGGTCAGCAGATGCCGCACGTCCGGGTCGGCGGCCACCCGCCCCTCGGTCGCCATCATAAGAAAGGCCCAGCGCGCCCGCGCCGCCTCGCCGTGCAGGCCGAGTTCGCGGCCCGAAGCCTCGGACTCCTGCGCGATCCGCTCGGCCTCGGCCCATGACGGCGGGCGGGCGGGATGCGCGTGCCGGATCAGGTATTCGGCCACGTTGCGCCGCGACCCGGCCATGCGCTGCACCCCCAGCATGTCGTATTGCGCCGGGGTGATCCGCAACCGGCCGGTCGCGGGGGGCGGCAGGTTCGCGGGCCGGTGATAGGTCCGGGGCCGGTCCTGCCCGGCAGCCGGTTCGAGCAGCAGCGCATGGGCCTGCCGGAACAGCAGGGCCACCTGCGCCCCGTCGAGCAACGGCAGCAGATCGGCCATCACCGCCGGATCCGCGTGGCGCAGCAGCACCGCCTCGTAACCGCCGGGCCCTGCTCCGGCCCCGGCGTCGCGGGGGATCTCGACCATGTTGATCCGGCGCAGATGGTTGAACAGCGAAATCCCGTCGCCATCCCAGGACCAGAACACCACGGCCGACCGGCCCAGCGCCAGGTCCAGAACCGCCCGCGCCGCCGCCTCGGTCCCGAGCAGCACCAGACGCGGCCCCGCCGCAAGGGCCGCGGGCGCCCCGCCTTCGCGGAACAGACCGCGCCCGCCAAGCCCCCGCGCGGCGAGCAGCCCCGGCAGATCGTCGAGCCGCGCCCCGTCGAGCACGGCAAAACGCTGCCCCGGCAGCGCGGCCAGCGCCACCAGCATCCGTTCCGCGATGCCGGGCCCGACCGTCATGCCCGGAGGAACGGCGCGCCTGCCTGCGCGGCCGTCTTCAGGCAGGGCGCCTCGGCCACCGGGCCACCCGCTTCGCCCTTTTCACCGATCAGCACCGTGGGCATCCCCACCACCAGCACCCCGCCATGGGCGGTGGGATCGCCGATCCGCGCCGCCGGGCGGCCGCCGACCAGCACCGTGGCCGAGCCGCGCACGATGGTGTCGGGCGGTCCCACGCAGGTACACATGTCGCCCACCACCGCCTGCGGTCTGCCGCCGACAAGCACGCTGGGCACGCAGGGGCCGACGACCGGCCCGCCCACATGGGGCGTCGGGCCCGGACCAACCGCCGGGCAGGTATGAAGATCACCGATCCGCGAGGCTGGGGGCATGGCGAATCCGGCCCCCTTTTATCCGGCCATATGTCGGCAGAAACAGGAAGACATGTGAAAATTTCCTTATGAAATCAACATACTCAATTCACATCTGCGGGCAGCTTAACCCGGCTTTTCCCGGCAGGCAACCGGGCGTATCCCGTCCCGGCCGCAGGTTTTCCTTGCACCGGCCCTGCGACTGTGGAACCCACCGAGGCCGGGAGCGGCGGACGCCGGGGGCGACCCTGCGGGCGGTCTGGCCTGCCCGGATACAGCGGAACCGGAGGGGTATCATGTCGTCATTCACCACGAGACCGGAGATTCTCGGCCGGTTCGGGGTCGTCGCCTCGACGCACTGGATCGCCTCGGCGGTGGGAATGGCGATGCTGGAGAAGGGCGGCAACGCCTTCGACGCGGCGGTGGCGGCAGGGCTGGTGTTGCAGGTGCTGGAGCCGCATCTGAACGGGCCGGGCGGCGACATGCCCGCGGTGATCTACTCGAAGGCGAGGGACCGGGTAGAGGTGATCTGCGCCCAGGGCCCGGCGCCCGCCGGGGCGACCATCGGCCATTACAAGGCCGAGGGGCTGCGGGCGATCCCCGGCGACGGGCTTTTGGCGACGGTGATCCCCGGCTCGTTCGACGGCTGGATGCTGATGCTGCGCGACTACGGCCGGTTGCCGCTGCGCACGGTGCTGGAACCGGCGATCTTCTACGCCGGGCAGGGCCACCCGATGCTGCCCCGGGTGGCGGACACGATCCGCGACATCGCCGACTTCCTGCGCGAACACTGGCCAAGCTCGGCCGAGGTCTGGCTGCCCGGCGGCAATGCCCCCGCGCCCCACGCAAATTTCGCCAACCCGGCACTGGCGGCCACATGGGCGCGCCTGTTGTCGGAGGCCGAGGCCAAGCGCGACCGCGACGACCAGATCGAGGCGGCGCGCGATGCCTTCTACCGTGGCTTCGTGGCCGAGAAGATCGACGCCTTCCTGCGCGGGTTCGAGGCGATGGACGCCTCGGGCGCCCGGCACCGGGGCGTGCTGACGGCCGACGACATGGCGGGCTACCGCGCCCATGTCGAGGCGCCGGTCACCTGCGACTATCACGGCTGGACGGTGGCCAAGGCCGGGCCGTGGACACAGGGGCCGGTGCTGCTCCAGGCGCTGGCGATCCTGCGCGGGATGGATATCGGCGCGATGGACCCGCTCGGGGCCGATTTCGTCCATGCGGTGACCGAGGCCCAGAAACTCGCCTTCGCCGACCGCGAGGTCTATTACGGCGACCCGGATTTCGCCAAGGTGCCGCTGGATGCGCTGCTGTCCGAGGATTACGCGGCCACCCGCCGGGCGCTGATCGGCGCGCAGGCCAGCCTCGATCTGAACCCCGGCACGATCCCGGGATACGAGGATCAGCGCGCCCGCACGCTGGCGCTGCTCGACGCGCTCAGCCCGACCGACCGGGCGGTCTATGAGCCCACCATGGCGCATCTGACCGAGAAGAAGGGCGATACCGTCCATATCGACGTGATCGACGCCGAGGGCAACATGGTCTCGGTCACGCCCTCGGGGGGGTGGCTGCAATCCTCGCCCGCCGTGCCGGGGCTGGGGTTCTGCCTGAACACCCGCGCGCAGATGTTCTGGCTGGAGGAAGGGCTGCCGACCAGCCTCGCCCCCGGCAAGCGGCCGCGCACCACGCTCACCCCCTCGCTGGCGCTGCGGGACGGGGTGCCGCAGCTTGCCTTCGGCACGCCGGGCGGCGACCAGCAGGACCAGTGGCAACTGGTGTTCTTCCTGCGCTACGTCCATTCCGGGCGGAACATGCAGGAGGTGCTGGACCAGCCGCTGTTCCATTCCACCCATTTCCCGTCCTCGTTCTATCCGAGGGCGCGCGAGCCCGGCGGGCTGATGGTCGAGCGCAACATCGGCACGGCGGTGCTCGACGATCTGCGCGCCCGCGGCCACCGCATCACCGAGGCGGAACCCTGGACCGTCGGCCGCCTGACCGCAGCGCGGCGCGACCCCGACGGGCTCTTGCGCGCCGCCGCGACGCCGCGGCTGATGCAGGCTTACGCGGTGGGGCGCTGACGGGCATCCCCTCGGCCTCGCACATGTCCATGCGGCACGATGAATCGTGCATGGCCCCTGATTCCCGTTTGCAAATGAACGGCCCGATCCCTGGCCGCGCGCAAAAGGGAGTTTCGGCATGATCTGGACCCATTGGAATCCCGTGCGGATCGAGTTCGGCGCGGGCAGCCTGAACCGGCCCCGAACAGACCGCCCGCATCGCCGCCCTGCCCGTTCAGATGCGGCTCCAGCACCTGCAACACCAGCCCGCTCTCGCGGCATTTCGCGCGGGCGGCGGCGCGGGAAATCCTCGAAGTGCCGTCGCAACTGGCGGGCGACCTCGGCCATGCCGATCTGCGGGGCGGCAAGGCTCCGCCGGACGCGCGGCGGGGGATTTGCGCGGGCGGGCGCGAGGGGCCAGAATGGCCCGGCCCCGGCCCGGAGAAGACCATGCACACCCTTGCCCGCCTTTGCCTTTGCATCCTGCTGTTCGCGGGGCCCGCCGTGGCCGATACCGCCCGGCCCCTGCAACCCGAGGACACGACCGCGCTGACCGGGCGCCGTTCGGTCGCGGCGCAGGAATTCATGGTGGTCAGCGCCCATCCGCTGGCCACGCAGGCCGGGCATGAGGTGCTGGCGGCGGGCGGGTCGGCCGCCGATGCGGCCATCGCCGTGCAGCTTGTGCTGGGGCTGGTGGAACCGCAAAGTTCGGGCCTCGGCGGCGGGGCCTTCGCGCTTTACTGGGATGCGGCGCTGGGGGAGTTGACCACGTTCGACGCGCGCGAGACCGCCCCGGCGGCGGCGGACGGCGCCTACTGGCTGGATGCCGGGGGCGGGCCGCTTCCGTTCTGGCAGGCGGTGATCGGCGGGCGTTCGGCCGGGGTGCCGGGCACGCCGATGCTGCTCGACGTGCTGCACCGCCACCACGGCCGCCTGCCATGGGCCAGCCTGTTCCGCCCGGCAATCGGTCTGGCCGAGAGCGGCTTTCCGGTCTCGCAACGGCTGGCCGGGGCCATCGCCGCCGCCGAGGGGCTTGACCGTTTTCCCGCCACGCGCGCGTATTTCCTGCCCGGCGGCGCACCACTGGCCGAGGGTGATCCGCTGACGAACCCGGCCTATGCCCGCAGCCTGCGGCTGATGGCCGAACAGCGCGCGGCCCCGTTCTACACCGGCCGGATCGCCCGCGATATCATCGCGGCGCTGCGGACGGATGAGAACCCCGGCCTGCTCACGCTGGAGGATTTCGCCGCCTATCGGGTGATCGAGCGCCCGCCGGTGTGCATCGACTATCGCGGGGATGAGGTCTGCGGCATGGGGCCGCCGAGTTCGGGCGGACTGACCGTCGGGCAGATGCTGGGGATGCTGGAGACGTTCGACCTGCCGGCGATGGGCGAAGGCGTCATGGCGCGGCATCTGGTCGCCGAGGCGGGGCGGCTGGCCTTCGCCGACCGCAACCTCTACATGGCCGACAGCGATTTCGTCGAGATGCCCCGGGGGCTTCTGGACCGCGACTATCTGGCGGAACGCGCCGCGCTGATCGACCCCGGGACGGTGATGGAGACCGCGCCGCCCGGCACGCCGCCCTGGGACGAGACCCGGCCGCTTGCCCCCGATCACGGGCGCCCCCGCGCGGGCACCACCCATTTCGTGATCGTGGATCGCGACGGCAGCATGGCCTCGGTCACCAGCACCATCGAAAGCGGCTTCGGCAACCGGGTGATGACGGGCGGCTTTCTGCTGAACAACGAGTTGACCGATTTCGCCTTCCGCCCCGAGGTCGAGGGGCGGCCGGTCGCGAACCGGGTCGAGGGCGGCAAGCGGCCGCGGTCCTCGATGGCGCCGACGGCGGTTCTGCGGGACGGCCGGCCGGTGCTGCTGACCGGCAGCCCGGGCGGGGCGAACATCATCCCCTATGTGGCGCTTTCGCTGATCGCGACCCTCGACTGGGGAATGGACCCGCAGGAGGCCATCGACCTGCCGCATGTGGCAACCCTGGGCGGCCCGGTCCGGGTGGAACAGGGCGCGGCGGGCGATGCGCTGGCCCTGGGGCTGGCCGCGCTTGGCCATGAGGTCGAGCGGGCCGACCTGAACTCGGGGCTGCATGTGATCCTGATCGGCCCGGAGGGGATGGTGGGCGCGGCCGACATGCGGCGCGAGGGGCTGGCGTCGGGGGATTGAGGCGGGGCCGGGTGACGGGCAATATTGCCCGCCCTTGCGTGGGGCAGGATCTGCGGATTTCCGGAAGTTTCCGGCAAAACCGACATGATTTCAGCGGGTTGGGCAGGGGATGTTTCGCGCGCGAAACATTTTCCGGTCAGGCGGTTGATTCCAAAGGAATCCTGCCGCGAAAATCCGGAAATTCCGGTTAACCGCTCGGAAACGTTAACTTTCTGGTAATGCCTTCCTGCCCCGGGGGCGGTGCGCTGAAGCGCACCCTACGGCAAGGCCATGACCGGCCGGGTGCGCCCCGTAGGGTGCGCTTCAGCGCACCATCCCCGCCCCTACTCCGCCGGGACCGGATCGGCGTCGGGCGAGGTCCGTTCCGGCGCGGCCAGCAGGATGTAGAACATCGGCACCACGAACAGGGTGAAGAAGGTGCCGATCAGCAGCCCCCAGAAGGTCACCAGACCGATGGCCTGCCGCGCCGCACCGCCCGCCCCGTCGGCGATCAGCAGGGGCACCATGGCGAAGACCATCGACAGCGAGGTCATCAGGATCGGCCGCAGCCGGATCCGGGCCGAGCGCACGATGGCGTCGTGGATCGAATAGCCCTCGTCCCGGCGCTGGTTGGCGAACTCGACCAGCAGGATGCCGTGCTTGGCCATGATGCCGATCAGCGTGATCAGCCCGATCTGGGTGTAGATGTTCAGCGTCCCGAGCCCGAGATTCAAGGGCAGGATTGCCCCGAAGATCGACAAGGGCACCGACATCAGCACGATGAACGGATCGCGGAAACTTTCGAACTGCGCCGCCAGCACCAGATAGATCACCAGCACCGCCGCGCCGAAGGCGATCAGCATGGCGTTCCCCTGCTCGATCTCCAGCCGCGACTGGCCGGAATAGTCGAGGAAGAACCCGTCCGGCATGTCGGCCCGGGCGATGTCGGCGATGATCTGCATCCCCTCGCCCGTGGTCACGCCGGGCATCGGCAGCGCCGAGATGGTGGCGGAGTTGAGCTGGTCGAACTGCTCGATGGCCGCCGGGGCGGCATCGGTCGAAACCGAGATCACCGAGGAAAGCGGGATCATGTCGCCGGTGACCGAACGGATGAAGAATTCGCCCAGCCGCTCGGGGTTGTCGCGGTAGTCCTGCGGCACCTGCGGGATCACGTCATAGCTGCGCGAGTCGCGGTCGAACTGCCCCGCCGCGCCGGTGCCGACCAGGATCGACAGCGTGGCCCCGATGTCGCGCACCGGCACGTTCAGCGCGGCGGCCCGGTCGCGGTCGATGGTCACCGTCACCTGCGGACTGTCGTAGGACATGGAGTTCTGCACCACGATGAAGCGGCCGGTGGCCTCGGCGCTCGTGCGGATTTCCTCGGCCATTTCATAGACCTGCGACGGGTCTCCGGTGGATTGCAGCACCATCGAGATCGGCAGCCCCCCGCCCGCGCCCGGCAGCGACGGCGGGGCGAAGACCAGCGCCTCCACCCCGTCGAGGGCCGAAAGCCGGGCCTGGATATCCTGCTGCACCTCGGCCTGGCTGCGGTCACGGTCGGCCCAGTCCTCCAGCCCCCAGATGGCAAAGCCGGTATTGCCGCCGCCGAAGCCGGTGACGGAAAAATGGGCCGACACCTCGGGGATATCGGCGGTGCGCGCGCCAAGCTCGGCGGTGTAGCGCGCGGTATAGTCGCTGGTCGCATAGCGCGGTGCGGTCACGAGCGAAAAGAGTGCGCCCGCGTCTTCCTCGGGGGCCAGTTCGCCCGGGGTCTTGAGGAACATGAACCCGGTAAGCGCGATCAGCACCACATAGACGAACATCGTCACCGGCCAGACCGCGAGCGAGCCGCGCACCCGGCGTTCATACCAGCCGGACATGCCCTCGAACACACGGTCCACGACGGCCTGAAACCGCCCTGGATCGCCGCCTTTCAACATCCGCGCCGCCATCATCGGCGTGATGGTCAGCGCCACCAGCGTCGAGATCACCACCGCCCCCGCCAGGGTGAAGGCGAATTCGCGGAACAGGGAGCCGGTGAGCCCGCCGGTCAGGCCGATCGGCACCAGCACCGCGACGATGGCGACCGTGGTGGCGATCAGCGCCACCCACAGTTCCTGCATCCCGTCGATGGCGGCACGCAGCGGATGCACCCCGTCCGAGACATTGCGCTGCACGTTCTCGACCACGACGATGGCGTCATCGACCACGATCCCGATGGCCAGCACCAGCGCCAGCAGCGTCATCAGGTTGATCGAATAGCCCATCGCCCAGATGAAGAAACAGATCCCCACCAGCGACAGCGGAATGGTCAGCACCGGCATCAGCACCGACCGCAGCGAGCCGAGGAACAGCAGGATCACCAGGATCACGATCACGATGGCCTGGGCGATGGTGATGAACACCTCCTGGATCGAGGCCGAGATCGCCTCGGTCGAATCGAAGACCAGCGTGACGGTCATCCCCTCGGGCAGGCTGGACCGGATCGCGGGCAGTTCCTCCAGCACCGCCGCCGCCGTGTCCAGCGGGTTGGCGGAGGGCGAAGGGAACACCCCGAGGAAAGTCCCCGGGCGGCCGTCGAACCGCACCACCGTATCGGTGTTCTCGGCCGCAAGCTCGATCTGCGCCACGTCGCGCAGCCGCACCACCTCGTCGCCGTCGGACAGAAGCGGCAGCGCCCCGAAGGCTTCGGGCGTGTGCAGGGTGGATTCGAGCGTGATCGAATAGGTCACGTCGTCGTTGCGGGTGCTGCCCGGCGCCGAAAGAAAGTTCGAGGCGCCGATCGCCTGCATCAGATCGTTCGCGGTCACGCCGCGGGCGGCAAGCTGCACCGGGTCGATCCAGATGCGCATCGCGTAGTTCGCCGCGCCCAGAACCTGCACCTCGGCCACACCGTCGATGGTGGACATGCGCGGCCGGATCACCCGTTCCAGATATTCGGTGACCTGTTCGGGGGTCATCCGGTCGCTCTGGAATGCCAGATACATGATGGCGAACTGCATCCCGGTGCCCTTGACGATCACCGGGTCTTCCGCGTCGGCAGGCAGGCGCGAGCGCACCTCCTGCACCTTGGACATGACCTCGGTCAGGGCGATGTCCGGGTCGGCCCCCAGTTGCATCTGCACCGTCACCGTGCCGACCGAGGGGCGGCTGGCCGAGGTGACGTAATCGACGTTCTCGGTCGTCGAGACCGAGGCGGCGATGGGCGCGGTGATGAAGCCCTGGATCAGTTCCGCGCTGGCGCCCGGATAGACGGTGGTGATGGTGACCACCGTTTCCTCGACCTCGGGATACTGGCGGACCTGAAGGTTGAGCAGCCCGAAGATGCCCACCAGCAAGATCAGCGCGCCGAAGACGGTCGAAAGCACCGGCCGCCGGGTGAACAGCTCGGGCAGGTTCCTCATTGCGCGTCCCCTGCGGCGGCTCCGGTTTCGGAGGTTCCGGCGCCGGGGGCGGCGGCATCGGCGCCGCTCGGCGTCACCGGCATTCCGTTGCGCAGCCGGTTCTGGCCGACGGTCACCACCCGGTCGCCCGGCTCGATGCCGGCGACGATCTCGACCATCGGCCCGGCGCGGCGGCCCGCCGTGACGAAGACCTGCACGGCGATCAGCCCTTCGCCCTCCGGGTTCTCGCGCACGACAAAGGCGTAATCGCCGTAAAGGCTGCTGACGAGGCTGGTCTGCGGCAGGACGATGGCGCCTTCCTCCCCGGGCAGGACCACCCGCAGCCGCACGAACTGGCCGGGGCTGAGACTGCCGTCATGGGTCTCGATCCGGGCGCGGACATGCACAAGACGGGTGCGCGGGTCGATGCGCGGCTCGATCCCCGAGATGCGGCCCTCGGCCAGCTCGCGGCCGTCCTCGCCCGCCAGCACCACGCGCTGACCGATGGCAAGCTGCGGCCGTGCCTGCTCGGGCACCGAGAAATCGACCTCCAGCGTGTCGAGATCCTGCAAGGTCGCGACAAGGGTGCCGGGGGTGACGAACTGTCCGGCCTCGATCCGCGGGATGCCGATGGTGCCGCCGAAGGGCGCGTGCAGCGCCTTCTGGTTCAGGATCGCGTTCAGCCGCTCGATCTGGGCGCGGGCGGATTCGGCGGCGGCCTGCGTCTCCTCGACACTGGCGGCGGGCGTGATGCCCCGCGCGCCCAGCGTCTGGATCCGGTCGAGCGCCTGTTCGGCAACCCGCACGTTGGCCCATGCGGCCTCCAGATCGGCGCGTTCGATGGAATCGTCGATCCGCACCAGAAGCGCGCCTTCGGCGACCACCTCGTTCGGGGCGAACATGACCGCCCGCACCACCCCGGTGCCCTCGACCGCAAGGTCGATGCCCCGCGCGGCAAGAACGGTGCCGATGGCCTCGATCACCGGCGTCCAGCTGCCGGTCCGGGCCACTTCGGACACGACCGGGGCAGGCGGGATCACCCTTGTGGCGAAGAAATCCTCGATCGCCTGGTCGCGGAACAGGTTGAAACCGACGATTGCCACGCCGATCGCCCCGACCGCGAGTATCGCGATGACAAGCCGTTTGATCATCCTGTTCCGTCCGTGCACGAGGCTGTTCCGGGCCGTTTCCGGTCGCCTCACTATACCGTCTGGACGGTAATGTAAATCCCTGCTAGGGCTGCCCTGACCGCAATCGTTCCGAGGCCCCGATCCCGATGAGGAAACCCCGCCCGACATCGCGCGACCGCATCCTGCGCGCCGCGACCGAGATCGCCCGCGAGCAGGGGGCGGGGCATATCTCGCTCGATGCGGTGGCGGCGCGGGCCGGGCTGTCCAAGGGCGGGCTCCTTTACAACTTTCCCACCAAGGCCGCGCTGATGGAGGCGCTGGTCGAGGTCTTCGTGACCGAGGCGGCCGAGTCGCTGGAGCGGATCGAGGGCGGCTACCGGGACGAGCCGAACCGGCTGGCGCTGGCCTTTCTCGACGCCTTCCGCAAGAATTGCCGACCCCGGACCGGATCGGGCGTGCTGGCGGCGATTGCCGAGGATCCCGGCTTCGTCGATCCGGCCCGGCGGTTCCAGCGGTCGCTGGTCGCGCGGCTCAAGGCCGAATCGGCCGACCCCGACCTGGCGCTGACCGCTTTTCTGTGCATCGAGGGCTTGCGGGGGATGGAGCTTCTCGACATGGATAGCCTCGGGGCGGAGGACACCGCGCGTGTGCTCGACCGGCTGGCGGCGCTGTTGCGCGAACCGGAACGGGCATAGCGCCCCGCGCGAGACCAGAAGGAAGAAGCCGATGCAGGGCGTGATCGCCGCCGTTCCCACCCCGATCAATTCCGCCGGGCAGCCGCAGCGCGAGCCGTTTCTGGAACATTGCCGCTGGGCGCTGGCGAACGGCTGCGATGGGCTGAACATCCTCGGCTCGACCGGCGAGGCCAATTCCTTCGATGGCGCCGCCCGGATGCAGGTGATGGGCTGGGCCGCCGGGGGGCTGGACAGCGCGCGGCTGATGGTCGGCACCGGCACCCCGGCGCTGGCCGAGACTATCGCACTCACGGCCGAGGCCGACCGGCTGGGCTACGGCGTGGCGCTGGTGCTGCCGCCCTATTACTACACGCCGCCCGCGCCCGAAGGGCTGGTAGCGTGGTATGCGGCACTGCATACCGCGCTGGGACCGCGCCCGATCGCGGTCTATTTCTACAACTTCCCGCAGATGACCGGCTTTCCGGTCCCGATCGAGGTGATCGAGGCGCTGCACCGCGCCCATCCCGAACGGTTCCGGGGGGTCAAGGATTCCTCGGGCGACATGGATTATGCCCGGACACTGGCCGCGCGGATGCCCGCGCTGCGGGTGTTTCCCAGCAACGAAACCGCGCTGGCCGAGGCGGCGCAATCGGGGTTCGCGGGCTGCATCTCGGCCACCGCGAACGTCAGCGCCCCGCTTTGCGGCCGGCTCTGGCAGGGCCGCGCCGCGCCCGACCCGGCGCTGGTGGCGCGGGCCGGCGCGATTCGCGCCACCGTCTCGGGCTGGCCGCTGATCCCGGCGGTGAAGCACATGGTGGCGCGGCGCAGCGGCGACGAGGGCTGGCACGATGTCCTGCCGCCGTTCCTGCCGCTTTCCCCCGAAGGCCGTGCCGCGCTGGCCGCCACCGATCCTTCGGCGGCGGCCGGGGCTTAGTCGGCCCAATAGACCCCGGTCAGGTCGTTCGCGGGGGCGGGCGCGTTCTCCCACAACCCGCGCAGCCGGGCGTCGGCCACGCCGGTGCGGGCAAGCTGGAACAGGTAGCCGTTGACATGATCCCCGGCGATCATGGTCTGCGCGGCCTTCGCCAGTTCCGAACGCGCCGCCGGATCGACGGTCACGGCCAGTTCATCCATGATCGCCACGAACTCCGGCTTGCCATACTGGAAGTAGTAGTCCGGCCTTGCATAGATGTTGATGTCCATCGGTTCGACATGGCTGATGATGGTCAGGTCGAAATCCTTGCCGGTGAACACCTGTTCCAGCCACTGCGCCCATTCGAGGTTGGTGATCTCGGTCTCGATCCCCACCTCGCGCAGCTGCGCCGCGATGATCTCGCCGCCGCGGCGGGCGTAGGTGGGGGGCGGCAGGGCAAGCCGCAGCCGCAGCCCTTCGGCCCCGGCCTCGGCCAGCAGTTGCCGCGACAGTTCGGGGTCATGCGCCGACAGATGCGTCAGGTCGAGGTAATCGGGGTGATGCGGCGCGAAATGGGTGCCGATCGGCGTGCCATAGCCGAACATCGCCCCGTCGATGATCGCCTGCCGGTCGATGGCATGGGCGACGGCCTTGCGCACCGTCACGTTGTCGAGCGGCGCCCGGGCGTTGTTCATCGCCAGGATCGTCTCGCCCTCGGTGGTGCCGATGATGACGCTGAAACGCGGGTCGGCCTCGAACTGGAACAGTGTTTCGGGGGCGGGAAAGGCGGGAAAGGCGTCCACATCCCCCGCCATCATCGCCGCAAAGGCCGCGGTCGGGTCGGAGATGAAACGGAAGGTGGCCGAGGACAGCGCCGGGGCATCGCCCCAGTAGTCCGGATTCGCCACCAGTTCCACCCGGTCGCCCTGCACCCATTCGGCAAAGCGGAACGGCCCGGTGCCGACCGGGTTCGTCGCGTTGGTTTCAACCGAGGCGGGCGACAGGATCACCGCATCGCCCCAGGCCATGTTGAAGGCGAAGTTGCCGTCGGGCGCGGTCAGCGTGATGCGCACCGTCAGCGGGTCCACCGCCTCGACCGATTCGATCCCCGCGAAAAGCTGTTTCTGCGCATTGGTCGAATCTTCGGCCCGGGCGCGGTCGAGGGTGAAGACCACCTCTTCCGCCGTCATCGGGCTGCCGTCGTGGAACGTCACCCCCTCGTGCAGGTGGAAGGTCCAGACCCTGCCGGTCTCATCGACATCCCAGCCATGCGCCAGCGCGGGCTGGACCGAACCGTCCGGGGCGAACCGGGTCAGCCCCTCGTAGAGGTTGGCATAGGTCACTTCGCGGATCGCCGCCGCCGCGCCCGAGGTCGGGTCGAGGTTCGGCGGCTCCAGCACCATGCCGATGGTCACGCTGTCCTGTGCGGCCAGCGGCATGGCCGAAAGCAGGAGCGCCGCGGCACTCAGTTTGAAGCGGGTCAACATGGGGTTCCTCCGATCCTGTCCGCGCGGCATGGCCTGCGCGCCACGGCGGCATGATTGACCGGTTCGCCGGCAGTTTCAAGCAGGGCATGTGCGCAAACCGCGCCCCGCCCGGCCCGCCCGGAATGAACTCCCCTCTTGCCCGGTATCAAGGCGCGGCGCGCGCGCATGCGCAAAAGACGGGCACAGGCTGGAAATGCTGCACTGCAACATGTATGGAACCCCACAGTTCACGGGAGGGGGAACGGGATGAGCGTATCCACACCGATCCTGCGCGATCTTGCCGCGCTGCGCGCACGGGTGGCGGGCTGGAAGCGGACGGGCGAGACCGTGGCCGTGGTGCCGACCATGGGGGCGCTGCATGACGGACATCTCAGCCTTGTGCGCGCGGCGAAGGCGGGGGCGGATCGGGTGATCGTGACGATCTTCGTCAACCCGCGCCAGTTCAACAGCCCCGAGGATCTGGCGAACTATCCGCGCACCGAAATACGCGACGCGGAACTTCTGGCCCCGTTCGCGGTCGATGCGGTCTTCGTGCCCGAACCGGCGGATGTCTATCCCGATGGTTTCGCCACCACCGTCTCGGTCACGGGCGTGAGCGAAGGGCTGTGCGGCGCGCATCGGCCGGGGCATTTCGACGGCGTGGCGACGGTGGTGGCCAAGCTGTTCCTGATGACCGGGGCCGACCGGGCCTGTTTCGGCGAAAAGGATTATCAGCAACTGCTGCTGGTGCGGGCGCTTGCGCGCGACCTGAACATTCCCGTCGAGGTGATCGGCTGCCCCACGGTGCGCGAAGCCGACGGGCTGGCGCTGTCGTCGCGCAACATGCGGCTGGGCGCGGCGGAGCGCGCCATCGCCCCGGCGCTGCCCCGGGCGATGGAGCGGGCCGTGGCGGCGATCGGGGCCGGTGAGCCGGTGGCCGAAGTGCTGGACCATGCGCGGAACGGGATCGTTGCGGCGGGCTATGCCTCGGTCGAGTATCTCGAACTGCGGGCGGCCGACGACCTGCGGCCGCTGGCGGCGCCCGAGGTGCCCGCCCGGCTGCTGGCGGCGGCATGGCTGGGCGATGTGCGGCTGATCGACAACATGGCGGTGCCGCCGGTGGCGAAGGGCTGACGGGTCAGGCGCCCCCGGCGGGCGCGGGCCCGGCCACGGCATCGACCAGCCGGGCGCGCAGCCCCTCGACCTCTCCGGCACCGACCCCGATATCGGCAAGATAGCCGTCGATCGTGCGGTGTTGCCCCTCGATATGGCGCAGCGCCGATTGCAGCGTGCCCGGATCGCAGGCCAGCATCTTGCGGTAGGAGACAAGATCGGCGCCACGGCTCCGGGCGGTTTCCAGGAATTCCTCGACCATGCCGGTGATGAGCGGCCGGGTCATGGCGTAGTCCTCAAGCACCAGATCGCGGCCGACCCCGGCCACCGACAAGAGCAGCGCGGCGATAAGCCCGGTGCGGTCCTTGCCCGCGGTGCAATGGAACATCACCGTCCCCCGTTCCGCCCCGGCCATGACCGAAAGAACCTCACGGATCACCCCCTGCCGCCCGGTCAGGGCGGCGATGTAGAAGTCGAACAGCGGATTGCCCGAATCCGTCACCCGGGTCCTGGCCATGGCGGCGGGGGCAAGATCGTCGAACAGCGGCAGGTTGACGAACTCGACCCCCGAAAGCCGGGCGAATGGGTTCGGGTTGTCGTCCAGCTCCTTGCGGGTGCGCAGGTCGATCACGGTGGCCACCCCCTGATCGCGCAGCGTGCCGACCTCGTGCCCGTCCAGCCGGTGCGGGCTGTCGGCACGCAGGAACCGCCGCCATGCCGTCGCCCGGCCGTCGCCGGTCGGATATCCGCCCAGATCGCGGATATTGTATGCCCCGGCAAGGGAAAGGTGGCGCGGCAGGGGATCGGCCAAGGGTTCGATCTGGGGTTCGGTCATGTATTCATCCGGTCATCATGTGAAGGACCGCAGCCGGTCCTCGGAAATCTCGCCCAGCAGGCGGGGATGTGGCGTCAGCGGCACGAACGTCACCCCGAGGCCCGAGGGCCGCAGCACGCACAGGCCGAAGCCCGTTCCCTCAAGGATGCGCATACCCGAACGCAGCAGCACATCAACGGTCGCGTGCAGCCCGCCGGTCACGATCAGGGGAGTGCCGTGCCAGTGATCCACCCGATTCATATGGATATGACCGCAGAAAATTCCAGCCACCCCGCGCCCGCGCAGGGTTTCCGCCAGTTCGCCGGTGTCCCCGGGGCCGAGCGCCTCCCAGACCAACCCGCCGTCGTCGAGCCGGGGCGGATGGTGCGCCACGACGATCTTCGGCAGGCCCGGCGCGCGGTCCAGCGCCGCGCGCAGAAAGGCGAACTGGTCCGCGCCGATGGCGCCGCCCACCCGGCCCGGCACGCTGGTATCGAGCACGATCACATGCAGCCCGGCGATCACCCGGTCGTGGCAGCAAGGCCCGTCGCGGTCCTCGCCCAGAACCTCGCGGTAGAAGGCCGGGCGGCTGTCGTGGTTGCCGAGCGCATGGACCAGCGGCAGCCCCAGCCCTTCGGTCATCTCGCGCAGCAGCCGGTAGCTTTCCGGTTCACCGCGGTTGGTCAGGTCGCCACCGAGGATCACGAAATCCGGGCGCGGGTCGATCCGGCCGATGGTCTCGACCGCCAAGGCCAGCGCCGCCACCGTATCGGCGCGCAGATGCGGGTCGTTGAGGTCCGGGTGCGACAGATGCAGGTCGGTCAGATGCACGAATGTCGGATGTCGGGTCATGCGGATATCCCTGAGGCCGTGAGCAGCGAGCGGGTGTAGTCGTGGCGCGGGTTGGCCAGCACCGCCCGCGCGTCGCCCGCCTCCAGCACGTCGCCGTGGCGCATCACGAGAATCCGGTCGCAGATGCTGGCGACCACGGCAAGGTCGTGGCTGATGAACAGGATGCCCAGCGACAGTTCCTCCTGCATGTCCATCAGCAGGTTGAGGATCTGCGCCTGCACCGAGACGTCGAGCGCCGACACCGCCTCGTCCGCCACCAGGAGCGCCGGGCGGGTCGAGATCGCCCGCGCGATGGCGAGGCGCTGGCGCTGGCCGCCCGAGAACTCATGCGGGTATTTGCCCGCATCCCCGGCGCGCAGGCCCACCTGTTCCAGCACCTCATCGACCCGGCGGGCGATCCCGGCACGGTCGAGGCTTCCCACCACCCGCAAGGGTTCGGCGATCGACCAGCCTGCGGTGCGGCGCGGGTCGAGCGAGCCGAAAGGGTCCTGGAACACCATCTGGAAGTGCTGCCGGGTGCGGCGCAACTCTCGCGCGGACAGCGCGTTCAGGTCGCGGCCCTCGAACAGGATGCGGCCTTCATCCGGCCGCTCGAATCCCATGACCATGCGGGCGAGGGTGGACTTGCCCGAGCCGCTCTCGCCGACGATGCCGAGGGTCTGGCCCCGGTCCAGTGTGAGGTTCACGCCGTTGACGGCGGTCAGCATCGGCGGCACCGCGAACAGCGCCTGCCGCGGCATCCGGTAGCGGCGGCTGACCGCCTCGGCCTTCAAGAGCACGCTCATGCCGGTATCTCCGCAGCCAGCCGGTGGCAGGCGGCCGAACGGCCCGGCCCCGGTGCGGCGGCAGCGGGCCGGGTGCGGGCGCAATGGGCCAGTTCCACCGCGCAACGGCCCGAGAACCGGCAGCCGGGCGCGAGGTCGGCAAGCTGCGGCACGGTGCCGGGGATGGTCGGCAGACGGCGGCGGGCCGGGGCCGCGGGGTCGAAACGCGGCCGCGCCGCCAGCAGGCCCTTGGTGTAGGGATGCGCCGGGCTTTCCAGCACCTCGCGTGTCGGCCCGCGCTCGACGATATCGCCACCATACATCACGCAGATGTCGCGCGTCGCCCGCGTCACCGCCGCAAGGTCGTGGCTGATGAACAGAAGCGCCATGCGCCGGTCCTCGGCCAGCCGCACCAGCAGGTCGGTGATCCGCAGCGCCACGTTCGCATCCAGCGCCGTCGTCGGCTCATCCGCGATCAGCAGCGCCGGGTTGCAGGCCAGCGCCAGCGCGATCAGCACCCGCTGGCGCTGGCCGCCGGAGATCTCGTGCGGGAACTGGCGCAACCGCTGTTCCGGCTCGGGGATGCCCACCTCCTCGAACAGCGCCAGCGCGCGGGCGCGGGCGGCGTTGCGCGACAGGCCCTCGTGCAGCAGCAGCGGCTCCATCACCGTCTCGCCGATCCGCCGCAGGGGGTTGAGCGCCGCCATGGGTTCCTGAAAGATCATGGCGATGGAGCGGGCGCGGATGCGGCGCAGCGCACGCTCCGGCAGCCCCACCAGTTCCTTGCCGTTCAGCCGGATCGACCCGGTGACCCGCGCCGCCTCGGGCACCATGCCCATGAGCGTGAGCGCCATCATCGACTTGCCGCAGCCGGATTCGCCCACAAGGCCGATCCGGTCGCCCTCGGTCACCGTCAGCGAGGCGGAACGGATCGCCGCCACCTCTCCGAACCGCACCGAGACATCGCGCATCTCCAGCATCACGACCGCCCCCGCACCAGCCTTGGATCGGTCACGTCGCGCAGCCCGTCGCCCAGAAGGCCGAAGCCCAGCACCGCGACCACGATGCACAGGCCGGGATAGATCGCCAGTTGCGGCGCGATGTAAAGCAGCGTCTGCACCTCGGACAGCATCCGCCCCCATGAGGGCGAGGGCGGCTGCGCGCCGAGGCCGAGGTAGGAGAGCGCGGCCTCGGCCAGGATCGCCACCGCGAACTCGATGGTTGCCTGCACGATCACCGGCGCGGCGATGTTCGGCAGCACATGGTCGCGCGAGATGGCGAAGGCGCCCTGCCCGGCGGCGCGGGCGGCATAGACATATTCCCGCGTCCAGATCTGGTTCGCCGAGGCCCGCGTGACCCGGGCGAAGATCGGTATGTTGATGAAGGCGATGGCCAGCGTGGCGATGGTCAGCGACGGGCCGAAGGCCGCCGCCAGCATGATCGCGAACAAGAGCGTCGGGAAGGCGAAGCTGAGGTCGGAGAGCCGCATCACCAGATCCTGCACCCAGCCCCCGGCCGCCGCCGCCAAGAGCCCGAGGAACACGCCCACCGAGCCGCCCAGCAGCACCGCGACCAGCGCCACCCCCATCGAGTTGCGCGCCGCCGCCATGAGTTGCGACAGCACGTCCCGGCCAAGCTGGTCGGTGCCCAGCCAATGCACCGCATCGGCGGGCTGGAAGCGGTTGGGTATGTTGATCACCGCATGGGGATGCGGCGTCCAGACCAGCGAAACCAGCGCCGTGGCCACCACCAGCGTCACCAGCACCGCGCCGATGATCAGGTTGACCGGAAGCCGCCCGCGTCTCATCCGGTGCGCCCCTTCAGCCTTGGGTCGATCAGCACATAGAGGATATCGACGATGAAATTCGCCGTGACCACGATGGCGGCGAAGAACATCACCAGCGCCTGCACGGTGATCAGGTCGCGGTTGGCGATCGACTGGAACAAGAGCCGCCCGAGGCCGGGCAGGAAGAACACGTTCTCGATCACGATGGTTCCGGTGACCAGATTGGCGAACTGAAGCCCGACGATGGTGACGATGGGCACCAGCGCGTTCGGCAGCACATGCCGCCACAGGATGCGCCGGTGCGACAGGCCGGTGGCCCGCGCGGTGCGCACGAAGTCGAGCCGCATCACCTCAAGCGCCGAGGAGCGCGTGACCCGCGCCAGCACCGCCGACTGCACCAGCGCCAGCGACACCGTGGGCAGCACCAGTGACCGCACCGCCGCCACCGGATCGCCCCAGCCCGGGAAACCGCCGGGCGGCAGCCAGCGCAGCGTGACCGAGAACAGCAGCACCAAGAGGATCGCCAGCCAGAAGGCCGGGATCGCGATGCCGAGCTGGCTGACCAGCATCACCCCCCAGTCGCCCGGCCCCTTGTGGTTCGCCGCCGCCGCGATCCCCATGGTCAGCGCCACGATCACCGTGACCACCATCCCCGAGAGCGCGAGCGAGACGGTGAGCGGCAGGCGTTCGGCGATCAGCCCCGAGACCGGAACACCGAACGAGTAGCTGACCCCGAGGTCGCCGCGAAACGCGCCCGCCACCCAGGCAATGTATCGGGTATGCGCAGGCTCATCGAGGCCGAGCCGCTGGCGCAGGGCGGCGCGGGCGTCCTCGGTCGAATCTAGGCCGAGGATGGTCAGCGCCGGATCGCCCGGCAGCACGTTCATCACCGCGAAGACGACGACCGAAACCGCGGCCAGCGTCAGCAGGAACCCCGCCGTGCGTCTGAGCAGAAAAAGACCCATGCGCGCGCCCACCCCACAGCCTGAAGGCCGATGCGCGTGGCACCGGCCCCGGTCCTGCCATCCGGTCAGTTGCCGACCGTCACGCCCGCCAGCGGCTGGAACTGCACCGGCTGCGAGGGCCAGAACCCCTCGATCCCGGTGCGGAACACGCCAAGGAGCGGAAGCTGGAACATGAAGAAATGCACCGCGTCATCGGCAAGGACACGCTGGCCCTCGCGCAGCATCTCGTTGCGGGCGTCCGGGTCGGCCTCCTCGCGGATGCGGTTCCACAGCGCGGTGTAGTCCGGGTTGTCGTAGCCGAAGTAGTAGCCGGGCCCGCGGGCGAAGTTGCCCATGTCGTTGGGCGAGGTCTGGGCGATGATCGTCATCTCGTAATTGTGCTTGCCGTAAACCTCGTCGAGCCAGAAGCCCCATTCGACGATCTCGACCCGCGCGTCGATCCCGGCCTCGGACAGTTGCGCCTGGATGATCTCGGCCGAGCGGGTGGCATAGGGGAAGGGCGGCACCCGCATGGTCATGGTCGCGCCCGCGACCCCCGCCGCCTCGAACATCCCGCGCGCCTGCGCCGGGTCATGGGGATAGGTGCCGGTCAGATCGACATAGGCCGGACCGTGCGGCGGGTAGAAGCTGCCGATCGGCAGGGCGCGGCCATACATCGCCCCTTCGATGATCGCATCGCGGTCGAGCGCCGTGTTGACCGCCCGGCGCACGTCGAGATTGTCGAAGGGCGGGCGGGCGTTGTTCATGGCAAGGATCACCTCGCCCTCGGTGCTGCCCACGGTGACGTCGAAACGCGGGTCGGCCTCGAACTGGACCAGAAGCTCCGGCGCGGGGAAGCCGGGGAAGGCGTCGATCTCCTCGGCCATGAGCGCGGCGCTTGCCGCCGCCGGTTCGGCGATGAAGCGGAACACCACCCGTTCAAGCTGCACCGAATCGGCGTTGCGATGGTCGGGGTTCTTCACCAGCGTGAGCCGGTCGCCCCTTGTCCAGCCGTCGAACTTGAACGGGCCGGTGCCGTTCGGGCTGGTGCGGTTGGTGGCGGCGGTACCGGGCGTCACCATCGAGGCATCGCCCTGCGCGAGGTTGAACAGGAAGAAGGCGTCGCGGCGGGACAGTTTCACCTCGACCGTTCGCGGGTCGATCACGGTGACCGATTCGACCGGTGCGAAGATCGCCTTGGTCGGGTTCTCGCTGCCCTCGCCCATCGCCCGGTCGAAGGAATATTTGACGATATCGGCGTCGAACGGCGTGCCGTCGTGAAAGGCGACCCCTTCGACCAGCGTGAAGACATAGGTCAGCCCGTCGTCCGAGATGGTCCAGCCTTGCGCAAGCTGCGGCTGCGGCACACCCGCGGAATCGACGGTGGTCAGCGATTCGAACACGTTCTGGGTCAGCATCCCGTCGATCGAGGCGGTGGCGTCCGATGTCGGATCGAGCGAGGTCGGCTCCTGCTGCAAGCCGATGGAGATGGCCTGCGCGGCGGCCCCACCGCCCGCAAGGCCCAGACCGAGAGCAAGGATCGTCGCGCAAAGAAATCGGGGGGAGGTCGGGCGGCACATCTTCCGGGTTCCTCTTCGGTTGCTGTCACGCTGCACGGATGATGTTGCCCCATGCTGCCCGTGCGGCACAACGGGTTTGTCCGGGGGTATCCGGCCTGTGTAAAATCCCGGTAACGCATGCAGGCGGTGTTGGCGGTTTGCCGAACAAGGAAATATGCCGCGCAACAGAGGGCAGCGGCCGACCGCCCGGGCCGCTGAAGCGGCTGTTCCGGGCAAGGGGGCGCACTCAAGACGGTCCGGCGCCCTGCGCAGCGATCACCCGCACGGCCCGCGCCATGGTCAGGCCCCTTCCCGTTCGGCGATGGCCGGGAAACCGGCGGCCTCCAGCGCGGCGGCAAGGTCGGCGGCGGCGCGGGCCGAGCCGATCTCGACCATCCGGGTCTCAGGGTCGGCCATGACCGTCGCCTCGGGGTCCACCGTGTGGATCGCCCACGTCACCCCGCGCACACAGCCGCCGCATTCCATGTTCTCGATCCGGAATCGCATCCCGTCCTCCGTCCTGTTGTCCTGTGCCGGTAATCCTGCGCAGAGATAGGGCTTCCCTCCGTTGGAAGGTCAACTGCGGCATTTTTTCCCGGCATCTTTTTTCCTGCCCCTTGACCTTCCCACCATTGGAAGCCCCATCTCTGCGGCAAGCGACGAAAAGGAGACGGCCATGGATGCGGCCCCCGGCAACCCCGCCCCCGCCCCGATACGCCTCGGCATCGAGGGCATGACCTGCGCCGCCTGCACCGGCCGGGTCGAACGCGCGCTTGCCGCCGTGCCCGGCGTGGCGGGGGCCAGCGTCAACCTGATCACCGGCAAGGCCGAGGTCCGGCTGGACGCCCTCGTTGACCGCGCGGCGCTGGTCGGCGCGGTCGAGCGCACCGGCTTTGACGTGATACCCGAACCCGAGCGGCCGGTGGAACTGGAGATCGAGGGAATGACCTGCGCCTCCTGCGTCGGGCGGGTCGAACGTGCGCTGCTGGCCGTGCCGGGGGTGGAGACGGCGGTGGTCAACCTCGCCACCGAACGCGCCAGCGTCACCGGCACCGCCGACCCGGCGGCATTGCTGCGCGCGGTGGATACCACCGGCTACGCCGCGCGGCCCATCGAACATCGCGCCGCGCCCGAGGACATCACCCGGCATGACGAGGCGGCCGCCACATTGAGGCGCGACGCGCTGATCGCCGCGGCGCTGGCCCTGCCGGTCTTCGTGCTGGAGATGGGTTCGCACCTGATCCCGGCGCTGCATCACCTGATCATGGACACGATCGGGCAGACCGCGAACTGGTATCTGCAATTCGCCCTGACCACGCTGGTGCTGTTCGGCCCCGGGCTGCGCTTCTACCGGCAGGGGATTCCGGCGCTGCTGCGCGGCGCGCCCGACATGAACAGCCTTGTCGCCGTGGGCACGCTGGCGGCCTGGGCCTATTCGCTGGTCGCCACCTTCACGCCGGGGGTGCTGCCCGCAGGCACCGTCAACGTCTATTACGAGGCGGCAGCGGTGATCGTCACGCTGATCCTCATGGGCCGCTGGCTGGAAGCGCGGGCGCGCGGCCGCACCTCCGAGGCGATCCGGCGGCTGGTGGCGCTTCAGCCCCGCTCGGCACGGGTCCGGCGCGACGGCCGGGTGCAGGAGATCGCCGTGGCCGAGGTGGTGCCCGGCGACGAGATCGAGGTCCGGCCGGGAGAGCGGATCCCCGTGGACGGCACCGTGACCGAGGGCGAAAGCTGGGTGGACGAATCCATGATCACCGGAGAGCCGGTCCCGGTCGCCAAGGCCGAAGGCGCCATGCTCACCGGCGGCACGGTGAACCAGAACGGCGCGCTGGCGTTCCGCGCCACGGCGGTGGGCGGCGACACGGTGCTGGCGCAGATCATCCGCATGGTCGAGGAGGCGCAGGGCTCGAAACTCCCCATTCAGGCGCTGGTGGACAAGGTGACCATGTGGTTCGTGCCCGCTGTCATGGGGGCGGCGGCGCTGACCTTCCTGATCTGGCTTGCGTTCGGCCCCGCCCCGGCGCTGACCTTCGCGCTGGTCAACGCGGTCGCGGTGCTGATCATCGCCTGCCCCTGCGCGATGGGCCTTGCCACGCCCACCTCGATCATGGTCGGCACCGGGCGCGCGGCCGAGATGGGCGTGCTGTTCCGCCGGGGTGAGGCCCTGCAACAGTTGCGCGAAGTCAGGGTTGTCGCCTTCGACAAGACCGGCACCCTGACCGAAGGCCGCCCGCGTCTCACCGACCTTGAAACCACCGAAGGCTTCGACCGCGCCGAAGTGCTGGCCCGCATCGCGGCGGTCGAGGCGAAATCCGAACACCCCATCGCCCGCGCCATCACCGAGGCCGCGCTGGAAGAGGGGCTCGCGCTGCCCGAAGTCTCCGGCTTTGCCGCGCTTACCGGGCTTGGCGTCGCCGCCGATGCGGGCGGGGTCCGGGTCGAGATCGGCGCCGACCGCTACATGCGCGAGTTGGGCCACGACGTCGCCCCCTTCGCCGCCACCGCCGAACGGCTGGGGGACGAGGGGCGGACGCCGCTTTATGCCGCGATCGGCGGCCGCCTTGCCGCCATCGTCGCGGTGGCCGATCCGGTGAAGGAAACCACCCCCGCCGCCATCGCGGCGCTGCATGGCCTCGGCCTCAAGGTGGCGATGATCACCGGCGACAACCGCCGCACCGCCGAGGCCATCGCCCGCAGGCTCGGCATCGACGAGGTGGTGGCCGAGGTCATGCCCGACGGCAAGGTCGAGGCGATCCGCCGACTGCGCGCCGCCCACGGGCCCGTGGCCTTCACCGGCGACGGCATCAACGACGCCCCGGCGCTGGCCGAGGCCGACGCGGGCCTCGCCATCGGCACCGGCACCGACATCGCCATCGAGACCGCCGACGTGGTGCTGATGTCCGGCAGCCTGCGCGGCGTGCCCAACGCCATCGCGGTGTCGAAGGCGACGATCCGCAACATCCGGCAGAACCTGTTCTGGGCCTTCGCCTACAACACGGCGCTGATCCCGGTGGCGGCGGGGATTCTCTACCCGGCTTACGGCATCCTGCTGTCGCCCATCTTCGCCGCCGGGGCCATGGCGCTGTCGTCGGTCTGCGTTCTCGGCAACGCGCTGCGGCTGCGGGCGTTTCGTGCACCGATGGGGGAGGGGTGAGCGGGGTGCGGCCTCATCGCGCGGCCAGGCATCTTGCCCACCACAAATATAACCCGTTGGGGTTGATATTGTAACCCATCGGGCTATACATGATCTGATGCAAACGGTAGCCGAAACCCCGATCTTCACCCGACAGGCCGACAAGCTGTTCAGTGTCGAGGAAAAGGCCGAACTGATCGACTTCCTGTCCCGCAACCCGCTTGCGGGCGATGAAATCCCCGGCACGGGCGGGGTGCGCAAGGTCCGGTTCTCGGCGTCCGGGCGCGGCAAGCGCGGCGGAGCGCGGGTGATCTACTACTTTCTCGACGGGACGATCCCGCTCTATGCCCTGCTGGTCTACGCGAAGAATGCGCGGACCGACATGAGCCCGGACGAGAAGCGGGCTGTCTTCGCCTTGACGCACGCCATCAAGGCCACACGAAAGGAGATGAAATGACCACCTTCGGCCAGGAATTGATTCAGTCCCTGCAAGAGGCGCTCGCCCATGCGAAGGGCGAAGGCCCGGCCACCGTGCATGTGCCGGTCAACCCGCGCGAAATCCGCAAGAAGGCGAGGCTGACGCAGGTGCAGATGGCCCCGCTGATGGGCATGAGCGTGTCGGGCTACCGGAAATGGGAACAAGGTGCCCGCCATGTAAGCGGCCCGGCCCTTACCCTGCTGCGCGTCTTGGACCATGAACCCGAGGCGGTCATCCGGGCGATTGCGGCAAAATGATCACCGCAGCCCTCGTCCTTCTCGCCCTCGCGCATCCGCCGCTTGCGGCGCTGGTCATCGGGGTGGGGGCGTTCTGACCGCCACCCGACAGGAAAGGAGGCAACAGATGAACATCGGCGACGCCGCCCGCGCCTCGGGTGTTTCGGCCAAGATGATCCGCTACTACGAGGGGACCGGGCTGATCCCGCCCGCCGGCCGGACCGGATCGGGCTACCGCGTCTACCGCGAGGCCGACATCCACATGCTGCGCTTCATCCGCCGCGCCCGCGACCTCGGCTTCTCGGTCGAGGGGATCGGCGAGTTGCTCAGCCTCTGGCGCGACCGCTCGCGCCACAGCGGGGATGTCAAGCGCCTCGCGCTCGACCACCTCGCCGAGCTGCGGCGCAAGATCGACGAGCTGGAGGGCATGGCGCAGACGCTGGAATCGCTGGCCGACTGCTGCCACGGCGACGACCGGCCGGATTGCCCGATCCTCGCCGATCTGGAAGGCCACCGGCCCGGGGCCGGTCAGGATGCGCGGTCGGCGTAGATGTAATCGCGCCGGAACGGATAGGCCGACTGCGCCCCGCGCATCGCCCGGCCCTGCATGTCGCCGTCGGGCCGCGCCGCCAGCATCTGGTAAAGCGAGACCCAGCCGCGTTCGAAGGCCATCGCGCAGCCGGCGAGGTAAAGCCGGAACGCCCGCAGCACCTGCCCGGCCCTCTCGGCGCCATGCGCCCCGACCAGCACCGCCTCGGCCTCGGGCAGGCGCGATTCGAGCCGGTTCGACCAATGCCGGAGCGTGCGCGCATAATGCGGCCGCAGGTTCTCGGTATCCAGCGGCTCCAGCCCCGCCCCGGCGGCCTCGCGCAGAAGCTGGCTGACGTGGATCAGTTCGCCGCCCGGAAAGATGTGCCGCTCGATAAAACCGCCCAGCTCGCCGCTGACCGGCGCGTCGTCCAGCCCCCCGGCGGTGATCCCGTGGTTCATGATCAGCCCGCCGGGCCGGATGAGCGAATGCAGCTTGCCGAAATAGACCGGCATGTTGGCGTGACCCACATGCTCGAACATGCCGACCGAGGCGATCTTGTCGAACGGCCGGTCGGGCGCAAGGTCGCGGTAGTCGCGCAACTCCACCCGCACCCGGCCCGCAAGGCCGCGTTCCGCGATCAGCCGGGTGACATGGGCGTGCTGGTTGCGCGACAGCGTGATGCCGGTTGCATCGACCCCGTAATTCTCGGCGGCCCAGAGCAGCAGCGCCCCCCAGCCCGCGCCGATATCCAGAAACCTCTCATCCTCGCGCAGGTCGAGCTTGCGGCAGATCAGGTCCAGCTTCGCCTCCTGCGCCCGGTCCAGCGTCAGGTTGTCGGCCGCGAAATAGGCGCAGGAATAGACCCGGCGCGGGTCGAGCCAGAGCGCATAGAAATCATCCGCCAGGTCGTAGTGAAAGCCGATCTGATGCGCATCCCGGCTGCGGCTGTGGCGCAACCCCGACCGGAGCCGCGCAAGGAACCGGGCGACGGCGCCCGGCGGGCGCTCGAACCCCGGGCGGGGCAGCAGCGCCGCCGCCACCTCCATCGCGTCGCCCATCCGGCCCTCGACCCCGACCCTTCCCTCGACGATGGCACTGCCGAGCGCGCCGATCCGCCCGGTGGTCATCAGCATGAGCGCCCGGCTGTCGCGGAAATCAAGCCGCACCCGTGGCGCCTTGGCACCGATCCGCCGCCCCGAGGGCAGCGTGACGGCAACCGGCACCGGCAGGCCGGAAAGTCGTTCGCCGATTTTCGCTTCGATCACGGGACTGCCTCCCCCCTTCCACGGAACACGGACCGGAGCAGCAACACAGGATACGATACGGCCAGATATATATGGCCGTCGCTGACAGGCTAGCCAATTCCCACCGCATCCGGCAAGCCCGGCCGGCAATTCCCTGCCGACCGGCGGCGGACCAGACCGCACGTCAGGCGGAACGCCCGCGCCAGGCGGACAGGATATAGCGGCCGGTCATCAGGTCGAGATGCGCGCCGCCGCCGTTCTTGGCCACGGTGATCTCCTCCGCCGTCTCGCGCCGGAACCGCTCGGCGGCGATGTCGTAGAAGTCGGCCAGGATATCCGTCTCGGAAATCACCCCGCGCGCAAGGGGATCCCTGATCTCGCCGATATGGGCGACAGTGGTTTCGCGGCTGTCGACGAACAGCCGGGCGCGGGTCAGCAGCGTGTCGTCGCCCTCGCGCATATCGGGGCGATAGGCGCCGATCAGATCGACATGGGTGCCGGGGCGCAGCCATTCGCCCTTCAGCACCGGCTGCGACGACATGGTGGCGGTGGCAATCACGTCCGAGGCCCCCGCCGCAGCCGCAAGGTCGGTGACCGCTTCGGCCCCGGTCGCGGCCGCAAGCCGCCCGGCCGCCGCCGCCGTCCGGTTCCAGATCCGGAAGCGCGCGCCGGGAAAGGCGCTGCGGTAAGCCTCGACCATCGAACCGGCCACCGCCCCTGCGCCGATGATCAGAAAGTCGCGGCTGTCGGGCCGGGCAAGCCGCCGGGCCGCAAGCAGGCTGTCGCCCGCCGTCTTCCATCTGGTCACCAGATGGAAATCGACGATCGCCTCCAACCCGCCCGCCTCGTCGGAATAAAGGCTGACCGCCCCGTTGATCATCGGCCGCCCCTTGGCGGGATTGCCGGGAAAGACCGTCGCCGACTTGACCGCGATCCCCATCCCGTCGATCCAGGCGGCGCGGGACAGCAACGTATCCGGATCGCGGCAAAGCAGGGTGTCGCCGATCTCGGCCCTGGGCAGGCGGTGGCCCGCCTCCAGCGCCCCGGTCAGCCCGGACCAGGACAGATGCGCCTCGGCCTCGGGGCCGACGATCTCGATATTCATGTCCCGGCCTCCCCCTTCTTCCGGCAGCCCCTCGGCGACCAGCGCCGCCGCATCCGCGAAACGATGCACCCGTCAGCCGCGCGCGGCGGCGGCCGCGACATTCTCGGCCCGGTCGTCGGCCAGCACAAGGGCGGCGGGCGGCCTCGTCCTCGACCACCTCACGGAAGCCACCGCCACGGTCGATCCGCTCGTTCATCGCGTGCAGGTCCACCTCGACGAACAGCACGACGCGGGCCCCCGGGCCGATCCGGCGGTCGTAGAACCGTTCCGGCTGCCATTCGATCAGCACATTGCCGATATCGAACACGCGGCGGCACGGGCGGGGGCCATGCTCATCCCCGCCGCCCCGGCGCGGGCACGGGACGGGCCGCCAGCGTCTCGCGCCAGACCATGTAAAGCCCGCCCGAGACGATCAGCAATATCCCGGCCCAGGCCCAGAAGTCGGGCCATTCGCCGAACACCGTCACCCCCCAGAAGATCGCCATCGGCATGGCGATATATTCGAACGGCGCCGCAAGGCCAGATTCGCAAAGCTTGTAGGCCTGGCTGACGAGGAACCCGCCCAGCGCGCTGGTCGCCCCGACGATGAAGAAGATCAGCCAGTCGTCGGGCGCAGGCCAGACCCAGCCGCGCAGCAGGAAATCGAGCGAAGCATTGTCGTGCCCGGCGAAGCGCCCGTCGCCCGCCACCAGCCCCATGACGGAACAGACCAAGAGGAACATCACCTGAATGTAGAAGGCCATCGCCACCGCGCTCTCGGTCCCGCCGATCCGGCGCGTCAGCGTGTGCAGCGTGGCGTAGCCGGTGGCCGCCGCCAGCACCAGAAGCGAGGCGGGCTGGAACGCCCCGGTGCCCGGCCGCAGCACGATCAGCACGCCCACAAGGCCGATCGCCACCGCCGCCCAGCGCCGCGGCCCGACATATTCGCGCAGGAACACGACCGAGAACACGGTGACCAGCAGCGGGCTGACGAAGAAGATCGCCACCGCATCGGCGATGGGCATGGTCGCCAGCGCCATGAAGAAGCAGAGGTTGGCGAACAGCACCGCCGCGCCGCGCCACATGTGCATGAACGGCCGCCGGGTGCGCAGCATGGAAAACCCGCCCTGAAGCGGCACCAGAATCCCCAGAAGCACCGCCATGGCGACCAGCGACCGCACCAGCACCACCTGATGCAGCGCATAGTCGCCCGACAGGAACTTGATCGACACATCGTTGACCGAGAACATCATCGACGCCCCCGCCGCCGACATCATCCCGACCAGCGAGGCGTTGCGGATCACCGTCGTCATGCCCGCCCCCGCAGCGCCCTGTCGAGTGCGTCGAGAAAGCGCGAGCGGTCGGCTTTCGTGAACCCCTTGCCGCCCCCTTGCCGGAACGGATCGGCCGCGCGCAGGTCGGCCATCAGGTCGCGCATCGCCAGCGCCTCGTTGACATTGCGCTCGGTCAGCACCTCGCCGTTGTGCTTGAGCACCACGGCCCCCGCCGCCACGCATTTCGCCGCAAGCGGGATGTCCCCCGTCACCACCACGTCGCCCGGCCCGGCGCGGTCGGCGATCCACTTGTCGGCCTCGTCCGCGCCGTCGGGGACGAAGACCATCCGCACCAGCGGATTGGCCGAGGGCCGCAGCCCGCCGTTCGACACCATATAGACCGCCACCCCATGCCGTGCCGCCACCCGTGCCGCCTCGGCCTTCACCGGGCAGGCATCGGCATCGACATAGAGCGCGCGGTCAGCCATCGAGCGCGTCCGCGTGGAAGGCGATATGCTGTTCCATGAAGGTCGAGACGAAGAAATAGCTGTGGTCATAGCCCTTCTGCATCCGGAACGCGCCGTGCTGGCGGGAGGCCGCCATGGCCTCGGCCAGCGCCTCGGGCCTGAGCAGGTCGAGGAACTGGTCCGACGCCCCCTGGTCGATCAGGATCGGCCCGTCGAAGCCCCGGCGGCGCATCAAGAGCGTGGCGTCATGCGCGGCCCATTTCGCCTCGTCCCCGCCCAGATAGGCGGCGAACTGCTTGCGGCCCCAGTCGGACGCGGTGGGATGCGCGATCGGCGCGAAGGCCGAGACCGAGCGGAACCGGCCCGGAAAGCTCATGGCGATGGTCAGCGCGCCGTGGCCGCCCATGGAATGGCCGGTGATCGCCTGCAAGTCCTCGGCCAGCGGGAAGGCGTTGAACAGAAGCCGCGGCAGTTCGTCGGTCACATAGTCCCACATGCGGAAATGCGGCGCCCATGGCGCCTCGGTCGCGTTCACGTAGAATCCCGCCCCCTGCCCGAGGTCGTAGGCCGCGTCGTCCGCCACCCCCTCGCCGCGCGGCGAGGTGTCGGGGAACACCAGCGCCACGCCCGCCTCGGCCGCCCATTTCTGCGCGCCCGCCTTCACCATCGCGTTCTCGTGGGTGCAGGTCAGGCCGGAAAGATACCAGATCAGCGGCACCGCCTCGTGCTCGGCCGCCTCGGGCAGAAAGAGGCCGAAGGTCATCTCGCAGCCCGTCGCCGCCGAGGCGTGAGCATAGACCCCCTGCACACCGCCGAAGGCCCGGTTTTCGGATAGGGTTTTCATCGGCGTTTCTCCTTATGTTGCCCGTCAGAAGCCCGTCACCCAGGCGATCACCGCGGTGACGGTGACGATGCTCGCCACGGTCGAGACCAGAATCGAGGCCGACACCCGTTGCGGCGCCACCCCGTAATGTGCGGCAAGGATATAGACATTCCCGGCGACGGGAAGGGCCGCCGCGGCGATCATCACCCCGGCGGCGAAAGGCTCGACCCCGAACAGCCAGAGCGCCGAGACCGCGACCGCCGCCGGATGCAGCACCAGCTTGCAGAACGACAGCCAGCTTGCCACCGCCATACGCTCGGCCGAACTGACGGCAAGCGAGGCGCCGATGGCAAAGAGAGCGCCCGGCGTGGCGGCGGCGCCGAGGATCGACAGGAACTCATCGACCGGGCCGGGCAGCGCGAAGCCGGTCGCGCCCCATGCCAGACCGGCAAGCATCGAGGCAATCATCGGGTTCGCCAGCAGCCCCCTGGCCAGCACCCCGGCCAGACGCCAGCGCAGCCCGCCGCCCCGGCTTGCGGTCATGACGATGGTGATGATGCTGGAAAACACGATCATGTCGAGGCCAAGCACCATCATCACCGGCCCTACCGCCGCCGGGCCCAGCAGCACCACCAGCATCGGCACGCCGAGGAAACCCGTATTGCCGATCACCGCGATCTGCGCCTCGACCGCCGCTTCCTCGACCGGCAGCCGCCGGGCAAAGGCCACCGCCAGCGCAAGGCCATAGACGGCGAAACAGCCGGTCAGATAGGCGGCGGCGAAACGGATATCGAAGATCTCGGCCACCGAAAGATTGGCGGCAAAGCGGAACAGCATCGCCGAAAGCGCGAAGTAGAACACGAACCTGGTCAGCCAGGCCGTTGCCTCGGGCGGAAAGAACCGCACCCGCCCGGCCCAGTAACCCAGCCCGATCAGCGCAAAGAACGGCAGCGTTTTCAGAAAGATCGGCAGCATTTCGGGTCCGGGTGCGACGGTCGGCCGCACCGTTTCACGGGGGCGGGCCGGATGCAAGACCCACGAGCTGCAACCTTGGTCCCGCTATTCCCCGTAAGGCACCCAGACCGTCTTGACCCCGGTGGCGTGGTGCAGCACCGCGCGCAGGTCGGGGGCGGACCAGTCGGGCACCGGCCCCGCCCATGTCCGCTTGAGGTTCCCGGCCGCCTCGCGCTCCACCTCCGCCGCCAGCTCCGGCCCGGCGAAGGACCAGACCGCATCCACGTCGAGATGCGCGGCCAGTGTGCGGCCCAGCTCCGGCCCGGGGCCGGTGACGATATTCACCACGCCGCCCGGCAGGTCCGAGGTGTCGAGCACCTGATAAAGATCGGTCGCCGCCAGCGGCCAGGCGCGCGAGGGCACCAGAACGCAGGTATTGCCCATGGCGATGGCCGGGGCCATCAGCGTGACCAGCGCCAGAAGCGGCGCCTCGTCCGGGCAGATCACACCGATCACGCCCACCGGCTCGTTCACCGCCAGCGCGAGGCCCTTGAGCGGCACGGGCTTCACCGCGCCGTCGAGTTTGTCGGCCCAGGCGGCGGCGGCGAACAGGCGTTCGATACTGGCCTCGACCTCGGCCTTGCCGGGCCTTCCGGTCAGGTCGGCAAGCCGGGCGGCGAACTCTCCCGCCCGCGCCGCGAGGTTCTCGGCGATGTAATAGATCACCTGCGCCCGGCCGTGCGCGGTCTGCTTCTCCCAGCCCCTGGCGGCATGGGCGGCCTCGACCGCGTTGCGGATGTCCTTGCGACCACCGACCCCGGCGTGGCCCAGCAGCTTGCCCTTTGCCGACCAGACCGCACGCGACTGGCCGCCATCGGGCCGGACCTGCCTGCCGCCGATGTAAAGTTTCGCGGTGCGGTCGATCCCCGCCACCACCGCCGCCTTCGGCGCCGCCACCGGGGCGATGGATTTCACGAAGCGCGGTTTTCCGGCGGGTTTGAGGTAGGCGAGCAGCCCCTCCCACCCGCCTTCGCGGCCGAAGCCCGACTCGCGCACCCCGCCGAAGCCTGCGGCCGCGTCGAACAGGTTGGTGGCGTTGATCCAGACCACCCCGGCCCGCAGCCTGGGCGCGATGTCGAGCGCGCGGTTGATGTTCTCGGTCCAGACCGTCGCCGCCAGCCCGTAGCGGCTGTTGTTGGCGATCTCCACCGCCTCGGCGGGGGTGCGGAAGGTGGTGGAGACGAGGACCGGGCCGAAGATTTCCTCCTGCATCAAGGGCGAGGCCGGGGAAAGCCCGGTGATCAGCGTCGGCGGGTAGAAGCAGCCCTCGGGCAGGTGGGTCGCGGCGCGGTAGACCTCGCCACCCTCGCAGCCGTCCACCTTGGCGCGGATCGCCGCAAGCTGCACCGGATCCACCACCGCGCCCATGTCGATGCATTTGTCCAGGGGATCGCCGATCCGCAGCCCGTCCATCCGCCGCTTGAGCCGGTCGTGGAACGCAGGCGCGATCCCCTCCTGCACCAAGAGGCGCGAGCCCGCGCAGCAGACCTGCCCGGCGTTGAGCCAGATCGCATCCACCAGCCCCTCGACGGCCGCGTCGAGATCGGCGTCCTCGAACACGATACAGGGCGACTTGCCACCCAATTCCAGCGTCAGCGCCTTGCCGCTGCCCGCCGTTGCCCGGCGGATCGCCCGGCCGACCCCGGTGGAGCCGGTGAAGGCGATCTTGTCCACATCCGCTTCGACCAGCGCCGCCCCGGTGGCACCGTCGCCGGTAACCACGTTCAGCACGCCCTTCGGCAGCCCGGCCTCGCGGCTCAGTTCCGCGAACAAGAGCGCGGTCAGCGGGGTGTATTCGGCGGGCTTCAGCACCACGCTATTCCCGGCCGCCAGCGCGGGCGCGACCTTCCACGCCAGCATGAGAAGCGGAAAGTTCCACGGGATCACCGCGCCGCAGACGCCGTGCGGCACCATGCCGGGCAGTTCCTCGGCCATGAGCTGCGCCAGCCCGGCGTGATAGTAGAAATGCCGCGCCACCAGCGGGATGTCGATGTCGCGGCTCTCGCGGATCGGCTTGCCGTTGTCGAGCGTCTCCAGCACCGCGAACAGCCGCGCGTGTTTCTGCACCAGCCGGGCAAGGGCATAGAGGACGCGCGCCCGCGCATGGCCGGAGGTCCGCGCCCAGCCCGACGCGGCCCGGCGCGCGGCGGCCACGGCCTTCGCCACATCCGCCCCGGTGCCCTGCGTAACCTCGGCCAGCACCGCGCCCGTGGCCGGGTTCCGCGTCGCGAACCCCTCCCCCGGCGCGGTGAAACCGCCGCCGATCCAATGCCCGAACCGCCCGCCATGCCCGGCGATCCAGTCCAGCGCCGGGGCGGACGATTCCGGCGCCGGGCCGTAATCCATCGACTCGAAGATATCCCGCACACTCATGCCCTACCCCATCACATGGCGGTAACCGGCGGAACAGGCGCCGGTCACATGGTGCTCCAACTGCCGCTCGATATCCCCGAGCAGCGACGACGCGCCGAAGCGGAACAGGTCGGGCCGCAGCCAGTCGCCACCCAACTCGTCCTTCATCAGCGTCAGCCAGACCAGCGCGTCCTTCGCCTTCGAGATCCCGCCCGCGGGCTTGAACCCGACGTGAAAACCCGTCCGGTCGCGGTAATCGCGGATTGCCCGGACCATGGTCAGGCCCACCGGCAGGGTGGCGTTCACCGGCTCCTTCCCGGTCGAGGTCTTGATGAAATCCGCCCCCGCCATCATGCACACGAGCGAGGCGCGGGCGACGTTGCGCAACGGCCCAAGCTCTCCGGTCGCGAGGATCGCCTTGACATGCGCCGCCCCGCAGGCGGCGCGCATCCCGGCCATTTCGTCGTAAAGCGCCTGCCAGTTTCCGGTCAGCACATGGCGGCGGGAAATCACGATGTCGATCTCCGCCGCGCCCGCCGCCACGCTCTCGCCGATCTCGGCGATGCGCAGGCGGAAGGGGGAAAGCCCGGCGGGGAAGCCGGTGGAGACGGCGGCGACCGGGATGCCGGACCCTTCCAACGCCCGCACGGCCGCCGCCACCATGTCGTGATAGACGCAGACCGCACCCACCGTCAGCCCCTCCATCCCCAGCGCGGCGAGCAGGTCGGCCCGCACCGGCTGGCGCGCCTTGGCGCAGAGGCGGCGGACCCGGCCCTCGGTATCGTCGCCCGAAAGCGTCGTCAGGTCGATCAGACTGATCGCCCGGCACAGCCATGCCGCCTGATGGTCCTGCTTGACCGAGCGCCGCCCCGGCAGGGTCGCCGCCCGGCGTTCGATCGCCGGGGCGTTGGCCTGCGCCGAGGCGATCCAGTCGAGATCGAGCGCCATGCCCGGGTTGCGCGCACGGGCAAGCGGCGCCGAATCGGTGCCGGGCGGGGCGGTGGCGCGGTCGGTCTGCAAGCGGTCCCTCCGGCTGCGGTCGGGGCAAGGGTGGCATGGAAGCGGGCTGGCCTCAACCCTGCGGTGTCATCGCCCTGCGCTGTCTTGCCCGCTCGATCCCCAGCTTGCGTTCACGCCAGATGATCAGCAGCCCCGCCGTCACCACCAGCGCCGCACCCGCAAGCATGGTCAGGGTCGGCACCTCGTCGAACACCGCATAGCCGATCCCGATCGCAAGCAGCATCGAGGTGTATTCGAAGGGCGCGATCAGCGAGGCGTCGGCCTCGCGGTAGCTTGAGGTCAGCAGCACCTGCCCGACCCCGCCCAGAAGCCCGGCGAGGATCAGCAGCGCGGCCTCGGTCGGCGTCGGCATCACCCAGCCGAAGGGCAGCGTGGCAAGCGACAGAACCGTCGCGGTCAGCGAGAAATAGAACACGATGGCCGCGGTCTTTTCGGTCTGCACCAGCTTGCGGATAAAGACCTGCGCCAGCGCCGCGAACACCGCGCCGCCCAGCGCGAACATGGTCCCCAGCGCCTCGCGGTAGCCCAGCGCACCGTCGGCGGTGGCGCCCAGACGCGGCGACAGCACGATCAGCACACCGACGAAACCCAGCATCACCGCCGCGATGCGGAAGGCGCGCACCTGCTCGCCCAGGAACATCGCCGCGAAGACCACCACCAGCAGGGGCGCGGTATAGCCCAGCGCCGTCGCCTCGGGCAGCGGCAGCAGCGCCAGCGCGGCGAAGACAAGCCCCATCCCCACCGTCCCCACCACCCCGCGCCAGAGATGGCCCAGCGGGTTGGCGGTGCGCAGCCCGGCGGCCATCTCGCGCCGCGACAACAGCCAGACCACGATCACCGGCATGGCGAAGAACGAGCGGAAGAAGATCGCCTCGCCGGGCGGGATGCGCGGCGCGGTGTATTTGACCAGCGAGAACATCCCGATGAACACCACCACCGAGGCGATCTTGAGAAGGATGCCGCGCATCGGGCGCATGGTGGGGTCCTCGGGTTTCGGGTGGTCCGGTCGGGCGGATGTGGCCCTTTCGCGCCAGCGGGTGCAAGGGGGCAAAGCCGCGGGAGAAGACGCACGGCTCAACCGATCACGGGCGGATCAGCCGCCCCGCTGCGTCAGCAATACCGCTCCGGCCCGCTTGCCTGCGCGTCGGAATAGCGGTCGCCCCAGGCAAAGCCCGCAGGCAGCAGGCGTTCGATTTCGGCCATCTCCGCCTCGCCGAGCCGGATATCGCCCGCGTCGATCCAGCCCATGAGGTTCCCGGCGCTGCGGGTGCCGGGGATCGGGATGACGTCGGGCCCGCGCGCCAGCACCCAGGCCATGGCCAGCGCCGGAACGCTCCAGCCCCTTTCGCGGGCAAAGGCGCGGAAACCCTCGGTCGCGGCGACATTGGCGCTGAAGTTCGGCTCCATGAAACGGGGGGTTACCCGGCGGAAATCGCCCTTCGGAAAGGTTTCGGGACGGGGCGGGTGGTCGCCGAACATCCCCCGGCCAAGCGGCGAGAAGGCGACGAACCCCACCCCCAGTTCGGTGCAGACGCGCAGCAGCCCAAGCTCCGGCAGCCGGGTCCAGAGCGAATATTCGTTCTGGACCGCGCGACAGGGATGCACCGCATGGGCCCGGCGCAGGGTCGCGGGCGCGACCTCCGACAGGCCGTAGCCGCCGATCTTGCCTTCCTCGATCAGGCGCGACAGCGTGCCCGCGACGTCCTCGACCGGAATCTCCTGCTGGCGGCGGTGGATATAGTAGAGTTCGACATGATCGCGCCCCAGCCTGCGCAGCGAGGCTTCGAGTTCGGCGCGGATATGCGCCCCGGAATTGTCGTAGCGGCGCGGCGGGCCGGGAACGATGCCGCATTTGCTGGCCAGGGTCACCCCCTCGGGGCGGCGGCTTGCCAGCCATTTGCCCAGCACGGCTTCCGACACGCCCATGCCGTAGATATTGGCGGTGTCGAAGAAATCCACGCCCCGCCCATATGCGGCGTCAAGGCAGCGCAGCGAAGTTTCCTCGTCGGTCGGCCCGTAGATCCCCCCGAAGCTCATGCACCCGAGGCCGATGGCCGAGACCATCGGCCCGCCCGCGCCAAGCCGACGTTTTTCCATGCTATTTCTCCTGTCCGCGCTGTCCGGGGCGCAGAGAAGCGCAGGGGTCCGGCAGCGTCAACCCCGGAGACGGCCGGGGTCAGGCGAAGGCGGCCTCCAGCGCGATCTCGACCATGGCGGCGAACCCCTGCTCGCGTTCTTCCGAAGGCAGGTGGTCGCCGGTCAGCAGGTGGTCGGAAACCGTAAGCACCGCCAGCGCCCGCCGCCCATGGCGCGCGGCCAGGGTGTAAAGCTCCGCCGCCTCCATCTCGACGGCAAGGATGCCGTGGCGGGTCATCTGCTCGTTCAGGTCGGGGCGCTCGTCGTAGAACACGTCCGAGGAATAGATCCCCCCCGCATGCGCCGTCACCCCCTTGCGCGCCGCCGCCTCCCACGCCGCGCGCAGCAGGGCGAAATCGGCGCAGGGGGCGAAGTTCATCTCGCGGAACATGCCGCGCGAGGGGGTGGAGAGCGTGGTCGCGGTCATCGCCAGCACGATGTCGCGCAGGGCGACACGGGGTTGCATCGCCCCGGCCGAGCCGATGCGGATCAGCACCTCGGCGCCATGGTCGCGGATCAGTTCGTTGGCGTAGATCGACAGCGACGGCATCCCCATGCCGCTGCCGTGGATCGTCACCGGATGGCCGCGCCACGTGCCGGTGTAGCCCAGCATCCCGCGCACCTCGTTCACCAGCTTCGGCTTGTCGAGAAAGGTCTGCGCCGCCCAGCGCGCCCGGTAGGGATCGCCCGGCATCAGCACGGTGGGCGCGATCTCGCCGGGTGCCGCGCCGATGTGGATACTCATGCCCCGTTCCTCCTGCTGGTTGCGGCGCAGCCTAATGCGGGGCGGCAAGGGGCGGCAAGGGGGCGGTTTCGGTTACAACAGAGGGCAGCGGCCGATCGCGGGGGGCCGCTGCAACGGTGGTGATCTGGCGGTTT
>JBAYSY010000007.1:0-76719 GCA_041675885.1 Gemmobacter sp. | reverse complement strand
CCGGAAACCGCGACGGCGGGCAGCAGCTTTGCCATCTCGTGGTCCACGCCGGTGCACCCGCAGGACTGGGTGACCATCGTGCCGATGGGCGCGGATGAAGGGGCCTATACGTCCTATCATCGCGTCGGCAGCAGCACCGGGCGCGATATTACCGCCCCCGCCGAGCCGGGCCTTTACGAGGTGCGCTATGTGCTGAACGCGGGCAGCGTCACCCTCGCCCGCGCGTCGGTCGAGGTGCTGGGGGCCGAAGCCTCGATCGCCGCGCCGGAAACCGCGACGGCGGGCAGCAGCTTTGCCATCTCGTGGTCGACGCCGGTGCACCCGCAGGACTGGGTGACCATCGTGCCCATGGGCGCGGATGAGGGGGCCTATACGTCCTATCACCGCGTCGGCAGCAGCACCGGGCGCGATATTACCGCCCCCGCCGAGCCGGGCCTTTACGAGGTGCGCTATGTGCTGAACGCGGGCAGCGTCACCCTTGCCCGCGTGTCGGTCGAGGTCATCAGGGCCGAGGTTTCGATCACCGGGCCGGAAACGGTGCGGGCGGGCGACAATCTGCGTTTCTCCTGGTCGGCCCCCATTCACCCGCAGGACTGGGTGACCATCGTGCCGATGGGTGCGGATGAAGGCGCCTATACAATCTTTCACCGCGTCGGCAGCAACACCCGGCGCGATATTACCGCCCCCGCCGAGACCGGCCTTTACGAGCTGCGCTATGTGCTGAACGAAGGCGGTGTCACGCTTGGACGGCATATCGTCGAGGTCGTCGAGGCCACCGCCGCGCTTGACGAAGGCGCGGGGCTTTCGGCCCCCGAAACGGCGGCACCGGGTGAGACCGTGATCGTCACATGGACCGGAGGTTCGGACGGGGCCGACCAGCGCGTCACGCTGGCGCGGGCGGATCAGGCGCTGTTCAGCTGGATTGCCGCGCAGCCGGTCAACATCGAGGGTGCGCTGAGCTTCGCCCTGCCCGACACGCCCGGTTTCTACGAGTTCCGCTATCTCGATATCTCCAACCAGGCATTGCTTGGCCGCGCCATCATCGAGGTGCGTTGAACAGGAGAGGCCCGCCCAACCGGATCGAGTCCGGGCGCGAGGCCGCGAACTGGTCGAGGCAGACCTGCATGGCGGCGGTACCGACCGCGGGCGGCCCCTGTTTCCGACCCGCGCCTTATCGGCAACCACAGTTCGATGCGTTCCGCCTGTCGGGTTTCCACCCTACCCCGGCGCGTCCAGCGCCCGGCAGTCCTCGGCCCTCCAGCCGATGCGGATACGGTCGCCGGGCGCAAGGTCGGACCGACCGAAGACATTGGCCAGCTTGACAACGAAATCGTCGTTTCCGTTTCCATCCAGGCCCACGCGCACCCGCAGGCTGTCGCCCAGATAGGTCAGTTCCTCGACCCGCGCCTCGAAGATATTCGGGATCGCGCCGGGATCGGGGTTGATCTCCACCCGCTCGGGCCGGATCGACAGCGTGGTCGCCTCGCCCACCGAGGAGACATTGACCGGCGTCGCCAGCACGCTGCCGCCCTCGACATCGACCCGGCAGGTCGTGCCCTCAATCCCGGAGACCCTGCCTTGCAGGCGGTTGTTCTCGCCGATGAACTGGGCGACGAAGGCGTTTCCGGGCTGTTCGTAAAGCGTCACCGGCGGCGCGACCTGCTGGATCCTGCCGTCGTTGAACACCACCACCCGGTCGGACATGGTGAGTGCCTCGGACTGGTCATGGGTCACGAAGATGACCGTCACGCCGACCTGCTTGTGCAGGTTCTTGATCTCGATCTGCATCCGCTCGCGCAACTGCTTGTCGAGCGCGCCGAGAGGCTCGTCCATCAGCACCAGCGACGGCTCGAAGACGAGGGCGCGGGCAAGCGCCACGCGCTGCTGCTGGCCGCCGGAAAGCTGGGCGGGGCGGCGGCTGGCGAAGCCGCCGAGCTGCACCATGTCGAGCGCGCGCTCCACCTTGGCCGCGATCCCGCTGCGCGACTGGCCGCGGGCCTCCAGCGGGAAGGCGACGTTCTCGGCCACCGTCATGTGCGGAAAAAGCGCGTAATTCTGGAACACCATGCCGATGCCACGTTCGTAGGGCGGCATTCTGGCGATGGACCGGCCTTCCAGCGTGATGTCGCCGCCCGTCGGCGTCTCGAACCCGGCGAGCAGCATCAGCGTGGTGGTCTTGCCGGAGCCGGAGGGCCCGAGCAGCGTCAGGAACTCGCCCCGTTCCACCTCGAAGTTGAGATCCTTTATGACCAGCGTCTCGCCGTCATAGGTCTTGAAGACGTTCTTGAACTCGACGATCGGCGTCATTTGCGCAGTCCCCGCAGGCGTTCGGAGCGTCGCCGCAGCAGTTCCACCGCGATCAACAGAAAGACGGAAATCACCATCATGAAGGTGGCCGCCGCCGCGATGGTCGGGTCGATGTTCTCGCGGATGCCGCTGAACATCTGGCGCGGCAGGGTGCGCTGCCGGGGACCGACGAGAAAGACGGCCACCACCACCTCGTCGAAGGAGGTGACGAAGGCGAAGAGCGCGCCCACCGTCACGCCCGGAGCGATCACGGGCAGGGTGACGCGGCGGAAGACGTAGAACGGCCGCCCGCCCAGCGAGGCCGCCGCGCGCGGAAGGTTGCGGTCGAAGCCCTGAAGCGTGGCCGACACGGTGATGACCACGAAGGGAACGCCGAGCGCGGTATGGGCGACGATGAGACCGGCCAGCGAATTGGTCAGCCCGACGCGTGAAAAGAAGAAGAACATGCCCAGCGCAGTGATGACGAAAGGCACCACCATCGGCGAGACGACCAGCGCCATCACCACCCCCCGCCACGGGAAGTTCGGCCGCGACATGCCAAGTGCCGCCAGCGTGCCGAGCGTGGTCGCCAGAAGCGCCGCGGCGGTCCCGACGATGAAGGTGTTGCGGATCGAAAGCTGCCACGCGGTGGAGGAGAAGAATATCTCGTACCAGCGCAGGCTGACCCCGCTCAGCGGATAGGTCAGGAAGGTGCTGCTGTTGAAGGAAAGCGGGATGATGGCCGCCAGCGGCGCCACCAGAAAAAGAAAGACCAGCGCGCAGAAGACGATGAAACACCAGTAGGCGATGCGCTGGCGGATCGAGGCATAGGCCGGAAGACGCATTATCCCGCCCTCACGTTCTTGAGGCCGAACAGGCTGGTGTAGATCACGAACAGCGCCAGCACGATCGCCATCAGCACCGTGCCGAGTGCCGCCGCCAGCCCCCAGTTCACGGTCTCGTTGGCGTAGAAGGCGATGAAATAGCTGAGCATCTGGTCGCCGCCGCCGCCCACCAGCGCCGGAGTGACGTAGTAGCCGACCGATAGCATGAAGACGAGCAGCGTCCCCGCCGCCACGCCGGGCAGCGTCTGCGGCAGATAGACCTTGCGGAAGGCGAACCACGGCCTGCCGCCGAGGCTCTGGGCGGCGCGCATATGCGAGGGCGGGATACTGGCCATGACCGCGTAGAGCGGCAGGATCATGAAGGGCAGCAGCACCTGGCTCATGGCGATCAGCACGCCGGCCCGGTTGTAGATCAGCCGCAAGGGCTCGCTGATGACTCCCATTGTCAGAAGCGAGGTATTGATGATGCCCTCGCTTTGCAGGACGACGATCCAGGCGGCGGTGCGCACCAGCAGCGAGGTCCAGAACGGCAGCAGCACGAGGATCAGGAGCACGTTGCGCAACCCGCCGCCGACATGGGCGAGCAGGAACGCCACCGGAAAGCCCATCAGCAGGCAGAGCGCCGTCACCGAAAGCGATATGTTCAGCGTGCGCCAGATCAGGGAGAAGAAAAGCCTCTGCTCCGGCGGCTGGCGGATGATCTCGTCCGCCTGGTTCCGTTGCAGATCGAGCGCGGTCAGGATGTAGTAGTCGGTCGTCGCCCGCGCCGCCCGTTGCAGCGTGACGAGATGGCCCGGATCGGCCCAGCGGGCGTCGATTTCGATCAGCGTGTCGCGCCAGCTTTCCGGCGTCTCCTCCGGAAGCTGCCGCGGCGTGCCGAGGATCAGCGTGCGGAAGCCCGTCAGTTCGGTGTTGAGCCTGCGGGCGGGTCCGGCAAGCGCCCGTGTCGCCTGCCCCTCAGCCAGATCGAGCCCGATCGCCTCGTAGACGGGTTCGTCCGGCAGGCCGTCGCGGTCCCATCCGTGAATCGCCGCGGCGGTGCGCGGCATGGCATCGACCACGGAACGATCGACCCAGGCCGCCGTCAGCATCTGGATGATGGGGATGACGAAGACCACGACGAGGAAAAGGATCAGCGGCGCGGCAAGACCGAAGGCAACCACCCGGTGCCGCCATTCGGCCCTTCGCAGGCTGGCCCGCAGGCTGCCCGCCGGGTTGAACGCAGCAGGTATGGTCGAAGTTTCAGGCATGGTGTCGGGCATGCAGTCCTTCCGGGTGACGACCGGCCCGTGCTGTCACGGGCCGGCCGCATGTCGCCTTACCGGGTCACCCAGCGGTCGAAACGCTCGGTCAGGCTTTCGATGTTCTCGACCCAGAAGGCCGTATCCATCTGGAAGGACACTTCCATGTTCACCGGGGTCGTCGGCAGCAGCGGCGCGGTCTCCGCGGGAACATGGTCATTGGCCGCGACAATTGCGGGACCATAGGCGATGAACTCGGGGAAGCGCGCCTGGCGTTCGGGGTGGCTGGCGAAGCTGATGAACTCATGCGCCAGCTCGACATTCGGCGAGCCTTCGAGGATGACCCAACTGTCGATCGCATAGCCGGTTCCCGGCCATATGCCCACGAAATTGGTCCCTTCCTCCCGGTTGGAGGTGGAGATGCGGCCGTTGTAGGCCGAGGTCATGACGACCTCGTTCGAGGCCATCATCTGAAGGGGCTGCGCACCGGCTTCCCACCAGATGAGGTCGCCCTTGATCTCGTCCAGCTTGGCGAAGGCGCGCTCCAGCCCCTCGGGCGTGCCCAGAACGTCGTAAATTTCGTCCACCGGCACGCCATCGGCGATCAGCGCGAATTCGAGGTTGTATTGCGGGCCGCGCCGCAGTGCGCGCGTTCCGGGCCAGGTCTCGGTATCCCAGAAATCGGCCCAGCTTTCCGGCGGATTGTCCAGCCGGTCGGCGTTGTAGGCCAGCTGCATCGAGAAGACATAGGCGCCGACGCCGCATTCGGTCGCGGCGCCGGGGATGAATTCCTCGGGCGCATAGTCGAGCTGGTCGTAGTCGATCGGAACGAACAGCCCTTCCTCGCAGCCCAGTTGCAGCTCGTGGTCCTCGACCTGTACGAGATCCCATGTGGGCGCGCCGCCGACCACCTGGGTGCGCAGGATGCCGACGCCGCCGACGAACTCGTCCTCGGTGATGCTCACCCCCCGCTCTTCGGCGAACGGCTGGAAATAGATTATGCGCTGCGCTTCCTGCGACGTTCCCCCCCAACCGACGATGGTCAGCGAATCCGCGGATGCCGATGTAACAAGCAGCGCGTTGCCGATCAGCGCAGCACCTGCCAGAGCCAGTCTAGACATGTATTTCCCCCCTTGAGCGCGGTTGTCCGCGCGTATTTGCCTTCCTTGCGGATCCCGCCGACATCGCATCCCCTCCGCGGTCGCGACGCCATCGGTGCGCAAGGCTCGTTCGTCCAGGTTCGGACGCATATCAAAGTAGCAACTTTCAATACTGTCAACCACCTGAAAACCCTTGACAGGTGTACAATCGCGCCCACCGTCGCATGCGGCAGAGGCACCCCGGGATGCCATCAGACGCGATATGCCATGGCCCCGCAGGCAGCGATGAGGCGCTGATCGGGCCGGGTGCGGGATCGAAGCTTGAAGCGCATGAGGCAATCATCGGGCGGCAGCAGCGTATGGCGCCGGAATGCCGCCACCACCATCGCTTCATCGGCTTCAGTCAGGATCGTCTTGCCGCTTCAGTCGAGCGTCTTGTCAGAACCGTCGGCGATGCCCTGCGTCCAATAGCCGGCCGCCTTCATCCAGTGCCGGGGATGGCCCTGCGCAAGGAAATGGTCGCGCAGGCTGCGCGCGACGCGGGCTTCGGCGGCGATCCAGATGAAGCCGCGCCCCTCGGGCAGGTCCAGCGCCCGCGCGGCGGCGACCAGCGGCGCGGGGTCGGCGGCCTGCGCAGCGGGGCGGTGGCACCAATGCGCATCATACGGGGCCTCCGTGGCGAAAGCCTGCCGCTCTCCGGTGTCGGTGACGGCACCCAGGGTGATCAGCCGCGTGTCCCGGGGCAGTTCCCCGGCCCAGCGTCCGATGGCGGGCAGCGCGGTTTCGTCACCGATGAGCAGCCACCAGTCGAACGCCGCCGTCACCACCGCCGAGCCGCGCGGCCCGGCCACCGTCAGCACATCGCCCGGCCGGGCATTGCGCGCCCATCCGGTCGCGGGGCCCGCATCGTGCAGGGCGAAATCCAGCGTCAGGCTGCGGTCGTCAAAGGCGCGGGGCGTGTATTCGCGCATCAAGGGCGTATCGGTGTCCGAGGGAAAGATCAGTTTCACATGGTCATCGGGAGCGAGGCTGATGAAATCCGCCATGTCCTCGCCCTCCAGCACGATGCGGATCATCAGCGGCGTCAGGTGGAAGGCCCGCGTCACGGTCAGTTCCCGGCGTTTCAGGTCGTGGCGGTGGCGGGTTATGATCTGTTCCATGTCCATTCCTCAGTAAAGGGCCAGCAGCCGGTCTTTCACGGCCACCACCTCGATCGGGGTCTCGTAGACCTCGCTCAGAAACTCCGCCTTCATGATCTCGGCCGGGGTATCGTGGGCGATGACCTGCCCCTCTTTCATCACCACGATCCGCTCGCAGCAGGCGGCGGCGATGTTGATGTCATGCATCACCACCGCGATGGTCTTGCCCAGCTCGGCCGCCGCGCGCCGGATCAGCGTCATGATGCCGACCGCGTGCCGGATATCGAGATTGTTCAGCGGCTCGTCGAGCAGGATATAATCGGTGTCCTGCGCCAGGATCATGGCGATATGCGCGCGCTGGCGCTGGCCGCCGGAAAGCTGGTCCAGAAAGCGGTCGGCCAGATCGCTCAGGCCCAGATATTCCAGGGCGCGGTCGATCTGGGCCAGATCCTCGGCACACAATCGCCCGCGTGAATGGGGGTAGCGTCCGAAGCCGACCAGATCGCGCACCGTCAGCCGGGCGCTTGTGTGGTTGTCCTGGCGCAGCACGGCCAGCCGACGTGCCACCTCGCGCCCCGGCGCCTGCGCAAGGTCCATCCCGTCAAGCGTGACGCGCCCGGCATCGGCGCGCAGGATCCGCCCGATGATCGACAGAAGCGTCGATTTCCCCGCCCCGTTCGGCCCGATGATCGCCGTGACCCCGCCCTTGGGCAGGCGCAGCGCGACCTCGCGCAGGACGGGCGTGCCGTCATAGGACAATGAGATCCCGTCAACCTCGATCATCGGGCGCCTCCACGCATGACCAGCAGGATAAAGACAATTCCGCCAATGAATTCGACCACCACCGAAAGCGCGGTGTCATGGCTCAGCACGCGCTCCAGAATGGTCTGTCCGCCCACCAGCGCCACCACCCCCAGAAGCGAGGCGGCGGGCACAAGGACGGCATGGCGGGCGGTGGGAAACATCAGATAGGCCAGATTGGCGACCAGAAGCCCGAAAAAGCTGATCGGTCCCACCAGCGCCGTGGACACCGCCACCAGCACCGTGACCAGCCCCAGCGCCAGCGCCACCATCCGCGCATGTGCCACGCCCAGCCCGATGGCGGCCTCGCGGCCCAGCGCCAGCACGTCAAGCACCCGGCGCATGCGCCAGAACGCCACCAGCACCGCCCCGACGATCAGCGCGGCCAGCGCCAGCAGTTCGTGATTGACGGTGTTGAAACTGGCGAACATCCGGTCTTGCAGCACCAGAAACTCGCCCGGGTCCATGATCCGTTGCAACAGCCCCGAGATGGAGCGGAAGAACACGCCCAGCACGATCCCCGCCAGAAGCAGCAGATGCAGGCTGCGCGCCGTGGCACCGAAAAGCCAGTGATAAAGCAGCCCGCCGAAGGCCAGCAGCATCGCCGTTTCGGCCAGAAACATCGCCCGCGCATCAAGCGCGGTTGTCTGCATCGCGCCGAGGCTGAAGACCAACACGGTTTGCAGCAGGATATAAAGCGCATCGAACCCCATGATCGAGGGGGTGAGAATCCGGTTGCTGGTCAGGGTCTGGAACACCACCGTCGCCGATCCGACCGCCACCGCCACCAGCACCAGCCCCGCCAGCTTGCCGGTCCGGATCGACAGTACGAAGCCCCAGTTGCCGCGCAGGCCCAGAAGCATGAAACCGGCAACGGCCAGCACGGCCAGCACGCCCAGAAGTGCGAAGCGGCCGGTGATGGCGCGGGCGCGGGCCTCAGGCGACACGGCTGCGGCCCCGCAGCAGCAGATACAGGAACACCGCGCTGCCGATCACCCCCATCGTGGTGCCGATGGGCAGCTCATACGGCCGGATCACCAGCCGCCCGACGATATCGCAGGCCAGCACCATCCCCGCCCCGCCGATCACCACCAGCGGAAGTGCCCGGCGGGTGTTGTCGCCGACCATCAGGCTGACGATATTGGGCACCACCAGCCCCAGGAACGGGATGTTCCCCACCGTCGCCACCACCGCCGCCGAGATCAGCGCCACCAGCGTCAGGCCCAGCCAGAGGATGCCGCGATGGTTCAGGCCAAGGCCGGTCGCCACCTCCTTGCCCAGCCCCGCCACGGTGAAGCGGTCGGCGGCGACATAAAGCGCGGCCAGCATCACCACAGCCAGCCAGAGCATTTCATAACGCCCCAGCAGGACAATGGAAAAGTCGCCCTGCATCCAGGCGCTCAGGCTTTGCAGGAAATCGTGGCGATAGGCGATGAAGGTCGAAACCGCGCCGATGACGCCGCTTAAAAGGATGCCGATCAGCGGCACCATCAGCGTGGAGCGCAGCGGCACCGCGCGCAGCAGCGCCAGAAAAAGCGCCGTTCCCGCCAGCCCGAAAGCCGCCGCCACCAGCATCCTTACGATCACCGGCAGGTCGGGTGCCAACAGCATCACCAGCAGGATGCCCAGCCCCGCCGCCTCGGTGGTGCCGACGGTCGAGGGTTCGACGAAGCGGTTGCGCACCAGGGTCTGCATCACCAGCCCCGCCATCGCCATTCCCGCCCCCGCCAGCATCAACGCCAGCGTGCGCGGCAGGCGGGAGGTGAACAGAACCTGTGCCGAACGGCCCGACATCCCCTCGTGCCAGAGCGCGGCAGGCGAGAGGGGGCTGACGCCGACAAAGAGGCTGGTGATCGCCAGAAGCACGATCAGTGCCAGCCCGGCCCACAGGAACGCGCGGGCGGTGGTCTCGGTTTGGAATGGTGGCAATTCAGGCTCCCATCGATGAACCGGCCCGTCGGCGGGGCCGGTTCCCTTTTCTGTGCGTGCCGGTGCGGCTTCAGTCGCCCGCCAGCGCCGCGCCCAGTTGCGCGATTCCTGTGCGCAGGGCCTGCACGCCGCCGCCCACCAGATACCAGGCCATCGGGTCCAGATAGACGACCTGCCCGCGCTCCCATGCGGTCGTGCTGCGCACCAGAGGGTTGTCGAGGAACTGCTGCGCCGACTGGCCTTCGCGTCCGATCGCGGCGTCACGGTCCACCACGAACAGCCAGTCGGGGTTGGTTTCCATGATGAACTCGTGCGAGATCGCCTGGCCATGTGTGCCGGTGTCGGTTCCCGTCACCGCCGGGGTGAAGCCCATCTCGTCGAACATCACCCCGAAGCGCGAGCCGGGGCCATGCGTGCTCATCCGTCCGCCGGTGGTCAGCACCACCAGCACCCGCCCGGCATCGGCCGCCTGCGCGTTGAGCGCGGCGATATCGGCATCCAGCGCGGCGATCTGTTCGGCCGCCGCGTCCTCGCGCCCGAAGATGCGGCCCAGCGTGATGAGGTTGTCGCGCAGCCCCGCGATATAGTCCTGTCGCGGCAGGGTCAGGTCGATGGTGGGTGCGATACGCGAAAGGTCGGCGTGTTTCGGCCCGGAACGCCCGCCCACCACGATCAGGTCGGGGGCCATGGCGGCGACTGCCTCCATATCCGGCTCGAACACCGTGCCGATGGCGGCGGCATAGCCTTGCAGATGCCCGGGCATCGCCAGCCCGCCCGGCGCCCCGGCCACCGGAACGCCAAGCGCATCGAGATTGTCGAGCGAGGCCAGATCATAGACCAGCACCTGTTGCGGCACGTCGGGGATCTCGATCTCGCCCTGCGCGTGGCGGATGGTTTCAGCCGTGGCAGGAAGTGCGGCCGCAAGGGCCATCAGCCCCGCAAGGACAATGTTGTGAAACATGATAATCCCAGGTCTTTCAGAATGTTGAGGTGATGCTGAGCCAGAGGCGGCGGCCCTCGATCACGGTGTTTACCTCATCGACAGTCGGCGCGGTGTCGAACAGGTTGTAGACCGCCGCCGCGATCGACACCCGGTCGTTCACCGCATAGGTCGTGCCGATATCCACGGTCGTATAGGGGTCGTAGCGCCGACCCTCCACGCCGTTGATCGTGACGGGTTTGCCCGTGGTGCCGATCCGCGCACCGGAGTTGATCTCGGAACCGTGGTAGGTCACAGAGCCCCAGAAATCGAGGCCATCGACCGGCGCCTGCCAGTCGGCGCGCAGCGTGGCGCGGTGGCGCGGCGTGCGTTGCAGCGGGAAGCCCGCGAAGTTGCCCGAACGCTGCTCGCTGTCGGTCAGGGCGTAGCTGGCACGCAGGTTCAGCGTATCCGTCGCCCGCCAGTCGCCCGAAAGCTCGATCCCCCGGATCACGGCGTTGTCGATGTTGAAGTTCTGCCACAGGCAGTAGTGGCCCGGATACGGCCCCAGCGCCGCCGCGTTGCATCCGGCCCCGCCCAGTGGGTCGATGACATTGCCGGTGTCGGGGTTGATCAGGCGCCCGGTGGCGGCGTTCGAGATCTTGTCGCTGAAACGGGTGTGGAAGGCCGTGGCGCTGGCCGAGAACCGCGCCCCCTCATAGACCATGCCAAGCTCGATATTCGTGCTGCGTTCGGGCTGAAGTCCGGGGTTCGGGGCAATCAGCCCGGCGTTCTGCTGCGTGGGCATGTAATAACCCGGCGCAATCTGACGGACATCGGGCGTGCGGAAGCCCGTGGATATGCCGCCCTTGAAGGTCAGCGAATCGGAATATCGCCATACGCCATAGAGACGCGGGCTGACATGGCCGCCATAAATCGAATGATGATCGTAGCGCAGTCCCCCGGTGACCGAGAAGGCATCATCGATCCGCCATTCGTTCTCGGCATAGGCAGCCCATTGGTGGATGCCGATATCCTGCGGATCGGTGCCATGGCCGATGTCGTTGACCGCGACATCGGTGTACTGGAAGCCCGTCACCAGCGTCTGCTGGCCCGCGAAGGTCCAGGGCATGGTGATGCGGCCGTCGAGCACGGTGTTGACCACGCGCGGCACACGCACGTTCGCCACCAGCGGATCGCCGGCATAGACAGTGCGCGTCCCTTCCTCCCGTTGCAGGGTCAGTTCGGCAAGCGTGCTGCCAAAGGTGCCGGAATAGCCAAGCGACACATAATCGCGGTCATGGTCACGCCGCCGTATCTGCTGGCTCCAAAGCGCCGAGGTGTTGTGATTCGAGACCGCCCGCAACCGCTGCGAGCCGCCTTCAAGGCGGAATTCGTGCCCCTCCGTGGGCGTGAAGGTCAACCGCGCGCCGATGTCGCGGTTGCGCGCGCCATTGAGCCCATCGACCACCGCGCCCGCCGCATCGGTGCGCGTATCCTCGTCGCGGTTATGGATGCGCCCCCAAAGCTGCAAGCCCAGCCGCTCGGCGATCACCGGCCCCCCGAGCGAGAACGACAGTTGCCGCCCGTCGCCCTGGTCGCCATGTTGCTGCAACGTGGTTTCGGCCGAGACCGAGCCCCTCCACCGATCGCCCACCGGGCGGGTGATGACGTTGATGACCCCGCCCATCGCGTCCGAGCCGTAAAGCGACGACATCGGCCCGCGCACCACCTCGATCCGTTCGATCTGCTCAAGCGGCGGCAGGAAGCTCTGTTCGTAGCCGGCATTGCCATTGGTGCGTGATTCGCGGGTGGACTGGCGGCGGCCATCGACCAGAATCAGCGTATATGCGCCGGGCAGGCCGCGAATCTGGATATCGCGCTCGTTGCCGGTGCCGGTGACGGACACGCCCTGCACCTCACGCAAGGCATCGGCAAGGTTGGTGTAGCTGCCGCTTTTCAGTTCCTCGCTGGTGATGACCGAGATCGAGGCCGGCGCTTCGCTTACCGCCTGTTCGAAACCGGCGGCGGTAACGACCAGTGTGCCAAGGTCCACGGCATTGTCCTGCGCCCAGGCGCCCGCCGGAAAACTGGTTGCAAGCGCAACGGCGGCACTTGCGTTGAGCAAGCCCGGGCGTTTGCGGGCGGCGGTTTTTCCCGCATGCAAGGGTAGGTTCATCATTTTTTGACCATCGACTTTCATTTCCCGACAAAAACCCTCTATTATCTGTGCGTGTCCGGGGTCAAGTCCTGAAGTTTCTGGAATCATTCCAGATTGTCCGAAGTGGAAAGCGTGTCCTGATGCCCTGCCGCACCCCTGAACAACGCCATGACGCAAGGGGTATGGGCCGCGAGGACATGACCGTGCACCCGATATCGCGCCAAATGCCGCACCGAAGGCGGACAGATGGCACGGCAAAGCCTTCGGCGAGCGGGTCGCCGCACACGACCCGGGCCAACAGACCGCCGGGAACCGCATCCGCACCGCACGCACGAATCGCTGCGACACCCTTGAAGCCGACGTGCCACATAAACTTGACAAAATACCTCTGTTATTCTAGCGCCATTCTATCCATATGGCGCAGTGTCAGGGTGCGCCGTCGCAACGCCGCACCCTGACACCGCGTCGGCGAGGGTCCGAGGCCATGACAACACGGAGTTTCTTATGACCACCCCTATTTGGCATGCGCCAGCCGCCCTTTTCCTTGGGACCGCAATGCTTCTCGCCCCCGCGCCGGGGCTGGGCGAGACACCGCAACTCAGCATCGAACTCAACAGCGCCGAGGGGCGCGACAACGGCTGCCAACTGGTTTTCGTGATGCAGGACGGCACCGGTGCGGGGCTTGAACAGCTGGTGCTCGAAGTCGTGCTGTTCGATCGTACTGGCGGCGTTTCCGCGCTCAGTCTGCTCGATTTTCAGGGTCTTCCCGCAGACGGTACGCGCGTGCGCTCTTTCAACATGCCGGGGCTGGAATGCGGCACGCTCGGGCGGCTTCTGGTCAATGCCGTCGCGGCCTGTGCCCCGCAGGGCGCGACGGGCTGTGAGGCGCTGAAACTGTCCTCGCGCATCGATACGATCGAGGTGCTGCAATGAACATGCTCGATGAATTGATTCGCATCGTCGACATGGGCGGGCCGGTGATTGTGCTGCTGCTGATCATGTCGCTGGTGGCGGTGGCGGTGGTGCTGGCGAAGATCTGGCATTTCCTGCGTGCGGGGGTGGGCCGCCACGCCGGGCTTGAAAGCGCGCTGGCGCATTGGGACAGCGGCGCGCGGGCCGCGGCGGTTGCGCAGGCGGGGGCGGCATCGAACCACCTCGCGCTTCTGGGCGTCACCGCGATGCAGGCTGCTGCCCGGCCGGGCACCGACACCTCGGCGCTGCGCGCGCGCCTGAACGGGATGGCGGCCGAGCGGCTGGCGGTGCTTTCAAGCGGGCTGCGGGTGCTTGACAGCATCGCGCAGATCGCACCGCTCGTCGGGTTGTTCGGCACCGTTGTGGGCATGATCGAGGCGTTTCAGGCCATGCAGGCGGTAAGCGGCGCGGTGGACCCCTCGGTGCTGGCCGGCGGTATCTGGGTGGCGTTGCTGACCACGGCGGTTGGCCTTGCGGTGGCCATGCCCGCGTCGCTTCTGGTGACCTGGTTCGACGGGCGCATCGCGCGCGAGGCGCTGCTGGCCGAACGCATCATCGACACGGTGTTCTGCGCCGGCATCGGCGCCCCGGGCAGCGCGCGGCCCGAGGCCCGCCCGATGGAGGCCGCCCATGCCTGAGCGCACGACCCTCGTGCCGACGCGCCGGCGCGCGACCATATCGCTGACATCGCTGATCGACGTGATCTTCCTGTTGCTGCTGTTCTTCATGCTCAGCACGACCTTCTCGCAGCAGGGCGAGGTGGAACTGACGGCGGCGGGCGGCGGGGCAGAGGCGACCGGGAACCGGCCGGTCTTCGTGCAGCTCGGCCCCGAGGAACTGACCCTGAACGCCACTTCCGTCACGCTCGACAGCCTCGCCCCGGCGCTGGCCGAACTGGCCGAAGACGAGGATACGCTGGTGCTGGTCGCCCTGCGCCCCGAGGTGACGGCGCAACGTCTGATCGACCTTCTGGGCGTGCTGCGGGCCACCAGCTACCGCGTGCAGGTGCTGACATGAGCCTGAAACGCCCCGTCATTCGCAGCCGTGGCGAACCCACGATCGGGTTGATCAACGTGGTGTTCCTGATGCTGATCTTCTTCCTGATCGCCGGCACCATCGCCCCTTCGCCCGAACCGGGGCTGGAACTGGTGCAGATCACCGACCCCGAGCAGCGCCTGCCCGAGGATGTTCTGGTGCTGGGACCGGATGGCGCGCTGCGCTTTCAGGGGCAGGAGAGCGATGCCGGGGCTTATGCCGAAACGCTGGGCGAGGGCCGTGTGGCCCGCATCATGCCCGACCGCAACGCCCCGGCCGAAGCCTTGGTGCGCCTGTCGCATGAATTGCACGCCGCAGGGGCCGAGCGGGTGCTGGTGATGGGCGAGAGGGCGCTGCCATGAATGCCGTTTCCACGCTGCACTTCGATACTCAGCCCTGCCTCGACCCCGACAACCTGCACCGTGCCCTGCGGCAGGCCAGCACCCGGCTTGCGCACCCCGGCGGGCGGGTTCTGGCGCTGAGCGTGGCGATCTCGGTTGCGGCGCATCTGGCGGCGATGGCGGCGCTGATGCCGGATAACAGTGTCCAGATTGCCGGCGGAGCGCCTGCCACGCTGGCCGCCCTGGGCAACAGCTTCGCCGATTTCACCGAAGGCACCCTGGCCTCGACGCCGCCCGATGCCGCCGCCGAAAGTCCTGTCACACCCACCGTGCAGCCGCTGTCGCCGCCCGAGGTAACAGATCTCGACACGCCCGCGGTGCAGCCGCCATCGCCCCCCGAGGCGACAACCCTCAGCGCGCCCTCCTCCCTTGCGCCCGTGGTGCCATTGGTGCGTGCGCCGGATGCCCTCCTTCCCGAGACCCTGCCGCTGGAACTGAGCGCGCTTGCGCCGCAGGCCCCGGCCCTGACCGAGGCCACGCCGATTGCGCCCGACCGGCCGCAGCCGCCGCTGGCCGAGACCGCACCCGCCACCCCGCCCGAAACCCTGTCCCCGGCGCCCGAGGTGCGGGTGCAACAAGCCGATGCGACAAGCCCGCGCCCGCAACGCAGGCCCGAGCCGCAAGCCAGCCCGGAGCCAGTCCGCCGCGCCCAGACAGGCACCGCCAACCCTCCGCAACGCGTCGGCAACGCCGAACAGAGCGCAAGGCGCGGCACAGCGACGGGCTCCGCCGGAGTAAGTACGGCAGCCTCGGGCACCGGAGGAACATCGGCGCAGCCCGGCAATGCGGCCGTGTCGAACTACCCCGGGCAGGTGATGGAGCGCATCAACCGTACCCGCAAGCCGCGGGTCTCGGGCCGGGGTGTGGCGGTGGTGTCCTTCAGCGTGGCGAACAACGGTGGCCTTGCGGCTGCCAGCATCCGGCGCAGCTCGGGCAATTCGGCAATCGACGCGGCTGCCCTTACCCACATCCGGCGCGCCGCCCCGTTCCCCGCCCCCCCTCCCGGCGCCGGACGCAGCTTTCAATTCGATTTCGTCGTGCGCTGACGGCCCGGCCCGGCCGCAAGGGGATGGGTCGGCGCCTGCCGATGGGCTGCGGGCCGGACATGCCGGGAAACCGAAGGCCCCCTTCGCTGTCGGCCGGGCACGCTCCAGCACCCTTCAGATGATCACCTTGCGCACCCGCGACGAGATCCCTTCGCTGACAATGACAGTCGCAAGGATCACCAGCACGATCAGCAGCACCTGCGGCCATGCCAGCGTGTTCAGGCTTGCCTGCAACTGCATCCCGATGCCGCCCGCCCCGACGAGCCCGAGGATGGTGCTTTCGCGGATGTTGATATCCCAGCGAAAGACGGAAATTCCGACAAACGTGGGCAGCACCTGCGGCCAGATCGCATAGTTCAGGATCTGCACCTTGCCGGCGCCGGTGGCGGTCACGGCCTCGACCTGTTTCTCGTCGGTCTCCTCGATCGCCTCATAGAGCAGCTTGCCGACGAAGCCGACCGAGCGGAAGGCGATGGCGATGACCCCGGCCAGAAGCCCCGGCCCGAGGATCGACACCAGCAGCAGCGCCCAGATCAGCGAGTTGATGGATCGCGACGCCACGATGCAGAACAGCGCGAAAGGCCGCAGGATCAGCCGCGAGGGTGTGGTGTTCGACGCCGCCAGAAACGCCAGCGGCACGGCCAACGCGGTGCCCAGGAGCGTGCCCAGCGTGGCGATGTTCAGCGTGTCCCACAGGGGCGACCAGAGCTGGTCCATATAGCTCCAGCGCGGAGGCCATGCGCGGCTGGCGATGTCGGCGGCGGCTTGCGGCGCATCGCTGACGAAGGCCCAGATGGTGCGCTGGGTCATCACCTCCCAGCACCAGACGAACAGGGCGACGATGCCCAGCCACAGCGCCCAGAGCGCAAGGCGGCCGCGGGGGGAACGGTGGTGCCAGACCGGGGTTTCGGTGGCGGTCATTTCAGCCACCGCCGCATCTGCGAGGATGCGTATTCCGACACCATGACGATGGCGATGATGATGATCAGGATCGCGCCCGCGCTGTCGTATTCATAGCGCGACAGCGCTGTGTCCAGCGTGCCGCCGATACCGCCCGCACCGACGATGCCGATCACCGCGCTTTCGCGGAAATTGATGTCCAGCCGGTAGACCGACAGCCCGATCATCCGCGCCATCACCTGCGGCTGAATCCCGTAGTTCACCAGTTGCAGCCAGGATGCGCCGGTGGCGCGAATGGCCTCGATCTGGTCCGGGTCGGCCTCCTCGATATCGTCGGCCAGCAGTTTGCCGATGAAACCGATGGTGGCGAAGGTCAGCGTCAGAAACCCGGCAAAGGCGCCGAATCCGAAGAACGCGACCAGCAGGATCGCCACGATGATTTCCTGCAAGGACCGCGAGATGGCGATGATGCTGCGGCACAGCGCACAGGCCCAGCCGGGCGAGATGTTGCGCGCCGCCCCCACGCCGATCGGGATCGAGATCAGCACCCCCGCCACGGTCGAGGTGAAGGTCATCGTCAGGCTTTCCACCAGCCCTTGCGAGATGTCGCGCCAGCGGGTGGTGAAGTCGGGCGTCAGGAACCCGCCGATGAAGCGCGCGCCGCGTTCCGCGCCATCGGCCACCCGTGCCCAGTTCACATCGACCGAACCGATACCGAGGACCAGGTAGATCACCGCCGCCAGCATCAGCCCGATGCGCCAGGGACGCGCGCGGATCAACTGCGGCGGGCGGCGCCAGCTTGCGGGATACGCGACGCTCATACCGCCTCGACCAGCTTTGCGGCCTGCGCGCGGGCCTCTGCCTCTGCCTCGTCGGATTCGGCGGCGCCCTTGCGCATGGCCTGCCAGTCTTCGGCGCCGTAAATCTCGGTCAGCACGGCCTCGGTCAACTGATCGGGGCGGCCGTCAAAGACCATCTTTCCGGCCCGCAGCCCGATGATGCGGTCGGTGAATTGCTGCGCCAGCACCACGTCGTGGATATTGACGATGGCGGGCAGCTCGTTTTCGCGGCAGACCTCGTTCAGCAGCCGCATGATCTGGCGCGAGGTGCGCGGATCGAGGCTGGCGGTCGGTTCATCGACCAGCAGCAGTTCGGGCTCCTGCTCCAGCGCGCGGGCAATACCGACCCGCTGGCGCTGGCCGCCCGACAGCGCGTCAGCGCGCTTGTCCACATGGTCCGACAGGCCCACCCGGTCCAGAAGCTGAAAGGCACGCGCAATGTCGCGGCCCGGAAAGCGGCGGGTGAAGCTTCGCCAGAAGGGCACATAACCCAGCCGCCCCGAAAGCACGTTTTCCATCACCGTCAGCCGTTCGACCAGCGCGTATTCCTGAAAGATCATCCCGATCCGCCGCCGCGCTTGACGCAGTTCGCGCCCGGAAAGCGTGGTCAGTTCAGTCCCGTTCAGCCGGACCGAACCGGCCGAGGGCTCCACCAGCCGGTTGATGCAGCGGATCAGCGTCGATTTTCCCGCGCCCGAGGGGCCGATCAGCCCCACGACCTGCCCCCTGGGCACCGAGAAGGACACATCGGCCAGCGCCTTGTCGCCGGTGCGGTAGGTCTTGGTCAGTCCGCCGACATCCAGCATGGGCTACCCTTTCGTGCAAGGAAATGGCGGGGCGCCGTGGCCCCGCCATCGAGGATCGTCCAGCCGGATCAGTTGCAGGTATATTCCACGCCCAGCGCGGCATCGATCTGGCGGATTACCGACCAGTCGTCCTTGAAGGTGATCGGAACAAACTTGGTCTCGCCCTGAGGTTCGAATTCCTTTTGCAGCGCGGTGCCTTCCCAGTCGAAGGTGAAGAAAGCCTGCCGGATCTTTTCCTGCAACCCGGGCGTCAGGTTATGGGCGGTGCCATAGCCGGTGGTGGGGAAGGTGGCCGAGGTGTAGATGGTGACCAGATCATCGGGGTTCACGGCATCGCGCCCGATCATGCGCTTGAGCACCGAGTTCGCGATGGCCGCCGCCTGATAATCCTTGTTCGCAACACCAAGGATCGAGTTGTCGTGCGCGCCCGAAAACGCCGGGGTGTAGTCTTCATCGGCCTTCAGGCCGAACTCGGATTCCAGCAGCGCCTGCGGGGCCTTGAAGCCCGAGTTCGAGGTCTCCGAGGTGAAGGCAAGCTGCTTGCCGGCCAGATCTTCGGGTTTCTCGATGCCCGAGCCCGGCCAGGTGATGATTTCCATCTCATAGCCGAAAGTGTCGTCTTCGCGCGCCATCATGGCAAAGGGGCGGAAACCCGAACAGGCTACGGCGATCGGATTGCCGCCGGTGTTGATGCCCGCGATATGCAGACGGCCCGCCCGCAGGGCCTCGTATTGCGCGGCGTTCGACTGGACGGGAAAGAATTCGACCGGCTTGCCGGTGGTTGCGGACAGATGGTCGAGGAATTCGGCCCAGACATCGACATAGACCGCGGGATCTTCAACCGGGGTATAGGCAAAAACCAGCGTTGCGGGGTCAACCTGCCGGGCCGGATCGGTCGGGATATCCGCGACCAGATCGCCGTCCGCGTCAGTGTAGCGGGCATCGAGCGTGAACGCCTGCGCGGTTGCGGGCAGGGCGGTCATCAGCGCGAGGGTGGCAGCGGTGAGAAGACGAGGGATCATCCGGTTCTCCTGGGTTTTGTGTCCTGAGGCGGGATAGGCAGGCCGGGTAACGCGGGCGTGTCGGTTTTGTCTCGGCTTTGTGACATCGGCCGGAAGCCGCGCGGCACCGCCGGTCCGGCATGACCGGCGCCGCGCAGCAAGGCGGGGGAGGTGCGTCGTTCATGCGGCGATGAACTCCCGCAACTCCCGCATGAATTGGGCCTTCGGGCGGGCGCGGATGCCCCTGTCCCCCGCTCTCCCCCATGTCCTTGACTTTCGTCAATGTGCAGATAACGCAATCGTGCGCTCCTGCAAGGCAAGCCTTTGCGTCCCTGCGGCCGAATATCGCGGGATCCTGTCTGGAGGAGGCAGGAAGGACGGCGGTGCGCTGCCCGGTCAGGGCGGGACGACGTTCTGGCAGGCTTTCTGGAAGAGCAACCCGGCGACCGCGTCGCACAGGATTGGAGCAGGTGCGCCTGACTCCGCAGGGTGGCGCTGTCCCCGCTCGTGAGGGAGGGACGGAAGTGACGGACGAGCACAGCACCAATGGCCGGGAAAGCGATCCCGCCCCGGAAAGACTACCCTTCATGCAACAGGTTCTGGACAACCCGTTCCTGCTGCTTTTCCTGGGCATCACCATTCCGACCGTTCTTTATCTGGTCTGGGGCATAATGGAGATCGCCTCCATCCCCGTAGCGGAATGAGGGGATCGGAAAATGGCCATAACCCCTCCGTCAAACCGCCTCTGGTGGAAAGAGCCGATCCACGGGATCGAGCTGACCTGGATCGTGATCGCCTTCCTCTGGGGGCTGTTCATGTTCTTTTTCATGATCGCCTGGCACTTCATCGGCCAGCAGAACCTGTCAACCGAAACCTACAAGATCCGGCCCGAGCGGTATCAGGAAAAGGTCGAGGCCTTCGCCGACGAATACCAGGTGATCGGTGCCGACGGCGAGCCGGTCGAGGAAGAGGGCGTGCCCGTGGTGCGGCCGCCGGTGGGCGGTGACGCCTATATCCTGGCGCGGCTGTGGGAGTTCTGGCCGATCCTTGAGCTGAAGCGCAACGAAAGCTACCGCATCCACCTTTCGTCGGTCGATTGGCAGCACGGATTTTCGCTTCAGCCGACCAATATCAACATCTCGGTCCACCCCGGATACGAGCATGTCTTGACCCTGACCCCGACCGAAACCGGCGTGTTCGGGATCGTCTGCAACGAATTCTGCGGCATCGGCCATCACCTGATGACCGGGCGCATCCGCGTCGTGGATTGAGGGAGGGCGCAACATGACCACGATCGACCACGGTGTGGCTGCGGCCCCCGTCATTGCGAAATTCCGCACCTGCCGCTTTTCCGGCCTGCGGATCGAATCCGGCGCCGAGGCGCTGATCAAGGCGAATGCCGTTGCGGCGGTGCTGTTCCTGGCGCTGGGCGGGCTGATGGGCCTGCTTGTGGCGCTGACGCGCTGGCCGGCGGTGCAGATGCTGCCGCCCGACTGGTTCTACCTTGTGCTGACCGGGCACGGGGCCAACGTTCTTCTGTTCTGGATCATCTTCTTCGAAATCGCGGTTCTCTACTTTGCCTCGGCGGTGATTCTCGGGTCGCGGCTGGCGGCGCCCAAGGTCGCCTGGCTGGCCTTCGTGATGATGGTGGTCGGCGCGGTCATGGCGAATTATGCGGTGCTGCGCGGCGATTCGACGGTGATGTTCACCTCCTACCCGCCGATGATGGCGTCGCACTGGTTCTATCTGTCGCTGATCATCTTCGCGGTGGGGGCGCTGGTCGCGGTGTTCATCTTCTTCTGGACGCTGGTCATCGCCAGGAACGACAACACCTATAACGGCTCGGTCCCGCTGGTCACCTTCGGCGCGATCACCGCGGGGATCATCGCGGTCTTCACGCTGGCCTCGGGGGCGATCATCCTGGTTCCGACCTGGCTCTGGTCGCTCGGGCTGATCTCGGGCATCGACACGCTGATGTACAAGGTCGTCTGGTGGGGGATGGGCCATTCCAGCCAGCAGATCAACGTCTCGGCGCATGTGTCGATCTGGTATGCGATCGGGGCGATGGTGCTGGGTGCCAAGCCGCTGTCGGAAAAGGTCAGCCGCATGGCCTTCTTCATGTATATCCTGTTTCTGCAACTCGCCTCGGCCCACCACATCCTGGCCGAGCCGGGCATGTCCTCGACCTGGAAGATCGTGAACACGTCCTACATGATGTATCTCGCGGTCATGGGCTCGATGATCCACGGCCTGACCGTGCCCGGCGCGCTTGAGGCAGCGCAACGCCGCAACGGCTATACCCGCGGCGCGTTCGAGTGGCTGACCAAGGCGCCATGGGGCAATCCGGCCTTTTCCGGCATGTTCCTGAGCCTTGTGATGTTCGGCTTCATCGGCGGCATCTCGGGCGTGGTGCTGGGGACGGAACAGCTCAACGTCCTGATGCACAACACGATCTATGTTCCGGGCCACTTCCACGGCACGGTGGTCGCGGGCACGACGCTGGCCTTCATGGCGATGACGTTCATCCTGGTGCCGCTGCTGTTCCAGCGCGACATCATCTGGCCGGGCCTGGCCAAGTGGCAGCCCTATGTCTTCGGGATCGGCGCGGGGGGGATCTCGCTCTTCATGATGGGGGCGGGGACGCTCGGCGTGCCACGGCGGCACTGGGACATGGCGCTGACCGACGCGGCCCATGCCTTCGAATACCCGGCCGCCGCCTATCTGATGATGGGGCTGAACGGGATCTCGGCGGTTGCGGCGGCGGTGGGCGGCGTGATGTTCATCGTCATCGTCGTGGCCTCGATCCTTGCCGGGCCGAAGCTCGATGTCGCCGGGGCGAAGCTGACCTTCCCGCTGCATGACAAGAGCCGCGAGGCGGTGTCGGAATACGGCAGCCACGGCACGCTGAAACTGCCGGGAACGATCATCCTCGTTGCGATCTTCTTTGCCTGCTTCGTCCTCTACTACTTCGTCAACTGGAAGTATCTGTCGGAACTCTGGCTGTTCCGCTGATCCCTCCCCGGTCACGGAGAACCGCACAATGCAAAGCGCGTTGACCATGACTGTCTCGATCCTCAAGCTCAGGATCGGCACCTTCATCGCCCTGGCCGCGCTGGTCGGCATCCTTGTCGGCGGCGGGCCGATGGGCGGGATCGAGGCGGCTGTCTTCACCCTCGCCGTGCTGGGCGCCTCGGGCGCGGCGGGGGCCTTCAACCAGTATTTCGAACGTGACACCGACCGGCTGATGGCGCGCACCTTCAGCCGACCCTTTGCCAGCGGGCGGCTGAAGGCGGGGCCGGTCTGGCCCCTGACCTTCACCGCGCTGCTGGCGGCCTCGATCCTGATGGGCTGGTCGGTGGGGGGCACATTCGCCGCCGTGCTGATCTTTCTCGGCGCCTTCACCTATGGGGTCGTCTATACGCTGTGGCTGAAAAAGCGCACGGTCTGGAACGTGGTGATCGGCGGGGCGGCGGGCAGCTTCGCGCTTCTGGCCGGGGCGGCGGCGGCGGCGCCTGCCTTCGGCCCCGCACTGGGCCCGGTGCCGATCCTGCTGGCCGCTGTCCTGTTCCTGTGGACACCGCCGCATTTCTGGGCGCTGGCGGCCCTGCGCAGCGAGGATTACCGCCGCGCCGATATCCCGATGCTGCCGGTGATAACCGGACCGGAGGTCTGGGGGCCGGTGATCTTCAGCCATGTCCTCGTGCTGGTCGTGCTGTCGTTCGGGCCGCTTCTTTACGGTCTTGGCGCGGTTTACGGGCTATGCGCCGCGCTGGGTGGCGGCTGGTTCCTGCTGACCAGCTGGCGGCTGATGCGACAGCCGTCGAAAGCGGCCTCGCGCGCCACCTTCCGCGCTTCGCTCGGACAGTTCGCCCTTCTGTCGGTGGGGGTCATCCTTGACCGGGGGCTGGCATGGGCATTCTGAGGGCCGCCCTTGCCGTCGCCTGCCTGCTGGCGCTGCCCGTTCAGGCGCAGCAGGTGCTCGACCCCACGGCGGCCTATGAGCTGAGCCAGTCGGCCATCGGCGGGCAGACCTCGGACCATGTGCTGACCGACCATACCGGCCGGTCGCTGGCCCTGGCCGATCTGCGCGGCAAGCCGCTGGTGCTGTCGCTGATCTTCACCAGTTGCGCCACCGTCTGCCCGATCACCACCGACCATCTGCGCGAACAGGTCAAGCTTGCGCAGCGGGCGATGGGGGACGGGGCCTTCAACATCCTGACCTTCGGCTTCAATGCCGCTGGCGACCGCCCGGCACAGCTTGCCGGGTTCGCCGGGACGCACAAGCTGCTGGCGATGCCGGGCTGGCAGATCGCCAGCGCCGACCCGGACACGACCGCGACCCTGCTTGAGGAACTGGGCTTTTCCTTCCGTTCCGCCGCCGGGGGCTTTGACCACGTGACCCAGACGACGATCCTTGACGCCGAAGGCGTGGTTTACCGGCAGATCTATGGCGAAGCCTTTCCCCTGCCGGTGCTGATCGAGCCGCTGAAGGAACTGGTGCTTGGCAAGGCCACCCGTTCGGTCGCGCCGCAGGATCTGTGGGACCGGATCAATTTCCTCTGCACCGTCTACAACCCGAAGACCGGCGCCTACCGCTTTGACTACGGCATCTTCTTCGGCATCTTCTTCGGTGCCGTGTCGCTGCTGCTGACCGGCATCATCATCCTGCGCCTGTGGCTGGAGCGCCGCCGGGCGTTGCGCGGCAGGGGGCGCCCGTTGCGGGGCGCAGCCGGGTCGTGACCAGTCCGCGCATCGCGATCCGCAACGGTTTCGACCGGGCCGAACGTCTGCTGGACCGGGTGTTCGGGCCGGACTGGAACCCGCTGGCCCAGCTTGGCCCGCTGGGCTGGTTCCTGTTCTGGATCGTTGCGGTGACGGGCATCTACCTGTTCATCTTCTTCGATACCGGCGTTCATGCCGCCTATGAATCGGTCGAATGGCTGACCGAGGATCACTGGTGGCACGCCGGGGTTGCGCGCAGCCTGCACCGCTATGCCTCGGACCTGATGGTGCTGATGATGTTCACGCACCTTCTGCGCGAATGGTCGATGGACCGTTATCGCGGCAAGCGGTGGTTTTCCTGGGTCACGGGCGTGGTGGTGATCTGGTTCGTCTATCTTTCGGGGATCACCGGCTATTGGCTGGTCTGGGACGAACTGGCGCAATATGTCGCCGTGGTCTCGACCGAACTGCTCGACACGCTGGGTATTTTCGCCGAACCCATCGCCCGCAACTTCCTGTCGCCGCAGATGTTGTCGAGCCGCTTCTTCACGCTGATGGTGTTCCTGCATATCGCGATTCCGCTGCTGCTGCTGTTGCTCATGTGGGTCCATATCCAGCGGATCACCGAGGCGCGCACCAAGCCGCCCAAGGGCCTTGCGCTGATCACGCTGGGCGGGCTGGTGGTGGGGTCGCTGATCCTGCCCGCCACCTCGCAGGGGCCGGCCGATCTGGCCACCGTGCCGCGGGATGTCGGCATCGACTGGTTCCTGCTGTCGCTCTATCCGGTGATCGAATCCGTTCCCGCCGGGGCGATCTGGGCCGGGGTGGCGGGCTTCACCGTGCTGATGGCGGGCCTGCCATGGCTGCCGCGGCGGCGCGAGGGGGCGGCGGCCGAGGTGTTCCTCGACCATTGCAACGGCTGTTCGCGCTGCGTCGCCGATTGCCCCTATGCCGCGATCACGCTGGTGCCGCGCACCGACGATCTGCCCTTCACGCATGAGGCGCTGGTGGATCCCGCCCGCTGCGTCTCCTGCGGGATCTGCATGGGCTCCTGCCCGTCCTCGACCCCGTTCCGCCGCTCTGGCGCGCTGGTCACCGGCATCGACCTGCCCGAACGCCCGCTTTCGCAGGTCCGGGCCGAGGTGATCGCGGCTGCCGGGATGCCCGCCCCCGGAACCGGGCGGGTGCTGACGCTATCCTGCGCCCATGGCGCGGGGGCGGCAGAGGCGCCGGGCCGTGTCGTGCTGCCCTGCGTGGCGATGGCGCCGCCCTCGCTGATCGACTACATCATCAGCCGCGGGCTGGCCGATGGCGTGGCCGTCGCCGGTTGCGCCGAGCGCGATTGCTACAACCGCTTCGGCGTCGCCTGGACCGAGGCCCGTTTCGACCGCACCCGCGACCCCTACCTGCGCGAACGTGTCCCGCGCGAACGGCTGCTGACGGTCTGGGCCGGGCCGACCGAGAAGGTCCGGCTGGCGGGTGAGCTGAAGGCGTTTTCGGACCGGCTCGGCGCGATGCCCGGCTTCGAGAATGTCCGCCCGCTGACTGCGGAAGAGGCCGCCGAGGCGGTGCAGGAGGCCGCGCAATGAGTTGGGCAGCGACATGGGCCGCCGCGCTGCGCGGTCGGGCGCGTCACCTTGTGGCCGGGGGGGTGGTCTCGGTGGCGCTGGTGCTGGGGGCGGCGGTGCTGTCGGCCTGGCCCGACTGGCAAAGCCTGCCCGAAGACGGCGCGCTCTTGCGGCTCAGCTTCACCCACAGCGGCGCGCGCAACTGCCGCGACCGGACGGAGGAGGAACTCGCCCGCCTGCCGCCCAACATGCGCGGCGCCCAGATCTGCGAGCGCCGCCGTGCGCCCGTGCATATCGAAATGGACATCGACGGCCGCCCCGTCCTGACCGCCGACCTGATGCCCAGCGGCCTGGCCGGAAGCGGCCCCTCGCGCATCTATGAACGGATCGGGCTTCCGGCCGGGCAATACGCCCTTGCGATCCGGATGCGCGACGACCCGGCCGCAAGCGGCTTCACCCACGAGGCCGCTTTCGATATCCTGCTTGAACCCGCGCAAAGCGCCGCCATCGATTTCGACAGCGTGCGCAACACCTTTTTCCTGCACTGACAAGGAAGCACCGCCATGGCCCCGATCGCATGGAAACCGGAATACAGCGTCGGCGACCCGGCGGTGGACCACGAACACCGCGAGCTGATCGACCTTGTGAACACCGCGGCGGGCGCGATCCTCGACGGCAAGCCCGAGGCCGAGGTCGAGCGCGCGCTGGGCGACCTCTTCCAGGCGATCTCGTCGCATTTCGCGCATGAGGAACACCAGATGCAGCGCGCCGATTATGACCAGTTCGCCCCCCACAAGGCCGACCACGAACGCCTGCTGGACGATCTGCGCGACATCATGGACGATCGGTCCGACCGCACCCCGGAAACCGCCGAGCGCGTGACCCGGGTGCTGGAAGACTGGTTCACCGGCCATTCCCGCACCCACGACAGCCGCCTGCACCACAAGCTGGGCCCGCACGAACACTGATTGCGCCGGGTTCAGGCTGCGGTGCCGGTCAGGGGATATTTGCGCAACGCCGCGTGGAACAGTGCGATCTGGCGCGTTTCCGGCCAGCCCGCACGGGTGGCGGCAGCAAGTGGCATTGACGAGCCGAGATCGAAAGGCAGCGTGCAGAAGCGCCGCCGGAAGACATCGGCGCGGGCATACCCGACCGAGACGATGCCCAGCGTGTCGGTCGAACTGACGATATCCGCAAGCATCGGAAAGTTTTCGAGAATGTGCAGTCGCCGCATTGGGGATACCTGCCCCGCGACAGTGTTCATCATGCGTTCGATATAAGGCCCCTGAAGGTCTGGTATGGCGATCGGGTAAGCGGTCAGGTCGTCGCCGTCCAGCGTCTCGCGCCCCTCCAGCGGATGGCCCTTGCGCGCGAACAGCGTTGCCACCAGATCGGGCAGAGGCTGACACCGGAACTGGTCCACCGCCTCCAGCCGGTCGCGGGCGCCAAGACAGATGTCGACATCCCCCTGCGACAAGAGGCGGATCCCGCGCTCGATCGTCGTGGCCAGCAGATGCACCCGGCAGGTCGGGTTGGCGATGATGAAGCTGCGCAACGCCCGGTTCAGAAGACCTTCGAGCGAGGCCGGGCAGATCACCACCCTGAGCAGGATTTCGCGGGCGTGGCGCTGCGCCCGGCTGTCGTCGATCAACTGGTCCATATCCGCGACGATCCGGCGGGCGCGATCAACGAAGGTGCGCCCGGCCAGCGTCGTGGCGACCCCGCGCGCCAGCCGGTCGAACAGCGGATAGCCGATCTCGCGCTCGACATCGGCCACGCTCTTGGTAACCGCCGACTGCGTGACATTCATGAGCTTCGCCGCCCGCGAGATCGAGCCGCAGCGGTCCACAGCAACGATATGGCGCAGCTTGCCGATGTTCATCTTGGTATTCCCTTTCAGAATGAGTCGGGAGATTTTTGAATTAGATTTATGTCTCGGTCAATGCAAGGGTGCTGACGGGGAGCAGGCCGGGGAGAGATGCCATGCAGCAGGATGCTACGAAAAAAGCCATCGTGGCCGGTGTGGGGATGATCCCGTTCGCCAAGCCGGGCGCCTCGGAGAGCTATGACGCGATGGGTGCGCGGGCGGCGCAGCTTGCGCTTGAAGATGCGGGGCTGATCTATCACGATCTTCAGCAGGCCTATGCCGGCTATGTCTATGGCGATTCCACCTGTGGCCAGAAAGCGCTCTACCGCGTCGGCATGACCGGAATCCCGGTGGTCAACGTCAACAACAACTGTTCGACGGGTTCGACCGCGCTGTGGCTGGCACGGCAGGCGATCGAGGCCGGGGCAGCAGATTGTGTGATCGCGCTCGGCTTCGAGCAGATGCGCCCCGGCGCGCTTGGGTCGATCTTCGAGGACCGTCCCAGCCCCTTCGATGAATTTGATGCCGCAACCGATGCGCTGGTCGGCAATGCGCAGATTCCGCTGGCGCTGCGCTATTTCGGTGGCGCGGGGCTGGAGCACATGAAACGCCACGGCACCCGGCTGGAGGATTTCGCCGCGATCCGGGCCAAGGCCAGCCGCCATGCCGCGCGGAACCCGCTTGCGTTGTTTCGCAACGAACTGACGGCCGACGAGGTGATGGCCTCGCCCGAGATCTGGCCGGGTGTGATGCACCGTCTTATGGCTTGCCCGCCCACCTGCGGCGCGGCGGCGGCGGTGCTGGTGTCGGAGGCTTTCGCCGCCCGGCGCGGGCTTGACCGGAAAGTGCGGATCATGGCGCAGGCAATGACCACCGACACGCCCTCGACCTTCGAGAGCGCCGACATGATGCGGGTCGTGGGTTACGACATGACGGTCGCCGCCGCGCGCCAGGTCTATGAGGATGCCGGGATCGGGCCGGAAGATCTGGATGTGGTGGAGTTGCACGACTGCTTCGCGCAGAATGAACTGATCACCTATGAGGGACTGGGGCTTTGCCCCGAGGGTGACGCCCGGCGTTTCATCGCCGATGGAAACAACACCTATGGCGGTGCGGTGGTCACCAACCCCTCGGGCGGCCTCCTGTCCAAGGGGCATCCGCTGGGGGCGACCGGTCTTGCCCAGTGTTACGAGCTGACGCATCAGCTTCGCGGCACCGCCGAGGCCAGGCAGGTCGAAGGTGCCCGGATCGCGCTTCAGCACAATCTCGGGCTGGGCGGCGCCTGTGTCGTCACGCTTTATCAGGCCGGCTGACTTCCGGCAGACACGACAGTTTCACGACGGAAGGAACCGCAATGACAGACATTGCGCCGAATCCGCGCGGCTTTTTCGACCGCGCGACAAAGGGACTGAAAACCGAGCCCGTCCAGTTTGAGGTCGAGGCCGGACGGATATCGTTCCTGGCCGAGACGCTGGGCGAAACGAATCCTGTCCACCACGACCGCGCCGCCGCGCGCGCTGCGGGTTATCCCGACGTGGTGGCTCCGCCTACTTTCGCGATGGTGGTGGACCTCGAAACCGGGCGCGCGCAAGAGCGCCGGGGCGAACCGTCGGTCCTGTCGCGGATCGGCTGCGACTTCCGCCGACTGCTGCATGGCGAGGAACGCTATGATTATCACGGGCTGATCTTCGCCGGGGACACCCTGTCGATCATGACCGAGGTCGTCGGATTCGAGGACAAGAAAGGCGGGACGCTGGAGCTGGCTCATCTGCGTTCCGAAATCCGCCATCCCGAGCGCGGCGTGGTGGTCACGATCACCCGCAGCCTTGTTCACCGTCTGGCCTGAGGAAGACAGAGATGACCGTCACACTCTCCGAAGCCCGCCCCGGGGACCGGTTGCCCGACGTGGATTTCGGCCGTATCTCGCGTGCGACGCTGGCGCTTTATGCCGGCGCGTCGGGCGATCACAACCTGATCCATATCGACAGCGATTTTGCCCGCCGGGCGGGAATGGACGATGTCTTTGCGCAGGGCATGTTGTCGATGGGCGTGCTGGCCCGGGTGGTAACCGGCTGGGCCGGGGTTGACCGGATGGCAAGCCTGTCCACCCGCTTCCTGGCGATCACTCCGGTCGGAGCGCATCTCGTCTGTTCGGGAGAGGTGGCCGAACGTTGTGAGATCGACGGGGTGCCGCACCTGCGACTGACGCTTTCGGCGGTGATCACGCTGAACGATGGCTGCTCTGTCCGTACGCTGGCGGGCGAAGCCCTGGTAAGGAGCAACTGACCGATGAGCGACCCCTTTCTCGATCATGACTGGATCACCGAGGATCACCGCGCCCATGCCGACAGCGTGCGCCGCTTTCTGGCTGAAGACTATCAGTCCAACCGGGCGGGCTGGAACGAGACCGGGGTGGTCGGGCGCGAATTCTGGCGCAAGGCCGGCGATCTGGGTATCCTCGGGGCCTCGGTTCCCGAAGCATATGGCGGGCTCGGCCTGTCGCGCAGCTTTGATCTGGTTACCTTTCTTGAGCAGACGAGGATCAGCGATACCGGCTGGGGGGTCTCCGTCCACAATATCGTGCTGCACTATGTGACCGCCTGCGGCACACCGGACCAACAAGCGCGCTGGCTGCCGAAACTGGCGTCGGGCGAATGGGTGGGTGCCATCGCCATGACCGAGCCGGGAACCGGCTCCGATCTTCAGGCGGTGCGGACCACGGCGCACAAGGACGGCAACGAATATGTCGTCTCGGGTTCCAAGACCTTCATCACCAACGGCCAGAATGCCGATTTCGTCCTTGTCGTGACCAAGACGGATCCGGAGGCCGGGGCGCGGGGGATCTCGCTGATCGCGGTCGAGACCGAGGGGGCCGAAGGCTTCCGCCGCGGGCGCAATCTGGAAAAGCTGGGGATGAAGCGGCAGGATACGTCGGAGTTGTTTTTCGACGAGGTTCGCGTTCCGCGTGCCAATCTGGTAGGCGAACACGAGGGACAGGGCTTTGGCCAACTGGTGACCCAGTTGCCGTGGGAGCGGCTGATGGTGTCCTATATGGCGCTGGGGTCCGCGCGGGCGGCACTGGCGATGACGGTTGATCAAGTGCGCACGCGCAAGGCCTTCGGGCAGCGGATCATGGATTTCCAGAACACCCGCTTCAAGCTGGCCGAGGTCAAGACCGAGATCGAACTGCTTGCGGCCTTCCTCGACCGTCTGACGGCCGAGATGGAGGCGGGGACGCTTACGCCGGAACGCGCAGCGATGGCCAAGTTGTGGGGCACCGAGATGCAGGGGCGCACGGTCGATACCTGCCTGCAACTGCACGGCGGTTATGGCTACATGGCCGAATATCCGATCAGCGAGCTTTACGCCGATGCGCGGGTGCAGCGCATCTACGGCGGCACCAACGAAATCATGCGCGAGATCATTGCGCGGTCGATCGACCGCGACTGAACGCGCGGGACAAGGACGGAGAACGGACAATGAAAAATCTTGCAGGCAAGACCGCCTATGTCACCGGATCGGGGCGCGGGATCGGGCGGGCGGTGGCGCTGAAGCTGGCGGCGCACGGGGCTGCGGTGGTGGTCAACGACCTTGACGCCGGGCCGGCCGAAAGCGTGGTGGCCGAGATCCGTGCGGCGGGGGGGCAGGCCATTGCAGTGGTGGGCAGTGTCACCGAGGACGGTTTCGCCGAACGCTTCATCCAGGCGGGGCTCGACGGTTTCGGCGGCATCGACATCATCGTCAACAATGCCGGCTACACTTGGGATGCGTTTATCGGCAAGATGACCGACCAGCAGTTCGATGCGATGATGGACGTGCATGTCAAGGCGCCATTCCGCATCCTGCGTGCCGCGTCCGGTTTCCTGCGTGAGGCATCGGCCAACGAGGCGGCCGAAGGGCGCGAGGTGTTCCGCAAGGTGGTGAATATCTCGTCGGTGGCCGGTACCGGCGGCAATTCGGGGCAGGTGAACTATTCCAGCGCCAAATCGGCGGTGCTGGGTCTTACCCGGACACTGGCCAAGGAATGGGGCCGGATGAAGGTCAACGTGAACTGTGTGGCCTTCGGCTATATCGAGACCCGCCTGACCGAAGCCACCGACGACAAGAAACAGATCGAGGTCGAGGGCGAGGCCATCGCCGTCGGCATCCCCACCAGGGTTGCCCAGGGGATGAGCGCAATGATTCCGCTGGGCCGTCCCGGCACACCGGAAGAGGCAGCGAACGGGGTCTATCTCTTCTGCACGCCCGAGGCCGACTACATTTCGGGCCAGGTCGTGGTCGTGGGCGGGGGACTCTCGATCTGACGTATCCACGGCCCGGGGGAGGCCAGGGGGGGGGAGGAAACCATGCAAATATCGGATGCGGCGCATCTGTTGATCATTGGTCTGGCACAGGGCAGCGGCTATGCGCTGGTGGCGCTGGGCTTCGTTTTCATCTACCGCGCGACCGAGATCGTGAACTTCGCCCATGGCGAACTGATGATGCTGGGTGCCTTTGCGGTGCTGACCTTTGCCGAGCTCTGGGGGTTCGGCTTCTGGCTTGGCGCGGCGATGGGAATCCTGTCGCTGGGTGTGTTCGGTTATCTGCTCGACGCCACCGTGATGCGGCGGGTGATCGGCGAGTCGCAGTCCAGCATCTTCATCCTGACCGTGGCGCTGGGGCTCATGCTCAAGGCGCTGGCGGGGATGCTCTGGGGCTACACGCCGCAGGTGCTGAACGTGCCGTTCCGGGGCACGGTCGAGATCGGCGGAATGGTGATTGCTACAAGCCGGATCGCGATCATCGTGGGCACCGCCCTGATCTGCGTGGTGCTTTACGTCTTTCTCAGCCGTACCCGGTTGGGGCTGGCGATCCAGGCGGCATCGCAGAACCAGTTGGCCGCCTATTACAGCCGGATCCCGGTCAAGCGGCTGGTCTCGGTGGTCTGGGCCATCGGTGCCATGGTGGCTGCGGTGGCGGGTGTCCTGATGGCGCCGATTACCCAGGTCAGCCCCGAGATCACCGTTATCGGCATCAAGGCGCTGGCCGGTGCGGTGGTGGGCGGCTTCGGTTCGATCCCCGGCGCCATCCTGGGCTGCATCCTGATCGGAGTGGCCGAACCGTTCCTCGATTACATCTATCCGCCGCTCCAGGGCGTCTATGCCTATGCGATCATGCTGGTCGTGCTGCTGGTCCGGCCCGAGGGGCTGATCCCGCAAACCTTCCACAAGAAGGTCTGAGTCGATGCGTACCCTGTTCAAGACGAACTACAGCTTCGATATCGACCATCTGGTCGATCCGGGCGAACGGTTCCGTGTCCTGCTGGTGATCGCCATTGCCCTGGCGCTGCCGCTGTGGCTGTCCAGCTATGCCCTGTCGGAACTGTTGATGTTTCTGTGCTATGCGCTTGCCGGGCTGGGGTTGATGGTTCTGACCGGCTTTTCGGGGCAGGTCTCGTTCGGTCATGCGGCCTTTCTGGCGATCGGGGCCTATGCACAGGTCTGGTTTCTGCAACGAGGGATGCCCTTCGCCTTTTCGCTGCTGCTGGCGGGGCTTGTCACTGCTGTCTTCGGCGCGTTGCTGGGGCGCGCAGCCAGCAAGATGCACGGCTTCTATCTGGCGATCGCCACGCTGGCCTTCGCCATCCTGATCGAGACCGTGATCGGTGCGGCGGGGCCGGTCACCGGCGGCCATATGGGTATCCAGGTGCCGGGGATCGAGTTCTTCGGCCAGCCGCTCGACGAGACCTGGATGCAGTATTACCTCTATCTCGGAGTGCTGCTGTTCTTCGTTTGGGGTGTCGCCAACCTGAAGCGTTCCGCCAACGGGCGGGCCATGGTCGCGGTGCGCGATTCCGAAACCTCCGCCCAAAGCCTTGGCGTCAATGTGGCGCGCATCAAGATTCAGACGTTCTTCGCCAGCGCCTATATCACCGGGATCGCCGGGGCGCTCATGGCGCATCAGCTTTTCTACCTCTCGCCCGAGGCGTTCGGGCTGGGCGAGTCGCTGAAACTGCTGCTGATGATCGTTGTCGGCGGTCTGGGTACGATCAGCGGGGCGATCATCGGCGCGGTCTTCGTGTCGTTCCTGCCCAATGCCATCGAGCTTCTCCGAGAGGTGCTGCCAGCGCGGGTCGCGCATCAGGTCGGGCTGGAGCCCTTCCTGTTCGGTGCGATCATCGCGGGCTTCATCATCTTCGAGCCCGATGGTCTTTACGGCCGCTGGCGCAAGTTCCGTCTCTTCCTTGAAACCTATCCCTATTACAAGCGCGCGACCTTCACCCGGCAGAAACGCTATCTCAAGACGGGGAGGTTCAGGTGAGCACGCTTCTGGTTCAGGACATCTCGGTATCCTTCGGCGGCAACCGTGCGCTCCGGGATGTGTCCTTCACCGTCGAACCGGGGCAGATCTTCGCGATCATCGGCCCGAACGGCGCGGGCAAGAGCACGATCTTCAACGCGATCAGCCGGATCTATCCGGTCAGCGGCGGCACCATCCATTTCGGCGACCGGGACCTGCTGGCCCTGAAGCCGCATCAGGTGGTGGAAAGCGGGATCGCGCGGACTTTCCAGAACATCGAACTGTTCGAGAAGGCGACGGTCCTCCAGAACCTTCTGGTGGGCTGCCACGCCAAGATGGAACGCAGCCTTCTGTCTGAATTCCTGTTTCTGCCGCGCGTACGGCAACGTGAAATGGTGGTCCGGCGCAAGGTCGAGGAGGTGCTGGACCTTCTGGACATGCAGCATCTGCGCAGCGAACTGGTGGCCGATCTGCCCTATGGCGCGCGCAAGAACGTCGAACTGGCGCGGGCGCTTTGTGCAGAGCCGCAGCTGCTGATGCTGGACGAACCCGCCTCGGGGCTGAATCCCGAGGAAACGACCGACATGTCCTTCTGGCTCAAGGACATCAAGGAGGAACTGGGCGTCACCATCCTGATGGTCGAGCATGACATGAACCTGGTCACCCGCACCGCCGACCGGGTGCTGGCGCTGGCCAACGGCGAGGTGGTCACCATCGGCTCGCCCGCCGGGGTGCAATCCGACCCGCGTGTGCAGCACGCTTATCTGGGAGGGGTGGAATGAGCGATCTGCTTCTGGAGACCCGGAACCTGGAAACCCACTACGGGCCGATCATGGCCATCGCCGGGATCAGCCTTTCGGTTCGGCCGGGCACCATCGTCACGGTGCTGGGCGCCAATGGCGCGGGCAAGACAACGCTGCTGAAAACCATCTCGGGGGCGATCGACTGCAAGAAGGGCCAGGTGATTTTCGAGGGGTACGAGATCCAGAACCGCCCGCCCGACCGGGTGGCGGCGCGGGGGATCGGCCATGTGCCCGAGGGGCGCGAGGTCTTTCCCTTCATGACCGTGGCCGAGAACCTGACCGTCGGCGCCTGGGGTCGGCATGACGCCGACGGCGTGGCGCAGGATCTGGCGCAGGTCTATGCCTATTTCCCCGACCTCGAAGCCAAGCGGGATCAGATGGCCGGGTTCCTGTCGGGCGGGCAGCAGCAGATGCTGGCGATCGGCCGCGCCTATATGGGGCGGCCCAAGCTGATGATCCTCGACGAACCCTCGCTGGGGCTGTCGCCGCTTCTGACCGGCATGATCTTCGGCATCATCCGGCGCATCAACCGCGAGCAGGGGGTGACGATCCTGCTGGTCGAACAGAATGCCCATGCCGCGCTTCAGGCGGCCGACCACGGCTATGTGCTGGAACTGGGCCGGGTGGTGATGGAAGCCCCGAGCGCCGAACTGATCGAGAGCGAGGATATCAAGGAGTTCTATCTCGGCAAGGCGGATGTCGGCGTGCGGGGCGAAAAACGCTGGAAGAAGCGCAAGACCTGGAGGTGAGCATGATCGAGATTTCCGTCAGCGAGGGCCGGGTTTTTGCGGATGGCCACGATACGGTTCCCAAACTATTTCGCGACCGTGTTACCCGCTGGGGCGACCGGATCGCGATGCGCGAGAAAGATTTCGGCATCTGGGAGGCATTCAGCTGGAACGACTACGACCATCAGGCCCGCCGGATCGCGGCTGGGCTGATTGCCGAAGGGTTCGGGCGGGGCGACGTGGCGGCGATCCTGTCCGAGACCAACAAGGAATGGGTTTTCGCCGATATGGGCATCCTGCTTGCGGGCGGGGTGGTCAACGGGATCTATCCGACCTACCAGCCCGGACAGCTTGAATATACGCTGCTCGATTCAGGTGCGACGGTGCTGTTTGTCGAGGACGAGGAGCAACTGGACAAGTATCTGGAGGTGCGCGAGGCGCTGCCGCACGTGCGGCGGGTCTATGTCTTCGACTGGAAGGGCCTTCGGGGGTTTGACGATCCGGTCGTAAGCCCGCTTTCGGCGCTTTACGATATCGGCGCGGCAGCTCTGGTGGCCGATCCGGGAGTGATCGACGCGCGCATCGATGCGGGGAGCGGGGCTGAAACCGCGGTGCTGATCTACACCTCGGGCACCACCGGCAAGCCCAAGGGTGCCTGTGTTCCGCACAGCTATCTTCTGTACCAGATGGGGACGGCGCCCGATCCCCTGCCCATCGGTCCCGAGGACGAAATCCTGACCTATCTGCCGCTTTGCCACGCGGCCGAGCGGATGGTCTCGCTCTGCATGTCGCTGGGGCACGGGCCGATAATGAACTTTGCCGAAAGCTCGGAAACGGTGTTCCAGAACCTTCAGGAGCTTTCGCCCACCTTCCTCTTTGCGGTGCCGCGGATCTGGGAAAAGCTCTATTCACGTGTGGCTACGCTGATGTCCGAAGCCACCTGGGCCGGACGCATGGGCTATCGGGTGGCGCTGTCGGTGGGCGGGCGGCGGGCCGACCATCTCATTGCGGGTACCACCCCGCCCCCGTGGCTGCGGCTGGCGGGGGCGGGGGTTGACTGGCTGGTCTTCCGCAACCTCAAGCAGTTGCTGGGGCTGGACCGGGTCAGGTTCCTGCTGTCCGGGGCGGCGCCCATCTCGGCAGACCTGATCCGCTGGTATCTTGTCCTTGGCCTGCCGATGGCCGAGCTTTACGGCCAGACCGAGACCGGCATCGCCACCATGACCCGCAAGGGCGAGTTCCGGCCGGGAACCGTGGGCCCTGCTGCTCCGGGTGTCGATGTCCGGCTGGGGGAGGGGGGCGAGATCCTGGTACGCTCTCCCGGCGGGTTCACCGGCTATCTGAACCGGCCCGAGGCCACCGCCGAAACGCTGATCGACGGTTGGATCCACACCGGTGACGTGGGTGAGATCGACGCCACGGGGGTCTTGCGCGTCACCGACCGGCTCAAGGACATCATCATCACGGCGGGCGGCAAGAACATCACCCCCAGCCAGATCGAGAACCAGTTGAAGTTCTCGCCCTATATCTCGGATGCAACGGTGATCGGTGACAAGCGCAAGTATCTGACCTGCCTGATCATGATCGACCGTGACAATGTCGAGCATTACGCCCAGCAGAACCAGATCCCGTTCACCGACTACCGTTCGCTCTGTGCCCGGCCCGAGGTGGTCGCCCTGATCGACGCTGAAATCAAGCGCACCAACGCCGGCTTCTCGCCGGTCGAGCAGATCAAGGCGTTCCGGCTTATCGACGTGCTGCTGACCCCGGAAGACGAGGAACTGACGCCCACGATGAAGCTCAAGCGCGGCTTCGTGGCGCAAAAATACGCAGGGCTGATCGACCAGATGTACTAGGCGGCCGCACATGCGGCGGACGGATGACACGACAGTTTCTCAGGGAGGACAGAGGAATGACGACGAGAAGCATATTTGCCCTTGCTGCCGCGGCGCTGGTTGCCGTCGCAACGGGAGCTGAGGCTCAGACCCGCGGTGTTACCGCCGATACGGTGATCATCGGCTCGCACAGCGATCTTTCTGGGCCGCTGGCCAGCTGGGGCGTGCCCGCCACCAACGGCGCGCGGATGCGGTTTGACGAGGCCAACGCCGCCGGAGGCGTCCACGGACGGAAGATCGACTTCCGGGTCGAGGATACCCAGTATCAGGTGCCGTTGACCGTCCGCGCCACCAACCGGCTGGTGCAGCGCGACAACATCTTCGCCATGCTCCTCGGTGCGGGAACGGCGCAAAGCCTGGCCTCTTACGAGATCACCGACCGGCAGGGCATTCCCAATGTCTTTCCGCTCTCGGCTGCGCGGTCGATGGCCTATCCGACCCATCCGCTGCATATCTCGTATTTTGCCAGCTATCAGGATCAGGCGATCGGCGCGATCCGCTATTTCCACGAACGCGATGGTGTCGGCTCGGTCTGTCTTCAGACACAATCCAGCGAATACGGCGAGGAGGTGACGGACGGCGTGCGCAGCGCGGCAGAGGAACTGGGGCTGGAGATCAGCATGATCGGCACCCACCGTACCACCGAAACCGAGTTCGCCGGGGCGGCCACCGCGATCCGCAACGCCAACTGCGACCTGATCTATCTGGGCACCACCGGCCGCGACACGATCGCGCTTTACACCACGCTGCGCCAGATGGGCGTGACGGTGCCGATGGTAGGCAACATGGTGTCCTATCTGCCGGTGGTGGCACAGGCCGGTGGCGGCGAGATGGAGGGGCTTTACGTGACCAGCCCCGTTGCCGACGCGAACTGGAACGACGGCAACGCTTTCCGGACCGACTTCATCGCCCGCTACCGCGCCGCCCACAATGAGGACCCGACGGTACAGACGCAGGCAGGCTATCTTTCGGCCGATCTGTTGATCCGCGGGCTGGAGGCCGCCGGCCCCGACCTGACGGCCGAGGGGCTGATGGCCGGGATCGAGGGGTTGCAGGACATAGCGGATCCATTCGGCGGGCTGAGCATGTCGTTCGGCGCCGAAAAGCGGTTCGGGGTGGACAGCCTGTTCCTGATCCAGGTCGAGAACTCGGCCTGGGTGGTGCGCGAACAGAACCTGCCGTTCTGACTGGCTGAACATTCTCGCGTGGCGCCGTTTCGGGCGCCGCGCCCGAAACCGGAGGCCGGAATGATGTCCCGCACCGAACCGACGGAGAACGAGACCGGTATGGGCGATGACCGGCGTCCCCTCGCCACACTGCGGATCGTGGAGTTCGAAGGTATCGGCCCCGGCCCGCTTGCCGGGCGGATGCTGGCCGACCTCGGCGCCCGGGTGACGGCGATCGTGCGGCCGGTTCCCTCGCCTCTGGCGAAGGAAATCGGCGGGGCGGCGGAAAATCCGCTGCGCGCGGGCAAGACGATTGTCGGGATCGACCTGAAGACGGCCGAGGGACTGGCGCAGGCCCGTGAGCTGATCAGACGGGCCGATGCGTTGATCGAGGGTAACCGGCCGGGTGTGATGGAACGTCTCGGCCTTGGCCCCGCAGACTGCGCCGCGTTCAATCCCCGGCTGATCTACGCGCGCATGACCGGCTGGGGGCAGGACGGGCCCCTGGCCCGGGCAGCGGGCCACGACCTGAACTATGTGGCGCTGACCGGCCTTCTGTCGCTTGTGTCCCGGCCCGGGGTGTCGCCGATAGTCCCGCCGACCGTCATGGGTGATGTTGCCGGGGCGTTCGGGCTGTGCTTCGGTCTGGTCAGTGCCGCTCTGGATGCGCGGATCAGCGGCCGCGGCCGGGTTGTGGATGCGGCGATTGTCGATATCGTCGCCATGCTCGGCATGATCGTGCAATGGGGCCGGGCCGATGGACAGATTGATGGCCCAGCACCCAGCGTCTTCCACGACTCGCCCTTCTATGACAGCTATGGCTGTGCCGATGGTGGCTTCATCACCATCGGTGCAACGGAACCGCAGTTCCATGCCCTGCTGCTGGACCAGCTCAGCCTGACCGATATCGATCCCGGTGCACAGTATGACCGGGCGACATGGCCGGTTCTGAAGCAACGGCTGGCAACGCTTTTTGCCTCACGGCCCCGTGCCCATTGGGCCGGTCTGCTCGAAGGCTCCGATGCCTGCTTCGCCCCGGTTCTGAGCATTGATGAGGCCGTGAAACATCCTCATAACAAGGCCCGGGGTATCTATCGCCGAACCGATGCCGGTGCAGTTCAGACGCGCGCGGCACCGCGCTTTTCGGCCTTGGGGCCCTGAATCAGGCAAAGGCGCCGATTGCGCAGACAGGAGAGAATACATGCAGCAGACACGCAACGGCGCGCCCGCCTTCGTCACCATCGAAGGGCAGGTTGCCTGCATCACGCTTGATCGTCCCGACCAGCTCAACCCCATCAACCCCGAGATGGCGACGACGCTGGCCCGGCTGGCAAGGGAGGTGGAGCAGCGCAGCGATGTGCGTGTGCTGGTGATCCGGGGTTCGGGCCGCGCCTTCTGCGCAGGCGGCGACATTGGTGCCTTCGCGGCGAATCTCGATGACATGGCCCCGCTGGTGAATGACATTCTCGACGGGCATCACGCCTTTCTGACGACACTGCGCCGCATGCCGCAATTCGTTCTGACAAGCATTCATGGTGCCGCCGCGGGTGCAGGGTTGTCGCTTGCCTTCATGGGCGACATGGTGATTGCCGCCGATACCGCGCGTTTCACCCCGGCTTATCACAGGCTGGGTGTCTCGCCGGACGGCGGCGGTACGGTCGGTCTGGTGCAGGCGGTCGGGCCGCGCCGCGCGCTTCAGATCTACCTTGCCGAGGACGGGTTTTCCGCGGCACAGGCGGCGGAATGGGGGCTTGTCGGCAAGGTCGTTCCCGCGGACACGCTTGAGGCCGAGACCCGGGCGCTGGCGGACCGCATTGCCGGAACGCCGCTGGAAGCGATCGCGGCGACCAAGCATCTTGTTTACCGATCGGACATGGCCTTGCTGTCAGGGCAGCTCGATGCCGAACGCGAGGCCCTGCTTGCCTGTATGCGGCAGCCCTTCTTCAAGGCGGCGGTCAGGAAGTTCGTCGGCTCCTGACATTCCGGGGCCAGCCGCCCGACCATGGCAGCCGCCTGCTCAGGCCCGCCGGACCCTGCCGATGGCGTGACGCATGGCCCTTGCGGTGGTGACGCCCTGGAATATCTCCTGCCCGATCACATAGGTCGGGGTGCCGCGGATGCCGGCGGCTTCGGCGAAACGCGCGGTCCGGTCCAGCAGCGCCTGCCAGGCGGGTTCCCTTGCAGCGAAGGACGCCAGCGCGTCTTGCGGTTCTACCCCGGCCTCGCGCACGACCGCATCGAAGGCCGTCGGTTCGATCCGTCGGCCGGAGATCGCCATCAGCGCGGTGTTGACCTGTCGATACCGCCCCAGATCGACCGCGCCCAGCCCCAGCTTCATCGCATGAAGCGAGGCCGCGCCGAAGATCGGCCAGTCGCGCATGACAAGGCGCAGGTTGCCGTCATCCTGAACCAGTTGCAGAAGCGCGGGGTGGTTGTCGCGGCAAAACGGGCACTGGTAGTCGTAGAACTCGACAATCGTCACATCGCCTTGCGGATTGCCCAGCACCGGCTGGTCGGGGTCATGGGTCAGTCCGTTCGGCCCGGCGGCCTGCCCTGCCCGTGCCGTGGCGGCAAGCGCGAGTGCGCCGGCACCCCCGGCCAGGAGGTTGCGTCGTGTCAGTTTCATGGGGTCTCTCCAGATGGGGCCGGGTCATGGCGCGGTTGCCTTGAGGTCTTCCATCCCCGCCAGCAGGGCCGCGCGCGAGATTTCGCCCATATGGGCGACGGTTACATGGCCTTCGGCGTCGATGAACAGCGTGGCGGGCAGACCCTGTATCCCGAAGCCCTGCATCATGCCGTGGCCCGGGTCGAGGAACGGCGACAGCACCAGCCCCGCCTGCGACAGGTAGCGGCGGATGGTATCCGGCCCCTCGCCCTGATTGACGAAATGCAGCGGAACCGCCGGGTCGTCCGCCGCGATCCCGGCCATCATCGGCATCTCGCGGCGGCAGGGCGGGCACCATGTCGCCCAGAGATTGACCACCATCGGCCCCTCCCACTCGGCGGTCATCAGGGCATCGCCATTCAGTCGATAAAGGGCGATATCGCCCGGCATGCTCATCGGCGGCGGGTGCAGCAGGTGCCAGGTGACATAGCCCACGCTGCCCGCCAGCCCGAGCGAGATCATCGCGGGCAGGATCAGGTCGCGATTGCGCCGCAGATGCCAGAGGCTTGCGCCCAGCAGGCCGACCCCCCCGGCCCATGGGGAAAAGCCGCCCTGCCAGATCGCAAGGATATCGAACGGGTCGTCCAGATACGGCCCCGGATGTTGCAGGATGAAACCGGCCCGCGCCGTCACCAGCGCCCACAGCACCACGGACCCCGCCCAGATCCCGAGCGCGCCCTTGCCGCGCCGCCCCAGAAGGGCGGTGGCGATCATCAGGACCGCGACCCCGATCACGACCGGGGCGCGGTCGGCGGAAAAGACCAGCGGGCCAATGGCAAGGCCGTTCATTGTCCATTCTCCCGTGTCAGGGCCAGCGCGGTCAGGAACGCCGCGCGCGAGGTGGCGCCGACCATGCGGCTGCCCTCGGGTTCGGCCCCGCCACCGTCAAGGAAGATCATCGTCGGCGGTCCGGCGATGCCGAGTTCGGCCATCAGCGGCTCCCGCCCCGGCGCGGTCACGTCGAGTTCCAGCAGGCTGACACCGGCAAGGGCGGCGGCGATGCCGGGATCGGCCCAGAGATCGCGCTCGATGCCGCGGCAGATCACGCACCAGTCGGCTGTGACGTAGATCATTGCGGGCTGGCCGGGGGCCGAGGCCACGGCGGCGTGCAGATCCTGCGTGTCGCGGATCGTGGCGAAGTCCAGCCCCGCCATGGGGGCCGCGCTGCGCCCGGCGGTCAGCGGCGCAAGCGGGCGCAGCGGATCGGTGGCGCCAAGCACCGCCCCGAACCCCAGCACACCGGCGGCAAACAGCATCACCACCCCGGCGATCTGGCCCCACCGGCGGTCGGGCCGGTCGAACACGCCCAGAAACACGGCCGACCCCGCAAGCAGCAGCGCCCAGAGCGCAAGCGTCACCTGACCGGGCAGGATGCGGCCGGAAAGCCAGATCGCCATGCCCAGGAAGACCACGCCGAAGATACGCCGCATGGCATCCATCCAGCGCCCGGCGCGCGGCAGCAGATGCGCGCCGAAAGTGCCGGCGACGAACAGCGGCAGCCCCTGGCCCAGCCCCAGCGCGAAAAGCGCCCCGGCGCCAAGCGCCACGTCTCCGCCCTGCGCGATGTAAAGCAGCGCCCCGGCCAGCGGCGCGGTGATGCAGGGGCCGATGATCAGCGCGGAGGTGAACCCAAGCCCCGCCGCACGCCCGACAGAGCCGCGCCGCCCCCCGTTCTGAAGCTGGCCGCCGCCCTGCATCAGGCGTGTGGGAAACGCCGGGACAGGCAGGTTGAACAGGCCGAAACTCGCCAGTGCCAGCGCGACGAACAGCACCGACACGGTGCCGATGGCCCAGGGCGATTGCAGCAGCATTTGCAGGTTGCGGCCCGACCATCCCGCCACGCCGCCCAGCACGGCAAAGGCCGCGGCCATCGCCAGGATATAGGCCCCCGACAGCACCGCGCCGCGCGTTGCGGTCAGGGTCTCGCCCTCGCGTGCCAGCATTCCGGCAAGGATCGGGATCATCGGGAAGGTGCAGGGGGTCAGCGACAGCAAAAGCCCGAAACCGAAGAACCCGGCCAGCACCAGCAGGACGCCGCCCCGGCCGGACAGGTCCGCAACCAGCCCGTTACCGCCCGACAGCCGGATTTCCGGCCCCGATCCTGCGGTTCCCGGGCCTTCTGCCCCCGGACCTTCTGCTCCCGGTGTGCCTGCCGCGACGGGCAGTGCGGGCAGGTCCAGCCGCGAGTCGATCGGGCGATAGCAGATGCCGTCTTCCTGACAGCCCTGCCATGTCACCGTCACCGCGCCCCCGGCCCGGGGCAGCACGATCTGTGCCTGATCGTAATGGACTTCCACCTGACCGAAGGTCGGATCGTCCATCGGGACGCCGGGAAATGTCTGAACCTCGATTTCGGCGCCGGTCTCGTCCCGTGCGGAAAAGTTGTCGCGGTAAAGATAATATCCCGGCGCGATGCGCCATGCGATTTCCGCGCGCCCGTCCCCGGCCGAAAGCAGTTCGATCCGGAACGCCTCTTCGACCGGCAGGGGTTGCCCGGCCTGACCGGGAAAGCGAAATTCCTGCGCCAGGGCGGTTCCGCCCAAAGTGATCAGCATCAGCAGGAAGGATATGATAATCCGCATCGGGCCGCCCTTTCTTTGCCGGACGGGTGCGGTCCGGGGCTTAAGCCAGCCTTAAGCCGGGAAGGAAATGGCTGCCAGTGGCCACACGAAGCGGAGAGCGTGATGCGCTTGCTGATAGTCGAAGACGATGACCTGCTGCGCGACGGGCTTGCCGTCGGGTTGCGGCTGGCGGGTTTTTCGCCCGAACCGGTGGCGACCTGTGCCGATGCCCGTGCCGCGCTGGCCGTCGGCGGGTTCGAGGCGGTGGTGCTGGACCTGATGTTGCCCGACGGGTCCGGCCTTGATCTGCTGCGCGAGATCAGGGCGGGGGGAAACGCGCTGCCGGTCCTGCTTCTGACCGCGCGGGACGGGCTTGACGACCGGGTGGCGGGGCTGGATTCCGGGGCCGACGACTATCTGGGCAAACCGTTCGAACTGGACGAACTGGGCGCCCGGCTGCGCGCCATCCTGCGCCGGGCGCAGGGAAGGGCCGAGGCCGAGGTGGCATGGAACGGGCTGACGCTGGACCCCGCCCGCATGAAGGGCTGGCAGGACGGGGCCGAGATCGCCTTTTCCCCGCGCGAATTCACCCTGTTGCAGGCGCTGCTGGAACGGCCCGGCGCGATCCTGAGCAAAAGCTTCCTGGAAGAACGCCTTTACGGCTGGCAGGAGGATGTCGAAAGCAACACCGTCGAGGTGCATGTCCACAAGCTGCGCGCCAAGCTGGGCGGCGGCTTCATCCAGACCGTGCGCGGCGCGGGCTACCGGCTGGCGGATCCGTCATGAGTTCGATCCGCAGACGTCTGTTCCTGATCCTGCTGGCGGCGACCGGCGCGGTCTGGCTGATGGCGGTGATGTGGATCCAGCATTCCACCCGCGCCGAGGTCGGGCATGTCCTTGACCGCAGGCTGGAGGAATCGGCGCGGATGGTCGCCTCGCTGGTGATGCGGCAGGGGGATGGGGGGCTGATCGACCCGTCCGGCGGCATGGTGCGCGCGGCGGCGCTGCCTCCGGCCGGTCTCCATCCCCATGAACGACAGTTGTCCTGCCAGATATGGGGGCTGGACGGCCGGTTGCTGAGCGAATCCGAGGGTGCCCCCGGTGCCCCGCTGACCGACACGCCGGACGGGTTCAGCAACAGCGTGATCGACGGGCAGCACTGGCGGGTGTTCAGCCTGACCGTGAAGGAAGGCGGGCTGCGCGTCATGGTGGGGGATGCGCATTCGATGCGCGACCGGCTGACCGGCGACGTGATCCTCGGCCTCGTGGCGCCCGCGCTTCTGATCCTGCCGCTGCTCGCCTGGGCGATCTGGCTGGCGGTCGGCCGGGGGTTGCGCCCGGTCGAGAGCATGGCGCAAAGCCTGTCCGGGCGCGAGGCCCGCGACCTGTCGCCGCTGCCCGATGCGGATGCGCCGTTGGAACTCCGGCCGATGATCGCGGCGCTGAACGGGTTGTTCTGGCGGGTCGGACAGGCCCGCGACCGCGAACAGACCTTTACCGCCTTTGCCGCGCATGAACTCAAGACCCCGCTGGCGGGTCTCAAGACGCAAGCCCAGATCGCCGCCATCGCACCGGATGAGGCCACCCGGTCCCGCGCGCTGGCGCAGATCGCAACCGGCGTGACCCGCACCGACCGCATGGTGCGGCAGCTTCTGGACATGACCACCGTGGACCATGCGACCCGCAACGCCTCCTTGCCGCAGGACGGGGCCGAACTTCTGGCCGAGGTCGCAGGGTCGCTGGAGGCGCGTGCAAAGGCAAGGGGGGTGGGCTTGCAGGTGGATGTCGCCGCCGGAAAACGCTGCACCACGCGCAGCCCGGTCCTTCTGGCGCCCGCGCTGCGCAACCTGATCGAGAACGCGATTCAGGCATCCCCCGAGGGCGGCACGGTCGAGGTCGGGCTGACATGCGGGCCGGACAGCGCGACCTTCCGGGTGGCAGATCGCGGGCCGGGCATCGCCGAGGCCGACCGCCCGCATGTGTGCGAACGGTTCTATCGCGGCAGCCACCGCCAGCCCGGCGAGGGCAGCGGGCTGGGCCTGACGATCGTCGCCACCGCCGTGGAACGCATGGGGGGCACGTTCCGCCTGACCCCGCGCGAGGGCGGCGGCGAGGTCGCCGAACTGGTCGTGCCGAGGGAGCAGGCGACGGAATGACCGCCGGAAACAGGGGTTGCAGGCTCACATGACGGTGATCGGTCTGGCGTTTATCGGAACCTGTCCTTAAGCGCCACTTAAGCCGGGGTTGATTCCTTGCACCCCCGACGCGGACCGGCAGGATCGGCCGCGACATGACCGAAACGATTGAAGAGGCACATGATGAAGGATCGAATTTCCCGGCGCGGCATTCTACTGGGAGCGGGCGCCGTTCTTGCGGCCCCCGCCCTGGCCGGGCGCGCGCTGGCCGAAGCTCCTGCCAGCGAAGACCAGGACATGGTGCGCCGGAACATCATGTCGTTTCACGGGCAGGACTGGCGCGACCATTTCCAGACCCTGCGCCGGGGCGCGATCCTGTGCGACACGCGATCCCGCGCCCTGCATTACTGGTCCGCGGACGGCGAGACCCATCTGGTCTATCCGACATCGGTTCCGATGGCCGAGCACTTCACCCGCCGCGGCTATACCGAGATCACCCTGATGCGCCGCAACCCGGTCTGGATTCCGACCCCGAACATGCGCGAGCGCGATCCCTCGCTTCCGGCCCGTGTCGAGGCCGGCCCCCAGAACCCGATGGGCACGCGCGCGATGAACCTGACCTGGCAATACTACCGCATCCACGGCATCGACGACGTGGCCAAGATCGGCCGACAGGCGTCGAACGGCTGCATCGGGCTGTTCAACCATCACGTCGAGACGCTGTTCGAACTCGTCGGCGTCGGCACGCAGGTGCGCGTGATCTAGACGGACGGGCCGGGGCATTTGCTTTCGCCCCGGCCCCGGCGTCTGCACGTCATGGTCCGCACCGCGCCGCCGACCCGACCGGAAGGGCCACGCCATGAATGGAATCCCGATCGGAACCCTGACATCCGACGGACACCGCCTTGCGGCCGTCGCGGCGCTTCTGCTGTTCGTCATCGTGGCCGGGATCGTCGCGCGCCTGCAACGGCGCGACCATCGCGGCGGCACAATCCGGTGGGTGGCCCTTGCCGTCGTGGCCTGGATCATCGGCGCGCGGCTGGGTTTCGTCGTCGCGAACCGGCACGGGTTTGCAGGCCAGCCGCTGGATATCGTCGGACTCTGGCACGGCGGCTTCCTGCCGGGGGCAGGCTGGGCGGCGGGGATCGCCGTATTCCTGCTTGCCATGCTGCGCGATGCGGCGGCGGCCCTGAAACCGCTGGCGTTCGGTGCCGCGGTCGCGCTGGTCGCGCAGCGCGGCATCACCGCGATGCTGCCCTTGCCCGAGGTCATGCTGCCCGAGGAACAGCTTGCCGCGCTTGGCGGTGACGGGGTGCATCTGGCGGCGCATGACCGGCCGGTGGTGCTGAACCTCTGGGCGACCTGGTGCCCGCCCTGCCGCCGCGAGATGCCGATGATGACCGAACTGGCCGCGCAGATGCCCGAAGTCACCTTCGTCTTCGCCAACCAGGGCGAGAGCAACAGCCGGATCCTCGGTTATCTGGTGCGCGAGAACCTGCCGCTGGAGGGCATGGTCCGCGACCCCCAAAGCCGCCTGATGGCCGTGCTGGGCGCAATGGGCCTGCCCACGACGATGGTCTTCGACACGGAGGGCCGCCTCGTCGCCGCGCAGATGGGCGAAGTCTCGCGCGAGGCACTGGTCGGCATGATCGGGGAGGCGACGGGGGAACCGGCCGGGGAACCGGAATGAACCGCCCGTGGCGGCGGAAAGGCCCGCTTGCGGAATGGGATCCTTTTCAGACGGCAGGGCAGGCCCGCTCAGGCTTCCAGTTCGGTGTCCCAGTAGAGGAAGTCCACCCAGCTTTCATGCAGGTGATTCGGGGGAAAGCGCCGCCCGGCGTTGCGCATTTCCTCGGCGGTGGGGCGGCGGGGTTCGCGCATCAGCTTCAGCCCCGATTGCCGCAGCGCGCGCGAGCCCTTGTGCAGGTTGCACGGCGAGCAGGCGGCGACCACGTTTTCCCAGCTGGTGATACCGCCACGGGCACGGGGCACCACATGGTCGAAGGTCAGGTCGCGGGGCGATCCGCAATACTGGCAGCGGAATTCGTCACGCAGAAAAAGATTGAAGCGCGTGAATGCCACGCGCTTCCTGGGCTTTATATATTCCTTGAGCACCACCACCGAGGGGATGCGTATCCGGTGACTCGGGCTTCGGATGATACGGTCGTATTCCGCGACGATCTCCACCCGGTCGAGGAAGGCGGCCTTCACCGCCTCCTGCCAGGGCCAGAGCGACAGCGGGTAGTAGGAAAGCGGCCGGTAATCGGCGTTGAGGACCAGGGCCGGATAATGCCGCAAGGCGCCGGGATCGCGCACGAAGCCCGCCCTGAAGTCGCTGTCCGAAGCTGCGAGCATCCGTTGCTTCCCCGCCGTCGATCACCTCCGACCACGAATACTATATATCGTGGCGCTGCGCTGACAACCCCGCCCGATATGCGCGGCCCCGCAGGGCTTTGCCCTTTGGGGCGGGCTGTGCCAGACTGGGGGCGGTATAATCCCGGGGGATGACATCGGCATGACACGGGCTTTGCCCCCCACGGTGCCTCCTGCGCTGGGCGCCACGCTGGAATCGGCGCTTTATGCCCGCGACCTCGCGGCGGCGGAACGGTTTTATGCCGGGGTGCTGGGGTTGGAGGTGGTGGCGCGGGTCGAGGGACGGCATGTGTTCTTCCGGGTGGGGGCGGGGATGCTTTTGCTGTTCAACCCCGAGGCCACCACCAGGCCATCCACGAACCCGGCGCTGCCGGTGCCCGCGCACGGGGCCACGGGGCCGGGGCATTACTGCTTTGCGGTGCCGCCCGACGGGCTTGACCCGCTGCGGGCGCATCTTGAGGCGGCGGGGGTTGCGATCGAGGCGGATTTCCGCTGGCCGGGGGGCGCACGTTCGGTCTATGTGCGCGATCCGGCGGGGAATTCGGTGGAATTCGCCGATCCGGCACTTTGGGGTTAAGGGTCGGGGGTGCCGGGCCGAACGTCGGATAGGCCCCGCCCTTGGCGGAAGATCCTGCGGCGCTACAGCACCGCCTCGATCAGATGCGGCCCGCCGGCGCGGAAGGCGCGGGTGATGGCGGCGGCGAGGTCTTCGGCGCGTTCGACCCGGCTGCCCCCCACCCCGAAGCCGCGGGCAAGCGCGGGCCAGTCCACCGCCGGGTTGTCGAGGTCGAGCATCGCCCGCGCGTTCGTGCCCGGAGCGTTGCGGCCCAGCCGGTGCAACTCGCCGTAAAGGCTCTGGTATTTGCGGTTTGACAGGATCACGGTGACCACGTTCAGCCCCTCGCGCGCCTGGGTCCACAGGCCCTGCACCGTGTAGAAGGCGCTGCCGTCCGCCTGAAGCGACAGCACCGGCCGGTCGGGGCAGGCGATGGCCGCCCCCGCCGCCAGCGCCGGGCCGATGCCGATGGCGCCGCCGGTCAGTTGCAGGTGGTCGTGCGGCGCGCAGCGGGCGGCGAGCAGCGCGAACGGAAAGCCCATGCTGATCGACTCGTCGCAGAGGATCGCGTTCTCGGGCAGGGCATGGGCCACGGCGGCGGGCAGGGTGGTGGTGTCGAGCGCGCCTTCGGGGCAGGCCACCGGGCTGTCGTCGCGTGCGGGCAGGGGCGCGGTGGCGGGAATCCCCAGCGCCTCGCGCAGTTGCGCCAGCGTGGCGGCAAGGTCGGCGCCGCGCCCGGCCAGCGGCAGGATTTCGGCATCGGGACGGGTCGGCACATGCGGCCGGTCGGGAAAGCCGAAGAACGCGACCGGCGCACGGGCGCCGATCAGGATCACCGTGTCGTAGCCCGCCAGCCGCTCGACCGCGACATCGACCAGATAGGGCACCCGTGCGGGCGCATGGCGGCCGCGGCCATGTTCGCAGCGGGCGTTCGAGGTCTCGGACAGCACCCCCGCGCCGGTGGCCCGGGCGATCCGCGCGGCCTCGGCCAGCGGCGCGGCCCGCAGCGCCCGCCCGCCCAGCAGGAGCAGGCAACGCGGCCCCGCCCGGTGGATCGCCCGCGCCGCCGCCTCGATCTCTTCGGCGGGGGCGGATGTCGCGGCGGCGGGCAGGATCGGGCCGGCGGTCTCGTCGAAGCGGGCGTCCGACCAGGCCGCATCGGCGGGCAGGATCAGCGTCGCCACCTGCCCGGCGCCCGAGCGGGCGGCGGCGATCGCGGCCTCGGTGTCCCTTTGCAGGCTGGCCGCGCCGCCGATCCGCCCGACCCAATGCGACATCGGCCGCGCCAGCCCCTCGATATCGGTGGTCAGCGGCGCGTCGTATTGCAGATGGGTCGAGGCATGATCGCCCACGATATTGACCATCGCGGTTTCGGCCCGGCGCGCGTTGTGCAGGTTCGCCAGCCCGTTCGCCAGCCCCGGCCCGGTGTGCAGCAGCGTCGCCGCCGGTCTGTCGGTCATGCGGGCGTAGCCGTCGGCCGCGCCGGTCACCACGCCTTCGAACAGCCCCAGCACACAGCGCATTTCGGGCCGCTGGTCGAGCGCGGCGACGAAATGCATCTCGGAGGTGCCGGGGTTGGCGAAGCAGGTGTCTATCCCGCTGGCCAGCAGCGTGCTGCACAGAACGTCGGCGCCATTCATCTTCGTCCCCCCGGTTGCCTGCGGCCACTCAACCCCGGCGGGGCGGCGGATGCAAGACGCCGCGCCGGTCCGGTCAGTCCGGCGCGGCGCGCACCACGCGGAAGCGCGAGATGCCGTCGTTCGCAAGCTGGGCCACCAGTTGCAACTCCCAGTCGATATAGCCCTGCATCGCCTCGCGCGGGTTGTCGGTGCCCTCGTAGGGGCGTTTGTAGGTGTCGATCGGCTCCGAGGTCCAGCGCGGCTCGGTCGAAAGCGGCAGGCCCGCCGCGCGCCAGGCATCGGTGCCGCCGGTGAGCACCCTGACCGGCCGGGCGGAGCCCGCATCGGCAAGGTTTGCCGCCGCCACGATCCCGTCGGGCGAGGTCAGCACCACCGGCCCCGTGCCGGGCAGGCGGGCGAGGTCGCGCGCCAGTTCCGGCCCCGAGACATGCCAGGCGCCGGGGATATGGCCCCGCAGATAGGCCGGGCTGCGGGCAAGGTCGGCCACCGCCACGCCGTCGCCCGCCGCGTGCAGTTCGGCCGGAGTGATGCGTGCTGCCCCGGGAATGTCCGGCATGACCGGCCCCGGGGGCGGGGTCGTGTCGTCGCCGACAAGCGCGCCTTCGTCCAGAACCGCCACATCCCAGCCCATCTGATAAAGCCAGGCCCCGGTCATCCGTGCCCGCACCCCGTCGCTGTCGAACAGCACCACCCGCGCGCCGCGCACCGCAAGCCATTCGTCGGCCGCCTGCACCAGCTGCCCGCCCGGCGCGCTGTCGAACCCCGCCGGATGCCCGGCCGCGTATTCCTGCGGGCTGCGCACGTCGAGCAGGTAGAGCGTGCGTTCCCCCGCTTCGTCCCGGTATTGCGCCAGCGTATCGGCGCCAATGATCGGCACCCCCACATGCGCGGCCCGGCGCGCGGCGCGGGCGCGGGCGGCGGCCCTTGCCTCGGGGCCGGGGTCGGGCACGGTCTCGGCCCGCGCGCGGTCCAGTTCCAGCCCCTCCAGCGTCCAGCCGATGGTGCCGTTCCGCAGCGCCACTACCCGGTTGGGGATGCCCGCGTCGATCAGGCTCTGGGTGCCGATGATGCTGCGGGTGCGCCCGGCGCAATTCACGATCACCAGCGTATCGGGCGAGGGCGCGACCTCGCCGATGCGGTAGACCAGTTCGCCCCCCGGCACGCTACGCCCGCGCGGGATGCTCATGGTGGCGTATTCCTCGAACCGGCGGGCGTCGAGAACCACCACGTCCTTTTCGGTTTCGAGGATGTGCCGGACCTCGGGCGCGGGCAGCGAAGGGGTGTGCCGGATCGCCTCGACCAGCTCTCCGAAGGCTTTCGAGGGCACGTTGACGTCGCGGTAGACCTCACCCGCCGTGGCATAGGCATGAAGCCCGCCGTCGAGCACCGAGACATCGCTGTAGCCCATCGCCGCGATGCGCCGGGCGGCGCGTTCGGCATGGCCCTCGCCCGCGTCATAGACCGCCACCGGGGCCGAGCGACGCGGCACCAGCGCCCTGATCCGTGCCTCGACCTCGCTCACCGGCAGCGAGACGGCGAACAGCGGATGCGCCTCGGCATAGGGGCCTTCCTCGCGCACGTCGAACAGCGCGACCTCGCCGCCCCCGGCCCAGAGGGTGCGCAACCGCGCCACGCTCATCCGTTTCGTCATGACGGGTCTCCTCCCTCGCTCCCGGCTGAAGGGTTAGCAGCTTTCGCACGCTCCGGCACGGGGTTTCCGGGCGCGGGAGTTTCCTGCCCCGCGGGCTGGCGGAACAGCGCGAGCTGCGCTTCGGTCGGTGGCGCGGTGAAACCCACCGCCGCGACCTCCAGGTGGCGGCCGGGCAGGAAGCCCACCTGCACGAAACCCGCCCGCTTCAAGGCCGCCGAGAGCGAGCGCGGGGTGAATCCGGTCTTGTGGGCGTAGAAATCCACCCCCGAGCTTTCGATCTGCCGCCCGTAGCCGTAGATCACGTCGCGCACCATGATCGGCCCCATGCCCGACTGGTAGAGCACGTCGTCGATATCCAGCCCGCGTTCGACCACGGTGCGCATCAGCGCCTGCATGTCCGGTACCCGGACTTCCGCGAATCCTCCCGGCCGCAGCACATGGCGGAAACCGCCCAGCACCCGGGAGACATCATGCGCGAAGTAATGCTCCAGGTTGTGCGAACAGTAGATCGCATCGAACTGGGCCGGGTCGAGGCCGGCCAGTTCGCGCGCGTCGAGGCAGATGTCGGGCGAGACCGTGGCGTCGATGTCGAGCAGGCAATGTTCCCACCCGGCATAGGTGGGCGGCAGCCAGACCTGCTTGCTGCCGCCGCCGACGTTCAGGAATCTTTGCCGCATCACCCGCCTCCCTGCCCGCATCCTGCCCGGGCGCACCGGCAGGGGCAACCCGGCGGCCCCGTCCATGTCGGCCGGGGCTGGACCTTGCAACCTTCTGTTGTAGGATAACGCGCCCTTCGCCCTGTCAGGATCGACATGTCCAAGCCGAACACCACCCTCCGCCGCCCCGAAATCGTCCGGGCCACCATGCGCGCACTGCAAAAGAACGGGCTGCCGCTGCCGTCCTATGACCTGATCGCGCAGGAGGCGGGGATGTCGCGCCAGTTGATCCGCCATTATTTTCCCGATCCGGAAAAGCTGATGGTCGCGGTCTGCGACGCGCTGGCGGACGGCTACCGCAACCTGTTGATGCGCGGGGTGCTGGAGGCGCGGACGGCGGAGCGGCTTCCGGTGTTCCTTGACTTCTTCTTCGATTTCCTTGCGGGCAAGGGGTTGGGAAAGCCGCTGGACGATGCGGTTTACGACGCGATGTTTTCGCTTGCCGCCGGGTCCGGACCGGTGCGCGAGGCCCTGCGCGGCCAGTATGGGCTTTTGCAGCACACCATCGCCCATGAGGTGCAGATCAGCAATCCGGGCCTCAGCCAGCGGGCCTGCCGCGAGATCGGCTTTCTGTTCGTGTCGCTGATGTATGGCCACTGGAAGATGGTGGCGACGCTGGGGTTCGCGGCCGCAGAGCACAACCGCATCACCCGCGCGGCGATGGACCGGATCATCGAATCCTACAACACCCGCTATACCGACCCGGACGAGGAGGAGGACAGCGCCCCGGAGGTGGCGGACTGACGCCCCCGGCCCGGCGACAGCCGCAGCAGCGTGCCGTTCGGCATCAGCGGGGCATGGTTCATCGTCGCGGGGTCGCGGTCTTCGAGCAGGCAGAGCATCGCCGCCGCCCAGGTGCCGTGGCCGAACACCAGAACCGGCGGGCCGGGGCGGGCGCGGGCGCGCCCGATCACCCGGGCGACGCGGGCAAGAAAGCCGTCGAAGGGCTCGCCCAGCGGCAGCCGGTCCGGTGCCGACCGCCACAGGCCCGGGTGCGCGGCCTCCAGATCGGCCCAGCATCGGCCCTCGAAGGCGCCGAAGGCCAGTTCGGCAAGGTCGGGGAGCAGTTCCGGCGCCTCGAACCCGTGCAGCGCCGCCGTCTGCCGCGGACGCATCAGCGGCGAGGACCAGATCGCCCCGAAATCCCGCCCGGCCAGCGCCGCCCGGTTGCGCGCCAGCGCGGCCATGTCATCGGCCCCCGGCGGATCGTCGAGCGCGATGTCGCGTCGGCCCTGAATCCGGCCCTCGGCGTTCCAGGGCGTGCGGAAATGGCGGATGAACCACAGATCGGCCATGGATGCGATGCCCCCCTATGCCCGTGGGTCATGCTCCTCCGGCCTGTCCCCCGCGCTGTCCTCAAGCTCGACCGCAAGGCGAAAGCCGATCCGGCGCGGCGGGTCGTCCGCGTCGCCACGCGGGATCGCCCGCAGGATCACGTTCAACTGGCCGACATGCTGGATCAGCTGCGTCTTCCGCCCGCCCTCGTCGCTGCCGTAGAAGGTGACGATATCGGGTTCGAAATATCCGATCCCCTCGATCTGCAACACGCCCGCATCGCTGCCGGCAAAGCCCAGCACCACCTCGTGCTCGGCATCGAGCTGGCTTTCGAAATTGCGGATATAAAGGATCAGCCGCTCATATGCCCATTGCGCCGGGGTCTTTTCGACATAGGGCTTGCGTGTCATCGGCTCGGGCAGGGGCTTTTGTTCGCAGGTGGCGGGGGTGTCGGGGTCGGTATGCACCACCCCGGCGTAACGAAGCGCACTGGCCTCATGCGCCTCGGCGGTGGTGCTGATCTCGTCACGCCGGGGCATCGTGCGCCTTCTGCCACAGCCAGATCCCGTCCACCTCGCGGCGGGTGGCCCGGCCCGTGTGCCACAGGTGGTTGAGATGCGCGATGGTCTCGGCCAGCGCCATGCCGTAGATTTCCGCCTCGATCGGGCGCTTGAAGATCGGCGGGAAACATTCGCCGCCCCGGCGCGGCTCGTCCAGATGCGCCAGCAGCCGCTCAAGGGCGTGGTCGTGGTTCTCGATCAACTGGTGCAGCCGCAGCGGCAGGCCGGTGAACGGCAGCTTGTGCCCCGGCAGCACGAAATGCGTGTCATCGGCCAGGGGCAGGAAACGGCGGCAGCTTTCCAGCCATTCGGCCAGCGGATCGGCCTCGGGTTCGGTCGAATAGACACCGATATTGGGCGAGATGCCGGGCAGAAGCTGGTCTCCGCCGATCACCAGCCGGTCGTCCTCGCTCCAGAACGTCGCGTGTTCCGGGGCGTGGCCGTTGCCCATGCGCACCCGCCAGTCGCGCCCGCCCATGCGGATGTGCCCGCCCTCGACCAGCCGGGTGAAACCCGCGGGCAGCGGCGCCACCACATCGGCGAAATTGTAGGGCCGCCGGGTGGCGAGTCTGTCGTAGATGCCGGGGTCCATCCCCGCCGCGCGGTAGAAGGCGAGCGTTTCGGGCGAATGTTCCTCCTGCACATCAAGGGTAAGCATCCGCGCATAGAGCCAGGCGGTGCGGGTGGTGGTCAGTTCCACCCCCCGTTCGCCGAACCATCCGGCAAGGCCGATATGGTCGGGGTGGTGATGGGTGCCGACCAGACGGCGCACCGGCTTTCCGGCCAGCGGTCCGGCCAGAAGCGACTCCCACACCGCCCGCGCCTCGGCGGTGTCGAAGCCGGTGTCGATCACCGTCCAGCCGTCGCCGTCATCCAGCGCATAGACGTTGACATGATCGAGCCGCAGCGGCAGCGGCACCCGCAGCCAGAGCACACCTTCGGCGACCTCGGTCACGGCGCCGGGGGCGGGCGGCTCGGCGTGGGGGTGCCTGATCTGGCCGCAGCAGCCATCCATCATCTTGCCAGTTCCTCCATGGTTACGGCAAACAGTCCTTCGGCCCCTTCGCGCATCTGGGCCAGCAGGGCGCCATGTTCGGGCAGCAGGCGGCGGATGTAAACCCGCGCCAGCGGGATGCGGCCCGGATCGGCCAGCGCCGCCTTCAGGTGGAAATGCGCGCCCAGCACCCGGGCGAAGGCGCGCAGGAACGGCACGGCCCCGGCGAAACGGTCCTCGGTCTCCTGCCCGACCAGCCATTCCACCGCCTCGCGCAGGGTCTCGGCGGCGGTCCAGATATCCTCGGCCAGATCGGGCAGCGGGCCGCGCGCGGCCTCGGCGCCGTCCTCGATCTCCTGCAACAGGCGGAAGGCGGCCTCGCCGCCGTCCATCATCTTGCGGCCCACGAGGTCCATGGCCTGGATGCCGTTCGTGCCCTCGTAGATCGCGGTGACCCGCACGTCGCGCAGATACTGCGCCGCGCCGGTCTCCTCGATGAAGCCCATGCCGCCATGCACCTGCATCCCCATCGAGGCCACCTCGATGCCGATATCGGTGCCATGCGCCTTGGCGATGGGGGTCAGCAGCGCGGCGCGGGCCAGCCAGTCGGCGTCGCCGGTCGCGCGGCCCATGTCGATCGCCACGGCGCAGGACAGCGCGATGGCGCGGGCGGCGAAGACCTCGGCCTTCATCTGCGCCAGCATCCGGCGCACATCGGCATGGCCCGCTATGCTGTCGGTGCCGGCCGCCGGCGGGGTCCGGCCCTGCCTGCGCTCGACCGCATGGGCCAGCGCGTGCTGGAACGCCCCCTCGGCCACGCCGATCCCCTGCACGCCCACGCCCAGCCTTGCGTTGTTCATCATGGTGAACATGGCCGCCATGCCCCTGTGCGGCTCGCCCACCAGCCAGCCCCTGGCCCCGTCGAATTCCATCACCGCGGTGGGCGAGCCGTGCAGCCCCATCTTGTGCTCCAGGCTGACCACCCTGAGGCTGTTGGCCTCGCCGGGTTCGCCCGCCGCGTCGGGGATGAGTTTCGGCACCAGGAACAGGCTGATGCCGCGCGTCCCCGGCGCGCCGTCCGGCAGGCGGGCCAGCACCAGATGGCAGGTATTGGCGGTAAAGTCGTTGTCGCCCCAGGAGATGAAGATCTTCTGCCCGGTGACGGCGTAGGAGCCGTCGCCGTTCGGTTCGGCCCGCGTCCGCAGCGCGCCCACGTCCGACCCCGCCTGCGGTTCGGTCAGGTTCATCGTGCCGCACCACTCGCCCGAGACCAGTTTCGGCAGATAGACCGCCTTGAGCGCGTCCGGGGCGTGATGCTCCAGTGCCTCGATCTGGCCCTGGGTCATCAGCGGGCTCAGTTGCAGCGACAGGCAGGCCGAGGACATCATCTCGTTCACCGCCGTCGCCACGCTCTGCGGCAGGCCCATGCCGCCATGCGCCGGATCGGCGGCGATCGACACCCAGCCGCCGTCGCGGATCGCGGCGTAACCGTCGGCAAAGCCGGGCGAGGTGCGCACCACGCCGTTTTCCAGCCGCGCCGGATGCAGGTCGCCGTTTCGTTGCAAGGGCGCCAGCACCTCCTCGCACAGCCGCCCGGCTTCGGCCAGAACGGCATCCACGGTCTCCGCCGTCGCCTCGGCGAAGGCGTCGGTCGCGGCCACCTGCGGCTGCCCGACCACATGGTCGAAGACAAAGCGGAATTCGGCGACGGGGGCGCGGTAGGGCATGGGGCACCTCTTTCGGGCATTGCGGGCGCGCTTGGCATCGGGGCGGCGCGCGGCTATGGGGTTCGCACGGCATGTTTACCCCATGCCCCCCGCCCAGCAACAGATACGCCGCGTCACGCCATGCGCCAAGCCGCCACCGCCCTGCTGCCAGCAACGCCCGAGGGGATCGGCCGCGCCGCCGCGCTGCTGCGCGAAGGGGGGCTGGTCGCCTTTCCCACGGAAACCGTCTACGGGCTGGGCGGCGATGCGCGGTCCGACATGGCGGTGGCGCGGATCTTCGAGGCCAAGGGGCGGCCCCGCTTCAACCCGCTGATCGCGCATCTGCCGGATGTGGCGGCGGCACGGGCGGTGGCAGATTTCGACAACAGGGCCGAACGGCTCGCCTCGGCTTTCTGGCCGGGACCGTTGACGCTGGTGCTGCCGCTGCGCGCCGGGGCGGGGGTGTCGCCGCTGGTCACGGCCGGGCACGATACGGTGGCGGTGCGGGTGCCCGCGCATCCGGTGGCGCAGGCGCTGCTTGCGGCTTTCGGCGGGCCGCTGGCCGCGCCCTCGGCCAACCCCTCGGGCCGGGTCAGCCCGACCCGGCCCGGCCATGTGCTCGACGGGCTCGGCGGCCGGATCGACGCGGTGCTCGACGGCGGCGCCTGCGCGGTGGGGGTGGAATCGACCATCGTCGGGCTGGCGGGCGGCGTGGCGAGGCTGCTGCGCCCCGGCGGGATCCCGGCCGAGGCGCTGGAAGCCTGCCTCGGCGGCTCGCTCGCCCCGCCCGACGCCGGGCCGGAGCGGCCGAACGCGCCCGGGCAACTCGAATCGCATTACGCGCCCGAGGCACGGCTGCGGCTGGGGGTGACGGCACCCGCACCGGGCGAGGTCTGGGTCGGCTTCGGCCCCCGCTGTGCCGGCGCGGCGTTGAACCTGTCGGAGGCGGGCGATCCGGTCGAGGCGGCGGCGCGGCTGTTCCACCTGCTGCGCGAAGCCGACCGGCTGGCGGGCCCCGCAGGCCGCATCGCCTTCGCCCCGGTGCCGGAGAGGGGCCTCGGCCGCGCGATCAACGACCGCCTGCGCCGCGCCGCCGCGCCCCGCCCCTGACCCGCCGCCTGCGCAGGACGGACAGGACAGGAGCGGGGGTTTTCCACCCCGTCGCCATTGGGCTTGAACCAATGGCGCATCCAATGGCGACCCCGGAGGATATTTGTATCACGGCGAAGAACAGGGGGACTCAAGGCCCCTGCATTTCATCTTGCCAGAAATACTCTCCGGGGGAGCGAGGGGGGGGTGGAAAACCCCGCTCCCGCACTCTCCGCCCGCGCGCCGGGCCGGAAGTCAGGCCCGCCCGGCCGCGGCCGAGAGCATCACCGGGTCGATCCCCAAGAGCCCCAGCGCCGCGCCCCATTTCGCGCTGGCGTCGCCCGAGAACACCAGCTCCGGCGGGGCATCGCAGGTCAGCCAGGCGTTGTGCAGGATCTCGGCCTCCAGTTGCCCCGGGCCCCAGCCGGCATAGCCCAGCGCCACCAGCACGTCGCGCGGTCCCTCGCCCTTTGCCAGCGCTTCGAGGATGTCCATGGTGCCGGTCAGCGCAAAGCCTTCGGCCACGTCGAGCGTGGCGGGCTGGTTGTGATAGTCATCGGAATGCAGCACGAAGCCCCGGCCCAGTTCCACCGGCCCGCCGAAATGCACCCGGATCTCGCGGCTGCCCGGCGCGCAGTCGAGGCCGACCTGTTCAAGCAGAGCCGGAAAGGCGAGGTCGGGCCGGGGCTTGTTGACGATGAGCCCCATCGCCCCCTGACCGGAATGGCGGCACAGCAGGATCACGCTGCGCTCGAAGCGCCGGTCGCCCATGCCGGGCATTGCAATCAGGAACTTTCCGCTCAGGTCCATCGACTCGCCCCCGTTCATGCTTCCCCCCGTTCTTGCCTCCAAAGTGGCCCCTGCGCGGCGGGGGTTCAAGCCGTCCTGCGGCGGCGCCCGTCATGTGGAGTGGCGATGCCCGATGTGATGCGGGGCGGCCACGGAAAACCCCATCGCCCTTTTGTGACTTTCCATCCCCGCTCCGCCGCCTATTGTCATCGCTCATGACCATGCATCCGTTCCGTCTGGCCGTCATGGCCTGTGTCCTGTCGCTTGCCGCTCTGCCTGTCCGCGCGGGCGGACTGGCCGATATCTTCAGCGCCGACCTGCTGCCGGGCTGGCGCACCGATTCGGGCAGCCACATGGCGGCGCTGCGGCTCAGGCTTGCCGACGGGTGGAAGACCTACTGGCGCGCGCCGGGCGATGCGGGCATCGCGCCCGAGTTCGACTGGGGCGGGTCCGACAATATCCGGGCGGTGCGGTTCCACTGGCCCCGGCCCAGCGTGTTCCTGTCGAACGGGATGCAAAGCATCGGCTACGCGCAGGAACTGATCCTGCCGATCGAGATCTGGCCGGATGAGCCGGACGCCCCGATCGCCGTGCAGGCGCAGGTCGATCTGGGGGTGTGCCGCGATATCTGCGTGCCCGCGACGGTCGCGGTCGCGGCGAGCCTGCCCGCGGCGCGGGGCGCGGCCGACCCGGCGATCCGTGCCGCGCTGAAGAACCGGCCGCTGACCGCGCGCGAGGCCGGGGTGGGGCGCGTGGCCTGCACCGTCGCCCCCTTGTCCGACGGGGTGCGGCTGACGGCCGAGATCGACCTGCCGCCGCTCGGCCCCGGCGAGACCGCGGTGATCGAGACCGCGAGCCGGGCGATCTGGGTATCGGAGGCCACGACCCGCCGCAGCGGCGCGCGGCTGGTGGCCGAGGCCGACCTGGTTGCGCCGGGGCGCAAGCCCTTCGCGCTGGATCGGTCGGGGATCACCATCACGCTACTGTCGGACCGGCGCGCCGTCGAGGTGGCGGGCTGCCCGGGGGGCTGAGCCCGGGCGCTGTCCCGCGCGTGGAACGACTCCCGGCCCTTTGAAATCCCGGCCCTTTGAAATCAACGGGTCGGGCTGCGGCGTTAACCATCTGTCAATCACCTGCCCATGCCGGGAGCGGGAGCGGTCTTTCACCCCCGCGCCCGCCGCGCCAGCATCGCCGCCCCCAGCCAGACCGCCAGCGCCACCAGCCCCGCCCCGGCGATGAACAGCATGAGCGCCGCCGGGACCGGCGCGAGGCCGGGTAGCAGCAGCGCCGCCAGCGGCACCGGCAGCCCGGCCAGGGCCGGGCCCAGCGTCACCGCGGCCAGCGCCGCCATGGCCAGCGCCGCGCCCATGACCGGCACCCGGCCAGCGCCGCGCCGCGCCGCCCGGCGCAGTGCCCGCGCAAGCCCGCCCAGATCGTGCTGCACCGCGATCCCCGCCGGCACCACCAGGAGCACCAGCACCATGCCGAACCCGAGCCCATAGACCAGCGTGATCACCGTGGGCTTCAGAAACAGCGCCTGGCTCGATGTCTCGTAAAGCAGGGGCGCCAGCCCCAGCACGGTGGTCAGCGTCGTCAGCAGCACCGCCCGCAGCCGGTCGGCCGTGCCATCGACAATGGCCTGCAACAGGCCCCGGTTCTTCGCATGCTCGTCGATCGCCGCCACCAGCACGATGGAATCGTTGATGATGATCCCGGTCATGCCGATCAGCCCGATCACCGAGAACATCGACATCGGCATGTCCCAAAGCATGTGGCCGTAAAGCGCCCCCACCAGCCCGAAGGGAATCACCGACATGATCACCAGGGGCCGGGTCCAGCTTGCGAAGATCCACGCCAGGATCAGATACATCCCCAGCAGGCTGATGCCGATGCCTGTCGTGGCGTCGGAAAGGAAATCCCGCTCCTGCTCGGCAAGGCCGGACAGTTGCCAGGCGATGCCGTGTTCCTCGGCGAGGCGGGGCAGGATCTCGTCGCTCATCACCCGCCGGACCTCGACGGCCGCGGCCGGGTCGTCCTCGGACAGGTCGCCGGTCACCGACACCAGTTGCAGCCCGTTTTCGCGCCGCACGGTGGAAAAGCCGCTGCGGCTTTCCACGGTGACGATATCGGCCAGCGGCACGTATTGCCCCGCCGCGCTGCGCAGGAACATGCGTTCGAGAAAGTCGGCGGTCAGTTCCGCCTCGGGCAGTTCGACCCGAATCTCGGCCGAGCGCGTCCCGTCCGGATAGGTCGCGGCCTCGATCCCGTTCAGCCGTTCGCGCAGGAGCCGCCCCAGCGCCTCGGCGGTGAACCCCAGGCTTTCGCCCTGCGGCGTGAGGTTGAGGATCAGCTCCTCCTTGTCATAGGCAAGACTGTCCTCCAGCGCCGAGACCTCGGGGAAGGGGGCGAGCGCGGTCTTCAGCGCCTCGGCCGCGGATTTCAGCACCTCGGCATCGGCGCCGGAAAGCTGGACCGAAAGCGCATCGCCGCCGGGGCCGGAGCGCGCGCCGCGAAAGCTCAGTTCCTCCATCCGGGGATGGGCGCGGACCTCTTGCTGAAGCGCCGACAGGAATTCGAAAGCCGAATAGGGCCGCCGGTCGGGGTCGATCAGTTCGATGGAGATCGAGCCCAGCTGCTCGGGTTCCTTGGTGTCGGCGCCGGCCAGCGCCTGCCCCGCGTTGCCGCCGATCTGGCCCAGAACATGGGCCACCGGGTTCTCGCCATGTTCGGCGGCGAAGCGGTCGGCCACCGCATGGGTCGCCCGCTGCACCTCCTGCAACATGGCGAAGGTGTCGGCCCGGCCCGCCCCCGGCAGCATCGAGAAATTGCCGCTGATCGAGCCCTGTTCGGGCGAGTTGAAGAACCGCCACTGCAAGTCGCCGCGCACGAACAGCGCCGCCTGCGAGGTGAGCGCCAGCACGGCGAGCGCCAGCACCGGATAGCGCGCAGCCACGACAAAGGCGGTAAAGGGCCGGAACAGTGTCTCGCGGAACCAGCGCAGCCCCCGGTTCACCTGGCGGCTGGGCCAGTCGTACCAGTGGCCGTCACGCCCGCCGCTGCGGGCAAGGGCGTGGGCCATGTGGTTCGGCAGGATCAGGAACACCTCGGCCAGCGAGGCGATCAGCACGGCGATCACCGTGAAGGGAATGTCGGAAATCAGGCTGCCGAACCGGCCGCCGATCACCGTCAGCCCGAAGAAGGCGACCACGGTGGTCAGCGTCGCCGCCAGCACCGGCCGCGCCATGCGGCGGGCGGCGTTCTCGGCGGCGGTCACGGGCGATTCGCCCAGATACCGGGCGCGGTGGTCGGCATGTTCGCCAACCACGATGGCCTCGTCCACCACGATCCCCAGCATGATGATGAGCGCAAAGAGCGACATCATGTTGAGCGTGAGCCCGGAAACATGCATCACCGCCACCGCGGCGAACATCGCCACCGGGATGCCCGCCGCCACCCAGAACGCGGTGCGGGCGTTGAGGAACAGGAACAGGAGCAGCACCACCAGCCCCAGCCCCAGCGCGCCGTTGTGCAGAAGGATGTTCAGCCGGTCGGTGATCATCTCGGCGCGGGTGCGGATCAGTTCGGTGCTGACCCCGTGCGGCAGGGTCAGCCGCATCTCGTCCACCACCGCCTGCACCTGCCGCTGGATCGCGATGGCGTCGCCGGTTTGAGAGCGTGAGACCTGCACCACCACCGCGGGTTCGTCACCGGCGAAATAGGCCCGGGTGCCGTCGATGCCCCGCACCTGCACCCCGGCCAGGTCGCCGATGGTCAGCGTGGTGCCGGCAGGGTCGCGGCGCAGCACGATGGCGGCGATGTCCTCGGCGCTGCGGCGTTCGGCTCCGGTGCGGACCCGCGCGGCGCCCCCGGCCACGTCGCCGGCGGGCAGGGCGTTGACCTCGGCGGCGATGGCGTTGGCGATCTCGCGCAGGGTGATGTCGTGGCGGATCAGCGAGGTCGCGGGCACCTCGACCAGCGTTTCCGGCGCGGCGAGGCCCTGGATCGTGGTGCGGGTGATCCCGGCGGCGAACAGCCGGTCGATGAGTTCATCGCCCAGCCGCCCGAGCTGGTCGATATCCACCGGCCCGGTGATCACCACATCGGTCACCCGGTCGCGCCAGGCGTCGCGGCGGATCACCGCGTCCTCGGCGTCCTCGGGCAGGTGGCGCACGGCGTCCACGGCCGTCTGCACCTCGTCCAGCGCCCGGGTCATGTCGTGGTCGGGTTCGAACTCCAGCGTGATGCTGGCCCGGCCTTCGGTGGCGCGGGCGGTGGTGCGTTCCACCCCGTCGAGGACCATCAGCGCCGGTTCCAGCGCCTGCACGATGGCGCGGTCCACATCGTTGGCCCCGGCCCCGGGCCAGGGCACGGTCACGCTGATCGTGCCCACCACCACGTCGGGAAAGAACTGGGTGCGGATCTGGGTCGTGGCGTAAAGCCCCGAGGCGATCAGCAGCACCATCAGCAGGTTGGCCAGCGTCCGGTGCCGGGTGAAATACGCAAGGATCCCGCCCGAGGAGGGGGTGGTTTCGCGGCGGGGTGATCGCGCCATGGCCCTAGCCCCCCGTGCGCTGTTCGATCCGGGCGATGATCCCGGCCGGAACCTCGTCCTGCGCCAGTTGCGCGAGGATGCGGCTGCGGGCCTCGGCGGGCATCCGCCCGTTCGCCTCGACCAGCGCGACCAGCGCGGCGCGGTGCTGAGGCGTGAGGCGGATCAGGTCGGGCAGGACAGGGGCGGTGGCGGCCTCGGCCCCCGGCTGGCGCATCGGCCGCACCTTGATCCCGGCGCCCAGGAGCGGCGAGCGTTCGGCGACGATCTCGCGCCCCTCCAGCGCCTCGGGGGCCGAGACGATCACCCGGTCACCCTGACGGCGCAGCACGGTGACGGGCACGGGTTCCAGCCGGTCTTCGGGCCCCAGGGCGAGCACGGTGTCGCCGGTGCCCAGCGCGGTGGCGGGCAGCATGGCGACGCCGGTCAGTTCGGGTTCGGCCAGCCGCAGGGTGACGAAATCGCCGGGCAGGAAGCCGCGCGGCGCGGCCAGCGCGGCGTAAAGCAACCGCCCGGTCTGCCCTTCGCCCACCGCGCCGCTGGCGCGGGCGAGCGTGCCGGTGGTGGCGATCTCGGTTCCGGTCACGTCCAGCGCGACCTCGACCGGGGCGGGGATCAGCCGCCCGGCGCTGTCCAGCAGCCGCGAATATTGCGCGTTCGACACCCGGAAGGCCACTTCCAGCGCGTCCGGGTCGATCAGCCGGGCGATGCGTTCGTTCGGCGAGACGATGCCGCCCGAGACCACCGCGACATCGGCCAGAACCCCGTCGAATTCGGCCGACAACTCGGTGTCGCGCAGGATGCGTTCGGCCTCGGAAAGCGTGATGCGGGCGCGGGCCAGCGCGCTGTCGGCCTGATCCACCCTTGCCTCGGCCGAGGCCACCGCCATGCGTCGCGACAGTGCCGCCTGATCGGCCGAGGCGGCGGCAAGCGCCGCGGTCTCGCGCGCGGCCTCGGACCCCACGCCACGATCCAGCAGCGTCTGCTGCCGCGCCACCGCCTGATCGCGCAGGCTGGCCTGCGCTTCGGCCGCGACCAGTTCGTCGCGCGACAGCGCAAGGCCGCGGGCGGCGTCGCGCACCTCGGCTTCGGCCCGGGCAAGGTCGTTCGCGGCCAGATCGCGCGCGGCGATGGCGTCCGCCGGGTCGAGCCGCATCAGCACGGTGCCCGCGCCGACGAAGCCGCCGTCCTCGAACCCCTCGGCCAGTTCGATCACCGTGCCGCCACGGGGCGCGCGCAGTTCCAGGGTGCGGCGGGCGCGGATCTCGCCGAACAGCTCCATCTCGGGGGTGACGGTGCCCATGGTGACCGGGATCATGTTGGCGGCGAACACCCGTTCCCGCACGATGCCCGGCGCGGCCTGTTCGGCCCAGCGGACCTGAAAGGCCGACCAGAGCCCGTGCCCGGCCACGGCGAGGATGCCGAGCGTCGCCGCCAGCATGAAAAGCCCGATCAATCCGCGCCCGAGAAACCGCATCCGTCCGTCCTTCCGGCCTGTCCCGCCCCGGCCCGTCTGCGGGGCCATGGCAGTCTAACGCAAGGCACAGTTATTTCCGTCGCAGATGTTCGTCCAGCCGGGGCATGATCTCGACGAAGTTGCAGGGGCGGTGGCGGTAGTCGAACTGGGGGCCGAGAATCTCGTCCCAGGCGTCGCGGCAGGCGCCGGGGCTGCCGGGCAGCGCGAACAGGTAGGTGCCCCCCGCCACGCCCGCGCAGGCGCGCGACTGCACCGCCGAAGTGCCGATCTTCTGCATGGAAACGATGGTGAACACCGTGGCGAAGGCGGCGATTTCCTTTTCATAGACGTCGCGATGCGCCTCGACCGTCACGTCGCGGCCGGTCAGGCCGGTGCCGCCGGTCGTCAGGATCGCGTCGATCTGCGGATCGGCGCACCAGCCGCGCAGCCTTGCGGCGATCCGGTCGCGCTCATCGGGCAGGATATCGCGGGCGGCAAGGATATGCCCCGCCGTCTCGATCCGCCCGGCCAGCGTGTCGCCGGATCGGTCCTCGGCCAGCGAGCGGCTGTCCGAGACCGTCAGCACCGCGAAGCGTACCGGGATGAAGGGTTTTTCCGCCGGTTCCGTCATTGTCTGTTCCCTTTCCCCTTGGCGGTGTCTGCAAACCATGCCGGCCGACCTCGCGACAGTTCGCGACAGAGGGGCAGCGGTCGCCCGTGCGGGCGGTCGGCCGCTGCCCGGCGGCGCTGAAGCGCCTTGATCCCGGGCAAGGGGTGGTCGGGGCGAAAGTTGCGCTTCAGACGCCCTTGCCCCGCACGGTCAACCGACATTGCCTTCCCCCTCCCGCAGCCGGGCCTGAAGCGCCAGCAGGTCTTCCCATGCCTGCCGCTTGGCATGGGGGTTGCGCAGCAGGTAGGCCGGGTGGAACATCGGCAGGACGGGGCGGCCCAGCGCCTCGGTCCATTTGCCGCGCAGCCGGGTGATGCCATGCTGCCCGAGGATCGCCGAACAGGGCGTGTTGCCCATCAGGATCAGCACGTCGGGCGCGGCAAGTTCCACATGCCGCCGTACGAAGGGCAGCATCATCGCCATTTCCCCCGGTGCGGGGTTGCGGTTGCCCGGCGGCCGCCACGGCAGGATGTTCGAGATGTAAAGCGCGCGGGCGATGTCGGGCGCGTCCCGGCCCATGCCGATGGCCGCGAACATCCGGTCGAGGAGCTGCCCGGCGCGGCCGACGAAGGGCTTGCCCTGAAGGTCTTCGTCCCGGCCCGGGGCCTCGCCGAGAATCATCACCCTTGCGCCCGCGCGCCCGTCCGAGAACACGAAGCTTTGCGCGCCCCGGCGCAAATCGCAATGTTCATATTCCGCCTGCACGGCGGCGAGCGCGTCGAGATCGTCCGCGCCCTCTGCCAGTGAGCGGGCCAGTTCCACCGGGTCCGCCGCCGTCGTCGTCGCCGGGGGCGGCGCGGCGGGCGCGGGCCTTTCGGCTTTCGCCACGGCTGCGGGCCTTGCCGTCTCGGCCGGCAGGTCGTAGCGGTTCACCGGCGCCTCGCCCAGCGCCTCGTCGGCGCCAAGCTCCGCCTGCCATTGCAGCAGGGCGGCGATCAGTTCATGGTCGTATGCGGTATCCATGCGCCGAAGGTAGGGCCGTGCCGCGCCGGGGTAAACCGGCTTGTCGCCGCAGCCCGCGCTTTCTATAACCAGCCCAGTCCAACCGGGAGCCGGATCATGCCCTTCCGCCAGCGTCACCTTCTCGGGATCGAGCATCTGGCGCCGGACGAGATCCGCAGCGTGCTCGATCTGGCCGACAGCTATGTCGATCTGAACCGCCGCACGGTGAAACATTCCGATGCGCTGGCGGGGATGACCCAGATCAACATGTTCTTCGAGGCCAGCACCCGCACGCAGGCGTCGTTCGAGCTTGCCGGCAAGCGGCTCGGGGCCGATGTGATGAACATGGCCGTCGCGCAGTCGAGCGTGAAGAAGGGCGAGACGCTGATCGACACGGCGCTGACGCTGAACGCGATGCATCCCGACCTCCTGGTGGTGCGCCATCCCCATTCCGGGGCGGTCAACCTGCTGGCGTCCAAGGTGAATTGCGCGGTTCTGAACGCGGGCGACGGGCGGCACGAACACCCGACACAGGCGCTGCTGGACGCGCTGACCATCCGCCGGGCGAAGGGGCGGCTCCATCGGCTGACGGTGGCGATCTGCGGCGATATCGCCCACAGCCGGGTGGCGCGATCGAACCTGATCCTGCTCGGGAAGATGGAAAACCGCGTCCGTCTGGTCGGCCCGCCGACGCTGATGCCTCCGGGCGCGGCGGATCTGGGCTGCGAGATCTATGACGACATGCAGGCGGGGCTTGCCGATGCCGATGTGGTGATGATGCTGCGGCTCCAGAAGGAGCGGATGGACGGCGGTTTCATCCCGTCCGAGCGGGAGTATTTCCACCGCTACGGGCTCGACGCCGAGAAGCTGGCGGCGGCCAAGCCCGATGCCATCGTCATGCACCCCGGCCCGATGAACCGCGGGGTCGAGATCGACGGCACCATCGCCGACGACATCAACCGTTCGGTCATTCAGGAGCAGGTCGAGATGGGCGTGGCGGTGCGCATGGCCTGCATGGACCTGCTGGCGCGCAACCTGCGGGCCGAGCGCGGCCGGGCGGCGGTGGGGGATGTCTATGTCTGACGGGTTGCCGCGCGACGAGTTGCCGGGCGAGCCGGTGACGCTGGAGCCGGGCGAGCAGGTGATCGCCACATGGACCGCCGACCGGCGCACCTACTGGCGCGACGCCGAGGGTCTGGCGGTGCTGGGCGCGGCGGGCGTGGCGGCGGTGCTGCTGGTGATCGGCAACGCCCATGTGGTGATCGGTGCCTTCGGCGCGGCGGCGGCGGTGATGGTGCGGGCGGCTTATCTTCGGTCGGAATCGCTGGGCCTGACCTGGCGGATGACCGACCGGCGGCTGATCGGCCCCGGCGGGCGCACGGTCGCGCTCGACGCGATCGGGACGGTGCGCAAGCTGTTCGGTGATGTGCAGGTGATCACCCGTTCGGGCGACAAGCATCTGCTCAAGCATATGGCCAATGCGAAGGCGGTGGTCGAGGCCATCGAACTCACGCGCGTGGGCCGCAGGATGCGGGCGGAAGAGGCCGGGGGGCAGCCATGACGGCGGCGGACGGGCCAGCGGCGGACAAGACGGCGGCGGGCTGGGAGGGCATCCTCGACCCGGGCGAGCGCATCCTGTGGCAGGGCCGCCCCGACGACCGGATCGAACTGCGTGGGCCGATCATGGTGCCGGTGCTCGTCGGGGCCTTCTTCGCCGTCTTCGCACTGATCTGGATCGCGGCGGTGCTGGCCGGGGGCGAGCCGCTGGCGGCGCTGTTCGGCCTGCTTCATTTCGCGGTCGGGGCCGGGCTGATGGTCGGTGCGCCGCTCTGGCAGCGGCACCGGCTGCGGCACACCTGGTATACGCTGACCGACCGTCGCGCCTTCATCGCCACCGATTTCCGGCCCGAGGGGCGCAAGCTGAACAGCTGGCCCATCACCCCCGACATGCGGTTGACGCTGATCGAGGGGCCGCCCGACACGCTCAACTTCCTCACCGTCACCCGGCGGGTGAAGAACCGCAACCGCCGGGTGACGGTGGGGTTCGAGCGGATCGCGGACGGCCGCGCGGTCATGGCGCTGATGCGCGGGGTGCAGCGGGCCATGGCGGGAACGGGGGCCGGGGCGGGGCCGGGAACCGGCGAAGGGAACAGGGCATGACGCGACTGCATTTCACCAACGCCCGGCTGATCGACCCCGAGGCAGGCGAGGACCGCGCGGGCAGCCTGACCGTGGAGGCGGGCCGGATCGCGGCTGTGGACGGCGCCGCGCCCGAAGGCGCTGCGGTGATCGACTGCGGCGGACACTGCCTTGCGCCGGGGATCGTCGACATCGGCGTCAAGATCGGCGAGCCGGGCGAGCGGCACCGGGAATCCTTCCGCTCGGCCGGGCTTGCCGCCGCCGCTGGAGGCGTGACCACCATCGTTGCCCGGCCCGACACCACGCCCGCCATCGACAGCCCCGAGGTGATCGAGTTCGTCACCCGCCGCGCCCGCGAATCCGCGCCCGTGAACATCCGCCACATGGCGGCGCTGACCAGGGGCCGGGCCGGGCGCGAGATGGTGGAGATCGGCTTTCTGATGGACGCGGGGGCGGTGGCCTTCACCGACGGCGATCTGGTGGTGGAGGACACGCGGCTCTTGTCGCGCTGCCTGACCTATGCCCGCAGCCTCGGGGCGCTGGTGATCGGCCATCCGCAGGATCCCGGCCTGTCGCGCGGCGCCTGTGCCACCAGCGGCAAGTTCGCCTCGCTCCGGGGCCTGCCCGGCGTCTCGCCCATGGCCGAGCGGATGGGGTTCGACCGCGACATGGCGCTGGTCGAGATGACCGGGGCGCGCTGGCACGCCGATCAGGTGACCTGCGCCCGTACCCTTCCGGCGCTGGAACGGGCCAAGGCGAACGGCTTCGACGTGACCGCCGGGGTCTCGGTGCATCACGTCACGCTGAACGAGTTCGACGTGGGCGACTACCGCACCTTCTTCAAGCTGACCCCGCCGCTGCGGTCCGAGGACGACCGGCAGGCGGTGGCGGCGGCGCTGGCCTCGGGGCTGATCGACATCCTCTGTTCGATGCACACCCCCGCCGACGAGGAATCCAAGCGCCAGCCGTTCGAGACGGCGGCCTCGGGCGCGGTGGCGCTGGAAACCTTCCTGCCCGCGGCGCTGCGGCTTTACCACGCCGGCACCATGGACCTGCCGGGGCTGTTCCGGGCCATGTCGCTGAATCCCGCCCGCAGGCTCGGGCTGGACGGCGGGCGGCTGTCGCCGGGGGCGCCCGCCGATCTGGTGCTGTTCGATCCCGACCGGCCCTTCGTGCTCGACCGTTTCGCCCTGCGGTCCAAGTCGAAGAACACCCCTTTCGACGGTGTGCGGATGGAAGGGCGGGTGCTGGGCACATGGGTTGCGGGTGCGCGGGTATTCGGGGGCGGGGATGCCTGAGATCGTCTCTGCCCCCGGCGTGCTGCTGGTTGCCGTGGCGCTGGGCTACCTGCTCGGCTCGGTCTCGTTCGGGATCGTCATGGCCCGGGCCTTCGGGCTTGGCGACCTGCGGGCGATCGGGTCGGGCAATATCGGTGCCACCAATGTGCTGCGCACCGGCAACCGGCTGGCGGCTTTCCTGACGCTGCTGCTGGATGCGGGGAAAGGCGGCGCGGCGGTGCTGATCGCCCGGGCGCTGGCGGCCGAGGACGCGGCGCAGCTCGCCGGGGCGGCGGCTTTCGTCGGCCATGTGTTCCCGGTCTGGCTGGGGTTCAAGGGCGGCAAGGGGGTGGCGACCTTCCTCGGCACGCTGCTGGCGCTGGCCTGGCCCGCGGGGCTTGCAGCCTGCGCCACCTGGGCGGCGGTGGCGGCGCTCTCGCGCATCTCCTCGCTCTCGTCGCTGGCGGCGGCCGCGCTCACGCCGCTGTGGCTCTGGCTGTTCGGCTACGGCCCGGCGGTGGCGCTGGGCCTGTTCCTCGCCGCGCTGATCTTCGAGCGCCACCGCCCCAACATCCGCCGCCTGCTGGCGGGCGAGGAGCCGAGGATCGGCAGGAAGGGCTGACGCCGCGCCCCGCGTGGCCGGCCGGGCAGAAGCCCCGGTCAGGCCCCAGGTCAGGTGGTGTGATCGCGGGCGATACCATGCAGATAGATGGCGAATACCCCTGGCGCATCGGCCCGCATATGCCCCATGTCGCCCGCGATCAGCGATTGCATGACCAGCCCCTGAATGGTGCCGATGAACAGGGTGGCCGCGGCTTCGACGTCAAGGTCTTCGCGCAACTCGCCACATTCCTTGCCGCGTGCAAGCAGTTCGCGCAGACGTGCGCCGTATTGTTGCATCACGTTCTGCGCGAGGTGTTTGGCCGGTGTCTGCCGCGCGCCCTGAAGTTCGCCGAACAACATGCGCGGCGCGCCGGGGTGGTCGACGACAAAGGCGATATGGGCGAGAAACATCGCCTCCATCTTGCCTTTCGGCGACGCGATATCCTTTGCGGCACCCTCGATCCGGGCCATCAGGGTCCTGGCCACCCAGTTCATGACCGCGTTCCAGATCGCGTCCTTGTTCGGGAAATGCCGGAAGATCGCGCCCTGCGTCAGCTTCATGTGCCTGGCGATTTCCGCCGTCGTGATGCTGTCCGGGTTCGCGGTTCCGGCCAGTTCGAGCACCGCCTCGACCGTGCTGTTGCGGCGTTCCTCCGCCGGGAGTTTCTTCGGGCCGGTCAGGGGCACCTGACGGCCCCTGTCCGGCGGTTTCCTGCCTTGTGGCCGCGCATGGGGACGCCTCCTTGCATCGTCGGGCGATCGTTTGCATCATTGACCGGTATCTTGTAGTAATCAATTACTATCCTTTTGCCCACCCTGCGAAGGCCGCAAGATCCGGTGTGCGCGGGCAGGAAACCGATTGCGGCCCCGGCTTGCGGAAGGCCCGGGCCGGACCCGTTCGAGTATGGCGCGCGTGTTCATGGCGCACCGGATCTGGCAGCGACCCCCGGCAAACCCGCAAGGACGGAGAACGACATGGCGGATACCGCAGCACGAAAAGACAGGGCCGACGCCCCGCCGCAGCCGCAGGGCGATGGCGCAGGCGGGCCAACGGCGTTTCCCGATGTTCTCAACCACGCCGCGCAGGTCTGGCTGTCGCGCTATACGCGCGGGCTGTCCCCGGCCTCGCTCATGAATGCGTGGTTCGACTGGGCCACCCATATGGCCGCGGCCCCCGGCAAACGGATGGAGCTTGCGCGGAAAGCGGGCGAGAAAGCCGCCCGCTACAACCGCTATGCGGTGGCCTGCGCCGCTTCGGCCGACCCGGTGGAGCCCTGTATCGACCCCCTGCCGCAGGATGACCGGTTTCGCGGCGATGCCTGGAAGGCGCGGCCGTTCAACCTGATGCACCAGGCGTTCCTGTTGCAGCAGCAATGGTGGCACAATGTCGTTACCGACGTGCCCGGCGTCGATGCCCAGCATGAACGGGAATTGCAGTTCCTGACCCGCCAGATGCTCGACATGATGGCGCCGTCGAACTTTCCGTGGAGTAATCCCGAAGTCCTCGGGAAGACCCGCGAGGAAAACGGCATGAACCTTGTGCGCGGGGCGCAGACCTTCCTGCACGAGATGCGCAACGCGATGACAGGCGCCCCGCCGCCGGGTGCCGAATCGTTCCGGCCGGGCCGGGAGGTGGCGCTGACCGAGGGCAAGGTCGTCTATCGCAACCGGCTGATCGAGCTGATCCAGTATGCCCCCGCCACCAGGAAGGTCCGGCCCGAGCCGATCCTGATCGTGCCCGCGTGGATCATGAAATACTACATCCTCGACCTTTCACCGCGGAACTCGATGGTGCGCCATCTGGTCGAACAGGGGCACACCGTCTTCATGATCTCATGGAAGAACCCGGATGAAAGCGACCGCGACCTGACGCTTGATGATTACCGCCGTCTCGGGGTGATGGAGGCGCTTGATGCCATGGGCCGGATCGTCCCGGACCGGAAGGTGCATGGCGTGGGCTATTGCCTTGGCGGCACCTTGCTGTCGATCGCGGCGTCGGCGATGGCGCGCGATGGCGACAAGCGGCTGACCTCGCTTTCGCTGCTGGCAAGCCAGGTGGATTTCACCGAACCGGGCGAGCTTGGCCTGTTCATCAACGAAAGCCAGCTTGCCTTTCTTGACAGTGTGATGTGGAAACAGGGCTATCTCGATACCACCCAGATGGCGGGCGCCTTCCAGATGCTCCGCTCGAACGACCTGATCTGGTCGCGGATGGTGCGCGAATACCTGCTGGGCGAAAGCACGCCGATGATCGACCTGATGGCCTGGAATGCAGATGCCACCCGGATGCCCTACCGGATGCATTCCGAATATCTGCGCAAGCTCTACCTGAACAACGATCTTGCGGAAGGCCGGTTCGAGGTCGGGGGCCGCCCGATCCATGTCTCCGATATCCGGGTGCCGATCTTCGCGGTCGGGACGCTGAAGGACCATGTTGCCCCGTGGAGGTCGGCCTTCAAGATCGACCAGCTCGGCGATACGGACGTGACCTTCGCGCTGACCAGCGGCGGCCACAATGCGGGTATCGTATCCGAACCGGGCCGCCCGCGCCGCAGCTACCGGGTCCGCAGCCGCAAGGCCGACGATCTGCATGTGGATCCCGATACCTGGCTTGCCGAGACGCCCGAGGTCGAGGGTTCGTGGTGGCTGGCCTGGACCGAGTGGCTTGACGCGCGCTCGGGCGCGGCTGTCGCCCCGCCCCGGATGGGAATGGCGGGCCAGCCGGAGCTTGAAGACGCGCCCGGGACTTACGTGTTCCAGAAGTAGGGGCGGGTTGCCGGGGGGTGTTGGCGGGCCGGGAGGAGTGCAACTTTTGCACGGTGCCCTTTGCCCGGAATCAAGGCGCGCCAGCGCCGCCGGGCAGCGGCCGACCGCCCGCACGGGCGGCCGCTATTGCGACGTTGCGACTTGACTTGAGCGAGGAGTCACCTGCGCCATAAACTGCCAGGCCACCACCGTAGCAGCGGCCCCCCGCGGTCGTCCGCTGCCCTCTGTTTCGCGAATATTGGCCTCGGGAGCCATGCCACGCAAGACAGACACCGCCCTCCGGAAACAGCGCGTCAGCCGAACCCCGGCGCAAGCCGCAACTCGCCGGTTTCCAGCCCGCGCCAGTTGCGTTGCACCGGGTTCAAGAATTTCCGCGTGGCGGGGTGGCCGGGGTCCAGCACCCCGAGCCGAACCAGCAGGGCTGTGATCGCCGCTTCGGCCCCGCGCTTGCCGCCATCGACGATCTTCAGCGCGATGCCCAGCCGCTTTTCCGGCACGATCGCCACGAACACCGCCTCGGCCCCGGTCTTGATCGCAACCTGGCCGCCCATGGCGCGCATCAGTTCGGTGCAGGCCCGCCCCTCGCCCGCCACCAGTTCCGGGTGTGCCGCCATGGCACGGGTCAGCCGGTGGGCGGCGCGCGACCGCGCATCGCCGCCTTCCTGCGCCGCCGCGAAGAAGGCCATCGCCCGGGCCAGCCCGGCGACCGTGGTGGCGAAGTTCGGCGCCGAACAGCCGTCGATCCCCCAGCCGGGCGAGGTCTCGCCGGTCACCGCCTCGAAGGCGGATTTCGCGGCGCGCTGCACCGGGTGGTCGGGCGCGACATATTCCGGCCCGGCGCCGAGATGCCGCGCCAGCGTCAGGAACCCGGCATGTTTGCCCGAACAGTTGTTGTGAACCTGGCAGGGGCCGTCGCCCGCGCGGATCAGCCGGTCGCGCTCGTCCCGGTCGGCGGGCTCATGCGTGCCGCAGCGCAGATCGGCCTCGGCCAGCCCGAGGTCGGCAAGCCAGCGCTGCACCATGCGCACATGCAGCGCCGCCCCCTGATGGCTCGCACAGGCCAGCGCAAGCCGCGCATCCGACAGCCCCGCCGCCGCGCCGCTTTCCACTAGGGGCAGCGCCTGCACCATCTTGCACGACGAGCGCGGAAAGATCACCGCGTCGGGGTCGCCCCAGCCCTCGACCACCGCGCCCGAGGCGTCGCAGATCACGGCATGGCCAAGATGCGCGCTTTCAGGCAGCCCGCCCCGCCACAGTTCCACCATCGGCACCGGCCCGGCCATCGTCATTCCCCCTTCATCGCAGAGGCGTCACAGATGCGCGATTTTACGCCCAGGGGGCTTTCGCCTGTGGGCAATTCTGCGCTAGTAACGTGATATCGAGTTGAAATCACCCGCGCCACAGGAAAAGGTCGCATCCAGGCGGCGGTGGCGCCGGGCAGAGGCAAAACGGCTGGAGGCTGTGAAACCATGACTTCACGGATACTGGGGGCGCTGGCGGGAACGGCGGTTGCACTCTGCGCTTCCATGGCTTTCGCGCAGGAATCGACCAACCGGGTCGCCACCGAAACCGACTGGAGCGTTTTCACCGAAGGCGATCCGCGCGAATGCTGGGGCGTGTCTAGCCCGAAGGAAACCGTGAACACCCGCGACGGGGCCCCGGTCTCGGTGCGGCGCGGCGACATCCTGCTGTTCGTCACCTTCCGCCCCGACTCGGGCGCGCGCGGCGAGATTTCCTTTACCGGCGGCTATCCCTTCGCGAACGGCTCGACCGTGGGGGTGCAGATCGGCAACGATCGGTTCGATCTGTTCACCGATGGCGAATGGGCCTGGCCCGCCAATGCCAATGACGACGCGGCACTGCTGGCCGCGATGCGCCGCGGCGCCGATGCGGTACTGACCGCCCGCTCGGCCCGGGGGACGACAACGCGCGACACCTTCCCGCTGCTGGGGTTCACCGCGGCGATGGCGGAAGCCGAACGCCGGTGCCAGTAGCAGGCGCAGCGGCGCGGGGGTAAAGGCGTTTCCGGACGCCTGCCGGACGCATCCGCGCGGCGGGTCACCTTGGCCGGACCCGGCTTTCGCCCGGTTGGTTCGCAACGGCGATGAAAATCGGAATCAAGTTAGGGCGAACATGCTGATAAAGTAAAGCGATATCAGTGGCTTGAGGACATCCATTTTGGACTCGGGATCAAGATCCGGTGAAATCCGGCACAAGATGCCACGAAGCTGACGATCGGGCAATGAAAAAGCCCGCCGAAGCGGGCTCGATCAGGACGGCCGTTTTGCAGGATCAGGCTGGGACGGAGTTAGCCCGGACATCATCAAGCCGGACGATCAGAGCCTCGATTCCATGTTTACAGGGGCCGCGGCAACAGGGGATTTCGCCCGACATGATCCTTGGTAAAACGGTCTCGAAGGGACCCGCGCCGCGTTGGCACGCGTAGGGGACCGAGTGGTATTTTTCCCGATCAGCGTCGAGGACGGTGGGAAGGTTGGCAATCTTCGCGAGCATCTCATCGAGATGATCCCGCGCGAATACGATATTATGGACGGCCTCGGCTGCCGCCACGGGCACCAGAGGTTTCAACAGGCCCGACCTGTAAAGAATCTCGATCTGTCGGCTGCTCGCTCCGAAGTATTCGGGTAGGTCATGAAGGCGGATGGCGGATTGAAAAGCCTTCATCAGCGAGAGCGTCTCGGCCGCGTCAAAGATCAGGTTTCCGCTTTCCTTATCGGTCGCCCCCGAGGGAACCTTTCCGATCTTCTGCAGCAACCGCGACAGCCGCCGGCGATCCATGCGGAATTCGGCGCTCAGGCTCTGCAGGGTATAGGATGTTCGGACGGTGGCGATGAAGGCGAACCTCATGTTGCCTCGCGCGCGAAAAAAGCTGCCGCTTTCTTCGAGGCATGTCACGCTCCGCACGAAGACGCGCGACCTCTTTCTTCAGCGCTGCAATCTCGGCCAGGTCGGCCCGCATCGGCCTGTTCCCGGGAAAGGCCGTGGCCGGAGTCGCGGTCAGTTCCCGCATCCATCGCCGCAGCACGCTCTCGGCAACATCAAGGTCACGGGCGGCCTGCGCCAACCGCAACTCCCCGGTCCGTCACCAGCCTGACAGCCTCGATCTTGAACTCACGGCTGAACTTCCGTCTCGTCAT
>JBAYSY010000006.1:0-83772 GCA_041675885.1 Gemmobacter sp. | reverse complement strand
GATACGATTCCGCCGGGGCATGTGCAAATCACGACACAGCGATACCGGCGTGAGTCGGAACCCGGACGAGATCCCCCGAACATGGCGGATATACTGCGCGCCGCCGGGCCGGGCGCTTCGGGCAAAAGTTGCACCACTGACAGCCCGGCCTTCCCCGAACGGGGTTGAGCTTGGCGCGCGGCGGGCGTAGCTCTTGCGGGCGGACAGGCGGCTTGGGGCGCGCGGGGCATTCGGGGCACGGGACATGACGATACGGGTGGCGATCAACGGATTCGGCCGCATCGGCCGGACGGTGTTGCGGGCGGCGCTGCGGCGCGGGCTCTGGCCCGGGGTCGCGATCGTGGCGATCAACGACATCGCCAGCCCGGAGGAATGCGCCTGGCTGTTCGAATACGACAGCGTGTTCGGCCCCTGGCCCGGCAGCGTGGCGCTGGAACCCGGGGTGCTGGCGGTGGACGGCCACCGCATCCGGCTGAGCCACGCGGCCGATATCTCCACGCTCGACCTGTCGGATATCGACGTGGTGATGGAATGCACCGGCCGGGCCGATACGCCCGAAGTGGCGGAGCGCGGATTGCGGGCCGGGGCCGGGCGGGTGCTGATCTCGGGGCCTTCGGCGGCGGCCGGGTTCACCCTGGTTCTGGGCGCGAACGACGCCGCGCTGTCGCCCGAGATGCGGGTGATCTCGAACGCGTCCTGCACCACCAATGCGCTGGCGCCGCTGGCGCGGCTGCTGGATGACGCCTGCGGGATCGAAACCGGCTGGATGACCACGATCCACTGCTACACCGGCAGCCAGCCCACGGTGGATGCGCCCGGACACGGGGGGGGCGGCGATCTGGCGCGAAGCCGCGCGGCGGCGCTGTCGATGGTGCCGACCACGACCTCGGCGCAGAAGCTGCTGGGCCACGTGCTGCCGGATCTCGCCGGGCGGATCGGCGGCGCGGCGGTGCGGGTGCCGGTCGCCAGCGTCTCGGCCGTCGATCTGACGGTGACCACCGCGCGCCCGGTGACGGTGGCGGCGGTGAACGAACTGATGCGCGGCGCGGGGGGCGTGATCGGCTGGACCGACCGTCCGCTGGTGTCCTCGGACCTGCGGGCGCGCGATGAAAGCATCGTCATGGCGCTGCGTGAAACCGCCGTCACCGAAGGGGGGATGCTGCGGGTGTTCGGCTGGTATGACAACGAATGGGGCTTTTCCTGCCGGATGCTGGATGTCGCCTTGCGGTGGGGAGGCGCCGACCAGGCCGGACCCTGAACCGCCGGGGCCGGACCGTGCCGGGCTCGGTGATTCGCCGCGGCGCGGGAGAGCGGCCCCCGTTTCCGGAACCGGACCGGCGCGATACTGCCGGAACGCGCGCCCCTGTCCGGCCCGAATCCGCGGATTTCCGCGTGTGCGTCGTTTTGCAGGCTGGTACGTGGCGCTATTGTGGTGTTTGTGGGTCACATTGGATACCAAACACGTTAGGCTGCCCTGAGAGGGCTGGGGGCGTTCTCGTTTGGTGCATGCGGGTCATGCCGGATGTGCGCGCGCCCCGTTACGGAACGGGTGCCGATCAGGCGCCGACAGGCGGCGCGGACAGGAACGCATGGGCTACACTGCATTGAACGCCTTGTTTGAATTGCCACGCGCCTACAAGCGCATGGTGCAGGTGCTGGTCGATACGGTGCTTGTCGCCTTCAGTTTCGCGCTTGCGATGCTGCTGCGCACCGAAAGCCTTGCGCCGCTGGCCGATCCGCTTGCGTGGTTCGCGCTGCTGGCGGCGCTGCCGGTCTCGATTCTGGCCTTCATCAAGCTGGGGTTCTACCGCGCGGTGATCCGCTACATGGGCCCGCGGGCGTTTTCGACGCTGCTTGTCGGCGTGCTGCTCTCGGCGGTGGCGCTGGGGCTGGCGGTCAGGGTCTTCGGCCTGCCGGTTCCGGCGGCGGTGCCGTTCATCTACGCGGTGCTGGCCTTCTGCACCGTGGGGGGCGTGCGGCTGGTGATGCGGGCGCTCTACCTCAAGCGGCAGTCGCGGATGAAGACCCCGGTCATCATCTACGGCGCCGGAACCTCGGGGCGGCAGTTGCTCTCGTCGCTCGACCACGGGCAGGACTATGTGCCGGTGGCCTTCGTCGATGACGCGCGCGAGCTGGAGGGGGCGAGCATCGGCGGGCTGCGCGTGTTCCGCCCCGGCCGGATCGCCGGGCTGATCGACGAATACGGCGCGCAGGTGGTGATGCTGGCCATGCCCAGCGCCTTGCCCGCCCGCCGCGCCGCGATTCTCGCAAGGCTTGAGGAACTGCCGGTCCGGGTGCAGACCGTGCCCGATTTCGCCGAGATGGTGTCCGGGCGCGGCGCGGGGCGGCAGGGCTTCCGCGAAGTGACGGTCGAGGATCTGCTGGGCCGCAACCCGGTCCCGGCCGATCCGGCGCTGTTGCGCGCCAATATCGCCGGCAAGGTGGTGCTGGTCACGGGCGCGGGCGGCACCATCGGGTCGGAACTGTGCCGCCAGATCCTGCGGCAGGAGCCGCGGGCGCTGATCCTGCTCGACAGTTGCGAATACGCGCTTTACGTCATCGACCAGGAGTTGCGCGCGGCGCTGACCGGGCAGGAGGGCGGGGTGCCCCGGGTCGTGCCGCTGCTGGGTTCGGTGCGCGAGGCCGAGCGGATGCGGCGGGTGCTGGGCGATTTCGCGGTGCAGACCATCTATCACGCCGCCGCCTACAAGCATGTCCCGCTGGTTGAACAGAACGCCGTCGTCGGCACGCTCAACAACGTCTTCGGCACGCTGGCGCTGGCGCGGGCGGCGGTCACCGCCGAGGTGGAAAGCTTCATCCTGATCTCGACCGACAAGGCGGTGCGGCCGGTCAACATCATGGGCGCGTCCAAACGCATGGCGGAACTGATCTGCCAGGCGCTGGCGCGGTCGCCGGGGCGGACCCGGTTCTCGATGGTGCGGTTCGGCAATGTGCTGGACAGTTCGGGTTCGGTGGTGCCGCTGTTCCGGGCGCAGATCGAGAACGGCGGGCCGGTGACGGTGACGCATCCAGAAATCACCCGATATTTCATGACGATAGGCGAGGCGGCGCAACTGGTGATCCAGGCGGGGGCCATGGCGAAGGGCGGCGATGTCTTCGTGCTCGACATGGGCAGGCCGGTGCGGATCGCCGATCTGGCAACGCGGATGATCCGGCTGTCGGGCTATACCCCGGTGGTCTGCGACCCCGGCAAGGCCAGCAGCGCCCGGCGCGAGGGGGTGATCCCCATGGTCTATACCAGCCTGCGGCCGGGCGAAAAGCTTTACGAGGAACTCCTGGTCGGCGAGGGCGCACAGGCGACCGGCCATCCGCGGATCATGACCGCGACCGAGGCTTCGGCCGACTGGACGCTTCTGGGGCCGCTGCTCGACCGGCTGCTCGCGGCCTGCAATGCCCATGACATCGCCGCGATCCGCGCCGGGCTGGCCGAGGCGCCCACCGGCTTTGTCCCGCGCGACGAGATCGCCGACCTTGCCTGGGGCGCCCGGGAGACGGAGGGGGTGGGGGCGCCCCCGGAGGGGGGTCCGGCCAGGGCCGCAGGCCCTGCCGCCCCGGATCGGAGCCGCCTGATCGCCGCCGGAAGCTAGGCCGGGCCTCGGGGCGCAGGGGGCGAACCGGAACCGTTTCCCCTGCCCGGAATCAGGGTGCGCAATCATCGCCGGGCAGCGGAAAATGTGAGGGACGGTGCGCGCCTGGCCTTCAGGCCGCCAGTTCCACCCAGACCGGCACATGGTCCGAAGGTCTTTCCCGCCCGCGCATCTCGCGCTCGATATGGCAGCCGGTCATCAGGTCGGCGGCCTGGGGCGACAGCAGCATGTGGTCGATGCGGATGCCGTTGTTGCGCTCCCACGCGCCTGCCTGATAGTCCCAGAACGAATAATGCCCCGGCCCCGGCTCCCGGCTGCGGAAGGCTTCGGTATAGCCGAGGTGCAGGATGCGCCGGAACGCCGCCCGGGTCTCGGGCAGGAACAGGGCGTCCCCGGCCCATGCCTCGGGCCGGGCCGCGTCCTCCGCCTGCGGGATCACGTTGTAGTCGCCGCCCAGCACCACCGGCTCCTCGGTTGCCAGCAGCGCCGCCGCCCGGTCGCGCATCCGCGCCATCCATGCCAGCTTGTAGTCGTATTTCGGCCCCGGCACCGGGTTCCCGTTCGGCAGGTAGAGCGCCGCCACCCGCACCGCCCGCTCGCCGATCGCCGTGGCCTCGATCCAGCGCGCCTGTTCGTCGGTGTCGTCGCCCGGCAGCCCGCGCGTCACGTCCTCCAGGGGCAGGCGTGAGAGGATCGCCACGCCGTTGAACGACTTCTGCCCGTGGGTCTCGACCCGATAGCCCATGTCCTCGAAATGCGCGCGGGGGAAGGCGTCGTCCACCGACTTGACCTCCTGCAACAGCGCCACGTCGGGGCGGGATTCTTCGAGCCACGCGCTCAGCGCGCCGATCCGGGCCTTGATGCCGTTGATGTTGAAGGTGGCGATGTGCATGTCGATGTCTCCCGGTCCCTGACCGCTTCTTACCCCATCGCGGGCCGGGGCGGAACCGGCGGGCCGGGCGAAAGACAGGGGCAGGTCTGCAAGCGGGACGGTGCGGGGGCGCAACCTTCGCCCGTTGTCCCATGCCCGGAACAGCCGCGCCAGCGGCCCGGGCAGCGGGGGCATCGGAGCGGTCTGGCGGATATGGGCTGGCTGCCACCCCACGCGGGGCTTGCCTTCCGCCCCGTTCCGCGTATCGCTTGCGCGGATGACGACACCGCGCCACTCCGACAACGCTCACCCCCTCCGGCTCGCCCGGCCAGCCACGGCCAGCCGCGCGGCGGGGGCGGCATGATCTCGGTCACGCTTTCCCGGCCCTGGCTGACGGTCGATCTTGCCCGGAAGATGCGGGTGCTCAGCTGGGCGCCGCTCAACCCCGGTTTCACCATGGCCCGCCGCATCGCCTGGCGCGAGGTCCGCAACGCCGACCTGCCCGAGGGCTTCGACGCGCTGCGCTGGCTGGGGGCCGAGGCCCGGGCGGCGGGGCAGGGGGATGCGGTGGTCATGCTGACCTCGCGCGATGTGGCGACCTGCCGGGTGACGCGGGCCGAAGCGGGCGGCATCGTCGCGCAGGCGGTGGCGACGGTGGGGCTTTCGAATGCCGAGGCGGTGGGCCGCCGCCTGCCCTGGCACAGCGCCGATTTCGGCACGATCAACGTGGCGGCGGTGCTGGGCGCGGGGCTGACCCGTGCGGCTCAGGTCGAGGCGATGAGTCTCGCCGCCGAGGCCCGTACCGCCGCCGTCATGGAGGCGGGCTGGCGGATCGCCACCGGCATCGCCACGGGCACCGGCACCGATTGCATCGCGCTGGCCTGCGATCCGGGCCGGGGGCGCCATGCCGGGCTGCATACCGACGCGGGCGAGGCGCTGGGGGCAGCGGTGCGCGGGGCGGTGGCGGCGGGGGTTGCCGACTGGCTTGCATGGCGGCGGGCGCGGGTGGCGGAAGGGTAAGGCAGTTTCAGAAAAAGTTGACAACGCGTGGCGAAATCGCCGGCCTGATCGTCCCCCCTCGCCCGGCCCGCAACTGACGATTGATCGAATCCCGCATCCGTGGTCCCCTGCGCTCACGAAACCGCGCGAACAGGAGGATGTCATGGAAGGTGCACAGGTTGGCTGGATTGCCGCGATCGTCATTGGCGGGCTGGCGGGGTGGATCGCTTCGAGTGTCATGAAGAGCGACACCGGACTGCTGCTGAACATCGTACTCGGTATCGTCGGCGCATCCGTGGCCAGCTTCCTGCTCGGGCTGCTGGGCGTGAGCTTCGGCGGGTGGATCGGCTACCTGGTGGCCGGTGTGGTCGGGGCGATCATCCTGATCTGGGGATATCGCGCCGTCAGATCCTCGTAGCGAGGCCGCGCGCCGGACGGTGCCGGATGCGCCAACGAGCCGGATTGCAAGGAAGATTCCGGGCGATTCCCGCTGGTCAGACGAGCCGCAGGCTTGCCTCCCCCGCCTGCATCGCGCCCGGCTGTGCCGCCTCGGCCCGGTCGAAGCGCAGCCAGGCGATGGCATGCGGGCCGGAGCGGGTGAACAGCGTGCCCGCGGGCTTGCCGTCCACGGTGACCGGCGTGCCGGGCGGGGCGTCGCCTTCGATGGCGACCCGGCGCAGGCCCTTTTTCAACTCGGTCTTGTGCTTCATCCGCGCCGTGACCTCCTGCCCGACATAGCAGCCCTTGCGGAAATCGACTCCGTGCAGCCGTTCGAACCCGGCTTCGAGGATGTAGGTCTCGTTCGGGATCAGTTCGATCCCGGTCTCGGGGATGCAGTGTTCGACCCGGATCGCATCCCAGTCGATCGCGGGCTTCCCCCCCGGCGTATCGGAATAGAGCCGCCAGCCGAGCGCCGGGTGGCGCGGGTCGGCCACCGCGCCTGCGGGCGGATCGCCCAGGCCACGGGTCACATGCAGCGCCGAGGGTTCGATCCGCACATCGGCCCGCAGCCGATACATGCCGAGCCGCTTCGCCACGCCTTCGGCAAGGCTTTCGTGGATATCGAGCAGGATCGCCTCGCCCTGCGCCAGAAGCAGGAAATCGGCCAGATACTTGCCCTGCGGCGTCAGCAGCGCGGCCCAGAGCGGGCCGTCCTTCAGCCGGTCGATGTCGTTGCTCACAAGCCCTTGCAGGAAGGTCTCGCGGTCGGTGCCGGTGATTGCGAACACCCGGCGGTCGGGGGCGGCTTCGCCTGTCATTCGTGCTGCTCCTGTCCGGTTCGGGGGACAGGATAGCCGCAGGGCGGGGCGGGCAAAAGGGGGGAGACGCCGGGGGGGCGGCGCGCGGTCGGCCGCTGCCCTCTGTTGCGTAAAGGGCCGGGGGGAAAGGCTCAGTCCCCCGCGAATTGCAGCCGGTAGAGGTCGGCGTAAAGCCCGCCCGCCTCGACCAGATCCCCGTGCCGGCCTTCCTCGACCACCTCGCCCCGGTCCATCACCACGATCCGGTCGGCCGCCCGCACCGTCGAAAGCCGGTGCGCGATCACCAGCGTGGTGCGGCCCCGGCTGAGCCGGTCGAGCGCATCCTGCACCAGCGCCTCGGACTGCGCGTCGAGCGCGGATGTGGCCTCGTCCATCAGCAGCACCGGCGCGTCGCGCAGGAGCGCCCGGGCGATGGCCACCCGCTGCCGCTGCCCGCCCGAAAGCGCCGAGCCGCGCGGCCCCGCCGGGGTGTCGAGCCCCATGGGCAGGCGCGAGACGAAATCGGCGACATGGGCGGCCTCCAGCACCTCGGCGAGCCGCGCCTCGGGCACGTCGTCGCGGCCGAGCAGGATGTTTTCGCGGATCGTCTCGTCGAACAGCGCGGAATCCTGCGTCACCACGGAAAACCGCCCGCGCAGCGCGGCAAGCTCCATCTCGCGGATGTCCACCCCGCCCAGGGTGATCCGCCCCGATTGCGGCTCGACCAGCCGGGTCAGCAGGTTGAACACCGTGCTTTTCCCCGCCCCCGAAGGCCCGACCAGCGCCGTGGTCTCGCCCGCCCGGGCGGTCAGCGACAGCCCGCGCAGCACCGGCAGGTCGCCATAGGCAAGCGAGACGTCTTCCAGCCGGATCTCGGTCCCCCCGGGAACCGGCACCGGCCGGGCCGGGCTGCGGATCGCGGGCCGCATGTCGAACAGCCGGTAAAGCCGTTCCAGCGAGGCCGCGCCCTGCTGCCACATCCCCGCCATGTCGCCCAGCCGCCGCAACGGCTGGAAGGTAAGCGCCATGGCGGTGAAGAAGGCCATGAACTCGCCCACCGAGCGGTCGCCCGCGATGATCTGGCCGCCCGCCAGCACCAGCACCGCGAAGAAGCCCGCGCCGGTGATGACGTCGATCAGCGAGGGGATGGTGGCCCGGCCCGCCGCCATCTTGACCTCGGCCGCGACGATCCGGTCGATGATGCGGCGGAAGCGATCCACCTGATAGCCTTCCATCCGGTTCAGCTTGGTCGGCACGATGCCGTGGAACACCTCGTCGAGTCGGGTCGAGCGCAGCCCGGCCTGCGCCCGCATCGCGGCGGTCTTGCGGCGGATGTAGCGTTGCACCACCAGCGTCGGCAGGATCAGGAACGGCGCGCCGACCAGCGCCGCCAGCGTCCACAGCGGGTCGATCGACAGCGCCACCGCCATCAGCACCGCCAGCGACAGCAGGTCGCGCCCCGCCCCCGCCAGCAGCGCCTGCCATATGCCCTGCACCGCGACGGTATCGCCCTGCACCCGTTCCATCAGCGATCCGGGCGGGTTTTCCTGGAAGAACGGCCCGTCGAGCGTGACGATATGCGCCAGAAGATCGACCTGCATCGCGGTCGAGGCGCGCTGCACGATCCGGGTCAGCAGCGCCTTCATCACCAGCGAGGTGACGCCGCGCAGCACGAACAGCCCGAGGATGAAGCCGCCGACCAGCCAGATCATTCCGGACTCGCCGCCGATGAACACCCGGTCGAACAGCGGTTCGACCGACCAGCTCAGCAGGCCCAGCGTGCTGCCCTCGATCGCCATCAGCAGGAAGACCACCGCCATCGGGCCGCGATGCGGGCGCAGGTAGCCCCGCCAAAGCCGCCGGAGCAGCGGGCCCGAGCCGTAGGGGTCGCCCGACTCGCGGTTTGTCTTGCGGTCGATCATGGGGGCCTCGGTCAGCCGGATTGCACACGCGCCCGGCGGACCTAGCCCGAAACCGGCGCGGGAGGCAAGCCGGGGCGCGTGGGCTGCCGGATACGCGCACCCCTTGCCCGGAACAGCCGCGCCATCGACTCGGGCCGCGGCCGGCCGCTGCCCTCTGTTGCGCGGCGCGGCCCACGACCGGCTTGCGGCATGGGCGCCGGGCTGCTATCCCGCCCGAAATCCGATGGAATTCATCGGAAAACAAGGGCGAGAGACCGCGAGTGACCGAACCGGGCCCCCGGCTGGACGTGCGCAACCTGACGCGGCGCTTCAACGGCGCGGCGGTGGTCGACGACGTCTCGCTGAAGATCGGGTCCGGGCAGGTCACCTGCCTGCTCGGCCCCTCGGGCTGCGGCAAATCCACCACGCTGCGGATGATCGCCGGGGTGGACCGGCCCGACGCGGGCGAGATCCTGATCGACGGCCGTCCGGTCTGGGGCAGGGGGGCCGATGTGCCGCCCGAACGCCGCTCGGTCGGGCTGATGTTCCAGGATTTCGCGCTGTTCCCGCATCTCGCCGTGGCCGACAACGTGGGGTTCGGGCTGCGCGAACGCGGGGAGGCGCGCGACCGGCGGGTGGCCGAACTGCTCGAACGGGTCAACCTGCCCGGTTTCGCCCGCAAATACCCGCACGAGCTTTCGGGCGGCGAGCAGCAGCGGGTGGCGCTGGCGCGGGCGCTCGGGCCGAAGCCCCGGGTGATGCTGATGGACGAGCCGTTCTCGGGTCTCGACGACCGGCTGCGCGACGAGGTGCGCGACGCCACGCTCTACCTGTTGAAGGAGGCGGGGACGGCGGTGCTGCTGGTCACGCACGAACCCGGCGAGGCGATGCGCATGGCCGACGAGATCGCGCTGATGCGCGACGGCCGGGTGGTGCAGCAGGGCGCGCCCTACAACATCTACAACACCCCGGTGGACCGGGTGGCGGCGGGGTTCTTTTCCGACATCAACGTGATCCGGGGGTTTTCGCGCGGGGCGCTGACCGAAACCCCCTTCGGCCGGTTCCTGACCCCGGGCCACCCGGACGGCGCCGAGGTCGAGATCGTGATCCGGCCGCAGCACCTGAAGATCGACTTCGACCGCGGCGGCAGGGGGCCGGACCCGACGCAGCAGGACGGCAACGCCGCCATGGGCCGGGTGCGCCGCGCGCGCTTCGTCGGGCGCGAAAGCCTTGTGGAGTTCGAGATGGACCACGACGGATCGGTGCTGCGCGCCGCGGTGCCGGGGGTGTTCCTGCCACGGCCGGGCACCGCGCTGTGGCTGATGCTGCGCCGCGACCGCTGCCTGGTGTTTCCGGCGGGGTAGGGCGCGGGGGCGTGGTGCGCTGAAGCGTACCCTACGTGTGGCGGGACGGGGTGGAACGCCGGATGCGGGCACCGCTTGCCCTCTGTCGTGACAGGGGATCAACCACAGGGGGATCAACCGGGGTGGTGGGCGGAAACACCCCCTACAGGTCAATCCGTCCGGCCCCCCGGTAGGGTGCGCTTCAGCGCACCGCAGCCGCCATCACCGCCCCGCCCGAATCAGGCCGAGACCTGTTCGCGCAGGATCGAGGCGGTCATGGCGATCATCAGGTAGATCCCCGAGAAGATCAGCATCGCCACCACGGTATTCTCGAATGCACGCGGATAGGTGGCCTCGTCCGGGGCGGTCGGGCTGACACTGACCGAGAGGTAGCGCACCTGCCGGTTGGCCTCGATCCGCGCGGTTTCAAGCTGTTGCAGCGCCTGCGCCAGCATCATCTGCCGCGTGGCGACATTGGCCTCCGCCACCACCAGTTCGCTTTGCACCCGGGCCAGCGACAGCCCTTCGGCGCCGCTTTCGGTCAGCCTTGCGCGCAGCGTCGCGATTTCCTCTTCCAGCGTCGCCACCCGCCGCTGCAACGGCTCCAGCCGGGCGCGGTTCGGGCTCGGGTTCGACAGCATCTGGCTGATCGCCAGCCGGTCCTGGGTCAACTGGCTTTCCAGGTTGGAGATCTGCGTGGTGATCAGCGTGACCTCGACCTCGCTCGACAATACCTGAAAGCGTTCCTGAAGCTCGACCACGCGCATCTGCGCCTGGAGCATCTTTTCCTCGGCTTCCTCGTAGCTGGCGCGGGCGCCCTGCATCTGGTCGGCGCGCAGCCGCTGGGTCAGGTGATCGACCTGTTCCTCAGCATAGGCGATCAGCGCCCGGCTCCAGCTGGCCGAGACCTCGGGATCGGGGGCGATCACCTCCATCTTGATGATGCCCTCGGTCGGGTCGTAGCTGATCTTCACGTTGCGGCCGTAAAGCCGGTAGGACGATTCGATCCCCGCATCGGCGGGAAGCCGCTGGATCGGGTCGATTCCGTCATGCGAGAAATGCGGCCGGAACCCCACGTCGCGGTCGAGCCGGATCATCGCATCGCGCGATTGCAGATAGCCCTGCACCGCGATCGAATCCTGCGAGGTGGCGAACTGGGTGCCCGCGAACAGCCCGCCAAGCCCGCCTGCCGCCTGACCCTCGGCCTGCTGGATGACGAATTCCGACCTGGTGGCGTAAAGCGGCGTGGCGACGGCGTAGTAATAATATGCCGCAAGCAGCGTCGGCAGGCCGACGAAGAACAAGAGCCGCGTCATCAGCAGCATGAAGCGCCGCCGCCTGCGCCGGGCGATGTCGCGCTGGATGCGCAGCACGTCGGCGGCGTGGCTGACCTCGGCGCGATGCTCGACCGAGGGCAGCCCGCCCGGCCGGATCGTGCGCGGAAGCCGCGGGTCGGCGGGCACGGTCAGCGCGCGCGACCCCGCCGGGGGCTCGTCCGCGCCGCCGTCGCCGGTCGCGGTGCGCGGCGCCACCAGTTCCAGCACGGTTGCCCGCTGGAACGGGTCGATCCCGGCCTTGCGCAGCAGCCGCACCGCGTCGTAATCCGAAGTGGCCGCAATCCCGTGGCGCTGCGCCACCCGCCGCGCCATGCGCAGTTGACGGCCGGTCAGCCCCTCGTGCCGGATGGCGTCGATCCCGGTATCGGCGGGCAGGGCGGGATCGCCGGTCGCTGCCGGGGCGGGCGGGGCGAGGCTGGTCGGGGCAGGCGCGGCGGTCGGAAAGCGGCTGGGGCCGAACCCGTCCTCGGCCGGGGCCCCGGACGCGCGGGCTTCGCCCCGGTGCGCGGCCCCGGCGTCATGGCTGCCGTCATCATCGACCCCCGGGCCGCCCGCACCCAGCGGGCCGGTCCGGCGGATGCGGAACCTGCGGGCCTTAGGTCTGGTAGTCATAAAGCTGTTTCGCCTCTTCGAGGGTGTCGAACATGTAAAGCTGGCCGTTGCGCAGCACCGCGGCCGAACGGCAGAACTTTTCCAGCGTCGATGCCTGATGCGACACCACCACCACGGTCGCGTTCCTCAGCCGGTCGCGCAGGATGCCGCCCGCCTTGCGGTTGAAGGCGGCGTCGGTGGTCGAGGGCATCCCCTCGTCGATCAGGTAGATGTCGAATTCCATCGCCAGCATCAGCGCAAAGGAAAACCGCGACTTCATGCCGGAACTGTAGGTGCCGACCGGCATGTCGAAATATTCCTCGATCCCGCAGAGCCAGCGGCAGAACGCCTCGACGTAATCGGGGTCGAGCCCGTAGAGCCTTGCGATGTAGCGGGCGTTTTCGGTGCCGCTGTGCTTGCCCATCACGCCGCCCATGAAGCCGAGCGGAAAGGAGATGCGCGCGGTGCGGGCGATCCGGCCCTCGTCGGGCTTTTCCAGCCCGGCCATCATGTTGATGATCGTGGTCTTGCCGGTGCCGTTCGGGGCGAGGATGCCCAGCGAATGGCCGATGTCGATGCGGAAAGACGCGCGGTCGAGGATCACCTTGCGGCTTTGCCCCGTCCAGAAGGACTTGCTGACATTCTCGAACTCGATCATCGTTACTTTGCCCCGGGGCGCGGCGGCACCAACATTCACCTGCCCGCACCCGCCTGCCCGTGCCGTCTTATGCCGCATTCGCGGATTGTTGTGAATACGCGGCTTATCCGGTCTTTGAGGCAGCATTGTGTTGCCTGCGCGGCCCGGGAAGGGCCAGTGACGGGGCAGGGCGCGATGTGTACCCGGCGTCCTTCGTCCGGGATCAAGCTGCGCAAGCACCGCCGGGCAGCGGCCGACCACCCGCGTCACGCCGGAGGCGTGCCTTCGGGACGACGGCGGCCGCTGTCCTTTGCGCCCCCTCCTGCCACCCACGCGCAAGGATTTCCGCCGCGAACCTGCACCGGGCATTGAAATTCCGGCCTGAACCCGGTTCAGTCGGGAAGGATGCGGGCCAAGGCAAGGGGGCCGGGGCAAGAGAGCGGAGTCCGAGATGCGCTATTCCGGTTGGCGGGTGATCGCCGAGGGGCTGCGGGGCCAGCGGGGCTGGGCGCCGGTCTGGCGCGATCCCGCGCCAAAGGCGGAATACGACACGGTGATCATCGGCGGCGGCGGCCACGGGCTTTCGACCGCCTGGTATCTGGCGAAGAACCACGGGCTGACCGATGTGGCGGTGCTGGAGAAAGGGTATCTGGGCGGCGGCAACGTCGGGCGCAACACCACCATCGTGCGGGCCAACTACTTCCTGCCCGGCAATTCCGAGTTCTACTCCCACTCGCTCAAGCTGTGGGAGGGGCTGGAGGCCGAGCTCAACTACAACGTCATGCACTCCCAGCGCGGCCTGATCAACCTGTTCCACTCCGACGGCCAGCGCGACGCCTTCGTGCGGCGCGGCAATGCGATGATCAACCAGGGCGACGACGCGGTTCTGCTGGACCGCGAGGGGGTGCGCGAGATGCTGCCCTATCTCGACTACGGCCAGACGAGGTTCCCGATCCACGGCGGGCTTTTGCACCCGCGCGGCGGCACGGCGCGGCACGACGCGGTGGCCTGGGGCTATGCGCGGGCCGCCGACCGGCGCGGGGTCGATCTGGTGCAGAACTGCGAGGTGACCGGGATCGACATCATGAACGGCCGCGTCACCGGGGTGCAGACCACGCGCGGTGCGATCCGGGCCCGGCGGGTGGGGATCATCACCGCGGGCCGCTCGGGGCAGGTGGCGGCGATGGCCGGGATGCGGCTGCCGGTCGAATCGCACATCCTGCAAGCCTTCGTGACCGAGGGGCTGAAGCCCTGCATCGACCATGTGATCAGCTTCGGCATGGGGCATTTCTACATCAGCCAGTCCGACAAGGGCGGGCTGGTGTTCGGCGGCGACCTCGACTTCTACGCAAGCTACGCCCAGCGGGGGAACCTGCCGATGGTGGAGCATGTGATGGAGGCGGGCATGACCCTGATGCCGATGATCGGCCGGGCGAAGGTGCTGCGGTCCTGGGGCGGGATCATGGACATGACCCCGGACGGCTCGCCCATCATCGACCGCACGCCGGTCGAGGGGCTGTTCATCGACTGCGGCTGGAACTACGGCGGCTTCAAGGCGGTTCCGGCCTCGGGCTGGTGCATGGCGCATCTGATGGCCACGGGCGAGAGCCACGACTACGCCCGCCGCTTCCGCCTCGACCGTTTCGCGACCGGGCATCTTCTCGACGAGGAAGGCACCGGCAGCCAGCATAATCTGCACTGAGGACACCATGCGCATCACCTGCCCCCTCTGCGGCACCCGCGACCGGCGCGAATACACCTATTACGGGTCGGACGACTACCTGAACCGCCCGGCCCCCGATGCGCCGCCGCAGGCGTGGGACGACCACCTGCACAACCGCGACAACCCGGCCGGGCGCACCCGCGACCTGTGGTATCACGACCCCTGCGGCACGTGGCTGGCGGTCACGCGCGATACCGTCACCCATGCGGTCCACGGGGTCGATCCGGTGATGCCGGTTTCCGGGAGGGGCGGGGCATGAGCACACCCCCGAATGCCGGTCCCGTCCGGGTCGCGGGCTACGGGCTGATCGACCGCTCCGAACCGCTGCGCTTCAGTTTCGACGGGGTGGAATACGGCGGCTGTCGCGGCGATACCGTGGCCTCGGCACTGCTGGCCAACGGTGTGCGGCTGATGGGCCGGTCGTTCAAGTATCACCGCCCGCGCGGCGTGCTGACCGCCGGCGCGGAGGAGCCGAACGCGCTGGTGACCGTGATCGAGGACGGCCAGCAGACCCCGAACGTCCGCGCCACGGTGCAGGAGCTGTTCGGGGGCTTGCGCGTGGCCAGCCAGAACCGCTGGCCGTCGCTCTCGCTCGACCTGATGGCGGTGAACGACCTCGCCGCGCCCTTCCTTGCCGCCGGGTTCTACTACAAGACCTTCATGTGGCCGCGCGCCTTCTGGGAAAAGCTCTACGAACCGCTGATCCGCCGCGCCGCCGGGCTCGGCCGCCTCTCGGGCCGCCACGACGATGCGCCCTATGAAAAGGCTTATGCCTTCTGCGACCTGCTGGTGATCGGCGCCGGGCCCGCCGGGCTGATGGCGGCGCTCGCGGCCGGGCGGGCAGGGGCCGATGTGATCCTGGCCGAGGAAGATTCGCGGATGGGCGGGCGGCTTCTGTCGGAACAGCCCGTGGTCGGCGGCAGGCCCGGCCCGGAATGGGCCGAAACCGTGCTGGCGGAACTGGCAACGATGCCCAATATCCGGCTGATGCCGCGCACCACCGTCACCGGCGCCTACGACCACGGCACCTTCGGTGCGCTGGAACGGGTCGGGCTGCATCTGGCCGAGACCGGCCCCCTGCCGCGCGAATGTTTCTGGCGCATCGTGGCGAAGCGGGCGATCCTTGCGGCGGGCGCGCTGGAACGGCCGGTCGCGTTCCCCGACAACGACCGGCCGGGGGTGATGCTCGCCTCGGCGGCGCTTGCCTATCTGAACCGCTGGGGGGTGCTGGCGGGCCGCAGGATCGCGGTCTTCGCCAACAACGACGGCGCGCGGGCGACGGCGCGGGCATTGCAGGCCGCCGGGGCCGAGGTGATGCTGATCGACAGCCGCCCCAATGCCTCGGCGCTGGAGGATTTCCGGGTCTGGCGCGGGGCGCAGGTGACGGGGACGCGCGGCAGGCTTGGCCTGCGCGAGATCACCCTGACCGACAGCGCGGGCAGCGTGACGCTGGAGGTCGATTGTCTCGCCGTCTCCGGCGGCTGGAACCCGACGCTGCATCTGGCCTGCCACATGAACGGGCGGCCGGAATGGGACGCGGCGCTTGCCGCTTTCGTGCCGCGCCCGGACATGGTGCCGGGGCTGGAGGCGGCAGGGGCGGCGCGCGGGCTGTTCGATACCGCCGCCTGCCTCGCCGACGGGCTGCGCGCGGCGCGGGAAGCGCTGGCCGACCTCGGGCTGAAACCCGCCGCGCTTGAGGCGCCGGAGACGGCGGACCAGCCCTATGCGATAGAGCCGCTCTGGGCGGTGCCGGGGCGGGGCAGGGCCTGGCTCGACCTTGCCAATGACGTGACGGTGAAGGACGTGACCCTTGCGGCGGCCGAGAACTTCCGCTCGGTCGAGCATATGAAACGCTACACCACGCAGGGCATGGCCCCGGATCAGGGCCGCAATTCGAACGTCGCGGCGCTCGCCGTGCTGGCCGACGCCACCGGGCGCGGCATTCCCGAGACCGGCACCACCACCTTCCGCCCGCCCTACAGCCCGGTGTCGATCGCCGCGATGGGCGCGGGCGGGCGGGCCGAGGGGTTCCAGCCGCAGCGCTTCATGACCTCGCATCAGGCGTCGGTCGCCCGCCACGCGCCGATGATCGAGGCCGGGCTGTGGTATCGGCCGTCCTATTTCCCGCTGCCGGGCGAGGCCACATGGCGCGACGCCTGCGACCGCGAGGTGGCGATGGTGCGGGGTTCGGTCGGGGTCTGCGATGTCTCGACGCTGGGCAAGATCGACATTCAGGGGCCGGATGCGGCGCGGTTTCTGGATTTCGTCTATACCAACACGTTTTCCACCCTGCCGGTGGGGCGGGTGCGTTACGGGCTGATGTTGCGCGAGGACGGCCATGTCATGGACGACGGCACCACCGCGCGGCTGGGCGAGACGCACTACCTGATGACCACCACCACCGCGGCGGCGGGGCAGGTGATGCGGCACCTCGACTTCGTGCGGCAGGCGCATTGCGCGGATTGGGACGTGGCCCTGATTTCGGTGACCGAGCAATGGGCGCAATTCGCCGTGGCCGGGCCGAAGGCGCGCGACCTGCTGAACACCATGCTGGATGAGCCGCTGACCGGCGATTTCCCCTTCATGGGTTGCGGCCCGCTGCGGTTGATGGGGGTCGAGGCGCGGCTGTTCCGCATCTCCTTCTCGGGCGAACTCGGCTACGAGATTGCCGTGCCCGCCCGCTACGGCGCCGCGCTGTTCCGCGATCTCTGCGCCCGGGCCGAGACCTTCGGCGGCGGACCTTACGGGCTGGAGGCGCTGAACGTGCTGCGGATCGAAAAGGGCTTTGTCACCCACGCCGAGATCCACGGCCGGGTGACCGCCTTCGACATCGGCATGGCGCGGATGATCGCGGCGGGCAAGGACTGCATCGGCAAGGCGGCGGCCGCGCGGCCCGGCCTCTCGGGGGCGGAGCGCGAGCAGCTGGTGGGGCTGAAACCCGCCTCGCCGCAGACGCCGGTCAGCGCCGGGGCGCATCTCTTCGCCGCCGCCGATCCGGCGGTGCGCAAGCACAGCCAAGGCTATGTCACCTCGGCCTGCTGGTCGCCCACGCTGGGCTCATGGCTCGGCCTCGGCTTCCTGCGCAACGGCCGGGCCCGGACCGGCGAGATGGTGCGGATGGTCGATCACCTGCGCGGCGCCGAAATGCTGTGCGAGGTCTGCCATCCGGTGTTCCACGACCCCGAGGGAGGGAAGATGCGTGGCTGAACTTATCCCTATAAATCCCTTCTTTGGAATGGAAATTCCCAAAGTTGCCAGCGTAACGCTGGAGGAATGGCTGCCCGGCCCGATCACCTCGATCACACCTTTCCGGGGCGGTGCTGCACAGGTGGCCAAGGTGCTGCGCCCGCTGGGCCTCGGCTGGCCCGAACCGAACCGGATGATCGTCAGCGGCCCGGCGCAGATCGCATTCGCCGGGCGGGACACGGCGTTCCTGATGGGTGTGGCCGCGCCCGGGGCGCTGGCCGCCCATGCCGCGCTTGCCGACCAGTCGGACGGCTGGGCGGCGCTGCGGCTGACCGGGCAGGGCGCCGGGGCGGTGCTGGCCCGGCTGGTGCCCATGGACCTGCGGACGGGGTTTTTTCCCGAGGGCTCGTCGGTGCGCTCGCTGCTGGGGCACATGCCGCTGATGCTGATGCGTTCCGGCGCGGGGTTCGAGATCCTCACGTTCCGCTCCATGGCCCAGACCGCGCTGCGCGAGATCGGCGAGGCAATGCACAGCATGGCCGCCCGCGCGGCGCTGCCGGGATGAACGGGGCGGGGTCCGGGATGGTGGAGATTTGGAGGCGGCCATTGTGCTGATAAGAAATATTATGTTAAATAAATATGCGCCAACGCATGAAGATGAAGCTGCAACGCGCTGAAACAAGATGGGATTGTCCACCTCACGGCCAACAGAACGCCCCGCCCGGGCGGTTGCTTACGACCCGGCCTCCTTCACCGTTTCCATCGCCACATAGGTCGAGGTCGCGGCGACATACGGCAGCGACGACAGCCGTTCGCCCAACACCCGGCGGTAGTCGTTGATATCGGCGGTGCGCACCTTCAGCAGATAGTCGAAGCCGCCCGCGATCATGTGGCACTGCTCGATCTCCGGCACCGCCAGCACCGCGCGGTTGAACGCCTGCAAGGCCGCCTCGCGCGTGTCCGACAGCCGCACCTCGACGAAGGCCACATGGGCCATGCCCATCCGGATCGGGTCGAGCTGCGCGCGGTAGCCGGTGATGACGCCCGCCGCCTCCAGCCGCTTCAGCCGCGCCTGGGTCGGGGATTTCGACAGGCCGATCCGCCGCGCCAGCTCGGTGACGGCGATCCGGCCTTCGGCGGCGACCACCCGCAGGATCGCATGGTCGAAACGGTCGAGATCGGGCGTATCGCCCCGCTGGTCATCCGACATCGGAACCCCCTCATTCTTCGGGACATTTGCCCGTCATGGGGCAATAATCGGGAAAATAGACCGACGTGCAAGGTATATCATGGGCGAAACAGGAGCCCCCATGAACGCCCCGGAGAATCCCGCCTTGACGCCCACCGAAATCATCGAGACCGCCAGCCTCATGCCCGAGGCCCCCTTGCTGAAAGCGCTGATCGACGAGGCCGCGCTGGGCCCCGACGACCGCACCCGGATCGCCGCCGCCGGGGCCGATCTGGTGGCGCGGATCCGCAACAGCGCGAAACCCGGGCTGATGGAGGTGTTCCTGGCCGAATACGGGCTTTCCACCGATGAGGGGATCGCGCTGATGTGCCTGGCCGAAGCCCTGCTGCGCGTCCCCGATGCCGACACCATGGATGCGCTGATCGAGGACAAGATCGCCCCCTCGGACTGGGGCCGCCACCTCGGCCATTCGGCGTCGTCGCTGGTCAATGCCTCGACCTGGGCGCTGATGCTGACCGGCAAGGTGCTTGACGACCATGAACCGGGGCATGAGCCGGGGCGCGGCCCGGGCGTGGCCGGGCACCTGCGCGGCGCGATCAAGCGGCTGGGCGAGCCGGTGATCCGCGCCGCGGTCGGCCGGGCGATGAAGGAGATGGGCCGCCAGTTCGTGCTGGGCGAGGATATCGGCGCGGCGATGAAACGCGCCCGCGAGCTGGAGGCCAGGGGCTATACCTACAGCTATGACATGCTGGGCGAAGCGGCCCGGACCGAGGCCGATGCGCGGCGCTATCACCTGGCCTATTCCGGCGCGATCAGCGTCATCGCGGCGGCGGCCAAGGGTGCGGATATCCGTGCGAATCCGGGGATTTCGGTCAAGCTTTCCGCGCTGCATCCGCGCTACGAGGTGGCCAAGTGCGAACGGGTCATGGAGGAGCTGGTGCCCCGGGTCCGGGCGCTGGCGGGGCTGGCGAAAGCCGCCGGTCTGGGCTTCAACATCGACGCGGAAGAGGCTGACCGGCTTGCGATTTCGCTGGATGTGATCGAGGCGGTTCTGGCCGATCCGGCGCTGGCGGGCTGGGATGGGTTCGGCGTGGTGGTGCAGGCTTACGGCCGCCGCGCGGGCGCGGTGATCGACCGGCTGCATGATCTGGCCACCCGGCTCGACCGGCGGATCATGGTGCGGCTGGTGAAAGGCGCCTATTGGGACACCGAGATCAAGCGGGCGCAGGTGCTGGGGCTGGACAGCTTTCCCGTCTTCACCCGCAAACCGGCCAGCGACATCAGCTATATCGCCTGTGCCCGCAAGCTGCTGGGCATGACCGACCGCATCTATCCGCAATTCGCCACCCATAACGCGCATACCGTGGCCGCGATCCTCGACATGGCCGGGCCGCAGGACCGGGAGCGGTTCGAGTTCCAGCGCCTGCACGGCATGGGCGAACGGCTGCACGAGATCGTCCATGCCGACCACGGCACCCGCTGCCGCATCTACGCCCCGGTGGGCGCGCATCGCGACCTGCTGGCCTATCTGGTGCGCAGGCTGCTGGAAAACGGCGCGAATTCCAGCTTCGTCAACCAGATCGTCGATGAAGATGTCCCGCCCGAGACGGTGGCCGCCTGCCCCTTTGCCGCGCTGGAAGCCGCGCCGGGGGTCGAGAATCCCTCGATCCTGCGCGGGCCGGAACTGTTCGCGCCCCGGCGCAATTCGCGCGGCTGGGATCTGACCGATACCGGCGATCTGGCGGCGATTGGGGCGGCGCGGGCGCCGTGGCTGGCGCATGAATTCACCGCCGCGCCGGTGCTGGCGGGCCCGGTCGAGGGCGCGGCCCCCCTGCCCGTCCTCAACCCGGCCTTCGCGCTGGCGGAGAGTGGGGGAGCCTCCGGCGGGAGTATTTCGGGCAAGATGAAGGTGGGGGTGGTGCGCCATGCCTCGCCCGCCGATGTGGACACCGCCTTTGCCGCCGCCCGCGTCTGGGATGCGCCCGCGGCCGAACGCGCCGGGGTGCTGCGCCGCGCCGCCGACCTTTACGAGGCCGAATTCGGCCCGATCTTCGCGCTCCTGGCGCGCGAGGCCGGCAAGACGCTGGCCGATGCGGTGGCGGAACTGCGCGAGGCGGTGGATTTCCTGCGCTACTATGCCGACGGCGCCGGGGCGCTGGAGGGCGCGGCCCCCTGCGGGGTGTTCGCCTGTATCAGCCCGTGGAACTTTCCGCTGGCGATCTTTTCGGGGCAGATCGGCGCCGCGCTGGCCGCCGGGAATGCGGTTCTGGCGAAACCCGCCGGGCAGACCTCGCTGATCGCCGCCCATGCGGTCGCGCTTTTGCACCGCGCCGGGGTGCCGCTGTCGGCGCTGCAACTGTTGCCGGGCGGCGGCGAGGTGGGGGCGTGGCTGACCTCGGACCCGCGTCTGGGCGGCGTGGCCTTCACCGGCTCGACCGCGACCGCGCTGGCGATCCGTTCCGCCATGGCCGCGCATTGCGATCCGGCCGCGCCGCTGATCGCCGAGACCGGCGGGCTGAACGCGATGGTGGTGGATTCGACCGCGCTGCCGGAACAGGCGGTGCGCGATATCGTCGCCTCGGCCTTCCAGTCGGCCGGGCAGCGCTGTTCGGCGCTGCGCTGTCTCTACGTGCAGGAGGACATCGCCGGGCCGCTGACCGAAATGCTGTTCGGCGCGATGGACGAGCTTGCGCCCGGCGACCCCGAGGATCTGGCCACCGATCTGGGCCCGGTGATCGATGCCGAAGCGGCGGCGGGCATCGCCGCCCATGTCGCGGCCGCGCGGGCCGAGGGGCGGTTGCTGCATGAACTCCCCTGCCCCGCCACCGGACATTTCATCGGCCCGGCGGTGATCCGCGTGGGCGGCATCGCCGATCTGGGGCGCGAGATCTTCGGCCCCGTCCTGCATCTCGCCACCTTCCGGGCCGGGGAACTGGACGCGGTGATCGCCGCGGTGAACGCCAGCGGCTACGGGCTGACCTTCGGGCTGCATACAAGGATCGACGACCGGGTGCAGCATGTCGTCGAGCGGGTGCGGGTCGGCAACACCTATGTCAACCGTAACCAGATCGGCGCGGTGGTGGGCAGCCAGCCCTTCGGCGGCGAGGGGCTTTCCGGCACCGGCCCCAAGGCGGGCGGGCCGGACTACCTGCCGCGCTTCACCGCCCGGCCCGTGCCGGTGGCGGCGGAGGCATCCGCCCCCCCTGCCCCGCCGCGCGACGCGGGCGCGCTGACGGCGGCGCTGGCCTCGGCCCGGGCGACGGAGACCGCGGTCAAGACCCACGACCTGCCCGGACCGACCGGCGAATCGAACCGGCTGTCGCTGGTGCCGCGCCCGCCCTTGCTGTGCCTCGGCCCCGGCGAGGCCGCCGCCGCGCAGGTCCATGCGGTGCGGGCGCTTGGCGGGGCGGCGCTGGCGGCGCCCGACCTGACCGACCCGGAGGTGCTGGCCCGGATCGAGGGGTTTTCCGGCGTGCTCTGGTGGGGCGACGCCCGGACCGCCCGCGCGCTGGCGCAGGCGCTTGCCCGCCGTCCGGGGCCGATCCTGCCGCTGATCGCCGGGATGCCCGACACCGCCCATGTTCTGCACGAGCGCCACGTCTGCATCGACACCACCGCCTCGGGCGGCAACGCGCAGCTGCTGGTGAGCGCGGGGGCGTGACGAGCGCGCCGCAGGGTCGCCGCAGGGTGCGCTCACGCGCACCGCCACGCCCGGAACAGGACTCCCCTTGACGCCGGGCCAGGGATCGGAAACCGTGGGCCATGTTTCCGATCCGCGATCACAATCCTTCCGGGGGCACGCCTTATGTCACCTGGGGGCTGATGGCCGCCAACATCCTGGTGTTCCTCGGCTCCCTGCCGTTTCTGGACAGCGATTACGCGGTCCATGCCTTCTTCAACACCTGGGGCGTGGTGCCGGGCCGGATCACCTCGGGGCAGGACTGGCATACGGTCCTCACCTCGATGTTCGTCCATGCCGGCTGGCTGCACCTTGCGGGCAACATGCTGTTTCTGTGGATTTTCGGCGACAACATGGAGGAAGCCTTCGGCCATCGCGGGTTTCTTGCCTTCTACCTGGCCTGCGGGGCGGTGGCGGCGGCGCTTCAGGTCGCGGCCGAACCCGGCTCTCCGGTGCCGATGGTCGGGGCCTCCGGCGCGATCGCCGGGGTGCTGGGCGGGTATCTGCTGCTCTACCCCCGGGCGCGGGTCGATGTGCTGATCATCATCGTGATCTTCTTCCGCATCCTGCCGGTGCCCGCCTGGATCATGCTGGGCCTGTGGTTCCTGTTCCAGATCGGCGGCGGGCTGGCCGTCAGCCCCGAGGAAGGCGGCGTCGCCTATTGGGCCCATGCGGGCGGTTTCGTCGCCGGGATGGCGCTGACCGTGCCGCTCTGGCTGCGCCGGGGCGGCACCGGCTGGTGGCGGCGCACCCATGGCGAGCCGCCGCACCCCGAGGCCCGCTACCGGGTCGGGCGCACCTCCATTCCCGTGGTCCGGAGGCGGCGATGAGCGAGGTCCGGCGCGGCACCTGCCATTGCGGCGCGGTCGAGATCGAGGTGACGCTGGCGGACGGCCTCGCCTCGGCCCGGCGCTGCGACTGTTCCTTCTGCCGCCGCCGGGGCGCGGCCGCGGTCTCGGCGCCGCTCGACGGGCTGCGGGTGGTGAAGGGGCAGGACAGGCTGACGCTCTACCGCTGGGGCAGCATGACGGCGCAGCACTGGTTCTGCGCGACCTGCGGCATCTACACCCACCACCGCAGGCGGTCGAACCCGAACGAATACGGGGTGAACGTGGCGATCCTCGATGGCGTCAACCCGCGCGACCTCGGCGAGATCGGCGAGATCGGCTGGGTCGACGGGGTGAACCACCCGTCGGACAGGTAGCCGGGCCGCCGCCGCCATCGGCGCATCCCGAGCGCGCCGTCGCGGTTCACGCCCCCGCCCCGGAACCGGACATGCGTTCGGATGCATCCGCGCCGCGGCGGGCGGACTGACAAAGCCGCGCCGCCGCAACGTGATGCAGCGGATCAGGCGTTCGCTTCGCGGATCTTGTCCGCCGCCGCCTTGTCGTAGCCCACGCCCTGCGTCTCGAACAACTGGTCAAGCTCGCCCGAGAGCGTCATCTCGGTCACGATATCGCAGCCGCCGACGAACTCGCCCTTGACGTAAAGCTGCGGGATGGTCGGCCAGTCGGAGAAATCCTTGATTCCCTGCCGGACGGCCTCGTCGGCAAGCACGTTCACATCGAGAAACTCCACCCCCATGAAGTTGAGCACCCCGGCCACGCGCGAGGAGAACCCGCATTGCGGCATGGTCTTGGTGCCCTTCATGAACAGCACGACGTCATGGGTGGTGATGGTATCGCGGATCTGGTCCTGCGCTGTGGTGGTCATTGCGTTTCCCTTCGGTCTGTTCGGCGGTCTGTTTGGCGGTCGGACCGGCGCCCCCTTCAGTCAGGCGCCTTGGTGGTGAGGGCAAGGGCATGGAGTTCACCCGCCGGGCCGTCCATGCGGCCCTTCAGCGCAGCATAGACGGCGCGCTGCTGCTGTACCCGGTTCATGCCCCGGAAGGATTCGTCGATCACCTCGGCGGCGTAGTGATTGCCGTCGCCCGCAAGGTCGGTGATGGTGATCCGTGCCTGCGGGAAACTTTCCCGCAGCAGGTTTTCGATATCCCGGGCTTCCATGGCCATGGCGGTCTCCGTCAGCGTTTCTTGGGGTGAATCTAGGTCGCGCCGCATCCGGCCGCAAGGCGTGGAACGCCGGAGGGCGGGAAAAGAACGGGCCGGGCAGGAAAACCGGGGCGGGCACCCTGCCCTTCCCCCGCCGACCGCACCCGCGCCGCCGCTGCGCCCTTGCGCCACCGGGCGGATGGTTTAATGTTGAACAACCGCAATTTCGGGGCGGAACTCAGGGGGAGGAAACGATGGAAGAAGCCCGGCAGGACAGCGCGCGGCAGGCGGCGCTCGACTATCATGAGTTCCCGCACCCCGGAAAGCTGGAGATCCGCGCCACCAAGCCCCTGGCCAACGGCCGCGATCTGTCGCGCGCCTATTCCCCCGGCGTGGCCGAAGCCTGTATCGAGATCAAGGCCGACCCGGCCAATGCCGCCCGCTATACCGCGCGGGCCAATCTGGTCGCGGTGGTGACGAACGGCACGGCGGTCCTCGGCCTCGGCAATATCGGCGCGCTGGCGTCGAAGCCGGTGATGGAGGGCAAGGCGGTCCTGTTCAAGAAATTCGCCAATATCGACTGTTTCGATATCGAGGTGAACGAATCCGACCCCGAAAGGCTGGCCGATATCGTCTGCGCGCTGGAGCCCACCTTCGGCGCGGTCAACCTTGAGGACATCAAGGCCCCCGACTGTTTCATCGTCGAAAGGCTCTGCCGCGAACGCATGAAGATTCCGGTGTTCCACGACGACCAGCACGGGACCGCCATCGTCGTCGGCGCGGCGGCCACCAACGCGCTGCATGTGGCGGGCAAGCGGTTCGAGGAGATCAAGGTCGTCTCCACCGGCGGCGGCGCGGCCGGGATCGCCTGCCTCAACATGCTGCTCAAACTGGGGGTAAGGCGGGAAAACGTCTGGCTGTGCGACATCCACGGGCTGGTGCACGAGGGCCGGACCGAGGACATGAACCCGCAGAAGGCCGCCTTCGCGCAAGCCTCCGACGCGCGCACCCTCGACGAGGTGATCGGCGGCGCGGACTTCTTCCTCGGCCTTTCCGGCCCCGGTGTGCTGACGCCGGAAATGGTGGCGAAAATGGCGCCGCGCCCCATCGTCTTCTCGCTGGCCAATCCCACGCCCGAGATCATGCCCGATGAGGTCCGCGCCATCGCCCCGGACGCGATCATCGCCACCGGCAGGTCGGATTATCCCAACCAGGTCAACAACGTGCTGTGCTTTCCGTTCATCTTCCGCGGCGCGCTCGACGTGGGCGCGACGCAGATCAACGACGCCATGCAACTCGCCTGCATCGAGGGGATCGCCGCGCTGGCCCGCACCACCACCTCGGCCGAGGCGGCGGCGGCCTACCGCGGCGAATCGCTGACCTTCGGCCCCGACTACCTGATCCCGAAACCGTTCGATCCCCGCCTGATGGGCGTGGTCGCGGGCGCGGTGGCGAAGGCGGCGATGGAAACCGGCGTCGCCACCCGCCCGATCGACGACCTCGCCGCCTACAAGGACCGGCTCGACGGTTCGGTGTTCCGCTCGGCGCTTCTGATGCGCCCGGTGTTCGAGGCCGCCCGCACGGCCTCCCGCCGCATCGTCTTCGCCGAGGGCGAGGACGAACGCGTGCTGCGCGCCACCCACGCGATCATGGAGGAAACCACCGAAGCCCCGATCCTGATCGGCCGCCCCGAGGTGATCGCCATGCGCTGCGAACGCGCGGGCCTGCCGATCCGCCCCGACCGCGACTTCGAGATCGTGAACCCCGAAAGCGACCGGCGCTACCGCGACTACTGGGAAACCTATCACCGGCTGATGGAGCGGCGCGGCGTCAGCCCCGACACCGCCCGCGCGGTGCTGCGCACCAACACCACCGCCATCGGCGCGGTCATGGTGCACCGGGGCGAGGCCGACAGCCTGATCTGCGGCACGCTGGGGCAATACCTGTGGCATCTGGGCTATGTCCGGCGGGTGCTGGCGCGCGACGGGCTGACCCCGGTCGGCGCGCTCAGCCTGATCATCCAGACCGCGGGGCCGCTGTTCGTCGCCGACACCCAGGTCAACGCGGTGCCGACGCCCGAGCAGATCGCGGTGGCGGCAATCGGCGCCGCGCGCCATGTCCGCCGCTTCGGCATCACGCCAAGGGTGGCGCTGTGCTCGCATTCGCAGTTCGGCAATCTCGACAGCGACTCGGGCCGGCGGATGCGCGCGGCGCTGGAACTCCTGGACGCGGCCCGGCCCGATTTCGTCTATGAAGGCGAAATGGCGGTCGATGCGGCGCTCGACCCGGGGCTGCTTTCGCGCATCTTCCCCAACTCGCGGCTGACCGAGGCGGCGAACGTGCTGGTCTTCGCCTCGACCGACGCGGCCAGCGCGGTGCGCAACATTCTCAAGGCCCGGGCGGGCGGGCTGGAAGTCGGGCCGATCCTGATGGGCATGGGCAACCGCGCCCATATCGTCACCCCCTCGATCACCGCGCGCGGGCTGCTGAACATCGCGGCGCTGGCCGGAACGCCGGTGGCGGAATACGGCTGAGCGGCCCCTGGCAAGGCGACCCTCCGGGGGGATATTCGCGCCGTCAGGCGCAGGGGGGCGGAAAGCCCCTGCCCGGCCGGAAAGGGCCGGTCGCCGGGTCCGGGCGCGCGACCGGACCCCTCTGGCACTTTGCCGTCGGGGGACATAGGTAGGTCCGGCGGACAGATGGGGGCGGGTGATGGCAACCGGACAGGCGCCGGTCGGACAGGTTCCGGCCGGAACGGGCGGCAGCGGGTGGCGGACGATCCGCCGGGTGGGGCCGTATCTCTGGCCCGCGGGTCAGGGCTGGGTCAAGCGCCGGGTGGTGTTTGCCATGCTGGCGCTGGTCGCGGGCAAGCTTTTCGCCGTCGTCACCCCGTTCCTCTACAAACAGGCGGTCGATGCGCTGGCGGGAGAGGCCCCCTCGGGGCCCGAGATGCTGATGCTGGGCGCGGTCGGCCTGACCGTCGCCTACGGCATGGCGCGGCTTTTCTCGGTCGCCTTCGCCGAACTTCGCGATGCGGTCTTCGTGCGGGTCGGCCAGCGGGCGCTGCGGCGACTCGCGCTTGAGACCTTCAGCCATATCCACCGGCTCTCGATGCGCTACCATGTCAGCCGCCGCACCGGCGGGCTCAGCCGGGTGATCGAACGCGGCGTCAAGGGTGTCGATTTCCTGCTGCGGTTCATGCTGTTCTCGGTCGGGCCGCTGATCCTCGAACTCGTTCTGATCATGGTGATCTTCGCCACGGTGTTCGGGGCCTCCTACATGCTGGTGGTGCTGGCCACGATCGCGCTTTACGTGATGTTCACCTTCCGGGTGACGGAATGGCGGGTGCAGATCAGGAGGGAGATGAACGACCAGGACACCGACGCCAACCAGAAAGCCATCGACAGCCTGCTGAACTTCGAGACCGTCAAGTATTTCGGCGCCGAGGCGCGCGAGGCCGCGCGTTACGACGCCGCGATGGCGGGGTATGAGCGCGCGGCGGTCAAGACCGGACTTACGCTGGGGTTGCTCAACATCGGCCAGTCGCTGCTGATCACGCTGGGGCTGGTGGCGGTGATGGTCATGGCCGCGCTCGGGGTGCAGGACGGCCGCCTGACCGTGGGCGATTTCGTCATGGTCAACGCCTATATGATGCAGATCACCCTGCCGCTGGGCTTTCTCGGCACGGTCTACCGCGAGATCCGCCAGTCGCTGGTCGATATGGGCGAGATGTTCGCGCTGCTGGAACAACCGGCAGAGATCGCGGACCGCCCCGGTGCGCCCGCGCTCAAGGTCGGGGGCGGCGGGGTCGAATTCGACGGCGTGGAATTCGGCTATGAGCCCGAACGGCCGATCCTGCGCGGCGTCAGCCTGAAGATCGCCCCGGGCGAGACGGTGGCGCTGGTCGGCCCCTCGGGCTCGGGCAAGTCCACCATCGGGCGCCTGCTGTTCCGGTTCTACGACGTGACCGGCGGCAGCCTGCGCATCGACGGGCAGGACGTGCGCGACGTGACCCAGCAAAGCCTGCACGACATGATCGGCGTGGTGCCGCAGGACACGGTGCTGTTCAACGACACCATCCTTTACAACATCGCCTACGGCCGCCCCGACGCCGGCCGGGCCGGGATCGAGGCCGCCGCCCGCGCCGCCCGCATCCACGATTTCATCATGAGCCTGCCCGAAGGCTACGAGACCACGGTGGGCGAGCGCGGACTCAAGCTTTCGGGCGGCGAGAAGCAGCGGGTGGGGATTGCGCGGACCCTGCTCAAGAACCCGCCGATACTGCTGCTGGACGAGGCCACCTCGGCGCTCGACACCCAGACCGAACGCGACATCCAGGACAGCCTGCGCGAGATGAGCCGGGGCCGCACCGTGATCACCATCGCCCACCGGCTTTCCACCGTGGCCGACGCCGACCGGATCGTGGTGCTGGAGGCGGGCCGGATCATCGAGGAGGGGCGGCACGAGGCGCTTCTGGCCCGCGGCGGCCGCTATGCCGCGATGTGGGCCCGCCAGTCGGCCGAGACGGAGACGGAGGCGGAGGCCCAGACAGAGGCCGGGGCCGGGAAAACAGGCAAGGCGGGCGTGGCCTGACAGGTTCACCGCGCCGCGCGGCCGCCCCCTGCGACCGCGCCGCGCTTGACATTCCCCGCCCCCGACGGGCAAGCGGGGGCCGGATCATGCGGACGGAGGACGGGATGACAAAGGCCGAGACAGGCGGAACCGGCGCGGACAAGACCATTCTGCGCGCGCTGCGGGGCGAGGTTCTGCCCACCCCGCCCATATGGATGATGCGGCAGGCCGGGCGCTACCTGCCGGAATACCGCGCCACCCGCGCCCGGGCCGGGGATTTCCTGTCGCTGTGCTACGCGCCGGATCTCGCGGCCGAGGTCACGCTGCAACCGATCCGCCGCTATGGTTTCGACGCGGCGATCCTGTTTGCCGATATCCTGCTCCTGCCGCAGGCGCTCGGGTCCGAACTGTGGTTCGTCACCGGCGAGGGGCCGCGGCTTTCGACCATCACCGACGCGGGCGGCGTGGCGGCGCTGAAACCCGCCTCGGCGATCCACGAGACGCTGGGCCCGGTCTACGAGACCGTGCGCATCCTTGCCCGCGAACTGCCGCCCGAGGTCACGCTGATCGGCTTCGCCGGCGCGCCCTGGACGGTCGCCACCTACATGATCGCCGGGCGCGGCACCCCGGACCAGGCCCCGGCGCATGCCTTCAAGGCCGAGGACCGGGCGGCTTTCGTGGCGCTGATCGACCTGATCGCCGAGGCGACGATCGACTACCTTTCCGCCCAGATCGAGGCCGGGGCCGAGGTGGTCAAGCTGTTCGACTCCTGGGCAGGCTCGCTCAAGGGGCAGGATTTCGACGATTTCGCGCTCAAGCCCGCCGCGCGGATCATCGCCGCGCTGAAGGCCCGCCACCCCGGCATCCCGGTGATCGCCTTCCCGCGCGAGGCCGGGCCGCGCTACGCGGGCTTCCACGCTGCGACCGGGGCGGATTGCGTCGCGCTCGACAACGGCGTGTCGGCGGAATGGGCGGCGGCGCATGTCCAGCCCGACGGCTGCGTGCAGGGCAATCTCGCGCCGCAGCATCTGGTGACCGGCGGCCCGGCACTGATCGAGTCCACCCGCCGCATCGTCCGCACCTTCTCGGGCGGGCCGCATATCTTCAACCTCGGCCACGGCATCACCCCCGAGGCCGACCCCGAGAACGTGGCCCTGATGATCGCCACGGTGCGCGAGGGGTGAGGCGCACCCTGCGGTCGCTATGTCGGTGGCGATTTCGCGCAGGCGGATGTGACGGCGGTGTAGCGCCTCAATAGTGATAGCGGCACTGGGCGATCTCGATTGCCGTCGCCGTCGCGCGATAGACCAGCCGGTGTTCGCGGTCTATCCGGCGCGACCAGAAGCCGGAAAGGTCGCCCTTCAACGGCTCAGGCTTTCCGGTGCCCTCGAACGGGTGGCGCAGGCATTCCTTGATGAGCCCGTTGATCTTGCGGACCATCGCCTTGTCAGTTGCGAGCCAATACTGGTAATCGTCCCAAGCGTCTGGAAAGAATGTTAGATTCATTCTTCGATCAAGTCACGGACGACACCCCTGCCCTCGTTCAGCCCCTTGATCGCCGCGCGCAACCGGGCTGCGTTCTTCGGGCTGGACAGCAGATAGGTGGTCTCATCCATCGAGGCCCAGTCCTCCAGCGAGACCATGACCACGGGCTTACCCTTGGCGCGGGTGACGATGACCGGCTCGTGGTCGTCGTTCACCCGGTCCATCACGGCGGAGAGGTTCTGGCGGAGGATGGTGGAGGAGAGGGTTTTCATGCGGAGCATGTACGTGATCGCGCACACAATGTCAAGAGTGGATAAGCGTTTAGGGCTCCCGGAACCCTTGAGTCGCCGTCCTCACCGCTTCCACTATCCTCTTCCACTGAGCTTCGATCTCTCGAAGGCCCGTCCCCATAATCCGATCTGGGTGCGGTAGACCGCCTGCGTAGCCATGCGAATCCAAAGTGCTATAGACCTCCTTGTAGAGCACTTGGCCCGTAGCCTGGAGAGGATGAAGCGATGGATGATCCTTCGCGCGCTTCGTCTCGTTCAAGTCGTGATGCGCGACATAAGTATCGCGATAATTGCGGGTTGTTTCCGAAAGGGCTTTAAGGTCTCCTTGCGCGGCCTCCAGTAGCCTACCCCTGAGTTCGGTGTGACCTGGGGCGACCTCGGGAAATAACCTCAACCAAAACAGGTTTTCCTTACTTGATCCAAAAAACTTGCACCACGAGATAACGGCCACATCCATAAGGCAACCATCGTAAAGTCGGAAGAAGTTTAGACGGTCGTGCTTATCAACGGCCAGCGACATCTTCATCGAGATGCATCGGAGAAGGGTCAGCAATACTTGTGCTGCTTCCCGAAGCCTCCGATGCTCCTCAATGGTCACTGATCCAGAAAACTCCGCAGCTTCCGGCTCCTGCTCGGATGTTTCAGCTTCCGCAGCGCCTTGGCCTCGATCTGACGGATGCGCTCGCGCGTCACCGAGAACTGCTGGCCGACCTCCTCCAGCGTATGGTCAGTGTTCATGCCGATGCCGAAGCGCATGCGCAGCACCCGCTCCTCGCGCGGGGTGAGGCTGGCCAGAACCCGTGTCGTGGTTTCCTTCAGGTTCTCCTGAATCGCGGATTCCAGGGGCAGGATCGCGTTCTTGTCCTCGATGAAATCGCCGAGCTGGCTGTCTTCCTCATCCCCGATCGGGGTTTCCAGCGAAATCGGTTCCTTGGCGATCTTCATCACCTTGCGGACCTTTTCCAGCGGCATCTGCAACTTTTCGGCCAGTTCCTCGGGCGTGGCCTCGCGGCCGATCTCGTGCAGCATCTGGCGGCCGGTGCGCACCAGCTTGTTGATCGTCTCGATCATGTGGACCGGGATGCGGATCGTCCGGGCCTGGTCGGCGATGGAGCGGGTGATCGCCTGCCGGATCCACCAGGTCGCATAGGTCGAGAACTTGTAGCCCCGGCGATACTCGAACTTGTCCACGGCCTTCATCAGGCCGATATTACCTTCCTGAATGAGATCAAGGAATTGCAGCCCGCGGTTCGTGTATTTCTTGGCGATGGAAATGACCAGCCGCAGGTTGGCCTCGACCATCTCCTTCTTGGCCTGCCTCGCCTCCTTCTCGCCCTTCTGCACCTGGTTGACGATGCGGCGGAACTCGGAAATATCGACACCGACATACTGGCCGACCTGCGCCATTTCCTTGCGCAGTTCCTCGACCTTGTCGCGGCTGCGCTCGATCAGGACCTGCCAGCCGCGGCCGGATTTCGCGGCCATCCGGTCAAGCCAGGTCGGATCCAGCTCATACCCCTGATATTCCTCGATGAATTCGCGCCGGTTGATGCGGGCGTGGTCGGCCAGCTTCACCATGCCCGAGTTGATCGACATGATCTTGCGGTTGATGCCGTAAAGCTGGTCGACCAGCGCCTCGATCCGGTTGTTATGCAGGTGCAGCTCGTTGACCAGCATGACGATTTCCGAACGCAGCTTCTGATAGGCGGCTTCTTCCGTGGCCGAGAAGGTGTTCTTCTCGGTCAGCGTGGCCGACATGCGCTGGTCCTGCATTTCCGCCAGCATGTTGTAGTCGCAGGCGATCCGGTCGAGGGTCTCCAGCACCTTGGGCTTGAGCGCGGCCTCCATCGCCGCAAGCGACATGTTCGAGGCGTCGTCCTCGTCCTCGTCGTCGTCGCCGGCGGCGATCGGGTTGCCGTCGGCGTCCAGTTCGGGCGCGGCCCCGCCCTGCTGGCCCCGTGCCTGACCGTTCGCCGGGCTGGCGATGCCGCTGATCTGCGCCCCTTCAAGCTCGTCGTCCCCCTCCATCGTGCGGCCGAAGGTGGTCTCCAGGTCGATCACGTCGCGCAGGAGGATGTCCTCCGACAGCAGTTCATCGCGCCAGATCGTGATGGCGTGGAAGGTCAGCGGGCTTTCGCACAGGCCCGCGATCATCGTGTTGCGCCCGGCCTCGATCCGCTTGGCGATGGCGATCTCGCCCTCGCGCGACAGCAGTTCGACCGAACCCATCTCGCGCAGGTACATCCGCACCGGATCGTCGGTCCGGTCGAGCGTCTCGGTCGTCGTGGCGGCCACCACCACCTCGCGCGAGCCGGTGGCCTCGACCAGTTCGCCGGCGGGCTCGGCCTCTTCGGCCTCTTCGGATTCGGTGACCTGGATGCCCATTTCCGAGAGCATCGACATCACGTCCTCGATCTGGTCGGACGAGACCTGATCGGGCGGCAATACGGTATTGAGCTGGTCATAGGTGATATACCCACGCTCGCGCGCGTCGGCGATCATCTTCTTGACCGCGGCCTGGCTCATGTCGAGGGTGATTTCGCCGTCCTGCTCTGCCGGTTTGCCTTCTTCGGTATCTTTGGCTGCCATGGTGCTCCTCGGGGAAGGCCGAATCAGTGGAATCTATGTAGCGACTCATCAACGCGAATCACAGGGGCGGGAGGCATTCAACGCCGTTTCTTCACCCATATTTCCCGGTCGATCAGGCTTTGAAGGTGATTCGACAGCGCGGCGCGGTCCTCTCCCATGTCGTCGGCGTCGTCGCTGCGGAGACGCCCGGCGCGGTTCACCGCCTCGGCCGCCTGCGACAGACGCCATGTCAGGCCCTCGTCGGGCAGGCCCGAGAAGTCCTCCATCGCGTGTTCGATCTCGCGCCTTGCGCCACGTCGCGCTTCGAGTTTCGCCAGTTCTTCGGCCAGGCACATGCGGGCCGCCTCGGCGTCATGGGGGTTCCGGACGGGGGGCGCGATCTGGACATGGCGCAGCGCCAGCAGGTTTTCAAGGGCATCGCCCGCCGCCGCGCGGATTTTCGCAGCCGCGTCCGGGTCTTCGGCATGGGCGAACAGTGCGCTGCGCAGCCGGTCGTGGCCCGGCGCGGTCAGGTCCATCCGTTCCAGCGCCGATTCGAAGGTCGGGATCAGCCCCGGATGCAGCGCCAGCGCCACGAGGATCACCGCCTCGCGCAGCCGTTCCTCGGCCGCGTCGTCGGCACTGGCCAGCATCGAGGCCCGGGCCGTGGCCGTGGTCGGCGCGGGCGGCGGGACAAAGCCCCTGCCGCGCCGCCCGGGGGTGAAACCGCGCGCCGGGCGGATGGCGGGGCCGAACAGTTCGGCCCGGAGCCGCTTCATCTCGGCGCCGTAATGCTCGCGGATCGAGGGATCGCGGATCGTGCGCAGCACCGTGCGCAGCCGCTTGTCCAGACCGGCGCGGCGTTCGGGGCTGTCGATCGGCTGGTCTTCGGTCTCGCGCTGCCACAAGAGGCTGACCATCGGTTTCGCGGCATCCAGAACCTTGCGGAACCCCTGCGCCCCCTGCGCCCGGATCAGGTCGTCCGGATCCTGCCCCTGTGGCAGCACGGCAAAGCGCAGCCCCTGCCCCGCCTCCATCACCGGCAGCGCAAGGTCGATCAGCCGCAGCGCCGCGCGCAACCCCGCCGCATCGCCGTCGAGCGCGATCACCGGCTCGGGGTGGATGCGCCACAAAAGCTGCAACTGCTCTTCGGTGACGGCGGTGCCGAGCGGCGCGACGGTGGCGTGAAACCCGGCTTCCGACAGCGCAATCACGTCCATATAGCCTTCGGCCACGATCAGCGGCTGGCCCTTGCCCGCCGCCTCGCGCGCGGGGCCGTGGTTGTAAAGACTGCGGCCCTTGTCGAACAGCGGCGTCTCGGGCGAGTTGAGGTATTTCGCCCGCGCGTTCGGGTCCATCGCCCGGCCGCCGAGGCCGATGCAGCGGCCCCGCGCATCGCGGATCGGAAAGATGATCCGGCCCCGGAAGCGGTCGTAGGGCTGGCCGCCGCCATCGGGTCTGGCCGCCAGCCCTGCCTCGACGATCAGTTCGGGCGCGATCCCCCTGGCGCAGAGCGCCGCGAACAGTCCCTGCCGCGCATCCGGGGCGAAGCCTATCGAAAAGCGTTCCTGCGCCGCCGCGTCCAGCCGCCGGCCCGCCAGATAGTCGCGCGCCTGTGCCCCCGCGGCGGTCTGGAGTTGCAGCCGGTAGTGGCGCACCGCCTCTTCCATCACATCGGCAAGCTGGCTGCGCCGGTCGGCGCGTTCGGCCGCCTTGGGGTCGCGGGCGGGCATCGTCATCCCGGCCTCGCGGGCGAGGATTTCCACCGCCTCCATGAAGCCCGCGTTCTCGGTCTCGCGGATGAAGCTGATCGCGTCGCCCTTGGCGTGGCAGCCGAAGCAGTAGTAGAATCCCTTGCGATCATCGACGTGGAACGAGGCCGATTTTTCCTGATGGAACGGGCACGGCGCCCACATGTCGCCCTTGCCCTGGTTCGACTTGCGCTGATCCCACGTAACCTTGCGCCCCACCACCTGCGAGAGTGAGACGCGGCCGCGCAATTCGTCGAGGAAACCCGGGGGAAGACTCATGCCGGACAATATCGGCCGGGGGCCGCGCGCTGTCCAGAGCGGGGAATGGGCAGACGTGCTGCGCAACAGAGGGCAAGCGGACGACCGCGGGTGGCCGCTGCAACGGTGGTGGTCTGGCAGTTTATGGTGCCGGATACCCCGAGGTATGTGCATGTTGATACGTTGCAAGAGCGGCCGCCCGTCCGGGCGGTCGGCCGCTTGCCCGGCGGCGCTGACGCGCCTTGATTCCGGGCAACGGGCCACCGCTTCAGCCCCCCGGCAGCAGCACGGTGAAGGTGCAGCCCTCGCCCTTGCGGCTTTCGACCCGCAGCCGCCCCCGGTGGCGCTGGACGATGTGCTTGACGATCGCCAGCCCCAGCCCGGTGCCGCCCTGCTCGCGCGAGCGGTGGGCATCGACCCGGTAGAAACGTTCGGTCAGGCGCGCAAGGTGAAGTTCATCAATACCTTCGCCGTGGTCCTTCACCTTCAGCGAGACCGCCCGCCCCCCCAGCGCCGGAATGTTGATCCCGGCCAAGGATATTTCAACCTTTCCGCCGGAATGTCCATACTTTACAGCGTTCTCGATCAGGTTGTTCAGAACCTGCGTCAACTGGTCGGCATCGGCCCGGACCTCCAGCTTCCCCTCGGGCGCCTCGACCTCGATCCCGACCCCGGCGGCGGTGGCAAGCGGCCTCAGCGTCGCCACGGTGGCCCGGGTCAGCGCCACCAGATCGACCCGGCCCATGGGGCGGACCCGTTCCTCGGCCTCGACCCGGCTCAGCGACAGCAGGTCGGCCACCAGCCGGTTCATCCGCCCGGCCTCGCGCGCCATGATGCCCAGGAACCGCTCGCGCGCCGCCGCATCGTCCCTTGCCGGGCCGCGCAGGGTCTCGATGAAACCCAGCAGTGCGGTCAGCGGCGTGCGCAGTTCGTGGCTGACATTGGCGACGAAATCACGGCGGATCTCGCTGGCCTGCTCGATCTCGGTGATGTCCTCGAAGGCAAGGCTCGCCCCCTGCCCGGCAAGCGGCGCGGCCAGCACCCGATAGACCGTATCGCGCCCCGGCCCGGTCACCACATGGCGCACCGAGCCCGGCCCCCCGCCCGCCAGCACCTGCTCGACCCGCTCGACCAGTTCCGGCTGGCGCAGCGCGTTCATGTAGTGCCGCCCGGCCGGATCGGCGCCCAGCAGCGCGCGCGCAGGCGCATTGGTGCGCAGGATCCGCGCATCGCGGCCGATCAGGATCATCGGCAGCGGCACACCGTCGAGCAGCGCGGCCTGAAGCGCGTCATCCATCATGTTTGTCCCCCGTATCCGGGCGGCAGGATGCGCGCCGGGGCAGGCGGGCACAAGCCCCCGTCCAGCCCGGACAGCATGTCACCACAGAGGGCAGCGGCCGCCCGTGCGGGCGGTCGGCCGCTGCCCGGCGGCGCTGACGCGCCTTGATTCCGGGCAAGAGACGGGATGGTTTCCCGGTCAGCCGTGCAGGTCCAGCACCGTCTCGATCCCCAGGTCGCCGAAACCGTTGAACCGGGTGTTGGTCGCGGCGGAATAGGCGCCGAGGCCGTGGAACAGCACATGGTCCTCTTCCGCCAGATCGGCGGGCAGCGCCACCTCGCCCGGCAGCCGGTCGACCGAATCGCAGGTCGGGCCGAAGACGGTGCGGGCGACCGGCGCGCCCCGGCGACGGCCGCCTTCGGGCGAAATGACCTCGATCCGGTCGATCGGGCCGATCAGCGGCAGCTCCGCCAGCGCGCCGTAAACCCCGTCGTTGAGGAACACATCCCCGTCGCGCAAGCCCCGCACCCGGGCGGCCAGCGTGAAGGCGTCGGCCACCAGCGCCCGGCCCGGCTCGCAGACCAGAGCGGGGCGGGCCGAGCCGAAGGCCGCGGCGGTGGCGCGGCCGATCCCGTCGAAGATCGCCTCCAGCGCCGGTTCCGCGCGGGTGAGCCGGTGCGACGGAAAGCCGCCGCCCACGTTCAGCCGCGCGATCTCCACCCCGGCCGTGCGGGCGATGCCTGCGGCGGCGGCGATATAGGTCTCCCACGCCGCCGGGTCGCTGCACTGGGTGCCGGGATGGAAGGTCAGCGCCGGGATGTAGCCCGCCCGCGCAGCCTGCGCCAGCAACCCCGCTGCGCGTTCCGCCGTCGCGCCGAACTTGGCGCCGAAGTCATAGGCCGCGCCCGCCACCGGCAGCTTGAAGCGCACGGCGATTTCCGTCCCGTCAGCGGGGACCATGGCAATGAGCTTGGCCAGTTCGCTTTCCGAATCGACCGACCAGCTCTGAATCCCCATATCCGCGGCCGCCGCGATCTCGGCCCGCGCCCGCACCGGGTTGTTGTAATGCAGCGCCGCGCCGGGGGCGATGCCGCGCACCAGCCCGACCTCGGCCGGAGAGGCCACGTCGAAGCCGCGCACCCCGGCGGCCGACAGGTTGCCGATCACCGATTCGCCCGCATTGGCCTTGACCGCATAGGTCACCAGCCCCGGGAACCCGTCGAGAAACCGGCGCGCGCGGGCCTGCAACGCGGCGGGCGCGAAGAACAGCACCGGGTGGCCGGGCTGCATATGGGCCAGATATTCGCAGGGCGTGGCCCAGATCGTCTTGGTCAGTCCCATCGGCGTCTTCCTTCTGCCAACAAGACGCAAACCTCCCGCGCCCGGTCCACGGGTCGGAGACGCTTGCGCGATTCACCAACCAGGCCAGGTGCGTATGAGCCGCCCTTTTCCTGCACTTGAGGCGGCGCATATGGGGCACATTTCCACCGGGGGAAAGTCTAGAACCGCCTGATATTTTCGTTATTATGCCGAAACGGACGTGAAAAAGGCGGTGTTGCGGAATGGACGATCTCGACCGGGGAATCCTCGCCCTCCTGGGGACCGATGCGCGGATGCCGGTGGCCACGCTGGCGCGGCGGCTGAAGGTGGCGCGCTCGACCATCCAGGCGCGGCTGGAACGGCTGGAGGGGGGCGGCACCATCGCGGGCTATACGCTGAAACTGGGCGAGGCGGCGCGGGCGGCGCGGATCCGCTCAAGCGTGCTCCTGACGGTCGAGCCGCGCTCCATGGCGCATGTGCTGACCCGGCTCAAGGCGATCCCCGAGGTCGAGACGGTGCATTCCACCTCGGGCCGGTTCGACCTGCTCCTGCTGGTCTCGGCGCCGGGAACGGCGGTGCTCGACGACGTGCTCGACCGGATCGGGGCGATGACCGGGGTGAAATCCTCGGAAAGCCTTATCCATCTCTCGACCCGCTTCGACCGGGCGGTGTGAGGGGGGCAATCCGCCCACTACCCCGGCCGGTTTCCTGTCCCGACAGAGGGCAGCGGCCGCCCGTCCGGGCGGTCGGCCGCTGCCCGGGCCGCTGGCGCGGCTGTTCCGGGCAGGAGAAGACAGGCGGCCCCCCGCGCCGATGCCGGACGCCTTCCCCTCCGGCCCCGCCCGCGCTAAGAACCGCCGCAGGATCAGACGGGACAGCGATCATGGCGATGGACAAGACCTTCGACGCGGGCCGGGCCGAGGCGCGCATCTATGCGGAGTGGGAGGCCGGGGGCGCCTTCCGGGCCGGGGCCAATGCCTCGCGCCCCGAGACCTTCTGCATCATGATCCCGCCGCCCAACGTGACCGGCAGCCTCCACATGGGCCACGCCTTCAACAACACGCTTCAGGACATCCTGATCCGCTGGCACCGGATGCGCGGCTTCGACACGCTCTGGCAGCCGGGGCAGGACCATGCCGGCATCGCCACCCAGATGGTGGTGGAACGCGAACTGGCCAAGGCCGGGAACAGGAGCCGCCGCGAGATGGGGCGCGAGAAGTTCCTCGAAAAGGTGTGGGAGTGGAAGGCCCAGTCCGGCGGCACCATCATCGGCCAGTTGAAGCGGCTGGGCGCAAGCTGCGACTGGTCGCGCAACGCCTTCACCATGTCCGGCGCCCCCGGCGCCCCCGCGGGCGAGCAGGGCAATTTCCACGACGCGGTGATCCGGGTCTTCGTGGAGCTTTACAACAAGGGCTGCATCTATCGCGGCAAGCGGCTGGTCAACTGGGATCCGCATTTCGAGACCGCGATCTCGGATCTGGAGGTCGAGCAGATCGAGCAGGACGGCCATATGTGGCGGCTGCGCTATCCGCTGGCGGAGGGCGCGACCTGGGACCGGCCGGTTGAATGGGACGATGAGGGCAACCCCACCCGGACCGAGCCCTGCGACTATCTGGTGGTGGCCACCACCCGGCCCGAGACCATGCTCGGGGATACCGGCGTGGCGGTCCACCCGGACGACCCGCGCTACCGGCACCTGATCGGCAAGCATGTGGTGTTGCCGCTGGTCGGCCGCCGCATCCCTGTCGTGGCGGACGACTACGCCGACCCGGAAAAGGGCACCGGCGCGGTCAAGATGACCCCGGCGCATGACTTCAACGACTGGAAGGTGGGCGAACGCCATGGCCTGCGGCCGGTCAATGTCATGACAACACGGGCAGCGATGTTCCTGAAGGATAACAGCGACTTCCTCGCCGATGCTCAGGTTTCGCAGGAGGCGCTGGCGCTGGACGGGCTCGACCGCTACGAGGCCCGCAAGCGCATCGTGGAACTGGCCGGCGAACAGGGCTGGCTCGACGGGATCGACGCCGACCGCCACATGGTGCCGCACGGCGACCGCTCGAAGGTCGCGATCGAACCCTACCTGACCGACCAGTGGTTCGTCGATACCGCGAAGATCGTCGGCCCCGCCATCGACGCCGTGCGCGAGGGGCGCACGAAGATCCTCCCGGAACAGCATGAAAAGGTTTACTTTCACTGGCTGGAGAATATCGAGCCCTGGTGCATCTCGCGCCAGCTCTGGTGGGGGCACCAGATTCCGGTGTGGTATGACGAGGACGGCAACCACTACTGCGCCGCCACCGAGGCCGAGGCGCAGGCGATGGCGCCGGGCCGCAGCCTCACCCGCGACCCCGACGTGCTCGACACATGGTTCTCCTCCGGGCTCTGGCCGATCGGTACTTTGGGATGGCCCGAGAACACCCCGGAATTGCAGAAGTATTTCCCCACCGACGTGCTGGTCACCGGCTTCGACATCATCTTCTTCTGGGTCGCCCGGATGATGATGATGCAGCTAGCCGTGGTCGAACGGGAGCCGTTCCACACCGTCTATGTCCACCCGCTCGTCCGCGACGAGAAGGGCAAGAAGATGTCGAAGTCGCTGGGCAACGTCATCGACCCGCTGGAGTTGATCGACGAATACGGCGCCGACGCGGTGCGCTTCACCATGACCGCGATGGCAGCGATGGGGCGCGACCTGAAGTTGTCGTCGCAACGTGTTGCCGGGTATCGGAATTTCGGCACAAAGCTGTGGAACGCCGCCCGCTTCGCCGAGATGAACGGCGTGTGGGAGGGACACGCGACCCGGGCCGCCCCGCCCGCGCCCGAAGCAACCGTCAACCGCTGGATCATCGGCGAGACCGGCCGGGTGCGCGAGGAGGTTGACGCGGCGCTGGCCGCCTATCGGTTCAACGACGCGGCGAACGGGCTTTACGCCTTCGTCTGGGGCAAGGTCTGCGACTGGTATGTGGAATTCGCCAAGCCGCTGCTCGCGGACCCGGCGACGGCGGCGGAGACGCGGGCGACCATGGCCTGGGTGCTGGATCAATGCATGATCCTGCTGCACCCGATCATGCCCTTCGTGACCGAGGAACTCTGGGGCCTGACCGGCCAGCGGGCGAAAGGGCTGATCCATGCCGACTGGCCGGACTACGGCGCGGAACTCGCCGATCCCGGGGCCGAACGCGAGATGCGCTGGGTGATCGGGCTGATCGAGGAAATCCGCTCGGCGCGGGCGCAGATGCGGGTTCCTGCCGGGCTGAAACTGCCGGTGGTCGGCGTGGCGCTCGACGCGGCCGCCCGGGCGGCATGGGCCGGGAACGAGGCGCTGATCCTGCGGCTGGCGCGGCTCGACGGCATGACCGAAGGGGCGGCGCCCAAGGGGGCGATGACCGTGGCGGTGGAGGGCGCGAGTTTCGCGATCCCGCTCGAAGGCGTGGTCGATCTTGCCGCCGAGACCGAGCGGCTGGAAAGGTCGCTGGCGAAGCTGGAAAAGGATCTCGGCGGGCTGCGCGGGCGGCTTTCCAACCCGAAGTTCGTGGCCAGCGCCCCCGAGGAGATCGTCGCCGAGACCCGCGAGACGCTGGAGCGCGGCGAGGCCGAGGCCGCCAAGCTGCGCGGCGCGCTGGCACGGCTGGCGGCGGGCTGAGGGGCGGGCAGCGGCCGCCCGCGGTCGGCCGCTGCCCGGCGGCGCTTGCGCGCCTTGATTCCGGGCAATGGCACGGGGCGAAGGTTGGCGCTCCCGACAGCCCTGCCCCGCCTCCGCTATCCCCTTGCCGCCGCCAGCAGCAGCCGCAGCGCGTGTTCGACGCTGGCGGCGCGGACGGCGGCGCGGCCGATGGCACCGAACTCCACCGTCTCCGCTACCGTCGCCGCCCACCGGCGGGCAAGGGCGAAGCAGACCCGGCCCTCGGGCTTGAACCCGGATCCGCCCGGCCCGGCGATGCCGGTCACCGCGACCGCAATCCCGGCGCCGGAGCGCGCAAGCGCGCCCTCGGCCATCTCCCGCGCCACTTCCTCGGACACCGCGCCATGGGCTTCGAGGGTTCCGGCCCGCACCCCCAGCATCTCCTGCTTGGCGGCGTTCGAATAGGTCACGAAGCCCCGCTCGAACACCGCCGACGACCCGGCGATATCGGTGATCGCCGCCGCCACCCCGCCGCCGGTGCAGCTTTCGGCGGTGGCGACGGTCAGCCCCGCCGCCCCGGCCGCCGCGAGAAGGTCGCGCGCCGTGCTCATCCCATCAGCACCCCGTGCGATACGCCCGCCGCCACGACCACCGCGATCCCGGCGAACAGCCCGGCCCAGAGATCGTCCAGCATCACCCCCGCCGCGTCGCCGCGCCGGTCGGCCCGACCCACCAGACAGGGCTTCCAGATGTCGAACAGCCGGAAGAACAGGAAGGCCGCGACCCAGCCGGGCCAGGGGAAATGCCAGCTGTCGAGCCCCATCATCCAGAACCCGAAGGACGCGAAGCAGAGCGCCAGCCACTGCCCCGCCACCTCGTCGATCACGATCTCGGACGGGTCTTCGCCCGCACGCCCGGCCAGTTCGCGCTCCACCGCCCAGAAACCCCAGCCGACCGCCGCCAGCGTCGCCATGGCCAGGAGCGGGAAATGCCCGATCCCGTGGATCAGCAGCCCGAGCGCCACGGCCACGGCCGAACCCCATGTGCCCGGCGCCGGGCGCAGGAGGCCCGCGCCGAAGAATGTGGCGACGGCGCGGCTTGTGCTCATCCGGGCGCTCATGGCGCGATCAGGGTGGCGGTGGCGATGGCGGCGATCCCCTCGCCCCTGCCGGTAAAGCCCAGACGCTCGGACGTGGTGGCCTTGACCGAGACCCGGCCCGGCTCCAGCCCCAGCAGCCCGGCCAGTGCCGCGCGCATCGCCCCCGCGTGCGGGCCGATCTTCGGCGCCTCGCAGATCAGCGTGACATCGACATGGGTGATGGCAAAGCCCCGCGCCCGCGCCCGCCCTGCCGCGTGTTCCAGAAAGACGCGGCTTGCCGCCCCCTTCCATTGCGGGTCCGAGGGCGGAAAATGGCTGCCGATATCGCCCTCGGCCAGCGCGCCGTAGATCGCATCGCTCAGCGCGTGCATCCCCACATCGGCGTCGGAATGGCCCGCAAGCCCGCGCCCGAACGGGACCGCCACCCCGCACAGCGTCACGTGATCCCCCGGCCCGAAGCGATGCACATCGAACCCGTTGCCGCAGCGGATATCCATCGCCGGCCCTCCTTCGTTGTCGTTCCGCGCGCCCGTGCGTGCGGCCATGTTTTGCGCGCCTGCGCGCGCGGCCAGTATCCGTTCCGCCCGGTCGAAATCGCCGGGCCAGGTGAGCTTGAGGTTCTCCTCGTCGCCGGGGGTCACGGCGACGCCGATCCCGGCGGCGCAGGCCACTTCCACATCGTCGGCCGCACCGCCCTTGTGGTGCAGATGCGCCGACAGGATCGCGTCAAGCCGGAACGCCTGCGGGGTCTGCGCGCGGTAGAGCCCGGCGCGGGGTTCGGCCCCGGTGACGCGGCCCCCATCGGCCCGCCAGAGCGCGTCGGTCACCGGCAGTGCCGGGGCGGCGCCGTCGGCATCGTCGAGCGCGGCGATCAGGCGCAGGATCAGTCCGGGCCGCAGCAGCGGCCGGGCGCCGTCATGGATCAGCACCCGTTCGGCCCCCCCGGCCGCCAGAAGCCCGGCGCGGACCGAGGCGTCGCGGGTCTCGCCCCCCGCCACGGCTTCGACCCCGGGGCCGAGCAGCGGCGCGGCGCGGTCCATGTCGTCGGGGTGCAGCACCAGCAGGATACGCCCGACCCCGGCGGCACGGAACGCGGCCAGCGAATGGGCCAGCACCGGCTGCCCGGCCAGCAGCCGCCATTGCTTCGGCACCTCGCCGCCCATGCGGCTGCCGCGCCCGGCGGCGACGATGATCGCGGCTGTCTGCATCCCGCCCCGGTCTTGTTCCCGTTACATGGCCAGAGTAATCACGCGCCTGTCTAAAGCCTTTCGGCTTGCGTTGGAACGGCGGAAACGGGTCAGGCCATTGTTTTTCCGCCACTTCGAAGGTGGTGTCCGGCTTGCGTGTTGGCAGGGCCGTCAGGAGTGTAGCCCTCGCCCGGAATCAAGGCGCGGCACGCGCCGCCGGGCAGCGGCCGACCGCCCGCATCGGGCGGCCGCTATTGCGACGTCACCGCAGGCACATACATTGGGGGTATTCGGCACCATAAACTGCCAGACCACAATCGTAGCAGCGGCCACCCGGCGGTCGTCCGCTGCCCTCTGTTGCAATGCGTTGCCTCCGGGCGGGTATGCCGATCAACGCTCCAGCCAGCCCGGCCCGGCAGGCAATCACGGGAAATGGTGCAGGAAACGGCGCGGACCGCATCATGCGCCGCGACAACTGCCCAAAAAACGGGCATTGTCCAACCGGCAGGCATATACGGGGCGCGGGCGCCTTGCGATCCGCCGGGGCCGGGCATGGTCTTGCCGCAAGGCGCAAGGGCCAAAACGCAAAGGACAAGGCATTTGACCGTTCGACTGGCAGACCGGACCCTGACCCCGCCGGTGTTCCTCGCCCCGCTGGCGGGGATCACCGACCTGCCGTTCCGTCGCGTGGTGGCGGGATTCGGCGCCGGGCTGGTGGTGTCCGAGATGGTCGCCTCGCAGGAGGTGGTGCAGGGCCGGCCGCTGGCGCGCGCGCGGGCCGAGTTGGGCCTCAGTGAGGCGGCGACCTCGGTGCAGCTTGCGGGCCGCGATCCGTTCTGGATGGCCGAGGCCGCGCGCTGGTGCGAGGCGCAGGGCGCGCGGATCATCGACATCAACATGGGTTGCCCGGCGAAGAAGGTGGTGAACGGCTGGTCCGGCTCGGCCCTGATGCGCGAGCCGGATCATGCGTTGCGGCTGATCGAGGCGGTCGTGGGCGCGGTCTCGGTTCCGGTCACGCTCAAGACCCGGCTGGGCTGGGACGATGACAGCCTCAACGCCGCCGACCTCGCCCGCCGGGCCGAGGGCGCGGGGGTGGCGATGGTCACGATCCACGGCCGCACCCGCTGCCAGTTCTACAAGGGCGCCGCCGACTGGGCGGCAATCCGCGCGGTGAAGGATGCGGTCGCGATCCCGGTGATCGCCAATGGCGACATCACCGGACCAAAGGCGGCGCGGGCGGCGCTTGCGGCCTCGGGCGCCGACGGGGCGATGATCGGCCGGGGCGCGCAGGGGCGGCCGTGGCTCTTGGCGCAGGTGGCGGCGGAACTGTTCGGCACCCCCTCGCCCGAAGTGCCCGTGGGCGACACGCTCGCCGATCTGGTGGTGGCGCATTACGAGGCGATGCTGTCCTTCTACGGTGTCGATCTCGGCGGCCGGGTCGCGCGCAAGCATCTGGGCTGGTATCTGGACGAGGCCGGGGCCGACGCGCCCGCCCGCCGCGCCGTGGTCACCGCCCCCACCCCCGCGCAGGCCATCGCCGCGATCCGCGCCGGGCTTTCCGCCAGCCCCGCCCCCGCGCGAAGACGGGCGGCATGAGTCCCGCCGCCCCCCTGCCCGGCCCCGGCGCGATCTGGGCCTCGCTGCCGGTCCCGGCGCTGCTGGTGGATGCCTCGGACCTGATCGCGGCGGCCAACCCGGCGGCCGAGGCGTTCCTCAATGCCTCGGCCCGCGCGCTGCTTGGCCTGCCCGTGCTCGACCGGCTGGCCATGGACGCGCCGCTCGACGATGCTTTCGCCCGGGTGCGCGCCAACCGGTCGGCGCTCTTCATCAACGACGTGGATGTGACCTCGGGCCCGCGTCCGCCGGTACAGTGCAACGTGCAGCTTGCGCCGCTGGCCGATACGCCGGAAACCGTCCTGCTGCTGATCGCCCCGCGCGAGATCGCCGACCGGCTGGGCCGGGCGCAGGGCGGGAAATCCGCCGCGCGCTCGGCCATCGGCATGGCCGAGATGCTGGCGCATGAGATCAAGAACCCGCTGGCCGGGATCACCGGGGCGGCGCAGCTGCTGTTGATGGGGCTTGAGGGCGAGGACCGGGAACTGACCGGCCTGATCGTCGCCGAATCGCGGCGGATCGTGAAACTGCTGGAACAGGTCGAGCAGTTCGGCAACCTGCGCCCGCCCGAATTGCGCGCAGTCAACATCCACGATGCGCTGGACCGCGCCCGGCGTTCGGCCATGGTCGGCTTCGCCGCCGGGATGACCATCCTGGAGGACTACGACCCCTCGCTGCCCCCGGCGCTGGCGGATCCCGACCAGTTGTTGCAGGTGTTCCTCAACCTCCTGAAGAACGCGGCCGAGGCGGCGGGCGGAAAACCCGGCACGATCCGGCTGCGCAGTTTCTACGACCTGTCGTTGCGTCTGCGCCGGGCCGACGGGCGCGGCGAGGCCCTGCCCCTCCAGATCGAGATCGTGGACGACGGGCCGGGCATCCCGCCTGCGCTGACTGACGAGGTGTTCGAGCCCTTCGTCAGCACCCGGCCCAACGGCACCGGCCTCGGGCTTGCGCTGGCGTCAAGGATCGTCTCGGCCCACGGCGGCTGGATCGCGCTCGATTCGGTGCCGGGGCGGACGGTGTTCCGCATCTCGCTTCCGGTGGCGCGGGGGCAGGCCGAAGAACCGGCCGGGGACAGCATGAGGGAGACCGACTGACATGGACGGAACCGTTCTGGTCGCCGACGACGACCGCACCATCCGCACCGTGCTGACGCAGGCGCTGACCCGGGCGGGGTGCAAGGTCCATGCCACCGCGTCGCTCACGACGCTGATGCGCTGGGTCGAGGAGGGCAAGGGCGATCTGGTGATCTCGGACGTGATCATGCCCGACGGCAACGGGCTGGAGACGCTGCCGAAGATCGGCAAGGCGCGGCCCGGCCTGCCGGTGATCGTGATCTCGGCGCAGAACACCATCATGACCGCGATCCAGGCGGCCGAGCGCGACGCCTACGACTACCTGCCCAAGCCCTTCGACCTGCCCGACCTGATGAAACGCGCCGCCCGCGCGCTGGAACGCAAGCGCCGCGTGCCCGCCCCCGCCGCTGCGCCGCGCGCGCCCGGCGACGATCTGCCGCTGGTGGGGCGGACACCGGCGATGCAGGCGCTCTACCGGCTGGTGGCGCGGGTGATGAACACCGGCATTCCGGTGCTGATCACCGGCGAATCCGGCACCGGCAAGTCGCTGATCGCCCGGGCGATCCACGATTTTTCCGACCGCCGGACATTGCCCTTCGTCGTGGCCCGCGCCGACGACCTGAAGGACGCGGACGGGCCTTCGGCGCTCCTGGCCCGTGCCCGTGGCGGGTCATTGCTGTTCGACGAGGTGGGCGACTGCGATCCCGAAGCGCAGGGGCGGATCGTGCGGATGCTGGACGCCCTGGACGAGACCGCGCCCCGGATCATGGCCACCAGCCAGGGCGATCCGGCCGCGCGGACCGGCGACGGGACCTTCCGGCAGGATCTGTTCTACCGGCTGGGCGGGGTCTCCATCGCCGTGCCGCCCCTGCGCGAGCGGGTCGAGGATATCCCCCTGCTGGCCGAACATTTCCTTGCCGGCGGCGCGCGTGACGGGGCGCCCGCGCGCAGGTTTTCCCCCGAGGCGCGGGAACTGCTGCGGCTTTATTCCTGGCCCGGCAATGTCCGGCAGCTGGAAAACACGGTGCGCCGCCTGCTGGTGACCGGCACCGGGGAAGAGATCGCCCGCGCCGAGGTCGGGGCGGTTCTGGGCAGCCAGCCCGCGGCCGGGCCGCTGCGCGGCGGCATGGAGGGCGAGAAACTGTCGGCCTCGGTGGCGCGGCACCTGCAACGCTATTTCGACCTGCACGGCGGGCAACTGCCGCCGCCCGGCCTCTACATGCGGATCCTGCGCGAGATCGAGGTGCCCCTGATCGAGATCGCGCTGGATGCGACCGGCGGCAACCAGGCCCGTTGCGCCGACCTCCTGGGGATCAACCGCAACACGTTGCGCAAGAAGATCACCGATCTGGACATAAGCGTCACCCGGCGGCGCAAGCTGGTGTGAGGGGTGATGGTGGGGGTGCGCTGAAGCGCACCCTACGGGGCGGCGCACGGCCGGTCATGGCATTGCCGTAGGGTGCGCTTCAGCGCACCGCCACCCCTTGCCCGGATGCGCCACCCGCCCGCCGCTTTCCCGCCCATTGGTGTAAAACCGCAACACCACCCGTTGCCGTCCGGCCCCATAGAAGTTACCATGGCCAGATATGGACGGTCCGGTCAGCCACACCGCAAGACCGGGGGGGTATTGACCCGGCCTTGCCTGTGGCCGGATTGCAAGGATTTCACCGTGCAGCGCAGCGCGCACAGCAGCACATGGGTCCGGCTCAGCCGGCTGCGGCGGCAGCGGCGGGTGCAGACCGCCGCCACGCTGGGGCTGGTGATTCTGGGCCCGGTGCTGGCGGTCGGAACCTTCCTCGTGCTCGGGCCGCTCAACCAGGATGCCTCCTCGCCCGCGCTGCGGCTGATGCTTCTGGCCGATCTGGTCTATGTGCTGGTCGTGGCCGCGCTGGTCGCCGCAAGGGTCGGCAGCATCGTTGCCGGAAACCGCCGCGGCGGCGAGGGCGCGCGGCTGCATCTGCGGCTTTCGGGCGTCTTCGCGCTGGTGGCGCTGGTCCCCACCGTGCTGGTCGCGGTCTTCGCCGCGCTGACGATCAATGTCGGGCTGGAGGGCTGGTTTTCCGACCGGGTGCGGCAGGTGGTGGGGAACTCCCTCGCCGCCGCCGAGGCTTACGAGGACGAACACCGCCGCGACCTGATCACCGACACCGGGCGCTGGCGGCCTATCTGAACCTTGCCCGCCAGTCGGTGTTCTTCATGGACGACGGCGAGTTGCGCCAGCTTCTGGGCCAGGGGCAACTGCTGGTGCAGCGCGGGTTGCGCCGGGCCTATGTGATCGACGGCGGCGGCGAGATCCGGGCACGGGGCGAAAAATCCTACCTGTTCGACTTCGACCGCCCCGCCCCCGAGGATATCGCCCGGGCGAAGGCAGGCGAGATCGTCGTCATCCGCGATCTGGACAACAACGAGTTCCGGGCGCTGGTCGGCCTCTCGGCCTATATCGACCGCATCCTGTTCGTCGCCCGCGACGTGGACGGCGCGATCCTCAGTCTGCTCGACGAAACCAAGGAGACCTCGCGCCTCTACCAGCAGCTTGAATCCGAACGCGGGCGGCTGCTGTTCGAATTCGGGCTGCTGTATCTGGGCTTTGCGCTGATCCTGATCCTTGCCGCGATCTGGCTGGGGCTGTGGTTCGCAGAGCGGCTTTCGCGGCCGGTTGGGCGGCTGGCGGGGGCGGCGCAGCGGGTGGGCGCGGGCGACCTGAACGTGCAGGTGGCCGAACCCGAGGGCGACGACGAGTTCGCCACCCTGGGCCGGGTGTTCAACCAGATGACCCGGCAGTTGAAGGCCCAGCACGATTCGCTGGTCGAATCGAACCGCCAGACCGAGCGGCGGCGGCGGCTCTTCGATTCGGTGCTGTCGTCGGTGACTTCGGGCGTCGTCGGCCTCGACGCCGCCGGACGGGTCGATTTCGTCAACCGCTCGGCGCTGCGGCTGCTGGATCTCGACGCGGGCGGCAGCCACGGGCTCGACCTCGCCTTCGTGGTGCCCGAGTTCGCCGCCCTGTTCGACCGGCTGCGCCAGGGCACCGGCCCCGAGACGCAACAGGTGGTGGCGCAGGAGGAAATCCGCCTGACCCGCAGGGGCAAGATGGAAAGCCTGCTGGTGCGGATGGCCACGCGGATCGGCGACAACGGCAGGCTGGAAGGCTATGTGGTGGCCTTCGACGACGTGACCGAACTGGTCAGCGCCCAGCGCATGGCCGCCTGGGGCGACGTGGCCCGGCGCATCGCCCATGAGATCAAGAACCCGCTGACCCCGATCCAGCTTTCGGCCGAGCGCATCCGCCGCAAGTTCTCGGCCAGGCTGGAGGAGGACGATTCGCAGGCGCTCGACAGCTATGTCGATGTGATCGTGCGCCAGACCGGCGACCTGCGCCGGATCGTCGACGAGTTCTCGCGCTTCGCCCGGATGCCCGAACCCGACCGGCGGTCCGAGGATATCGTGGCGCTCCTGCGCGCGGCGCTGCTGTTGCAGGAAAGCGGCCAGCCCGGCGTGACCTTCGTCAGCGACATCCCCGAAGGGCCGGTCATGCTGGACCTCGATGCGACGATGATCTCGCAGGCGCTGACCAATCTTGTCAAGAACGCGGGCGAAGCCATTGAAACCTTGAAGGAAAAAGGCGTGCCCCCGGGCCATGGGCCCGAGATCCGCGTCACCATGACGCTGGACGACCAGGCGGTGGAGATTCGCATCATGGACAACGGCACCGGCCTGCCCGAGGACCGCAGCCGGCTGTTCGAACCCTATGTGACGACGCGGGCCAGCGGCACCGGCCTCGGCCTGCCCATCGTCAAGAAGATCATCGAGGAACACGGCGGCACGCTGGCCCTGACCGACGCGCCGCCCTTCCTGCCAGAAAACCGGGCCGGGGCGATGGCGGTGATCCGCCTGCCCCGCGGCCAGGAAACGAAATCCGCGAAAGCCGGAGGGGGAACATGGGCGACATCCTGATCGTTGACGACGAACGCGACATCCGCGAACTGATCTCGGACATCCTGCGCGACGAGGGCTATACCACCCGGCTCGCCGCCAATGCCGACGACTGCATGGCCGAGATCAACGCCGAGCCGCCCTCGCTGATGATCCTCGACATCTGGCTCAAGGACAGCCGGATGGACGGGATCGACATCCTCAAGGCGACGAAACGCGACAATCCGGGCATCCCGGTCGTCATCATCTCGGGCCACGGCAATATCGAGATCGCGGTGGCGGCGATCAAGCAGGGCGCCTACGACTTCATCGAAAAGCCGTTCAACATCGACCAGCTCATGGTGGTGGTCGGCCGGGCGATGGAGGCATCGCGGCTGCGGCGCGAAAACAACGAGCTGCGGCGGCGCGACCTGACCACCGCCGACCTGATCGGCGGCTCGCCCGCCTTCCGCGCGCTGAAGTCGCAGCTCGACAAGGTGACGAAATCGAACGGCCGCGTGATGCTGACCGGCCCCTCGGGCGCGGGCAAGGAGGTGGCGGCGCGCTACATCCACGGCCAGTCGAACCGCGCCGACGGGCCGTTCGTCTCGGTCTCCGCCGCCACCATCGAGCCCGACCGGATGGAAGAGGTGCTGTTCGGCCGCGAGACCCCGGAACGCGGCGTGGAAAGCGGCCTGCTGGAACAGGCGCACGGCGGCGTGGTCTATCTCGACGAGGTGGCCGACATGCCCACCGGCACCCAGTCGAAGATCCTGCGGGTGCTGGTCGATCAGACCTTCACCCGCGTCGGCGGTTCGGACAAGGTGCGGGTCGATCTGCGGGTGATCTCCTCGACCACCCGCGATCTCAAGGCCGAGATCGCGGCGGGCCGGTTCCGGCAGGAGCTGTTCGACCGGCTGAACGTGGTGCCGATCGCCGTGCCGGGGCTTGAAGACCGGCGCGAGGACATCCCGGCGCTGGCGCAGCATTTCATCGGCATGTTCCACCGCACCCAGGGGCTGCCGCTGCGCGAGCTGACGCCCGAGGCCGAGGCGATGCTCCAGACCATGCAATGGCCCGGAAACGTGCGCCAGTTGCGCAACATGGTGGAGCGGGTGCTGATCCTCGGCGAAGGCGCCGAGCCGATCGAGGCGCGCGAACTGCCCGGGCAGGAGGAACCGGCGGGCAACGGTGACGGGCGGATGGTGCTGGGCGGCGCGCTGGCCACGCTGCCGCTGCGCGAGGCGCGCGAGATGTTCGAACGGGAATACCTGCTGACGCAGATCGGCCGTTTCGGCGGCAACATCAGCCGCACCGCCAGTTTCGTCGGCATGGAGCGCAGCGCATTGCACCGCAAGCTGAAATCGCTCGGGGTCGCCACCTCGAACAAGGCGGGCAACGGATCGGCCGGGTTGGGGTGAAGGCGGCAACCGGGGCGGTGCGCTGAAGCGCACCCTACCGGGGCGCACCCGGTCGGCCATGGCCGTGCCGTAGGGTGCGCTTCAGCGCACCCCCCCGAACGCTTCATACGCCGCACAGGATAGCGGTCAGCCCCCGTCGCCCATGACGATGGCATGGACGAAGCGCAGCGACACCAGCGCCAGGAAGCTGCCGAAGGCCACTTCCAGCCGCCGCCGCGACAGGCTGTGCGCCAGCCGCACGCCGATATTCGCGGTCAGGATCGTGGTCGGCGCGAACAAGAGCAGGCCAAGCAGCGACACATAGCCCAGCGCGTCGCCCGGCAGGTCGGGCTTGCCCCAGCCCGCCGCGACATACCCCAGCGCCCCGGGCACCGAGATCAGCACGCCGATCCCCGATGAGGTCGCCACCGCCTGATGGATCGACCGCCCGTAAAGCGTCATGATGATATTGGCGATCTGCCCGCCGCCGATCCCCATCAGCGAGGACAGCAGCCCGATCAGCCCGCCATAGCCCTTCAGCGCCGCGCCCCCCGGCAGTTCGCTGCCGAGGTTCCAGCGTGTCGTGCCGCTGATCAGCTTGACCGCGTTGACCCCCGCCACCACCACGAACACCAGTTGCATCACCACCGGCGGCGCGAACCGGGCGATGGCCGCGCCCAGCAGCACGCCCGCGACCACCGGCACCGCCCAGACCCGCAGCAGGTCGCGGTCCACCGCGCCCCGCGCCAGATGGCCCCGATAGGAGCGGATCGAGGTCGGGATGATGACCGCCAGCGAGGTGCCCACCGCAAGCGGCATCTTCACCGCATCCGCAACGCCGAGAAAGCCGAAGGTCTCGAACAGAACCGGCACCATCAGCGCCCCGCCGCCGACGCCGAACACGCCTGCCAGCACCCCGGTCACCGCCCCGGAGGCCAGCAGCACCGCCGCCAGCAACACGATATCCGACGTGAATTCCATGACCCTGCCCCCGCGTCGTCCCGCGCCCGTTATGGGCAACCCGGCCTGCGGATGGAAGGGGGAAGCGCCACGGCGGCGGGCCGGGCCGGATTCCGGCGTGGCGCCCTGCTTCCGGTTGGCCACCACGCGCCCTGCTCCGGGCAGGGGAAAGGGTATCGCCGGTTCGCCCCCCTGCGCCCCGCCGCCACCGAAACGGCCCCCGGACCAAGGCGCAGGTTTCCTTGGACTTCCCCGGCCCGGCTAAGCTAGTGTCCGGGGCATGAACACCCCGCCCCCCATGCCCGCGAAGGAACCGGCCCGATGACGGCTGGAACCCCGCCGCCAAGCCCCGCCACGGCCACCCCGGCCGCCGCCCCGGCCGACGCGGGCGAGGACGCGGCGCTGGCGCTGCTGGGCCATGACATCCGCGCGGCGCTTTCGGATGTGATCGGCGGGCTGCGGCTGATCGACCCCGAACCGATGGACCCCGCCGTGCGGGTGCAGATCGAACGGGTGCGCGCGGCGGGGGAACTGCTGGCGCGGCTGCTGGAGGAGGGACTCGCCGCCATGCTGGGCGAGACCGAACCGGCGCAGGCCGGCAACGTCCAGCTTGCCCGGCTCTTGCGCGACGTGCAGATGCGCTGGTCGGGCCGGGCCCGGGCCAAGGGGCTGGAATTCGCGATCTCCGGCGAAGGCGACCTGCCGCGCGTCATCACCACCGACCGGATCGGGCTGGAGCGCATCCTGTCCAACGTGCTGTCGAACGCGATCAAATACACCGACAGCGGCCGGGTGCAGCTGGCGGTGTTCCGCGACACCGGCGGTGAACTGGTGTTCGAGGTGCGCGACAACGGCCCCGGCTTTTCCGGGGCGGCGCTGGCGCAACTGTTCCAGTTCGCGGGCCGCCCGGTCGGCACGCTCAAGCCCGGCTCGGGGCTGGGGCTGCATATCGCCAAGGAACTGGCGCTGCGCGCGGGGGGCGACCTGCTGGTGCGGAACCTGTCAGACGGCGGCGCGGCGGTGCGGCTGATCCTGCCCGCCGACAGCTTCCCCGGCCGGGCCGCGGAAACCGGGGGCGAAACCGGACCCGAAACCGGAGAAGACGCCGAACCCGCCACCCTGCCCGACCTGACCGACGCAAGGGTGCTTCTGGCCGAGGACAGCCGCACCAACCAGACCCTGATCGCCGCGCTGCTCGAACGGCTCGGGGCCGAGGTCGAGATCGCCGAGGACGGGGTGGAGGCGGTGAACGCGCTGGAACGCGCGACCTTCGACCTGGCGCTGATAGATATCGAGATGCCGCGCCTGTCGGGGATCGAGGTGATCCGGGCGCTTCGGTCGCAGTCCGGGCCGCAGGCGGCCACGCCGGTTCTGGCGGTCACCGCCTATGTGCTGCGCGCCAACCGCGAAGCGATCTATGCGGCGGGCGCCGACGGTATCCTTGCCAAGCCCTTCGGCGGCATCGGCGCCTTCGGCGCGGCGATCACCCGCGTGCTGAACCGCAGCGCCCCGCCCGAAACCGCCGTCGTCCCCTCCGGCCCCGGCCCCGAAGCGCCGGTGCTGCTGCCGGGCCACCTCGAACGGCTGGTCGAGGTGACCGGCCCCGAAGGCTCGCGCGAGCTGTTCGCCCGGCTGCAACAGGATCTGCGCCATGTGGAGCGGCAGGTGGTCATGGCGCTGGCCGAACCCGACTGGGCCGAATTGCGGGCCCAGACCCATGTGCTGATCGCGCTGGCCGGTGCGGTGGGGGCGCAGCGGCTGCAATACCATGCCGAGACGCTGAACACCGCCGCCCACCGCCGCGACCCTTCGGGGCTGCCGGAACTGTCGGGGCCGCTTCTGGTGCTGCTCGACGACCTGATCCACTACCTTGCCACCAATGCGCCGGGGGGTGCGGCATGACCGCACCGCTCCTGCTGATCGAGGACACGCCCTCGCTGCAACTGGTCTACCGCTCGATGCTGGAGGCGGCGGGCCACGGGGTCGTCACCGCCTCGACCGCGGCCGAGGGCCAGGCCGCCTTCGGCGACCACGCGCCCGAAGTGGTGTTGCTGGACCTTATGTTGCCGGACCGCGACGGGCTGTCGCTGATGCGCGACATGCTGGCACAGCGCCCGGCGACGCGGGTGATCGTCATCACCGCGAACGGCTCGATCAACAAGGCGGTCGAGGCGATGCGCGGCGGGGCGCATGATTTCCTCGTCAAACCGTTCGACGAACAGCGCATCCTCGGCGCGGTCGAGAACGCGCGGCGGGCGGGCGAGACCCTGCCCGGACAGGCCCGTGCCGCACCACCGGGCGCGGTGCCGCCGCCCGCGGGCGACTTCCTCGGCTCCTCGTCGGCCATGTCGCGGGTCTATACCACGATCCGCTCGGTGGCGCGGTCGATGGCCACGGTGTTCATCACCGGCGAATCCGGCACCGGCAAGGAATTGTGCGCGCTGGCGATCCATGATTCGTCGCCGCGCGCCAAGGGGCCCTTCATTGCGCTGAACTGCGGCGCGATCCCGCCCGACCTGCTGGAATCCGAGGTGTTCGGCCATGTGCGCGGCGCCTTCACCGGCGCGGTCAGCGACAAGCCCGGCGCGGCGCTGGCGGCGGACGGGGGGACGCTGTTCCTCGACGAGATCTGCGAGATGGACCTTGCGCTGCAGCCCAAGCTCCTGCGGTTCCTGCAGACCTCGACGGTGACGCCGGTGGGCGCGACCCGGCCGCGCAAGGTCGACGTGCGGATCGTCTGCGCCACCAACCGCGATCCGCATGAAGCCGTGCGGCACGGCCGGTTCCGCGAGGATCTGTTCTACCGGCTCTTCGTGGTGCCGGTGCATATGCCGCCCCTGCGCGACCGGCAGGACGATGTGATCGAGATCGCCGAAACCGCGCTTGCGCGTTTCGCCGCCGAGGAGGGCAAGGGGTTCACCACGCTTTCCCCCGAGGTGCGCGACCTGTTCCGTCGCCTGCCATGGCCCGGAAACGTGCGGCAGGTGCTGAACGTGATCCGCAACGTGGTGGTGCTGAACGAAGGCACGACCGTGACCCGCGCCATGCTGCCCCCGGGGTTGCTGCCGATGGGGGAAACCATGGGTGGCCCCATCGGCGGGCCGGCGGCGCCCGACCCCGTGACGGCCCCCCCTGCCCCCGTGCCGCCCGGCAACGACGAGGCCGCGCTGGCCGAAGGGCTTGCCGGGCTGACGCTGGCCCAGATCGAACGCATCGCCATCGAGGCGGCGATCCACCGGCACGGCGGCTCGATCCCCCGGGCGGCGCGAGAACTCGACCTTGCCCCCTCGACGATCTACCGCAAGCGCGAGGGCTGGGGCGGGGCGTGATCCGCCTGCCCCGGGTTGGGGCAATGCCTGCCGGTCGATGCGGCCTGCGGATATTCCACAAGTCAGGGCGCTGCATCAGGAATGACCGCAAACCACCTGAATAAGCACGGTTTTTCCGAAAGCCTACCGTGCCGAGACCACCAGTTCCGGCAGATCCGTCAGCCCCAGGTCCAGCGCCCGGAACGCGGCGAGCGACAGTTGCGCGCCGCCCCCGGATGCGGGCCGCAACTCCACCTGTGCCTCCACCTGCGCCGAGGTGCCGGAGCCAAGCCGCACCGTGCCGGGCCGTGGCCTATCGACCAGCGCGGTGCTCAGCCAGAACCCCGGTTCGGCCGGGTTGCCGAGGCTTGCGACCACCCGGCCCAGTTCCTGCCCGCCTGCGGGCACCGGCGCGATGGCGGCGGCGCGTTCGGCCTCGGTCGTGGTGTCGAAGGCTTCGGCGCCGCGCGCAGCCACGGGTGCGATCCGCGCCGCCGCGCCGCTGCCGGGCCGGGCCACCGGCCGCACCGCATCCCCCGGGGCCGGTCCGGCCGCCTGCGGTGCCGGTGCCCGCAGCCTCTCGATCTGCGAACAGCCCGCAAGCGCAAGCAGGAAGACAAGGACAGCGGGGGCAATGCGGCTCGGGATCATGGGGGCAGGATAGCCGCCGCCGCCCCGCCCGGCAACGGCCGTGGGGCGGGTGCGCGAAAAGACGGCGGAAATCCGAACCGCCCCCTGCCCGGCCCCGCCATCCACGTTATGCTTTGATGTATATATCGCATCTTCCTTGCCCTGCTGCCGGTGAATGCCTAGATTCACGGTATGGACAGGACGCATCCCCCCGCCACCCCGCCGCTGATCGACCCCTTCGCGCGGCCGATCTCCTATCTGCGGGTGTCGGTGACCGACCGCTGCGATTTCCGCTGCACCTATTGCATGGCGGAACATATGAATTTCCTGCCCAAGGCCGACCTGCTGACGCTGGAAGAACTCGACCGGCTCTGTTCCGCCTTTGTCCGGCTCGGGGTGCGCAAGCTGCGCGTGACCGGCGGCGAACCTCTGGTGCGGCGCGGCATCATGACCTTTTTCGAGGCGATGGCGCAGCATCTTGCCACCGGCGCGCTCGACGAACTCACCCTGACCACCAACGGCTCGCAACTGCGCCGATATGCCGCGACGCTGGCCGGGCTCGGGGTGCGGCGGGTGAATGTCTCGCTCGACACGCTGGACGAGGCGAAATTCGCCCGTATCACCCGCTGGGGGCGGCTCGGCCAGGTCATGGCCGGGATCGCGGCGGCGCAGGAGGCGGGGCTGCGGGTCAAGATCAACGCCGTCGCGCTGAAGGGTTTCAACGAGGACGAGCTGTTCCGGCTCGTGGACTGGTGCGCCGCCGAGGGCCACGACCTGACCTTCATCGAGGTCATGCCGATGGGCGACATGGGCGAGGAGACGCGGCTCGACCAGTACTGGCCGCTGAGCGCGCTGCGCGCCCGGCTGGCCGAACGCTTCACCCTGACCGACCTGGCCGAGCGTACCGGCGGCCCCGCGCGCTACGTGCGGCTGGAGGAAACCGGGCAGCGCATCGGCTTCATCACGCCGCTGACGCATAATTTCTGCGAAAGCTGCAACCGGGTGCGGCTGACCTGCACCGGCGAGCTTTACATGTGCCTCGGGCAGGAGGACATGGCCGACCTGCGCGCCCCGCTGCGGGGGCCGGGCGATGCGGCCGCGGTCGACAGCGCGGTCGAGGCCGCGATCCGCGCCGCCATCGCCCGCAAGCCCAAGGGCCATGATTTCGACTACTCGCGCCAGACGGTCACCGGACAGGTGACCCGGCACATGAGCCACACCGGGGGATAGCCCGGACTGCCGCTTCCCCTTCCCTGAAACCGGGCGTGTCAGCACCGCCGGGCAGATCGGGCGGGCAGATCGGGCGGGCAGATCGGGGCTGCGCTCGACTCCCGCCGGAATCGCTTCGCCGCTGACGCTTTCGACTCCACACGGGGCAAGACCGACCCGCCCGTGCGGATGGATTTGACGAAGCGATGGCGCGTCAACCTGAACCTGCAACCCGCACCCGGAAGGCCCGGAACCCCGTAAACGGAACAGGTCCGGAACGTGAAAGGTTCAACGGTTGCTTCAAACGTTCAACGCTTGATGCCGCCGCCCGCGTCAACCCATTGAAAAATCTGGAGGCGGGTACCGGAATCGAACCGGTCTACACGGATTTGCAATCCGCTGCGTAACCTCTCCGCCAACCCGCCTCGGCGTTGTGTTGCTTAGTTTTTTCTGTCGTTGGGGTCAAGCGGTTATGCGGGGATTTGTGCCGTGGCGCGTTTCGTCACGCCGGCGGGGGCGGGCTTTGGGGGTGAGGGCCGGTTTTGCCCGCCGTTCCGCGCCATATGGCCGTCAGGCCGCCGATACTGGGGCGGGAGGCTCAAGCGTCCCTCGGGATATCAGAAATCCGTCGGCGCGCCGCCCTCGGCCTTCCTGCGGGCGACGAAGGCGGCCAGTTCCTCGCGGATGGCCTCGTCCATCGGCGGCGGGGTGAAGTCGTCGAGGATCGCCTTGTAGATCCGGTGGGCGCGTTCCAGCGTGGCGACACCGCCGTCGGCCTGCCACGCCTCGAAATTGCGCCAGTCCGAGGCGAAGGGGGCGTGGAAGGCGGTGGTGTAGCGGTCCTGGGTATGGGCGCAGCCGAAGTAATGGCCGTTCGGCCCGACCTCGGCGATGGCGTCCAGTGCGATGTCGCCGGGCGCGGTGGCGAAGGTGGCGGGCTCGAAATAGCGCTGGAACATCTGCAACACCTCGCAGTCCATCACGAACTTCTCGGGGCTGGCGATCAGCCCGCCCTCCAGCCAGCCCGCCGCGTGATAGACCATGTTGGTGCCCGACTGCACCGAGGCCCACAGGCTCATCATCGTCTCCCACATCGCCTGCGCATCGGGGATATTGGCCGCGCAACAGCCCGAGGACCGCAGCGGCAGCCCGTAGCGCCGCGCAAGCTGGCCGGTCATCTGGGTGGCGCGGACATATTCCGGGGTGCCGAAGGCGGGGGCGCCCGACTTCATGTCCACGTTCGAGGTGAAGGTGCCGATCGCCACCGGGCAGCCGGGGCGGATGTATTGCAACAGCGCGATGGCCGACAGCGCCTCGGCCAGCGACAGCGCCACCGCGCCCGCCATGGTCACCGGCGCCATCGCCCCCGCCAGCGTGAAGGGCGTGACCACCACCGGCTGGCCGCGCCGCGCCAGCCGCATCGCCCCGTCGAGCATCGGCAGGTCGTGCTTCAAGGGCGAGACCGAGTTGATATTCGTATACATCCGGGGAGTTGCGTCGAATTCTTCATGTGAGAGCCCGGCGGCGATGCGTACCATCTCCATCACGTCCTCGACCCGCTCGGCCCCGAGGCTGTAGGCATGCGCCACCTTGTCGGTCAGCACCAGCTTTTCGTGCAGGCAGTCGAGATGGCGCACCGAAGGGTGCACGTCCACCGGCTCGACCGGATAGCCGCCCGCAACATGGATGCAGTTGAAATACTGCGTCAGCATCAGGAATTCGCGGAAGGTCTCGAAATCGCCCGGGCGCTTGCCGCGCACCATGTCCCAGGCGTTGGGCGGCGAGGAGACGTTGACGAACACCATGTGCCGCCCGCCGATGGTGATGGCGCGTTCGGGGTTGCGCGGCGTGATGGTGAAGGGGCCGGGCGCGTGGCCGAGCATCTCGGTCACGAAATCCTCGCCCATCCGCACATTGGTGCCGTCGGTGATGCAGCCCGCCCTGCGCAGGATCGCCAGCGCCTCGGGGTTCAGGATCTCGATGCCGATCTCCGACAGGATGCGCATCGCGCCCTTGTGGATCGCCTCCACCCCCTCCGCGTCCAGCGGTTCCGTGGGCCGGTCGGGGTTCACCGGCACGCGCCAGGGCATCTGTTCGATGGCCTGCCCGCCCGCGCGGTGGCGGTTGCCCGCGCGCCCGCCGCCCCTTGCGCCCGCCCGTCGCCGGATCGTGCCGTCCTGCTCACCCATCGCGCCCTCCGTCCTTGCGGTCAGGATGACCGAAGCGGCAGGGCGGGCGTGACGGTTTGCGACAGATTGCGTCGCTTTCGGGCGGCTCAGGCGGCGTGCGCGGCGATCCAGCCCGGCAGCGCCGAAATATCGGGCAGCACCGCGTCGGCATGGGGGGAAAGGTCGGCGGCGGTGGCGATGCCGGTCAGCACCGCGACCGTGCGCATCCCGGCCGCGCGCCCGGCGTGCAGGTCGTGCAGGCTGTCGCCGACCATGACGATGCGGTCGGGGGCGATGCGGACCTCGGCGGCGAAGGCCAGAAGCTGGCCGGGGGCGGGTTTCGCGCCATGGCCCGAATCGAACCCGGCGACGAAATCGAACAGCCCGGCGATGCCCGCGGCGGCCAGATGCGCCCGCGCCGGGGCCTCGGCGTCGTTGGTCGCCACCGCCAGCCGCAGCCCCGAGGCGCGCAGCCCGCCCATGAGCGGGATGAGCGGCGCGGCCTCGGCCAGCGGCGCCCGGGCGGCAAGATGGTTCATCCGGTCGATCAGCGCCATGGCCTCCCACTCCGGCAGCAGCGGCAGCAGGCAGCCGGCCACCTCGTCCGGCGTGCCGGCGATCACCGGGCTGTCGGGGTGGAACTCCCCCGCCCCGGTGTCGTAGCCGATCGCCTGCCCGAGCGCCCGCACCCGGCCCCGGTCGCCGCCGCCCAGTTCCGCCAGCAGCATCGCCGCCCAGCCGCCCCAGGTGCGGCGAAAGTCGAACAGCGTCCCGTCCTTGTCGAAGACCACCCCGGAAATCATCCGAACCCCCACCAGTTTCCGGGCCGACCCTGCCGTGCCCTGCCGCTGCCGTCCAGCCCCCTGACGCGGTTGCGGGCCGGAAGGGGGGCGCGGGGGCGTGGCGCCCCTGCCCCGCCGTTTCGCGGATCTTCGGTCCGCGCCCGCCTCAGCCGCCGGTAACGCCCGCCTCCGCGAAGGTCGCCATGCCCGAGTGGCAGGCGAGCGCGCCTTTCAGCACGCCGATCGCCAGCGCCGCGCCTGTGCCTTCGCCCAGCCGCAGGCCCAGCGACAGCAGAGGCGCCTTGCCGAGGCGGGCAAGCAGCCTTGCGTGGCCGGGTTCGTCCGAGACATGGCCCGCCACCGCGTGGTCGAGCGCGCCGGGGGCGGCGCGTTCCAGCACCGCCGCCGCCGCCGTGCAGATGAACCCGTCGAGGATCACCGGGATGCGTTCCGCCCGCGCCCGGGCGATGGCGCCCGCCATCGCGGCCAGTTCGCGCCCGCCCAGCCGCCGCAGCGCCTCCAGCGGATCGGCCAGCGCATCGGCATGGCGGGCCAGCCCCTCGGCCACCACCCGGGACTTGAGCGCGAGCCCGGCGTCATCGACCCCCGTCCCGCGTCCGGTCCAGTCCGCCGCCGGGCCGCCATGAAGCGCCGCCGCCACCGCCGCCGCCGCCGTGGTATTGGCGATCCCCATCTCGCCCGTCACCAGCAGGTCGGCCCGCGAATCGACCGCCTCCCAGCCCGCTGTCAGCGCCGCCAGGAACCCGGCCTCGTCCATCGCCGGGGCGGCGGTGAAATCCGCCGTGGGCCGGTCGAGGTCGAGCGGGTGGATGTCGATCCGCGCCCCGAACACCTGCGCAAGCTGGTTGATCGCCGCCCCCCCGGCGCGGAAATTCGCCACCATCTGCGCCGTGACCTCGGCCGGAAAGGCCGAGACCCCGCGCGCCGCGACCCCGTGGTTGCCCGCGAAGACGATCACCTGCGGGCGTTCGATCCGGGGCCGGGGATCGCCCCGCCAGCCCGCATACCAGATCGCCAGATCCTCAAGCCGCCCCAGCGCGCCGGGCGGTTTGGTCAGCACGCCGTTACGGGCCCGTGCGGCGGCGGCGGCCCCGGCATCCGGGCCGGGCGCGGCGGCAAGCTGCGCGCGGAAGGCGGAGAGATCGGCGAAATGGGGCTTGGCCATGCTGGTCCTCGTTGCTCGAAACGCGCCTGATGGCTATCGGAGAAGAAACCGGAGGACCAGAGCCGCCATGCCACCCGACGACCGCCCGACCGCCCGCCTGATCGCCCCGGGCGACATCGCCGCCGCCTTCGGCCTGCTGACCCGCCTGCCCGCCGGTGGCGGGATGGGCAGGGGCGGCGCCTCGGCCTGGGCCTGGCCGCTGGCCGGGGCCACGGTGGCGGGACTCGCCGCGCTTGCGGGGGTGACGGCGGCGGGCATCGGCCTGGGGGCCGGGGTGGCGGCGGCGCTGGTGCTGGCGGCGCAGGCGCTGCTGACCGGCGCGATGCACGAGGACGGGCTTGCGGATACCGCCGACGGGCTCTGGGGCGGCGGCGACCGCGCGCGGCGGCTGGAGATCATGAAGGACAGCCGGTCGGGCAGCTACGGCGTGCTGGCGCTGGTGCTGGTGGTGCTGGCGCGCTGGTCGGCGCTGGCGGCGGTTCTGGCGGGGCCGGGCTGGACGGCGGTGCTCGGGATCGTCGCGGTGGGGGCGCTGTCGCGCGCGCCGATGGCGGTGCTGATGGCCTGGCTGCCGAACGCCCGGGGCCACGGTCTGGCGCAGGGGATCGGGCGACCGGGGGCGGCGACGGCATGGCTGGCGGTCGGGATCGGTTTCGTGGCGGCGCTGCTGCTGGCCGGACCCGCCGCCGCGCTCGGCATGGCGGCGCTCGCCGCGCTGACCGGCGCCGGGCTGGGCCTCGTGGCCCGCGCCCGGATCGGCGGCCAGACCGGCGACATTCTCGGCGCCTCGCAGCAGCTTGCCGAAGCGGCGGCGCTGGCGGCGCTGGCGGCGGCGCTCAGCTAGATCAACTGGAAACGATCCACGTCCACCAGCCCCCGGTCGGTGATCTTCAGATGCGGGATCACCGGCAGGGCGAGGAACGCCAGTTGCAGGAACGGCTCATCGAGCGTGACGCCCAGCCCCCGCGCCGCCGCCCGCAGCGCCACCAGATCGTCGCGCACCGTCTCGAACGGGGCAAGGCTCATCAGCCCCGCGACCGGCAGCGCCAGTTCCGCCAGCACCCGCCCGCCCTCGGCCACGACGAAGCCGCCCTCGATCTGCGACAGCCGGTTCGCCGCCAGCGCCATGTCGGCGTAATCCGCCCCCACCACGGCGATATTGTGATGGTCGTGGCAGACGGTCGAGGCGATCGCGCCGCGTTGCAGCCCGAAGCCGCGCACGAAGCCGGTGGCGATATTGCCGTTCTTCCCGTGCCGCTCGACCACCGCGATGCGGATCAGGTCGCGGGCGGTGTCGGGGCGCTTGTCGCCGTCCTGCGGGGCGATCACCTCGGTCAGGTGTTCGGTGATGATCTTGCCCGGCAGGATGCCGATCACCGGGGTCTCGGCGCGGTTGCCCGCGTGGCGGAAGTCCTGCGGCCCCACCACGGGCGCGCGCACCGATCCCCGCGCCACCGGCGGAACCTCCCGGCGGGCGGCGAAGGACGCATCGTCCACCACCCGGCCCCCGCAGAGCACCATCACCGCCCGGCAGCTTTCCAGCGAGTCGAGCACCGCGATATCCGCCCGCAGCCCCGGCGCGATCAGGCCCCGGTCCTTGAGGCCGAAGGCTTCGGCCGCCGACAGGCTCGCCGCCCGGTAGACCGCGAGCGGCGGCACCCCGAGGCCGATCAGCGTGCGGATCATGTGGTCGAGATGGCCGTGCTCGGCGATATCCAGCGGATTGCGGTCGTCGGTGCAGAGGCACATCCAGGGCGCGGTGATCCCGGTCAGCAGCGGCGCCAGCGCATGGAGATCGCGCGAGACCGAGCCTTCGCGGATCAGCACCAGCATCCCCTTGCGCAGCTTCTCGCGCGCCTCGTCCACGCTGGTCGCCTCGTGCTCGGTGCGGATGCCCGCCGCGATATAGGCGTTGAGGTCGCGGCCGCTCAGCAGCGGGGCATGGCCGTCGATATGCCGCCCGCGAAAGGCCGCGAGCTTCTCCAGCGCGCCGGGGTCTTCGTGGATCACGCCGGGGTAGTTCATGAACTCCGCGAGCCCGATCACCCGGGGATGATCCCTGAGCAGCGCGAGGTCGCCCGCCCCCAGCGCCGCCCCGGCGGTTTCCATGTCGGTCGAGGGCACGCAGGAGGACAGGTTGACGCGAATATCCATCACCGTTTCGGCCGAAGCGTCGAGGAAATAGCGGATACCGTCGAGCCCGGCGACGTTGGCGATCTCGTGCGGGTCGCAGATCGCGGTGGTGACGCCGCGCGGCGCGACGCAGCGGTCGAATTCGAACGGCGTGACCAGCGAGGATTCGATATGCAGATGGGTGTCGATGAAGCCGGGCACCAGCACCCGGCCGGTGACGTCGATGACCTCGCGGCCCTCGTAGCGGTCGGCGATGCCCACCACGGTGTCGCCGCAGATCGCCACGTCGCCGTCGAGCATCTCGCCCGTGGTCAGGCAGAACACCCGCCCGCCGCGCAGCACCAGATCGGCGGGTTCCGCCCCGCGCCCCTGCCGGATGATCCGTCTCAGCCTGTCCACCGCCTGTCCCCCTTTACCCGTGACCCGGCCATGCAAGCGCAAGCCGCGCGCGGCGTCCAGCCGGAATCGGTCTGGCGGCGTCCGGGCCGCTGGCGCGGCTGGTCCGGGCGGGGGGGGGAAAGTGCTTCTGACGCGCCTTGCCGAGCGGCACGCCCCCGTTCAGCCGGCGATGGTGCGGCGCAACCGGCCCAGCAGTTCTTCCCAGATCGCGAGCGCGGCCGAAAAACCCTCGGGCGGCAGGCCGCCCACGGTGCTGATGTCGTATTCCATCCGCAACTCGCCCTCGGCCCCGACATGGGCCTTGCCGTAGCGGGTGGTGCGGTTCCAGTCGTTGACCGCCGCCGGGTCGGGCGGCACCTCGAAACTGACCACCACGGCGAATTTGAGCGAGGTGCAGCCCGCGCCGTCGGTGCAGCCATGGAAATAGAGGACATAGTTGAGCCCCGCCGCCGAGGAGACGATCAGCGGGCTGCCGTCCGGCGCCTGCTGGAGTTCGGCGGGCGCCCCCGCCTGTCCCAGCGCGCGGGCAATGCCTTCGGGGTCGTCGGCGCCCAGCATTCCGGCCGTGGCGGGCGCGGGCGGCGCGGTGACAAGAAACGCGGCAAGCAGCACGGCGAGAAGGAGGGCCAGCAGCCAGGCGGCGGGGCGGCGTATGGATCGGATCATCGGGGGTTCCTGCCTTTCTGGCTGCCGTTCCGGTCGGTTTCAGCCTGACAGACCGGGGGGCGGGCCGCAACCGGCCCCTGCCCTGCCCGCCTCAGTTGCGCTGGATCAGGAACACCCCGGCCGCCATCAGCGCGATCCCGCCCCCGCGGCTGAGGGTCAGCGGTTTCGCCATCGCGCCCAGCAGGCCGAAATGGTCGATCACCGCCGCCGCCAGCATCTGCCCCAGCAGAACCGAGAAGATCGCGTTGCCGACACCGAAGCGCGGCGCGATCCAGGTGATCGAAAGCAGGTAGAAGGCGATGATCAGCCCGGCAAGGAACAGGTGCCGCGGCTGGTCCGGCAAGGCGCGCAGCGGCCCCGGCCCCGAGGTCGCAAGCATCACCGCCACCGCGCCGGAGAAGGCCACCACGAACAGCACCGCCGCCGCGGCCGCGGGCGAGGCGAGCCGCGCCCCCAGTTGCGCGTTCAGCGCCGCAAGCACCGGGATACCCACCCCGGCGGCGATCATCACCGCCGCGTAGCGGAACGTTTCGGGGATCATGCGGCGGCCTCCCTGCCCTGTCGCGCGTCGCTGCGGCGCATCGGGGCGATCATCATCAGAAGCCGCGCGGGAAGAAAAGGGCCAATCGGCCCCGGGGGCCCCCCCCCGCCCCGCCATCCGCACGGGCTGGACCCCGGCACCGATTGGCCTTATCCCCGCCGCGACAAGACCGCCGGGCCGGGCCGCGCCTTGCCCTGCCCCCTTCGCAATCCGAAAGGCCCCGCATGATCCCGCGCTATTCCCGCCCCGAGATGGTCGCCATCTGGTCGCCCGAGACCCGCTTCCGCATCTGGTACGAGATCGAGGCCCACGCCTGCGACGCCCAGGCCGCGCTCGGGGTGATACCGAAGGAGAACGCCGAGGCGGTCTGGCGCGCGAAGGACGCGGAGTTCGACGTGGCCCGGATCGACGAGATCGAGGCGGTGACCAAGCACGACGTGATCGCCTTCCTCACGCATCTGGCCGAGATCGTCGGCCATGAGGAAGCGCGCTTCGTGCATCAGGGGATGACCAGCTCGGACGTGCTCGACACCACCTTGAACGTGCAGCTTGTGCGCGCGGCCGACCTGCTGCTTGCGGGGATCGACCGGGTGCTCGCCGCGCTCAAGGCCCGGGCATACGAGCACAAGGACACGGTGCGGATCGGCCGCTCGCACGGCATCCATGCGGAACCCACCACCATGGGCCTGACCTTCGCCCGGTTCCATGCCGAGATGAAGCGAGGCCGGGACCGGCTTGAAAACGCACGGAAAGAAGTGGCCACCGGCGCGATCTCCGGCGCGGTCGGCACCTTCGCCAATATCGACCCGGCCGTGGAGGAACATGTCTGCGCGAAGATGGGCCTGACGCCCGAACCGATCTCCACCCAGGTGATCCCGCGCGACCGCCACGCGATGTTCTTCGCCACGCTGGGGGTGATCGCGTCCTCGATCGAGAACATCGCCATCGAGATCCGCCACATGCAGCGCACCGAGGTGCTGGAGGCCGAGGAATATTTCTCGCCCGGGCAGAAGGGCTCCTCGGCCATGCCGCACAAGAGGAACCCGGTGCTGACCGAGAACCTGACCGGCCTCGCCCGCCTCGTCCGCATGGCGGTGATCCCGGCGATGGAGAACGTGGCGCTCTGGCACGAGCGCGACATCTCGCATTCCTCGGTCGAGCGGATGATCGGCCCCGACGCCACGGTGACGCTGGATTTCGCGCTGCACCGGCTGGCGGGCGTGGTGGAAAAGCTGGTGGTCTATCCCGAGAACATGCTGGCCAACATGAACAGGTTCCGCGGGCTGGTGATGTCGCAGCGGGTGCTCCTGGCGTTGACCCAGGCCGGGGTGAGCCGCGAGGACGCCTACCGGCTGGTGCAGCGGAACGCCATGAAGGTCTGGGAACAGGGCAAGGACTTCAAGACCGAGCTTCTGGCCGACCCCGAGGTGACCGCCGCGCTCTCGCCCGCCGGGATCGAGGAGAAATTCGACCTCGGCTATCACACGAAACACGTCGATACGATCTTCGCGCGGGTCTTCGGTTCCAAAGACTGAGGCCGGTCAGAGCGGCTCGATATCGCCTTCCGCGCGCAGCGCGTGGAAGGCGTGCACGAATCCTTCCAGCGCCCCTTCGGCGATCGCCCCGCGCAGGCCCTGCATCAGCTCCTGATAGTAATGCAGGTTGTGCCAGGTCAGCAGCATCGAGCCGATGATCTCGTCGGCGCGGATCACGTGATGCAGATAGGCGCGGGAATAGTTGCGGCAGGCCGGGCAGGCGCAGCCCTCGTCCAGCGGGCGCGGGTCGTCGCGGTGGCGGGCGTTGCGCAGGTTGACCTGGCCGCGCCGGGTCCAGCCCTGCGCCGTGCGCCCCGAGCGCGAGGGCAGCACGCAATCCATCATATCGACCCCGCGTTCCACCGCGCCGACGATGTCGTCGGGCTTGCCCACCCCCATCAGGTAGCGCGGCCGGTCCTCGGGCAGCATTGCGGGCGCGTAGTCCAGCACCTCGAACATGCGTTCCTGCCCCTCGCCCACCGCCAGCCCGCCGATCGCATAGCCGTCGAAGCCGATCTCGCGCAGCCGCCCGGCGCTTTCGGCGCGCTGGTCGCGGAACACGCTGCCCTGCTGGATGCCGAACAGCGCATGGCCGGGCCGGTCGCCGAAGGCGTCGCGCGAGCGGGCGGCCCAGCGCATCGACAGCTCCATGCTGGCCCGCGCCACCGCCTCGCTGGCGGGAAAGGGGGTGCATTCGTCGAAGCACATCACGATGTCGGAGCCCAGCAGCCGCTGGATCTCCATGCTGCGTTCGGGGGTCAGGTGGTGTTCCGACCCGTCGATATGCGAGCGGAACCGCACCCCGGTCTCGTCCAGTCGCCGCAGGCTGGCGAGGCTCATCACCTGAAAGCCGCCCGAGTCGGTCAGGATCGGCCGTTCCCAGTTCATGAAGCGGTGCAGCCCGCCAAGCGCGGCGATCCGTTCGGCGGTGGGGCGCAGCATCAGGTGATAGGTGTTGCCCAGCAGGATGTCGGCCCCGGTGGCGCGCACCGATTCGGGCAACATCGCCTTCACGGTGGCGGCGGTGCCGACCGGCATGAAGGCGGGGGTGCGGATCGCGCCACGGGGCGTGTCGATCACCCCGGTGCGGGCGCGGCCGTCCGTCGCCGTCACCGTGAATGAGAACCTTCCGCCCATGCGCGTCTCCTGCCCGCGGCCCATTGCCCTGCGGCCCGTCGCGCCGCCTTGTAGGCGATCGGGCGGAAATGCCAACCCCCGGGCGGAGGGGGCTTGGGCGCCGGGCCCGGACACCCATCCCCACTTGCCCGGAATCAAGGCGCGCCAGCGCTGCCCTCTGTTGCGACAGATGCGACCGGGGACGGGCGCGGGACGTCGCCCCCCTTCCCCGGCCGAATCGATGCGAATCACCCTCACCCGACCCGGTATCGCCAGCGGTATTGGTTAACGCCCGATGGCCCGCCGCGCCGCGGCATCGTTCACCCTGCGGCGACAGTCCTGCGCTGCCGGGCCGCGCCGTTTCCGGCACCCCCCGATTTCGCCGCAAATCCTGCCCGCATCGCCACAATTTTGCCCGAAGTTGAGGTCTTAATGCCCTATGTTCACGCGCCCCGGAGACCGGCTTGTCGCCGGGTGCGACGGAGTGAGGACAGAGTCATGAGTAATTACGGCAGAAACAATATCCTGTCGCGTCGGCCCGAGTCCGGCCCGGTTCGTATGCGCGGCACAAAAGCCATCTTCCGCTTCGCCCGCGATGAAAGCGGCGCGATGCTGATCTTCGGGCTGTTCATGTTCGTCATCATGCTGATGGTCGGCGGGGTTGCCGTCGATCTGATGCGTTACGAGGCCGAGCGCACCAAGATCCAGAATACCGCCGACACCGCGGCGCTGGCCGCGGCCTCGATGCGGCAGGAACTGGACCCCTACGATGTCGTGGCCGATTATTTCGACAAGGCCGGGATCGGCGCGAACCTGGTCGATACCGTGGTCGATGACGGGCTGAACTTCCGCAACGTCCGGGCGGTCACCGAACTGTCGGTGCGCAACTACTTCATGCATATGGTCGGCATCGACAAGCTGGAATCGGCCGGGGCCGGCGCGGCCGAGGAACGCAAGACCAACGTCGAGATCGCGCTGGTACTGGATATCTCGGGCTCGATGGATGGCACACGCATCAGAAACCTGCGCAGCGCCGCCAACGAATTCATCGACGAGATCCTCAAGGACGACGTGGAAAACCGGGTGTCGATCTCGATCGTGCCCTACAACGGGCAGGTCAACATCGGCCCGCATCTGATCAGCAAGTTTCCAAATATCACCGACCGGCACAACAACGCCTATTGCGTGGACCTGCCGCCTTCGGTCTATAACTCCGCCGCGCTGCCCCGCAACACGGTGATGCCGCAACACGCCGCGGCGGACACCTACAACAACCAGTCAACCAGGGCACCCAGCGCCAGCAACCGCTGGTGCGAACCCGCCTCGGCAAACCATGTGCGGGTGCACAGCAACAATTCCGTGCAACTGCGCAACCAGATCTCCAGCCTTCATGCGATCGGCGCGACCTCGATCGACGCCGGGCTGCGCTGGGGATCGGCGCTGCTCGACCCCAGCATGCGCGGCGTCGTCAGCGACCTTGCCGACGACGGTCAGGTCCCCGGATATTTCCGCGGCCGTCCCTTCGACTACGACGACCCCGAGGTGCTGAAGGTGATCGTGCTGATGACCGACGGCGAACACTGGCCGAACGAATATGTGCGCGACGGTTTCCGTTCCGGCCCGTCGCCGATCTACAAGTCCAGCAACGGTCGCTATTCGATTTATCATGCGGACCGTTCGGGCAGCAACAAGTACTTCTGGCAGCATGACGGCAAGTGGTACAACCGCCCCGATGGTGCGACAAGCGCCACCAACCTGGGCCGCACCCAGCAACTGGACTGGCAGCAGGTCTGGGGCGAGATGCGGCTGCAATGGGCGGCGGATCAACTGTATCGCCGTCCGCTCGGCGGCACGCTGGCCAATTGGACCGATCACCTGCGTGGCCGCGACGGAAGGGTGATCGGCGCGGGTCCGCACGAGGTCAGCGCCATGAACAACCGGCTGGACAACCTCTGCTCGCGGGTCAAGGAGCAGAATGTGGTGATCTTCGGCATCGCCTTCGAGGCCCCGAGGGCAGGCGCGGAGGTGATCCGCGACTGCGCGACCAACAACCGCTTCTACGATGTGGACGGGCTGGAAATCACCACCGCCTTCCGCCAGATCCGCAGCCAGATCAGCAGCCTGAGGCTTACCCAATGACATCCCGCAACCTGCTTCGCCGCCTCTGGCGGCGAGGCGTGCGGGACGAGGGCGGGGCGGTGACGATCGACTTCCTGATCGTCTTTCCCCTGTTCATGATGATCCTGCTCGCCTCGATCGAATCCGGCGTGCTGATGACGCGCTTCGTGATGATGGAACGCTCGCTCGACCTTGCGGTGCGCAACCTGCGGCTGGGTCTTTACGAGGATCCGACGCATGAACTGCTGAAGAACGAGGTCTGCGACAATATCGCCGTCATGCCCAACTGCCGCCGCGACCTGCTGCTGGAACTGCGCCCGGTCGATCGCGACACCTGGAACGTGTTCGACGAGCCGCCCTCGTGCTCGGACCGCCCCGAGGAGGTCGATCCGCTGCTGCATCCGCCCTTCGAGGTCGGCGGCGAGAACGAGCTGATGCTGATCCGGGTCTGCGGCGTGTTCGACCCGTATTTTCCGACCACGCCCTGGGGGCTGCGGCTCAAGCTCGACCCGGCCACGGGCGGCTATCAGCTTGTTTCCATGTCGGCCTTTGTGAACGAACCGAGGTAACGGCCATGAAATCACTTGCCACCGCCCGGTTGAAAGTCGCCATCAAGGACTTCCTGCGCGACGGGCGCGGCGTCGTCTCGACCGAGACGATCCTGGTGCTGCCGATCCTGATCTGGGCCTATCTGGCGATGTTCGTGTTCTGGGAGGCGTTCCGCGCCGTCAACACCAACGCCAAGGCCAGCCACACCATCGCCGACATGATCTCGCGCGAGTCCACCGTGACGGTGGCCGACATCACCGGCATGGGCATGATCCACCGCTATCTGTCGAACACGCCGGAGGACACCTCGATCCGGGTGACGAGCGTGCAGTATCGCGCCCAGGGCAACAGCTACCGGGTGCTGTGGTCGCGCCACAGCAACAAGTATGGCGAGCCGTTGACCAATGCGAAGCTCAAGGACATCGAAGACCGGCTGCCGGTGATGAGCGACGGCGATTCGGTCGTCATCCTCGAAAGCTGGCGCGACTACCGGCCCGCCTTCGCCATGGGGCTGGAGCCGATGACGATCAGCCATTTCGTGCTGACCCGGCCCCGGTTCGACACGGCGGTCTGCCTGAACACGCCGAACTGCTTCAACCTCTGAGGGCGGGGCGTCCGGGGCATGACCCGCGCGCCCCGCACCCCGCGCCCCGGCCCGGAACAGCCGCGTCAGCGGCCCGGGCAGCGGCCGACCGCCCGGACGGACGGCCGCTGCCCTCTGTGGTGACGGAGGATGCACCGGGGTGATGGGCGGAACTTTCCACCCGCTGGCGCGGCTGTTCCCGCCGGGCGCCCGGCGCTCACTGCAACCGGCGGAAGGTGGGCACCGGCCCCGAGTTGTCGAAGAAGGGTACGCTTTCGGGCGGCCCGGCCCGGCCGATCAGCGGCGCGATCTCGGCCAGCACCACCTCGGTGATGAACGGCAGGTCGAAGCTGCGGGCGCGCAGCAGGGGCACCCATTGCAGATGCGACAGCTCGTCCTGGGCGCGGCTGAAATCCTCGGGGTTGCCCGCCACCGCCCCCGCGTCGGCAAGGAAGAACCGCGCGTCGAAGCGGCGCGGGCGGCCCGGCGGCGTGATCGCCCGGAACACATAGCGCAGGGGCGCGGCCGAGGGCAGCAGGCCGAGCCCGGCCAGCGCCGCCCAGTCGGGCGCGGGCGCGGCGGGCCATGGCCCGGGCTCGGCCAGCGCAAGGCCGGTCTCCTCCCACAACTCGCGGATCGCGGCGGCGGCCAGCGCCACCGGATCGGGCGCACCCGGCACGATCAGCCGCCGGGCGCAGTCCGCCGCCAGCGGCCGGGCCATCGGCACATCGAGGTCGCCCGGGTCCAGCGCGCCGCCCGGGAACACGAACTTGCCCGGCATGAAGGCCGCGCCCTTGCCGCGCTGGCCCATCAGCACCTCGGGGCCGTCATTTCCCGCCCGGCTCAGGATGATGGTGGCCGCGTCGCGCAGCCGGGTCTTGTCCTCCATCTCTCTCTCCTTCCGGGCCGCGGTCCGGGTCGGCTCAGCGGCTGTCCGGCCCGAAACCGTGCATCCGCCGCGACCACTGGATCGCGACCACGATCCCCTTGAGTCGCGGAAGAAGATAGAGCGAGAGCGCCACCGTGCCCACCGAAAACAGAACCGCAAGCACCAGCGGATCGGGCCGGAAGGTCACGAACACCCAGTAGATCAGCGGCGCAAGCAGCTTGCCCACCACGAGGATCGTCAGATAGGCCGGGCCGTCGTCGGCACGGTGGTGATGCAGCGCCTCGTTGCAGGTCGGGCAGGCGTCGCGCACCTTGAGATAGCCGCGCAGCATCGGCCCCGAGCCGCAGGCCGGGCAGCGCCGCCGCCAGCCGTTCAGCATCGCGGGCGCCATCGGCCGGTCGTCGAGCGGTTCGTGACCGGCGGCGGCGGGGGTTTCGGGGCCGGCCATCACGGGGCCGGGCAGGCTGCTGTCGGTCATGGGCTGTCCTGTCGTTCCGGGAATACGGATGCGCGTCGTGTCCTGCCGCCATCATAGAGCCTCCGGCGCCGGGGGAAACCCCCTGCGGCACGGGGGAAGGGCCGCCATGCCGCGGCGGCCCGGCGGCCGCCCGCGCACCTTGATTCGGGGCATGGGGAGAGTGCTCCCGGCGCCCCGCCCACCCCGGGGCAGGAATTTTCCCGCCCCCGCGACGGAAGCGGCGGGCCCGCGCGTATCAGGGTCAGGATGCAGGGGAAGAACCCACGACAAACCCACCCGGCAGCCCCCACAACGAAGCAGGAGAGCAGATCATGTCCCTCACCCCGAAACGGGCCCTCGCACTGGCCGCACTGGCCGCCGTTCTTGCCGCGCCCGCGGCCGCCCAGCCGCGCCCCGGCATGATGTCCGGCATCGACGCCTTCGACCCCGGCAGCAGCGGCGCCATCACCCGCGAGGATCTGGACACCCGCCGGGCCGAAAGCATCGCCCGGCTCGACGCCGATGGCGACGGTTTCGTGACGCGGGAGGAACTCGTGGCCTTCCAGCTCGAAGCCGCGCGGGCGCGGATCGAGGCGCGGGCCGAAGCGATGTTCGAACGGATGGACGCCGACGGCGACGGGCGGCTGAGTGCCGCGGAACTGATGGTGCGGCCGCTGCCGACCCGGATGTTCGACCGGCTCGATGCCGACGGCGACGGCACCATCACCGCCGAGGAATACCAGGCCGCCCGCAACGCGATGCAGGAACGGCGGGCACAGGGGCCGCGCAGCAAGGCGCGCGGTGACGGACAGCGCGGGCACCGCCACCACTTCCAGCAGCGGCGCGGCGGCGAAGACCGGCCCGGTCGCGGCTGGAACTGAGGCAGGACGACAGGTTGCCGCGCCCGGGGGCCTGCCCTTCGGGCGCGGCGGTTGCCGCAAGCGGCAAAAGGTGTATAGGCCAGCGGCAGGATGACCATGCCCTTCGATGCCCAGAGCGACACCCCGGACGAGGCCCTGCTGGTCCTTTACGCGAATGGCGATCCGCGCGCGGCAAGGGCGCTGGCCGAACGGCTGCTGCCGCGGGTGCTGGGGTTCTCGGCCCGGATGCTGAACGACGCCGCCGAGGCCGAGGACGTGGCGCAGGAGGCGATGCTGCGACTCTGGCGGATCGCCCCCGAATGGCGGCGGGGCGAGGCGCAGGTCTCGACCTGGCTCTACCGGGTGGTGGCCAACCTCTGCACCGACCGGCTGCGCAAACGCCGGGGGGTGGCGCTGGATCAGGTGCCCGAACCCGAGGACGGCGCGCCGGGGGCGCTGGCGGGGATGATCGCCGCCGACCGGGCGGCGGCACTGGAGACGGCGCTGGCCGCGCTTCCGGAACGCCAGCGGCAGGCGGTGGTGCTGCGGCATATCGAGGGGCTGGCAAACCCCGAGATCGCCGCGGTGATGGACATCGGAGTCGAGGCGGTCGAAAGTCTGACCGCGCGCGGCAAGCGGCGGCTGGCGCAACTGCTGGCGGGACGGCGGGACGAGTTGGGCTATGACGATGGGGAATGACATGGACAAGGACAACGACAGGCTGGAACGGCACTTCGCCGCCGCCCGCACGGCCGGGCCCGCGGTCCCCGATACGCTGATGGCGCGGGTGCTGGCCGATGCCGCCGCGCATCAGCCCGCACCCGTCTGCGCGCCTGCCCCGGCCCCGCTCCGCACGCTCCGGGCGCGGCTCTGGGCGGCGATCGGCGGCGCGGGCGGTATCGGCGCCGGGGCCGGGCTTGCGGCGGCGGCGCTCTCCGGGGTCTGGATCGGCTTCGCCCAGCCCGGCCCCGCCGAGGGTCTGGGCTTCATCGAGCGGGAGACTTTCGAGATGGTCGAACTGATCCCCGATTTCGACCTGCTGATCCCCGGCGCCGACGAGATGGAGGGCTGAACCCATGACGACCGGCAGAACCGGCCGCCGCCGCTGGCTCGGCATCGCGCTTCTGGTCTCGCTCGGGCTCAACCTCGCGGTGCTGGGCATCGCGGGGGGCGCCTGGCTGCGCGGCTCAACCGGGCACGGACCGGGGCCGGACCGGCCCGCCATGGTGCGCGACATCGGCTTCGGCCCCTGGTCGCGGGCCCTGACCAGGGCCGACCACGCCGCGCTGCGCCAGAGCTTCGAGGTGGAACGCCCGCGGATGCGCGAGCTCTGGCGCGCCGACCGTGCCGACCGCGAGGCCCTGCTGGCGCTTCTGCGGGCCGAACCGCTGGACCTGGCCGCCGCGAACGAGGTGTTCGACCGGATCGACACCCGCAACCGCGACCGGCTGGACATGGGCCAGCGGATGATCCGCGAACATATCCTGGCGATGAGCGCCCCCGAACGCGCGGCCTTCGCCGACCGGATGGAAGAGGCGACCCGGCACGGCCCCCGCCGCGAGAACCGCGAGCGTGAACGCAGCGGCGCCACCGACTGAACGGCAACGGGCCGGGTGGCGACGGATCGGGCAACACCAGATCGGGCAGGCCGGAAGAGTGCCGGAGGAAGAATCAAGCCGATCTTCTTCTGCCCCGAAATATCCTCCGGGGGTGAATTGCGCCCTCGGGTGCAAGAGGGGCAGAATGCCCCCTCGCCCGGACTCAAGGCGCAGCACGCGCCGCCGGGCGCCCGCCCGCATCATGCCCCCGCATCATGCCCGAGGCATGGCTTCGGCCTGGCGACGGTGCGGGGCCGTCCAGACCCGCACCCCCTTGCCCCTGCCGCTTCCCGGTGCATGATGCCACCGACAGGAGGGCCCCATGGATCACGACGAACTCCGCCACTGGTCGAAGCGTGCCGCCGACTGGGCGCATGGCTATCACGCCGGGCTGCGCGACCGGCCGGTGCGGGCGCCGCTGACCCCGGGCGCGGTGGCCGCCGCCCTGCCCGCCGCGGCACCCGAGGCCCCCGAGCCGATGGAGACGATCTGGCAGGACTTCCTGCGGCTGGTCCCCGACCACATGACCCACTGGCAGCACCCGCGGTTCTTCGCCTATTTCCCGGCCAATGCCGCCCCGGCCTCGATGCTGGCCGAACAGGTCGCCAATGCCATGGCCGCGCAGGCGATGCTGTGGCAGACCGCCCCCGCCGCCACCGAGATGGAGCAGGTCACCACCGGCTGGCTGCGCGACGTGCTCGGCCTGCCCGGCCATCTCAGGGCCACCATCCACGACAGCGCCACCACCGCCACGCTGGCCGCCGTGCTGACCATGCGCGAGCGCGCGCTGGACTGGGCGGGCAACAGCGCCGGGCTTTCCGCCCTGCCCCGGCTGCGGCTCTATGCCAGCCCCGAGGCCCATTCCTCGGTCGAGAAGGCGGTGAAGGTGGCGGGGATCGGCACGGAAAACCTCATGCGCATCCCCACCGGGCCGGACAATGCGCTGAGGCCCGAGGCACTGGCGGCGGCCATCGCCGCCGACCGGGCGGCGGGGTTCCTGCCCATGGGCGTGGTGCTCTGCGCCGGGGGAACCTCGGTCGGGGCCTTCGATCCGATCGCCGGCGCGATCGCGGTGGCCAGGGCCGAGGGGCTGCCGGTCCATGTGGATGCCGCCTGGGCCGGGTCGGCGATGATCTGCCCCGAGTTCCGCCCGCTCTGGGCCGGGGTCGGGGGGGCCGACAGTATCGTGGTCAACCCGCACAAGTGGCTGGGGGTGCAGTTCGACTGCGCGGTGCAGTTTCTGGCCGATCCGGCGCCGCAGGTCCGCACGCTGGGGCTGCGCCCGGCCTATCTGGAAACCGCGGGCGCCGGGGCGGTTACCGATTTCAACGAATGGACCCTGCCGCTGGGCCGCCGGTTCCGGGCGCTGAAACTGTGGTTCGTGCTGCGCGCCTACGGGCTTGAGGGGCTGCGGGCGCGGATCCGCGATCACGTCGCCTGGGCCGGGCGGCTGCACGACCGTATCGCCACCCTGCCGGGGGTGGAGATCGTCACGCCGCCGTCGCTGTCGCTGTTCACCTTCGCGCTGACGGCCGGCGACGAGGCCACCGCCGAACTGCTGGAACGGATCAACGACGACGGCCGCATCTACCTGACCCCGACCCGGCACCGCGACCGGCTGGCGATCAGGGTGCAGGTCGGCCAGTTCGACTGCACCGAGGAAGACGTGATGACCGTGGCCGAAGTGGTCGCCGCACTGCTGCCCGGGCACGGCACCATTGCCCCGCGGGGGAAAGCCCCCTAAACGGGCGGCATGAAGCACCCGCCCGACAGCCAGCCCGACCACGCGCTTGCGGTGGAACTGATCGCCGTGGTGGCCAGCGTCACCGGCGGCGACCCCTGCGTGCTGACGCTGCGCGGCGGCGAGGCGCTGCCCTCGGGGCCGTTCGCGCTTGGCCACCGCTCGCTTCAGGCCGGGCTGCGCGACTGGGTGGAGCAGCAGACCGGCCACCCGCTGGGTTATATCGAACAGCTTTACACCTTTGCCGACCGCGACCGGCTGGCGGGTGATCCGGCCAATGGCGGGGCCGGAAACCCGACCGGCGCCGGGGCGCGGCGGACGATCTCGATCAGCTATCTCGGGCTTGCCCGCGACGATCCGCAGGGCACGACCGCGCCCCCGCAGGCGCGGGGCTGGTGCGGCTGGTATGGCTGTTTCCCGTGGGAGGACCACCGCGCAGGCCCGCCGCCGGTGATCGCCCGGGAGATCCTGCCCCGGCTGGCCGCCTGGGCCGACACCGGCCCCGAGGCCAGGGGGCGTCATGAGCGCAGCGCCGTGGCCTTCGGTCTCGACGGTCGCGACTGGAACGAGGAACTGGTGCTGCAACGCTATGAACTGCTTTACGAGGCCGGTCTGGTCGAGGAGGCGCGCCGCGCCGGGATCAGCGACGGTGCGCCCCCCCTGCCCGGCCGGGCGATGGTGGCCGACCACCGCCGCATCCTCGCCACCGGCATCGCCCGGCTGCGCACCAAGATCAAATACCGTCCCGTGGTGTTCGAACTGATGCCGCCGGTGTTCACGCTGCTGCAACTTCAGCGCGCGGTCGAGGCGCTGGCCGGGCGGCTGGTGCACAAGCAGAATTTCCGCCGCCTGATCGAACAGCAGGATCTGGTCGAGGACACCGGCGAGACCTCATCCGAAACCGGCGGCCGCCCCGCCAAACTGTTCCGCTTCCGCGCCGCCGTGCAGGTGGAACGCATCGCCGTCGGCACCAAACTGCCGGTGGTGCGGTCGTAAGCCCCTGACGATATTTACGCAACGGAGGGCCGTGCCCGCCCGCTGCCCTCCGTTGCGCCAATGACCCCAAGCCATTCTCCGCCGCCCTGCCCCCCCGATGCGGAAAATTCTTGACGCCCGGCATATACTCATTGTAAGCATATGCCCGGATTATACTCCGATTGAGCATAAGAGGAGGCCCCGATGCTCGACAGACCGTTCGCCACCGACGCGCTCTATGAGCGGGTGCGCCGCGTCATCCCGCCGATCGAATGGCCCGCCTTCACCGACGATATCGAGGCGATCCTGCGCCTCAAGCAGGAGCGAAACGCCGTCATCCTCGCCCATAACTACCAGACGCCGGAAATCTTCCACTGCGTCGCCGATATCGTCGGCGACAGCCTCGCGCTCGCCCGCAAGGCGGAGGAGGCCGAGGCCGACGTGATCGTGCTCGCGGGCGTGCATTTCATGGCCGAGACCGCGAAACTGCTGAACCCGTCCAAGACGGTGCTGATCCCCGACCGCGACGCGGGCTGTTCGCTGGCCGAGTCGATCACCGCCGAAGACGTGCGGGCGCTGCGCGCGCGCTATCCGGGTGTGCCGGTGGTGACCTATGTCAACACCTCGGCCGCGGTAAAGGCCGAATCGGATATCTGCTGCACGTCGGGTAATGCCCGCAAGGTGGTGGAATCGCTGGGCGCTCCCCGCGTCATCATGCTGCCCGACGAATATCTGGCGCAGAACATCGCCAAGCAGACCGATATCGAGATCATCGCCTGGCAGGGGCATTGCGAGGTGCATGAGCTGTTCACCCCCGCCGATATCGCCGAACTGCGCGACGCCAACCCCGGCGTGGTGGTGCTGGCGCATCCCGAATGCCCGCCCGAGGTGGTGGCGGTCGCCGATTACGCCGGTTCGACCGCCGACATGTCGGCCTTCGTCACCCGCGAACAGCCGCGGAAGGTGGCGCTGATCACCGAATGTTCGATGAGCGACAACGTGGCGGTGGCGCATCCCGGCGTCGAGTTCGTGCGCCCCTGCAACCTCTGCCCGCATATGAAGCGCATCACGCTTGCGAATATCCGCACCGCGCTGGAGCAGAACCGGCACGAGGTCACCGTGGCCCCGGAGATCGCCGGGCGCGCCCGGCTGGCGGTCGAGCGGATGCTGGCGGTATGAGCCCGCCCGCCGCGCTCCGCGACACCGGCGGCGCGGTGGTGGTGGTGGGCGGCGGGCTGGCCGGGCTGGCCTGCGCGCTGCACCTCGCGCCCGCGCCGGTGGTGCTGCTGACCGCCGCGCCGCTGGGCGCGGAGGCGGCCAGCGCGCTGGCGCAGGGCGGCATGGCGGCGGCGGTGGGCGCGGACGACAGCACCGATCTGCACCTTGCCGACACGCTGGCGGCGGGCGACGGGCTTTGCGACCCGGAGATCGCCGCGCTGGTGGTGCGCGAAGCGCCGGAGGCGGTGGCGGCGCTCATGTCCCGGGGAGTGCGGTTCGACTGCGGGCCTGACGGTCGGCCGCTGCTGGGGCTGGAGGCCGCCCATTGCCGCCGTCGCATCCTGCATATGGGCGGAGACGCGACCGGGGCCGGGATCGTCCGGGCGCTGGTCGCCGCCGTGCGCGCCGCCCCGTCGATCACCGTGCATGAGGGCGTCACGGCGCTGCGGCTGGCCACCCATGACGGGGCGGTGGCCGGGGTGCTGGCCCGCGCCGCTTCGGGGCCGGTGCTGTTCCCGGCAAGCCGGGTGGTGATCGCCACCGGCGGGATCGGCGGGCTTTACGGCGCCACCACCAACCCGCCGGGGGCCTTCGGGCAGGGGCTGGCGCTGGCCGCACGGGCCGGGGCGGCGCTCTCGGACATGGAGTTCGTGCAGTTCCACCCGACCGCGCTCGACCTGCCCGGCGCGGCGCCGCTGCCCCTGATCAGCGAGGCGGTGCGGGGCGAAGGCGCCACGCTGATCGACGAGACCGGCGCGCGTTTCATCGACGAGCTTGCGCCGCGCGACGTGGTGGCCCGCGCGGTGGCGCGGCAACTGGCGGCGGGGCACCGGGTGTTCCTCGACGCGCGTACCCGCCCCGGCGCGGGTTTCGCCGCGCGCTTTCCGGGGATCGCCGCGATCTGCCGCGACGCCGGGCTCGACCCGGCGCGCGACCCGATCCCGGTGTGCCCGGCGGCGCATTACCACATGGGCGGAATCGCGGTGGATGCCGAGGGGCGCGCAAGTCTCCCCGGCCTCTGGGCCTGCGGCGAGGCGGCTTCGACCGGGCTTCATGGCGCGAACCGGCTGGCCAGCAACTCGCTGACCGAAGCGGCGGTGTTCGGTCGGATCGTGGCGGAGAGCTTGGGCGGATACGCCGCCCCGGCCCCCTGCCCTGCCGTCCCCGCCCTGCCCGCCATGCCCGACCCGGCCACGGTCCGGCCGCTGGTCAGCCGTGCGCTCGGCGTGACGCGCGATGGCCCCGCGCTGCGCGAGGCCATCGCGCGGCTTCTGCCCATGGCCATGGGCGACGGGCCGCAGGCCGACCCCGCCGCCGTCGCGCTGATCGCCGCCGTCGCCGCGCATGACCGCGAGGAAAGCCGGGGCGGCCATTACCGCGCCGACTTCCCCGCCCGTGCCGCCGTGGCCCGCCGCAGCCGCCTGACCCTGCCCGAGGCCGTCGCCCGGGCGCGCGGACTCACCGCAAGCGGCGCCGGGCAAATCCCCCGCCCCGCCGATCCTTCCCTTCCCCTCCGCCGGAGCGCATGACCCATGACCCTTTCCCCCCTGCCCGCCGTGTTGATCGAGCCCATGGTGCGTGCCGCGCTTGCCGAAGACCTCGGCCGGGCGGGCGACATCACCGCCGAGGCGGTGATCCCGGCGGGTCTCACCGCCGGGCTTGCGCTGGTCGCCCGCCAGCCCGGGGTGATCGCCGGGCTGGACCTTGCCGCGCTGGCGTTCCGGCTGATGGACCCGGCGGCGGTGCTGAGGATCGAGCGGCCCGACGGCAGCGCCGTTGCCCCCGGAGAGACCATCGCCACCGTGAGCGGCCCGGCCCGCAACCTGCTTGCCGCCGAGCGCACGGCGCTGAATTTCCTGTGCCACCTCAGCGGCATCGCCACCGCCACCGCCAACATCGTCGCGGCGATCCAGGGCCACAAGGCCCGCGTCACCTGCACCCGCAAGACCACGCCCGGCCTGCGGCTGGTCGAGAAATACGCCGTGCGCGCGGGCGGCGGGGCCAATCACCGCTACGGGCTCGACGACGCGATGCTGATCAAGGACAACCATATCGCGCTGGCGGGCGGGATCGGCCCGGCGGTGACGCGGGCGCGCGAACGTGCCGGGCATATGGTGCGGATCGAGCTGGAGGTCGATACGCTGGCGCAGCTTGAGGAGGCGCTGGCGCTGGGGATCGACACGGTGCTGCTGGACAACATGCCGCCCGAGGTGCTGGCCCGGGCGGTGGCGCTGGTCGATGGCCGCGCGGTGACCGAGGCGTCGGGCCGGGTGACCATCGAGACCGCCCCCGCCATCGCTGGCGCAGGGGTCGATTACATCTCGGTCGGCTGGATCACCCACAGCGCGCCGGTGCTGGATATCGGGCTGGATTACCGGGCCTGAGGGGGCGCATCGACCCGGAACGTTTCCCCCCTTGCCCGGAACAGCCGCGCCAGCGGCCCGGGCAGCGGCCGACCGCTGCCCTCTGTTTGCCTGTATCGCAAGACCGTGCGATTGACCCCCTTGCGCATCCCGCCCCGGCATGGACAGATCGGCGGGCCATGCAACGACGGGGGCAAGCGATGCGCCGCAGGCTGCGCGAACACGGGATCGCGCCGGGGGTGTTCGCCCCCGGGCCGATGAACGCCATCACCGATGTCGAGGGCGTGCGGGTCGGCCATGTGACGCTAATCGAGGGCGAGCGCATCCGCACCGGGGCGACGGCGATCCTGCCGCATCCGGGCAACGTCTTCCGCGACCGGGTTCCGGCCGCGCTTGCGGTGCTGAACGGCTACGGCAAATTCGCGGGCGCGACCCAGATCGCCGAACTGGGCGAGATGGAGACCCCGGTGGTGCTGACCAACACCCTTGCGACCGGCCGGGCGATCGAGGCGCTCATCGCCCATACCCTTGCCCAGCCCGGCAACGAACGGGTGATGTCGGTCAATGCGGTGGTGGGCGAGACCAACGACTCGCGGCTGAACGATATCCGCGCCGGGCGACCGACGGTGACGGAGATCCGCGCCGCGCTCGACGCCGCCGCGCCGGGGCCGGTGGCCGAAGGCGCGGTGGGCGCGGGCACCGGTACCGTGGCCTTCGGGCTGAAGGCGGGGATCGGCAGCGCGTCGCGGCTGGTGCCGGTCAAGGGGGAGACGGTCACGCTCGGCGTGCTGGTGCAGGCGAATTTCGGCGGGCGGCTGCGGATCGACGGCCGGGCCTGGCCCGGGCCGGTGGCCGAGGACAAGGACGGCTCCATCGTCATCGTGCTGGCGACCGACGCGCCGCTGTGCCCGCGCAACCTTCACCGGCTCGCCGAACGCGCCTTCGGCGGGCTTTCCCGCAGCGGCGCGGCGCTCAGCCACGGGTCGGGCGACTATGCGCTGGCGTTCTCGACCCATGCCGGGGTGCGGCGCGGGCCGGAACAGCGGGCCGGGATCGCCGCGCTGCCGGTCATGGGGCATGATCTGGTCTCGCCGCTGTTCGAGGCCGCCATCGAGGCCACGGAAGAGGCGATCCTGAACGCGCTGTGCATGGCAGGACCGATGCGGGGCTATGACGCCGGGAAGGACAGGCCGTCGCGGATCCCGGCGCTGGAACTGCCGGGCTGAGGCGCGGGCGGGCCGGATTCAAGGCTCAGCGCGCAGACCGCCTCGTGCTGGCTCAGGAACACCCGGCCGTTCAGATGCGACAGGAAATCGCCGCGCCGCAGCCGGTCCATCACCGGCCCCTTGACCTCGGACAGGTGAAAGCCGATTCCGGCCTCGGCCAGACGGCGGTTGATCTCTTCAAGGCTTTCCAGCGCGCTGGCGTCGATGGCGTTGACCGCCGGGCACATCAGCACGACATGCCGGACCTCGGGCCGCCCGGCGACCAGCGCGGCGATCCGGTCCTCAAGAAAGCGCGAATTGGCGAAATAGAGGCTTTCATCCACCCGCAGCGACAGGATTTCGGGCCGGGTCAGCACCGGGTGACGTTCGATGTTGCGGTAATGCTCGGTCCCCGGAACGCGGCCGACCACGGCGGTATGCGGCCGGCTGGTGCGGTAGAGATGCAGCAACAGCGACAGGACCACCCCGGCGGTGATCCCGGCCTCGACCCCGATACCGAGCGTGACCAGAATGGTCGCGGCCATCGCGGCGAAATCCGAGCGCGAATAGGCAAAGACCCGGCGGATCGCACCGAAATCGACCAGCGACAGCACCGCGACGATGATTGTCGCCGCCAGCGTGGCCTGCGGCAGGGCGGCAAGCCACGGGGTCAGGAACATGGCGGCCAGCGCGATGCCTCCGGCGGTGAACACCCCCGCCGCCGGGCTGCGCGCGCCCGCGTCGAAATTCACCACCGAACGGGCGAAACCGCCGGTGACCGGATAGGCCGAGGACAGACCGGCGGCGATATTGGCGGCGCCGAGGCCGATCAGCTCCTGATCCGGGTTGATCCG